>JAHJSA010000093.1 GCA_018830645.1 Actinomycetota bacterium
GGCAGGAGCACGCTGATGGCCTCGAAACAGCCGCACGAGGTCATCGGGTCTTCCATCATCGAGTAGGCGTTGAACCGCTCGACGGCGTTGTGTGAGCTCTGGTACACGAACTCGTTCACACCCACCCACTGACCCTTGGCCGCATCAACGGGCGCACCTTTGACGATGGGCTGGTTGGGGCCGGTGGGGTTGATCTCGAAGGCGGCTTTGCCGTCGAGCCAGTTGTACGCACCGCACAGACCCGGCCGCTCCGGCGTGATCACACACACGTGATCCGGCGCGAAGCTCTGGCAGAGGGTGCAGCTGTAGAACGTCTCGACCGACTCGTCCGTGAGCGAGCCGATACGATCGTCGCGCTCTTTGTAGGCGCCTTGGGCCCGGTCCAACAGGGCAGATACCTCAGGCTCTTGCGTGTAGACGGTCACCTGCACCTTGTCGAAGATGCCGCCGAAGTCGGCGTGGTACCGGGCGTGGATGATCTTGCCCACATGTTCGAACCTGAACCCGGCGGCCACGGCCTTCTTGCTGATGCGCTCCCAGATGATGTCGCGCTGACCGACGTGCAGGAATCCCTCAGCTTCGTTGAGGAAGTGATGGATCTGGCGTTCGAGGATCGGCTCGAAGTCCTTCTGCATCTTGCGACCGGACACCTCGACGAGAAGGGCGAACGGTATGGTCGAACCGGCCTCGATCTCGTCGACATCGGGACCGATAAGGGTGATCTTGCCGTCTTCCACGTTCTCGGCGATCACGGTGAGCTCGGCGCCGGTGGCCTTCGGCCCGGCCAGCTCCACGTGTAGGTCTTCCTTGCGGATACGCTCACCCTCGAACGCGGGGCCGTACGCAACGGGCACCGGCACTTCCGTGATGACGATCTTGAGACCCCGCACCTCGATGGCCTTCGCCACGATCTCGGTGGCGGGGATGTTGGAGACCACGTGCTCGTAGGTGGTGACACCCGTGGGCAGGATCTGCGGGATGTCGTCCTCGGCAATCGTGGGGAAGCCGTAGTTGATGGCTCCCGCAGCCGCGGCATACTTCAGGTCGTCGACTTCGCCCAGGGCGACGACGAACGCGAAGACACGATCCTTGTTGTACTTCAGGATGCTCTTGTAGTCCCCCGGCTTCACGCCACCGAAGGCCATGGCGGCGCGGGTGGCGAAGCCGATGGAGTAGATGTGGCTGAAGATCTCGGGCCCGAAGGGCACGAGACGAGTATCCCAGCCCATCTCGACTCCACCCTCGGCCAACTGATCGGCGAAGGTGGTGCCGCGCGAGCCGCCGGCGATGAACACGTAGAGAGACTTCTGCTGCATCTCACGAGCCATGGCGACCGCGGTCTCGACGTCGGGAGCGGCACCGGTGATAGCGGCGAAGCCAGGGGCCGAGCCGTCTACGAACTCGACGCCTCGGGCACGCATGATGCTGTCGTCAGCCGCACCGAGCCAGATGCCGTCGACGGGGGCCGGGCCTACGCCCGCATACTTCAGGGCCTCGATGAGCTCGGCCAACCACAGAGCGGCCATACCTCCGTCGAGCGTCTCGCCGAGGTAGGGCAACCAGAGGTTGTCGGAGGGCACCGGCGGGAGGAGCCGCGCGGCCTCGTCGAGCACCCAACGCATGTCGTCGAGGGACTCGACCTTGTGGCCGGTGATCGCCTGGATCACGGGCAGTGCGTAGCCGGTGTTCGGGAAGAACTCCCGCTTCTGACCCGCGTCGTTGGAGGCGATGGCCTCCTCGAAGCGGCTGGTAGCAAGGTCGTAGTAGGCGCGGGCTCCGCGGGCAACGCCACCGGCTATGATCTCGCGGATACCTTCGGGTTTCCTTTTTTGCGTCATAGTGGTCATCTAGTCACTACCCCCGCCGGTCGGCCATGTCGAACAGCACTCGCTCTTGCGCCTCGTGGATGCCGAGGGCTTCGCGCTTCTTGCGGATGTGGGCCATGGAGGCCTCGAATATCCCCTGCCAATCGGAGATGAACTCGAGCTTGCCGCCGAACTGCTCCTCCCACCCGGAGGTGTGGATGTCGGTGACAGCACCGGAGGCACGCACCGGGGACTCCACCCCACCGAAGATGACGTAGGCACCGCTGCCCACGCAGTACGTGGCGATCTCGAGTGCCTTCTCGCAGTAATACTCCGGCGAGATGCCCACGGCCGGCACCTGGTCGATGTCGTCGCCCAGACCACCGGTCTCTACGATATCCGTGAGGATGGTGAGTATCCGGGTGTTGTCCACACAGCTGCCCACGTGGAGCACGGGCGGCATGCCGGTGGTCTCGCAGACCTCCGACAGCCCCGGACCGGCGTTCTCGAACATCTCGGGAGTGAGGAAGCCGTGCTTCCCGGCCGCGTGGGCCGCACATCCGGTCACGAGCACGAGTACGTCGTTCTCGATGAAGTTCTTGACCAGGTTGATGATGCCCTCGTCCTGGGTGGAGCGGGGGTTGTTGCAGCCGACGATGGCGACGGCGCCCTGGATCTTGCCGTTGATGATGTTGTCGTTCAGGGGCTGGAAACTCCCACGATACTTCCCGCCCAACATGTACCGGATGTACTCGTGGGAGAAGCCGGCGACGACGGGGCTCTTGATGTTCGGGATGTGGACTTTGGCCGCGTCGCGGTTCTCGTAGTTGTCGATCGCCATCCTGACGATGTCCTTGGCAATCTCGAGCGCCCGATCCTCGTGGAACTCCACGCGAGTGGCTCCCTCGATGTGAGCCTTCTGTGACGTGGTGACCACGTGCGTGTGGAAGTTCTTGGCCACGCCCACGAGTCCCTGGAAGACACACTGGATGTCGGTGACCATGAGCTCCACCGCGCCCGTGAGGAGCGCCAGCTCCTGGTGCAGCGAGTTGCCTGCCGGCGGTACGCCTCGGCGCATCCAGATCTCGTTCGCCGTGCAGCAGATGCCGGCCAGAGTGATGCCGGCCGCGCCCTTGCTCTTGGCGTACTCGATGATCTCGCGATCTTGGGAAGCGTCAACGATCATCTCGGAGAGTACGGGCTCGTGTCCGTGGATGATGATGTTGACGTCCTCGACGTTCAGCACGCCCAGGTTGGCCTCGCTGGTGAGCGGCCTCGGAGTGCCCCAGAGGATATCCGAGATGTCGGTGGCGAGCATGGAGCCGCCCCATCCGCTGGCCAGGCACATGCGCACGCACTGGTCCATGATGTGTTGAGCGTCCTGATCGCCACCGGCGTGGGTGCGGTGCATGGAGTCCACCACTTCGCGGTCGAACCCGCGCGGAGTGACCCCCAGCTTCTCCCACAGCTCCTGGCGCTTCTTGGGAGCGCGCTTCGCGTAGATCTGGTGCTCGTTCTGCTTGCCCCACTCGTTGAGCGCGGCCGTTGCCACTTCTACGGCAAGCTGATTGTCGTCCTTGCCCTCGACCGGGATGTCGAAGTAGCCGGCGACTGTACGCAGCTTGATGGGGTCTTTCACCCGGTAGTCCGCCGCCTCGCCCTTGCCCACCATCAGCAGGGTCTCGGCGATGGTGCGTCCGTGGTCGGCGTGCGCGGAGGCTCCGCCGGCGCAGGAGCGGATGAAGTTCCGCGCCGCGACAGTGGCCAGGTTCGCGCCGCAGACTCCGTGCTTCTGTTCCTTCTCCTTGCCCACGAAGCGGCAGGGACCCATGAAGCAGATCTTGCAGCAGGCACCTTCGGCTCCTATTGGGCACGCCGACACCTCGTCGACGCGGGAGAACATCGTGGAGATGCCCTTCTCATCGGCGATCTGGAGCATCTCCAGAGCAGCCGGATCGATCGACTTGGCGTAGTCGTTACCTTTTTTCTTCTTCTCATCAGACATGATCGTCGGGGACTCCTTTCTACTATTCGCCCTTGAGGCTGGAAATGGTCTTCCGGACCAGGGCGGCTGACTCCGGGTGGCGTAGGACGACGATGTTCGCACCGGCCACCAAGAGAGCGACGGCGGTGAGCGATTCCCACATCAGACCGCGGGTGACCAGGTCGCCCGTTCCGGGGAGCTCGTCCTCGCTCACCTTGGTCTCTTTCGCCTTCCATGCTTCCTGGCCCACCGTGGCGATGATAGGCATCTGCATCTTCGCGTCGTTCTGCGAGAGCGCCGCCAAACGATCGCGTTCGAACACTGTGTACGCGTACTCCAGACCGTATCCGAGAGCGCCTGTGGTGGGGTCCATGAGGATCGAGCCCTCGTCCAGCCCGAGTTGCGAAAGAAGAACGTTCAGCTGCTTTGCGAGGTTCACGTCCATCGGGCTGAAGGCCACGACGCTGTGTTGATAGCCCATCGCGGCCGCACCCACGGAGCGGTAGGTGTCTTCCTCGGCGTTGCCGATGACCACCTTGCTGCCGCCCAGTGCCTCGGCGACCACCTTGAGCACTTCGGGGTCGCGTTCCACGTCGCCGCACCCGACCACGATCACGGGCACGTCGACAGCGGCGACCACAGCTTTAGCCGTCGCGGCGGCGTCGGCCGCTGAGCGGTTGGCGCCGTTGGGATCGGTGCCGCGCAGGCGTAGATAGATCATGTCCGCGCCGAATTCGTCCACGACCTTCTTCGCCCAAGTCACCGCATCGCTGAACGCGCCGCCGTACACGTCGTTCAGCGTCACCGACCAGTCATCGGGGGCGATGTCCCACACCTCGAAAGCGATTCTCGGGTCGTTGGGCATCGCTCCTTCGAACGTGTGGAAGGGGAACGCCGACTCCCCACCGACGGCCACGCCGCCCACATCGATCTGACGGATCGCTCCCTTGTATGTTTCGACAGGAGCCTGAAAAGTCAACTCCATCACTCCTTTCTTCGAGCGGTCCCGCTGCCTTCGCCGCGGGAGATCAGGCGCCGGCCAGTAGTCTGGCGGCGCGCAGGGTGTTCTTGGCAAGCATCATGTTGGTGACCGATCCTACTCCTCCCGGCACGGGAGTGATGGCCTTCGCCTTCGCGGCCACCTCGTCGTAGTTCACGTCGCCCACTGTCTTGGTCTCGGCCTCGGCCAGGTCGGTACTGCAGTTCTTACAGGGGTCCTTCTTCGAACGGTTGTAGGTGCTGCACTCGGGGCACACGATGACCCTGTTGATGCCCACGTCGATCACCACCGCGCCCTCCTTCACCTGTGCCGCATTGATCAGGTTGGGGAAGCCGGCGGCCACGATGACGTAGTCAGCGGTCGTCGTGTGCTTCTCGAGGTTGCCTTTCATCGAGGTGAACACGTGACTCGTGGTGACGGTCGCGTTGCGGTTCAGCGCGAGGAAGCTGACCGGCTTCCCTACGATGTTCGAGTGGCCGACCACGCAGATCTCAGCACCCTCGAAACCGTCCTTGACGTCGATGCCCTCAGCCTTCAGATAACGCTCCATCAGTTCGATGCAGGCCGAGGGGGTGGCCGGCGGGAACGTGGGCTCGCCCAGAGCGAGTTTCCCCATGTTGTACGGGTGGAAGCAGTCGATGTCCTTGTCGACGCTGATCGAGTTGATCACCGCGGAGTCGGAGATGTGCGCCGGGAATGGGCGCAGAGGAAGAATGCCCGAGACTTTGGGATCGGCGTTCAGCGACTCCACGATCTTGATGACATCCGCTTCGGTGAGATCGGAAGAGTGAGTCTCCTCCCGGTACCCGAAGCCCATCTCGGCGCAGAACTTCTCCACGGCGCCCCGGTACATCTTGGCGCCGAAGTCGTCGCCCACGAGTAGCGTGGCGATGCCGGGCTCGATGCCCTGCGCCTTCAGCTCAGCGAGCTCACGACCCAGTTCTTCTCTGATCTCGGCCGCTATGGCCTTACCATCGATGATCTTCGCTGCCATCCCGTCTCCTTCTCCGTTGGTCGTGGCCGGATGCCGCTCGAGCGCGACTATCCGAGTTTTTCGTATGTCAGGTCCATCACGGTGGTTCGAAGAGCTGCGGTCTCGGCGAGGATCTCCTGCACCCGGTTCCAGCTGCTCGTGTTGAAATCTTGGTCTTGGATCCAGCCGATGTTGATCTTCACGTTCAGTGCGCCGCTCTGCGCGGCCGTATCGGCGAGAAGTACCGCCACACCCGCGTCGCTGACCGCGTTCACGTTACCGATCTCGGCTGCGGTCAGGCTGAGCTGCGCAACAGCCAACGCCTGCTCGGATATCGCGAGCGGCACCTTGGCGGCCTCGATGAGGGCCGCCTGCATCAGGCGGTCGCGGACTTCTGTCTGCTCCTCTGTCTCTCGGGGGAGCTTCATCGCTTCCGAGACCGCGCCGTAGACCTCGGTGTCCTTCTGCACCAACTCCTGCAACTCGGCCCTGATCGTCTCCGAGCGCGCCAGAAGGGCCTCGATGTCGCCCTGCACGTCGGCGTACTTCGCCTTGCCCACCGTCAGGCTGGCGACCATGCTCACCAAGCCCGCTCCAAGAGCACCTGCGAGTGCCGCCACACTGCCGCCGCCCGGTTCCGGGCTCGCCGTGGCCAACTTGTCGAGGAACGCCTCGATACTCCCGCCGATGTAGCCGTCTCCCATCTGCCGTACTCCCCTCTCTCTCGTAGGCAAGAAGCCGCACGAGAGGACCGTCGTAGGACGACCCTCTAGATCTCCAGGTACCGTTCGATGAGACCGCGCACCGCTCCCAGGCTGATCGCGTCCTCGGGAAGAGCGAACACGTCTTTGCCCGAGAGGTCGTTCGAGAAGAGCGCGTCGTCCTGCGGCACGACGCCTCCGAGCGGCACTGTGGTGTGCTCCATCAGCCCGTCCACGGCCACGCCCTGGGGCACCCGGCTCACCACGACGTAGCGCTCCGCCACGACGAGTCCCATCTCGTCCACGAGCTCCGATATGCGCTCCACGGTCCGCATGCCGCGCACCGACGGGTCGGTCACTATGAACATGACATCGACGTCGCGGGTGGTGTGGCGGCTTAGGTGTTCGAGGCCTCCCTCGTTGTCCATCACGACCCAGGCATACTCGCTCGCCAAGGTCTTGATGTATTCGCGCAGCAGGTTGTTGGCGTAGCAGTAGCACCCAGGGCCTTCCGGCCGGCCCATGACCAGCAGGTCGTAGCCGGCAGCCTCCTCGATCGCCTCGTGCATCTTGTATTCGATCCAGCTCTGCTTGTCCCAGCCCGTTGGGATCTCGCGCACGCCCATGAAAGCCGCCTCACGCAACCCGCCCACGGTCACCGCCGCCCGCGTTCCAAGGAGCTCTCCCAGGTTCGCGTTCGGATCGGCGTCTACCGCCAAGATCGGGGCCTGACCCATCCCCACGAGTTCGCGGATCAGAAGCGCGGCCAACGTGCTCTTGCCCGTGCCGCCCTTGCCGGCGACGGCCACTGTCTTCGTCGTCGCCATCTATCGGGCCTCGCCGACGCGCTCGGTAAGGATCTCTTCCATCCTGGGGAAGTACTTCATGTCCGTGTGGGGCAGGAACATCGCGGCTACGTAGCGGTCCATGAACATCGGGTTGTCCGACATGTCCACGTTCGTCATCGTGCGGGCGACCTGCTCGGCAGCCTTCAACATATCCTTGGAGAACGAGACCAACCTGGCTCCGAGGAGCGATCCGTTGCCTACGAAGGTGAAGATGTCCAGGTCGACTTCGGGGAAGATGCCGATAGCCTGCGCCTGCTCGATGCGAAGGTACTTGCCAAAGCCGCCGGCTACGTAGATCTGCTCGAGGTCCTTCCAGTCGAGTGCGACGCTCTCGAGAAGGGTCATGATGCCCGCGAAGATGGCGGCCTTTGCGCGCACCAGATTGTCGATGTCGGACTCGGTGATGACGATGTCGTCGCCCGTGCCCGAGTAGCGGGCCTCCACCAGGACGTACTCGTTGGACCCGTCGATGGTCCTCACCCGGTCGGATGGGAGCGAGACATCGAACCTGCCGTTCTGGGAGAGGACGCCGACCTTGAGTAACTCGGCGACCGCGTCGATGATGCCCGAGCCACAGATGCCTATGGGCATAACGTCGCTTATGGTGAGCAGAGTGGGCTCGTACGTGACCGGGTCGATGCGCACGGTCTCGACGGCGCCGTCGGTGGCCCGCATGCCGTGCTTGATGCCGCCGCCCTCGAACGCGGGCCCGGCGGAACACGACGTGGCGATGAGCCACTCGCGGTTGCCGATGACCACTTCGCCGTTGGTGCCGATGTCGATATACAACGTGATCTGTTCGGTGTCGAAGATGCCCGAGCCAAGGATGCCGGACACGATGTCGCCGCCCACGTAGCTCGCCACGCTCGGGAAGGTGTGCAGATGCACGTGCCGGCCGACCTTGATGCCGTCACCCAGGTTCACCGCACGCACCGGGGGGATGAAGTCCGCCGGAGGCACGTAGGGCGCCATCCTCAGATACTTGGGGTCGATGCCCAGCATCAGGCAGGTCATCGTGGTGTTGCCCGCGGCCACCATGTGGCTTATGCGTTCGCGCTGGATGCCGCTCTCGACCACGAGCTCGTCGACGATCTCGTTGATCGTGTCGACGATCGCCTGCTGGAGCGTCTCGCGGCCGTTGGGCTTCTGCGAGAAGACGATGCGGCTGATCACGTCGTCCCCGTAGCTGATCTGCTTGTTGTACCGGGAGGCCTGCGCCACGGTGACGCCTTCGCTGAGGTCGAGCAATTGGCCCCACACGGTCGTGGTGCCGATATCCATCACCACGGAGTAGTCCTCGCCGCAGTGGGATCCGGATTCGAGCTCGATGACCTTGGACCCGTACGACGTATCGACCACGGTCGCCGTGACCAGCCAATCCTGCTCGCGCAGGACGTGGGGCATGTTGCGGATCCAGATGGAGTCGATCGAGACGTTGCTCAGGCCGAACTCGTCTTTGAGAGCCTTCTTGAACCGGGCGAGGTCGTTCAGGTTGTCGCTCTCGCTCGGCGGGATCATCTGAACGCACAGTTTCTTCACCACCGGGTCCAACGACCAGCCCGCCACCAGCGACTCGAGCTGGGCAGGAGTGAGGAGGCGTCCCTTCCGGTCGCCGCGCATCTCACGCTCGAGGACGGCGGCGTTCCCCATCCTCGACGTCTCCGGCACGAACACCTCAAGATCGGACACGATGTGCGACTGACAGGCCAGACGGTAGCCTTCGGACCATTCGTCGTCGGACAGCTTCGCCGAGCGCTCGCACTCGACCTCACCAGAGACGATCTTCACGCGGCACTTGCCGCAGGAGCCCGAGCCTCCGCACGACGCATTTATGTGCAGATCGGCCAGCATGGCCGCGCGGAGGATGGTCTCTCCGCGCGGCACATCGGCCGCGACCACGCCACCAGGTTTGAAGGTAAGCGTGTGCCGTTCTGTCATGCGTCGGCCGTGAGGTTCGCGTGAGGAATGGGGCGACTCCTAGAAGAGGCCGACAATCGTACCGTCGACCAAGTCGATAGCCTCAGCCGCGGGCTTCTTGGGGAGACCGGGCATGGTCATCATCTTGCCGCAGACGGGCACGATGAAGCCCGCTCCAGCGGACAGTCGCACCTCGCGGACGGTAAGCCTCCAGCCCGTGGGACGGCCGATCTTGGTCTTGTCGTCCGACAGGGAAGACTGGGTCTTCGCCATGCAGATGGGAAGCCCGGAGTACCCGTTCTTGGTGAAGCGCGCGATAGCCTCTTCGGCCTCCGGAGTGTAGTCGACACCGTCGGCGCCGTAGATCTTGGTGGCTATGGCCTCGATCTTCTCCTGGATGCTCTCGTCGAGCCCGTAGAGGAACTTGAAGTCCGGAGTCTCCTCGTCGCAGATGCGCACGACTTCCTTGGCCAGTTCCACACCGCCGTCGCCGCCCTTGGCCCACACGTCGGAGAGCACGACCTTGGAGCCCATGGCCTTGACCTTCTCGTCGAGAAGCGCCACTTCACTGTCGGTGTCGTCGGGGAAGCGGTTGATGGCCACGACCACGGGGACACCGTACAGCTGCATGTTCTCCACGTGTTTCTGCAGGTTGTCGAGGCCCTTCTCCAACGCGCCCAGATCCTCGGCCTTCAGGTCGGCGAAGGCCACACCGCCGTGCGTCTTGAGCGCACGGATGGTGGCCACGAGCACCACGCAGTCGGGAGTGAGTTCCGCGTAGCGGCACTTGATGTCGAAGAACTTCTCCGCGCCGAGGTCGGCGGCGAAACCGGCTTCCGTGACGCAGTAGTCGGCCAGCTTGAGTCCGAGCTTGGTCGCCTGCACCGAGTTGCAGCCGTGGGCGATGTTGGCGAACGGACCGCCGTGAAGGATGGCCGGGGTGTTCTCGAGAGTCTGCACCAGGTTCGGCATGAGGGCGTCCTTCAGAAGGACGGCCATGGAGCCCGAGACCTTGATGTCTTTCGCGGTGACCGGGGTGCCCGACTTCGAGTAGCCCAGGATGATGCGGTCGAGACGGGCCTTCAGGTCTTCGAGGTCGGTGGCGAGACACAGGATGGCCATGACTTCGGAAGCCACGGTGATGTCGAAACGGCTCTTGCGCTCGACGCCTTCACCTTCTTGGCCCACGGTGACACTACGCAGGGCCCGATCGTTCAGGTCGACGACGCGCGGCCACACGATGTTCTCGGTGTCGATGTCGAGCTCGTTGCCATGGAACAGATGGTTGTCGAGCACCGCGGCGCACAGGTTGTGAGCGGTGGTGATGGCGTGCAGGTCGCCGGTGAAGTGAAGGTTGATGTCTTCCATCGGTACGACCTGGGCGTAGCCGCCTCCCGCCGCGCCGCCCTTGATCCCGAAGGAAGGACCGAGGGAAGGTTCCCGAAGAGTGGTCACGACGTTCTTACCGATCTTCGCCAGACCCATGGAGAGGCCCACGTTGGTGGTGGTCTTGCCTTCGCCCGCGGGCGTCGGGGTGATCGCGGTGCACAGGATCAACTTGCCGTCAGGCTTGTCGGCCAGACGATCGAACACGTCGAGGTGGATCTTCGCCTTGTACTTCCCGTACAGGTCGATCTCGTCCTCACCGAGACCAAGGTCCTTCGCCACGTCCACAATCGGCTTGAGCGTGGCTTCCTGGGCGATCTGGATATCGCTTTTCACGCCTCCCGTTCCTCCTCTGATGGGGGGTCAACCGTCCGGACGACCATTATAGTAACGACTGGCTCTAAATCAATAGCCATTGTCCCGTGCAGCGGCCCAGTTCGCCGTTTAGCGGTCGCTCTGTACCACTGGTCGCTCCGCGAGCAGGCGGCGCGCGTTCTCGGCGGCCCGCGCCATGACTTCCTTGAGGGGCAGGTCGAGCACCTCGGCAGCCCGGGCGGCGTCTTCGAACTCAGTTGCCACCGTCACGGGAAGGCCGCCGCGCCGGCCGATCTTCACACCTATCGTCTGCCCATCCATCGACACGTGGATGATCTCCCTCTCGAGCAGGTGGCGGGACTTCTCCGATCGGCGCACCCCGAACGTCGTGGATTCGCGGAAGACGAGATCGACCAGCCGCGCCTCGTGCTCCGGACGGCACAACACCGAGAGCTCCAACCCGGGCCTGTTCTTCTTCATGAACACGGGCGACCACCAGGCGTCGAGCGCTCCGGCCTGCATGAGCAGGCCGAGGAGGTGCCCGGCGATCTCGGGAGAACCGTCGTCGATGGTGGCCTCAAGCACGACGACCATCTGCGCCTCCAGCTGCTCCCCACCAGGATCCGGCGCCGTGTCCGGATTCCACCCCGGGTTCGCGGTGGTCTCGCCCAACAGCGCGCGGAGCACGTTGGGCCCGTGTTCGAGGTGGCGCGCTCCGCCCCCGAAGCCCACCCGCTCCACCACCATGGGCGGCACGCCCCGCAAAAGCCCTCCGGACTCGGTGAGCAACAGGGCGCCGGTCGGCGTGGTCACCTCACTCCGCTCGGGCCCCGCCAGCACGGGCACGCCCTTCAGGAGTTCAAGTGTGGCCGGAGCGGGCACCCCGAGCTTCCCGTGCTCGGTGTCCACGGTGCCCGACCCGAGTGGGACGGGGCCGTGAAACGCGCGATCCACCGCGAGGGCCTCGAGGAGCGCAAAGGTCCCCACCACGTCCACGATGGTATCGGCGCCACCGAGTTCGTGGAAGTGGACGGTTTCCGGCGACACGCTGTGGATGCCCCCCTCGACCTCCGCCAGCCGGCGTAGCGCCGCCAGCGAGCGTTTTCGCACCGCAGGCGACAGGGCGGTAGCCGCCTCAAGAAGACGCTCGAAGCCGGCCAGGTCGTGGGTGGGAGTGTCGGACGGCACGACCACGTCCACCCTCGTGCACCCAACACCCCGCGAGGTAGCTCGCCAGGCCTCGACCCGCACTCCCGGAAGGCCGAGAGCGTCCACTGCCTCTTCGAGGCGGCCGACAAGTCCCTCCCCGGAGTCGAGCGAGAGCAGCGCGCCGAGGAGCATGTCCCCAGAGGCCCCGGCCCACGGGTCAAAGTAGACGATGCGTGCCACCGGTCACCTCACCTTCCGATCCGGATGCGGCCGCTTCGGGATCGGCACCCGGGCCGAACCGGTCTCTCCTAGAACGCTTTGTACTCTCCCGTGGTGTGGCAGTGCGCGCAGGTAGTGGAGTTGTGGCACTGGAAGCACGGGAGCACCCCCGCCTGCGCCACAACACCCCTGTGCTGCCTGGTCCAGGGCACGTCCCCCGCTTCGAACCCCGTGTGGTGGCATTCGTTGCACAAGGTGCGGGCCGGATGACAGGTGCCGCAGGCGCCTTCGCCCACGTCTCGAGCCGTCGCGGGATGGGCGGCGGTCCAGTCTCCCTGATGTGGCATGTCGACCTTGTGACAGTCGATGCAGAAGCCGGCGTCATGACACACCGAGCACTCTTCGGGCCCGCCCAGGCCGTCGATCGCGTGCAGTGCCGCGACGGCGTCGAGGCGTTCCAGGGCGGGGAGCCAATCGGCGTCGTCGTGCGAAAGCGGCACCAGCCCGAAGTCCGGTGGGTGACACGCGTCGCACGCCCCCGGAGGAGCGCCCGCCTCGTCCTGCGAGTGGCAACCGAAGCACTTGGCCATCGTGGGCTTCACGATACCGTCCTCACGATGGGTGGGCACCAGGTGGCAGTCGGGACAGGACGCTCCGGAATCCAGATGCAGATCGTGAGTGAAGTTCGACACCAAGACGCCGTCGCGGCCCACCGACCCGTCGAACCGGCTGTGGCAGTCGGGGCACTGGGCGAAGTTTCCGGGAAGTTCGACACCCACGAGCGAGTCGCCGGTCGTGTCCTCGGTGGAGGCCGTGGTCGCGGTGGGCCCTGAATCGGTGGTCGAAGATGGAGGAACGGGATCGTCCGTAGCGGCGCGACATCCGGCGAACAGCACGAGGATGGTGGCCATCGCGGCGGTGACGGCGAACAGACTCCTCGCTCGGTTCTTCGTGTTCGCAGCCATCGGAGACCTCCGTGTACCGTGCCCGTCGGAAAAGCCGCCGCGGATCCCCGGGGCGCTCGCCGGGCAATCATAGACTCACCCGCAGCCCATCACAAGGCGACGCCCGATTGCATTCCACAGGATACCGCCATAGACTGCAGCACATGGCGCGCAGACTGCGGCGGCCCTGCCGGGCCGACGGCTTGCTCCGCCACGATTCGACGGGCGGCCCACGATCGAGGTGTGCTCGCCTTCGATGGGCGCGTCCGCGACACGGTCCGCTCGGAGGCACTTTTGGCCCACAGGCGACTCGCAGACTACATCGGCATGACCATCCGCCGCCTCCGCACAGAGCGGGAATTCACTTTGCAGGCGCTCGCCGACGAATCTGGCATCTCGAAGAGCTACCTGGGCGATATCGAGAAGGGCCGCAAGAACCCCACGACGGACGTGGTCGAGGCGGTGGCCGAGGCCCTCGGGGTCCCGGCCCGGCGCCTGCTCTATCACGCCGCCCTCGACGAGGACGACCCCCTCTTCGAGTCCGGCCAACTGACCCTCGAAGCCGATACGGAAGAGGCGCTCGAGCTGCGAGAGCTCACCCAGCTCGCCCGCCGCCTTCGCCCCGTGGACCGCCGCCTCGTGCTCGAACTCGTGCGCAGACTATCCCGCTGAACCGCGTGCACGCCGGCGAGGAGCCCGAACCTACCCCCACGCCCCCTTCCCTTTCTCGGGTGGGCACCTGGCCCGTGGCCCTGGCTGTGCTGCTCCTGGCATATGTGGTGGGTTCGGGCGTCACCGCGTTGCTCGCCGGTCTCATCGGCGACGGAGCCACGACGCCGGGATTCGGAGCCCGCTCTCTCGGCGACCCGAGGGTAGTGGCTCTGGCCATACTCGCCACGGACGCCGCGCTGCTCGCCGGTGTGTACCTGGTCGTGATCCGGCGCGGCGTCGCCGGCTGGCGAGACCTCGGGCTCCGCGCCTCGGGAACGCGAAGACCGGTTGTCGTCGGCCTCGGGTACGGCCTTTTGTTCGTCTTGGCGTCAGGATCCATCTCCCTGCTGCTCGCCGCGTTCGGCGTGCAGCAGGACCAAGCAGCCTTGTTCCCGCTGACCGACGCCGGGCCGTGGGCCCGCGCCGCTCTGGTGACGGCGGGCGTCGTCTTCGCACCTGTCGCCGAGGAGGTGTTCTTCAGGGGGTTCGTCTTCCAGGCAATGGCCGCGCGGAAGGGACTGGTGCGCGGCCTGATCTACAGCTCCATCCTGTTCGCGGCGGTGCACGGGAACGTGGCGGCGTTCCTCCCCCTCATCGCCGGTTCCGCGGTGCTCGCGTACTCCTTACACCGCACCGGGACGCTCTGGGTGCCCATCTTCGCCCACGCGTTCAACAACGCGTTCGCGTTCGCCGCACTCCTGCTCTCTTCGAGCCCCCCGCCGAGCTAGGCCCGGCGCTCGCCGAACCCGGTCCAGCCCACCGAGCTAGGCCCAGCCCATCTCCTCCAGGCGCTCGTCGGAGATGCCGTAGAAGTGGGCGATCTCGTGGATCACCGTGTCGCGCACCTCTTCGCGCACCGCCTCGGCGTCGTCACCCGCGGCGGCTTCGATCGAGCCCTGATACAGGACGATGCGATCGGGGAGGGCGGCGTACGACGAGTCCCGTTCGGTGAGAGGCACGCCCAGGTAGAGCCCGAGCAGCGACGATGGGTCTTCTCCCGCCAGCCCGACCTCTTCCAGGTCTTCTTCGCTCGGCCACTCCTCGATCACCACGTCGACGTTCTCCAGGTGCGCGAGGATCTCTTCGGGCAGGGAGTCGAGCGCCTCCGCCGCCAACTTCTCGAATCGCGCGTCATCCATCGGCGAACGCTCCCTCCTGCCGTAACGCTTCGAGGAGGGTGCTCACCGCGCGCCCCCGGTGCGAGATCTGGTCTTTGCTCTCTGGACCGGCCTCGGCGAGAGTGATGTCCCATCCGTTCGGAACGAACACCGGGTCGTAGCCGAACCCGTCGAGTCCCCTCGGGTGGTGCGTCACGGAACCGGGGAGCAGGCCTTGAGCTTCACGAAGCCCCCCCGAGGAAGGCGGGCCCGGCAGCACCAGTGCGAGTGCACACACGAACCGAGCCTCACGATCGGTGCACGCTCCCAAACGTTCCAAGAGAAGAGCCACGTTGGCTTCATCCGAGGCGTCCTCGCCGGCGAAGCGGGCGGAGCGCACACCCGGAAGCCCGCCCAGAGCCGCCACCTCGATACCCGAGTCGTCGGCCAGCACCGCCACGGCTCCGCCGAGGGCATCGAACGCCCCGTACGCCTTCAGACGCGCGTTCTCGGCGAAGGTGACACCCGTCTCTTCCGGCAGCACCACGCCAGAAGGAAGGGGCTCGACGGAGAAGCGCGATCCAAGGAGGCGGCCGAATTCACGTGTCTTCCCCGGGTTAGCGGTGGCGACGACCAACCGCAGGACGGTCCGCATCTCCGCCGAAGTGGTCATTCCGCCGCGTATATCCGGCGCACCAGATCTGTCTGAGCGGCCGATATCTCCTCGATCCCCGCCGCGGCCAGGTCGAGGAGTTGGTCGAAGGCGATCCGATCGAACGCGTCGCCCTCGGCGGTGGCCTGCACTTCGATCAGGCGTCCGCTACCGGTCATCACCACGTTCATGTCTACGTCGGCCGTCGAATCCTGCGCGTAGTCCAGGTCGAGGAACGGCATGCCTCCCACGAGCCCCACGCTCACCGCTCCCACGGAGTCCGTGAGCGGCATGGCCTTCATCATCTTCCGGTCGACCGCCCGCTTCAGCGCGAGACACAGCGCGAGGTATCCACCTGAGATCGAGGCGCACCGCGTGCCCCCATCGGCTTCGATGACGTCACAGTCGACGTACACGGTGCGCTCCCCCATGAGCGAGAGATCGGTCACCGCCCGAAGGCTGCGCCCGATCAGACGCTGGATCTCGACGGTGCGGCCACCCTGACGCCCGCTCACCGCTTCACGCGACGAGCGCTCAGACGTCGACCCCGGCAGGAGGGAGTACTCCGCTGTGAGCCACCCTCCCCCGGTCCCTCGCAACCGGCGCGGGACACCACCCGTGATACTCGCCGTGCAGAGCACACGCGTGCGGCCCAACTCGAAGAGCACGCAGCCGTCCGCCGAGCGCACGAAGTCGGGAGTGATCACCAGCGGCCGCATCTCGGCGGGCGAGCGCTCTACCACGTCTGGTCCTGAACTCATACAAGTTACCTTTCGTCTGTTGCCGCGAGCGAAGCGCGCTCCCGGGTCTCCCACAGGACGACTTCCCGTATGGGCAATTGGAGGAATCGAGCGCCCACTCTCCTGAACGACTCCGGATCCCCCGTGGAGTAGAAGCGATACCCCCCTTCGCGTCCCGCCCTGTTGCCAACGCCCTTCCGCTCGAGGATCTCTCCCACCTCTCGAGCTATCTCCTCCGCCGAGTTGACCAACGACACCTGCGGACCGAGAAGCCGTCGCAACATGGGAGTGATCAACGGGTAGTGGGTGCATCCGAGGATCACGGTGTCCACTTCGCTCGCCTTGAGGGGGCCGACGTACTGTCTCACCGCCTCTTCCACCTCCTCGGAGAACACGTCACCCTCCTGGATCAGGGGGGCAAGGCGCGGACACTCGACCGGATAGACGTTCACACCCGCGTCCAGCGACAGCAGAGCCTGCTGGTAGCTCTCCGAGCGCACCGTGGCCTCGGTAGCCATGAGGCCTACCCGTCGGGAACGAGTCTCCTGCACGGCAGCCCGGGCACCGGGCATCACCACGCCCACGATGGGTGTCTCGAACGCCGCTTGGAGCTGAGGGAGCGCGGCGGCGGCGGCCGAGTTACAGGCCACGACGATCAGCTTCACCCCCCGCTCCACGAGGAACGACACATTGCGGAAGGCGAGCGATCGCACCTCTTCGAGCGATCTCGACCCGTAGGGGAAGAAGCCCGTGTCACCCAGGTAGATGAAGTCCTCGGCGGGCAGGTTGACGAGGCACTCGTGAAGCACCGTGAGCCCCCCGACCCCAGAGTCGAAGACCCCGATCGGTCGCGAGTCGAACGTCTCGCTGTCCACGGTGCGATCAGTGCGGCCGAGGGACGCATGTTCGGGTTCGGGCTTCATGGGGCCGGATTCTATCAGAAGGCGCCGGCCCGCCTGCCGCACGACGCCTCGCGGGAAGTGAACCTGGGAGGCGGCTCTCTCCATGGTACAGTGCGCCCCATGGACACAGCCGCACACGACTGCGGGAGCGGCGCTTCGACCATCTCACGGAAGATCTCGGTGCGAGGGGCCGTGCAGGGAGTCGGGTTCCGCCCGTTCGTGCACGCGCTCGCCACCACGCTTGGCCTGTCCGGCCGGGTGTGGAACACCTCGGAAGGCGTGGAGATCGAGGTGGCAGGGCCCGCCGATCGGGTCGGAGCGTTCGAGCAGCGACTCACCGACGACGCTCCCCCGCTCGCCCTCGTCGAGTCGGTTGTGGCGACGGCCACTCCGGCGGGCTCGTGGTGCGGCTTTTCGATCGCTCCGAGCACAGGCCAAGCCGGCTCGGCTACCCTGGTGACCGCCGACGCGGCCACATGCGCCGACTGTCTCGACGAGCTCTTCGACCCTGATGACCGTCGCTTCCGGTACCCGTTCATCAATTGCACCTCGTGCGGACCACGTTTCACCATCACCAAGTCGGTGCCCTACGACCGCCCTGCCACGACCATGGCCGGCTTCACCATGTGCGCCCTCTGCTCCGCCGAATACGAGGATCCCACCAACCGCCGGTTCCACGCCCAGCCCAACGCGTGCCCCACCTGCGGGCCGACGCTCGCGTACTACCATCGCCCCGACCGCCTCCCCGACCACCTCGCCGTGGCCCAGGGACCGAGCGCGACACGGGCCGTCGCCCAGGCGCCCCGTTGGCGCGCCGAGGACGCGCTCACTCGGGCGGTGGCGGAATTGGAGCGCGGCGGCATCGTGGCGGTGAAGGGTCTCGGCGGCTACCACCTCGCCTGCGACGCCACCAGGGAAGGGAGCGTGGCCACACTGCGCGCGCGCAAGCACCGCGACGAGAAGCCCTTCGCCGTGATGGTGGACTCCCTCGAGGCGGCGGAACAGCTGTGCGTGGTCTCACCGGAAGAGGCGGCGCTCCTCACGTCTACGAGGCGTCCTGTGGTACTGCTCGAACAGCGTGACGTCCCACCCGCTCCGCCGGACGTCCCACCCGCTCCGCCGGACGTCCCACCCGCTCCGCCGGACGTGCGAGATACCCGCCCGACCGTCCGGCTCGCCCCCTCGGTGGCTCCGGGTGTGACCACGTACGGCCTGTTCCTCCCCTACACCCCGCTCCATCACCTGCTGGCGCAAGAGGTGGGCGTCCCCCTCGTCATGACTTCCGGCAATCTCAGCGACGAACCCATCGCCTACGACGACGAAGACGCGCACCGGCGGCTCGGCCCCTTGGCCGACGGGTTCCTCAGCCACGACCGGCCGATCCACATACGCACCGACGACTCGGTGGCGCGCGTGTTCCGCGGGGAGCCCTACCTGTTGCGGCGGGCGCGAGGGTGGGCGCCGTTGCCGGTGAGGTTCAACGGCTCCGATACGTCGATACTCGCGGTGGGCGGCCACCTCAAGAACACCTTCGCGATCACCCGTGGGTCGCGCGCCTTCGTCAGCCACCACATCGGCGACCTGGAGAACCTGCAGACACTGCGGTCACTCGAGGAGGCGGTCGCGCATTTCCAGGGCCTCTTCGGCCTCGAGCCCGCGCTGGTGGCCCACGACCTTCACCCGGACTACCTGTCGAGCCGCTTCGCCCGTGACTTCGCGGCTGAGCACGGACTCCCACTCCTGGCCATACGGCACCACGAAGCCCACATCGCCTCGGTGCTGGCCGATGCCGGGCACGAAGGGCCCGTGGTCGGCCTCGCGCTCGACGGGGCCGGCTACGGTGCCGATGGCACGATCTGGGGTGGAGAGGTGTTCGTGGGCGCAGCTGGATCTCTCAAGCGCGTGGGCCATCTCGACCACCTGCCTCTGCCGGGAGGAGACGCCGCCGTGCGCGAGCCCTGGCGACTCGCGATCGTGCTCTTGGACGCATGCGGCCGGGAGCCGGACGCGTCGCTCCCCGGAGGCGGCGACCTCCTCGAGCGGCCGTGGGAGCTGGTGCTCCAGGCGGCACGAGCCGGGCTGAACACGCCGTTGACGTCGTCGGCGGGACGCCTCTTCGACGCGATCTCGGCGCTCCTCGGCATCCGTCACGAGGTGAGCTACGAGGGGCAGGCGGCCATCATGCTGGAGACCGCGGCCCGACGGTGGTTCTCGCGCAACGGCCTCCCCGAGCCTGATCGGCGGCCCCGCTGGCTCCACGACGACGGGGCAGGCTGGATCACGGCGGCCGCAGCGCACGCAGCGCCCGACTCGCCCGACTGGGATAGCGATGCTCCGATGACCCTCCTTCCGCTCCAACCGTATGCGCGAGCCCTCCTCGCAGACGTGGCCGGGGGCAGGTCGCGAGAGGAGACCGCCGCGGCGTTCCATCACGCCCTCGCCTGGGTCTTCGCCCTCGTGGCCGAGCGAACCGCGGCGGACCACTCACTCGACACCGTGGCCCTCAGCGGCGGAGTGTTCCAGAACATCCTCTTCGCCGACCTCCTGGCGACGCGTCTGGAGCACACGGGCCTTCGGGTTCTTCGACACCGCAATGTCCCAACGAACGACGGGGGCATCTGTCTCGGACAAGCCGAGACCGCGGCGGCGGCCCTTCGCTCTGGGAGTCTCGGACCTGGAGTAGCGCCGTGAGCCTACGGATCGCCGACGAGACGCCCCTCGCCCCCCTCACGACCCTCGGCATCGGAGGCCCCGCCCGCCACTTCGTGACGGCCGACGATGAGCCGACGCTGGTTGCCGCGCTCGAGTGGGCGCGCGACCGGGGGCTGCCCGTCTATCTCCTCGGGGGAGGGTCGAACGTGGTCGTGGGTGACGACGGCGTCGACGGCCTCGTAGTCCACATGGCGCCGCGCGGGATCAGGTTCCGTCGCGAAGGGGACTTCACCTGCCTGACGGCCGGCGCGGGCGAGACCTGGGACCCCCTCGTGACTGAGGCGGTGCGCCGCGGCGAAGCCGGCGTCGAGTGCCTGGCGGGCATCCCGGGTTCCGTCGGCGCGACTCCGGTGCAGAACGTCGGCGCATACGGCCAGGAGGCGGCCGACACGGTTCTCACGGTGCGCGTGCTCGATACCGCCACCCTGCGGACCACCGACCTCCCTTCGGCCGCCTGCGGGTTCGGGTATCGCGACTCCGTCTTGCGGCGGGAACCAGGCAGGATGGTGGTCCTGGCCGTGACCTTCGCGCTCACTCCCGGTGGAGGCCCGAAGGTGGAGTACGACGAGTTGCGCGGTGAACTCGGCTGGTCGGAGGTCGACGCGCCCGCGGTCCCGCCCTCGTTGGACGAAGTGCGAGAGGCTGTGCTCCGGCTGCGTCGGAGAAAGTCGATGCTGCTCGACCCGGCCGACGAGAACCACAGGAGCGCCGGCTCCTTCTTCACGAACCCGGTGGTCGCCACAGCCGCCGCGGCGCGCCTGAAGGAGCGTCTGCGTGCCGAAGGCGTACCCGGCGCCGAGAGTATGCCCGCCCACGCCGCCGGTTCCGGCCTCGTCAAGCTCTCCGCGGCCTGGTTGATCGAACGGGCCGGAATCGCCCGAGGCTATCGGCAAGGTCGCGTCGGAGTCTCAACCAGGCACGTCCTGGCCCTGGTGAACCTGGGGGGAGCTACGGCGGCCGAACTGATGACACTTGCGGCCTACGTCCGAGGCTCCGTGCACGACCGCTTCGGGATCTCGCTCGATATGGAGCCGGTGTGCTGGGGTTGCCCCAAGGTCTGGTGACGCCGCCCGCTACGCGTATAATCGGCTCCATGCGATTCGTGGACGAATTCAGAGACGCCGCCGCCGCTGAGGCGGTCCTGGCCCAACTGCACGCAGTCCGTCTGCCCGAGCCGGCCACCTTCATGGAAGTCTGTGGGAGCCACACCATGGCGGTGTCCCGGTTCGGAATACGCTCGTTGCTCCCCGAGCAGCTGCGGTTGGTCTCTGGGCCAGGCTGCCCTGTGTGCGTGACGCCGCTCCGCAACATCGACCACGCCATCGCCCTCTCCCGCCTCCCCCACGTCATCATCGCCACGTTCGGCGACCTGATACGGGTGCCCGGGTCGCAGACGAGCCTAGAGCAAGCCCGGGCCGCGGGCAGTGACGTGCGGGTGGTCTACTCCACGCTGGACGCCCTCGAACTCGCTCGGAGCCGACCCGAGCATCAGGTGGTATTCCTGGGCATCGGCTTCGAGACCACGGCACCCACAGTGGCTGCGGCGCTCCTGCAGGCGCACGAGGAGCACCTTCAGAACTTCTCGGTGCTCTCCGACCACAAGGTCATGCCGCCGCCCATGCGTGCTCTGATGGAGGCCCCCGACGTGCACGTGAGGGGCTTCATCTGCCCCGGACACGTGAGCACTGTGATCGGGTCTGGGGCTTACCGCTTCCTCGCTGAGGAGTACGGCGCCTCCTCCGTGGTCGCCGGGTTCGAGCCTCTCGATATCCTGCACGCCCTCCTCCTCCTCGCCCGCCAGGCGGCGGAAGGTCGGGCCGCGGTGGAGAACGCCTACGGGCGCGCCGTCACGGAAGAGGGCAACCCTGCAGCCAGAGCCCTACTCGCACGCATGTTCGAGCCGTGTGATGCCGCCTGGCGCGGCTTCGGAGTGATCCCTGGGAGCGGGCTCGCCATCCGGGGGGAGTTCGCCCACCTGGACGCGGCCAAGCGGTTCGACGTGCAGGTGCCCGACGCCGAGGACGACCCGGCCTGCCGTTGCCCCGACGTTCTCCGCGGCATCGTGGTGCCCACCGAGTGCGCGCTCTTCGCCCGGCGCTGCACACCGGAGGCTCCCAAGGGAGCCTGTATGGTGTCTTCGGAGGGCACCTGCGCCGCCTACTACCGGTACGAGCGAAGACGTCTGCCGATCGCAGGCGCCGCGGGTCCGGCCGACGAAGGGATCACCAGTGAGCGCTGAAGAGCGGGTGCTCCTCGCTCACGGCGGCGGCGGTTCGCTCTCTGCACGCCTCGTGCGGGACGTGTTCCTTCCCGCGTTCGACAACCCCGAACTCAGGAGACTCGGCGACTCGGCCCTCATCGACCTGGGCACAGGCCGCTTCGCCTTCACCACCGACGCGTACGTGGTTTCGCCGCGGTTCTTCCCCGGTGGCGACATTGGCACCCTGGCTGTGGCCGGCACGGTGAACGACCTCGCCGTGGTAGGAGCCGTGCCTCGCTATCTCTCCTGTTCCTTCGTGCTCGAAGAAGGCCTGCCCTTAGACGACCTGCGCCGCATCGCGGCCTCCATGGCCGCCACCGCGGCCGAGGCAGGAGTCGTGCTCGTCACCGGCGACACCAAGGTGGTGGAACGCGGCGGAGCCGACGGCCTTTTCATCACGACCGCCGGCCTCGGCGCGATGCGCGAGGAGCTCCCGGCCGGTTGGGGTGAACCTCGGGCGGGAGACATAGTCCTGGTGAACGGCACCCTCGGCGACCACGGCATGGCTGTCATGTCGGCGCGCGAGGGCCTGCGCTTCGACAGCCCCATCCAGAGCGACTGCGCCCCCCTCAACGGATTGATAACCGCGCTCTTCGACGCCGGCGTCAAGCTCCGCTTCCTGCGCGACGCCACCCGCGGTGGCCTCGCGGCCGTCACCAACGAGCTGGCCGCCGGCCGTGACTGGGGTGTCGCGTTGTCCACCAAGGCGCTCCCGGTCTCCCCAGCGGTGCGCTCGCTATGCGAGATCCTCGGCATCGACCCGCTCTTCGTGGCCAACGAGGGCAAGGTGGTCGTCGTGGTGGCGCCGGAGGACGAGGCACGGGCGCTCGATGTGATGCGCGGCCACCCCTACGGGGCCCGGGCGGCCGCCATCGGCGCTGTCGAAGCGGGACTCGGTGGCCTCGTGACCCTGGACACCGAGCTGGGAGGGCGGCGGATACTCGACATGCCGCTCGGCGAGCAGCTTCCCCGGATCTGCTGAAGCCGTGCACGAGATGACACTGGCCGCCGGGGTGGTCACCGAGGTCGAGCGCTGTCTGGGAGACTTCAAGCCCGGGGCATCCGTGGTCTCTGTGACCCTGCAGGTAGGAAAGTTGAGAGCCGTCGTGCCCGACGCCCTCACCTTCTGTTTCGAGGTGGTGAGCCAGGGGACGCCTGTGGAGGGCGCGCGCCTGATCATAGAGCAGATACCCGTGCGTGTTCGATGCGCCCCGTGCGCGAGCGAATGGACGGTGACCGAGGTGGAGTTCATGTGCCCTGTATGCGAGGGCCCGGTGGAGGTACTCCAGGGCAAGGAGCTCCTCCTCAGAGCCATAGAGATCGACGACGGGACGGAGTGAGCCACCGATGGACTACTCGCACAGACGGCACACCAGAGACACCGGACGTTTCCCGTGCGCCGCAGGCCGGTCCACCGGAATGAGGTATCACAAGGGTGGTCACGGAGCCGGGGGCACTTCGGGAGGAGAGCGCGGCCCGCACGAGGTAGAACTACACCAGAACCTGCTCGCCGCCAACGATCGGCACGCACAGGTCATCCGCGGACTCCTGCGTGCTCACGGCGTCTTCTCGGCGAACCTGATGAGTTCGCCAGGTGCTGGGAAGACGGCATTGCTCGAGGCCACCCTCAAGCGCGGATTGGACGGCTTTGTGATGGGGGTGATCGAAGGCGACATCGAGACCACGGCGGACGCGGACCGCATCGCCCCCTTCGGCATCCAGGTGGTTCAGGTGAACACCGGCCCCTTCGGCGGCGATTGTCACCTCGCGGCGCCGCTGGTGGCGGGAGCCATCCACCAGCTCGACCTTCATTCTCTCGACGTGCTCGTCGTAGAGAACGTGGGCAACCTGGTGTGCCCGGCCGAGTTCGACATCGGCGAGGACGCCAAGGTGGTGCTCCTGTCGGTGACCGAGGGGGAAGACAAGCCCCTCAAGTACCCTCTCATGTTCCACGAGGCGTCCCTGGCCCTGGTGACCAAGACCGACCTCCTACCCCACCTCGACGTCGATCTCGGCACGATACTCGCCAACATCAGGCGGGTGAACCCGTCGGCCCGGATCATCCCGCTATCCGCCCGCACTGGGGACGGCCTCGACGAATGGATCACCTGGCTCGTAGACGGCGCCAAGAAGGCCCGCACCGCGCAGACCGACGACTGATCCCCTCGGGGGCGTTGCGCCGTCCTTCGCCGGGTCCGGCTCGAGAGCTATCCGAAGGCAAATCCGGATCGCGCCCTGTTACGCGAGCGGCTCGGCAGCGTGGGCATCTTCCTTCACGACCCCTTCGCGCGGAGGTCGACCGAGCGCCCTCCCCACGGCATCGTTGACCTCCGCGCCGATCAGGACCGCGAGCCCCATCAGGTACATCCAGAACAAAATCACGATGACCGTGCCGATCGCTCCGTAGGTGAACCACTTCAACTCGAAGAGGTTGAGCCCGATGAACCACGAGAATCCCAGGGACGATCCGATGACCGCCACGACCGCGAAGAAGCTTCCCGGCAGCACGTGCATCGCCCTCTGAGGAGTGTTTGGCGCAAAGTAGTAGATCACCGCGAGGCCGATGGTCAGGAACACCACAACGGCCGGCCAGCGCACCGCGGTCCACACCGCGTGTACGGCCCACTCCACTCCGAGGAGACGACCTAGCGTCTCACCGAAACTCGGGCCCAGGAGCACGAGCGTCACGCCCACCGGTATGAAGAGGGCGGTCATGAAGGTCATGGCCACCGCGAGGAGTCGCCTCCGCTGCCAGGAGCGCGTCTCCCGGATACTGTAGGCCCGGTTGATGGCCTTGATGAGCACGGCGAAGGAGCTCGACCCGCCCCAGAGCGTGAGCAGCACACCCACAGACAGCAGGGTGGAACTGCCGGCATCGAGCTGATCGACGATGTTGTCGCGCACGATCTCGTACAGACGGCTCTCCGGAGTCACCAGCAGTTCGAGCCCGTGAAGCGTGCGTTCGATCACCTGGCCCTTACCGGGCAGATGAGGCACCAGGGCCCGCAAGAACAGCAAGAAGGGAAAGAGTGAGAGCAGACCGTAGTACGCGATCTGAGCAGACATGCCGAGACAATCGTCTTCCACCGTGCCCCAGAAGACCCTCTTCGGTACCGCCAGCAGGCGGCTGCGCAGAGTTGGCTCGAGCGGAGTCTCAGTCGCCGACACGGAGTCCGGGAAAGAGACTGGAGTAGCTCTCGACGACGGTGTTGAGGCGGGTGACAAGGCCTTTCGAGCGGAGAGCATCGAGTATCTCGCGCAGCTCTTCGGAGCCTAGGTCCGTACGCGCACGCAGCACGCCGATCGAGATGTGTCGCGCTTCAGACATGGCACTCAAGACACGTGACTCGTCTGCGCTCAGAGAAGGCAGCGACTGGGCGGACCCCTCGGCGGGAATCGCGGATCGGACTCCGCTACGCGCCACCGGAGCGTCTGTGGCGTGCCCGGTGACATCCATGGGAGTCCTGTCGTCCTGTGACGGTACCGTGGCCATGACACACCCCCTACGTGCTTGGCTCGCGCAGGCGCCGAGCCCGCCCTCTGGTCACGTCATGCCCGCTGAACCCCAGACGCAAACCAGGTGGTGATGTTCTCCGGAAGCCCGGCACCGGGCTTCCGGAGCTTATCGATCCTACGAGGCCGCCGCCAGGTTCGCCGCCACGAAGTCCCAGTCGACGAGTTCCGTCAAGTAGGTCTCGATGTACTTGGGGCGGGCGTTCCGGTAGTCCACGTAGTAGGCGTGTTCCCACACGTCCATGGTCAGGAGCGCGACCTGGCCGTGTTTCAGCGGCAGGTCGGCGTTCGCGGTCTGGGTGATCTTCAGCGCGCCGCCCTCGAGCACCAACCATGCCCATCCTGATCCGAACAGAGTGGCTCCCGCCTTGCTGAACTGCTCCTTGAAGGAATCGAACGACCCGAAATCGCGCTCGATCATCGCCGCGAGGTCTCCAGCGGGCGAACCCCCGCCCCCCGGCTTCATGCATTTCCAGTAGAAGGAGTGATTCCATACCTGTGCGGCGTTGTTGAACACGCCTCCTTCGGCTGCGGCGATGATGTCCTCGAGGGTCTTATCGGCGAGTTCTGTGTTCTCCACAAGAGCATTAAGGTTGGTCACGTAAGCATTGTGGTGTTTGCCGTGGTGGAACTCCAGAGTCTCGGCGCTCACGTGTGGTTCGAGGGCGTCCTTTGCGTACGGGAGATCGGGCAGCGTGAATGCCATCGTCGTCGTGTCTCCTTCCGGATCGTTCTCCCGCGTCGCCGCGGGCCTGTGGTGTGCGCACGGGGAGTAGCCTCCCGAGTCGAGCGCGGTGCTCCCATGGGTACCCTGCGCCTGAGGCCCTCCAAACCACCATCGGTTCTTTCTTGGTAAGCTTCAGGTGCGGCGCACGGCTGCTCACAAGGGTACATGCGCAAGGACGGAGTTTGTGAGAGTACGACCACAGGGAACAGGTGCAGGCACGACGGGAACGCCTCGTCACACACAGACACGAGGAGGCAGTCATGCCCTTGAACGGAAGGCGCATCGTCATCTTGGCGGCGCAGGAGTATGAAGACCTTGAGCTCTGGTACCCGAAGCTGCGCCTGCAGGAGGCCGGAGCCAACGTGATAGTGGCCGGCCTCGGGGGGGCTAGCTACTCCTCGAAGCATGGGTATCCGGTGGAACCCGACGCCGTGATCGACGATCTCGACCCCTCAGAATACGACGGGGTGATCGTGCCCGGCGGATGGGCTCCGGATGCGCTGCGACGGTCAGAAGCGGTCAAGAGCTTCGTGGCGTCGATGGATGAAGCCGGCGGCCTGGTCGCCGCGATCTGTCACGGCGGCTGGGTGTTGGCCTCCGCCGGAGTGGCATCCGGCCGCAGGGTCACATCGTCTCCCGCGATCCGCGACGACCTCTCGAACGCCGGCGCCGAGTGGGTTGATGCTGCTGTGGTCGTGGACCGCAACCTCGTCACCTCGCGCCGGCCTGCCGACCTCCCCGCCTTCATGCCCGCCGTCATCGCGATCCTCGCCGAGAAGGGCAAGCTTGCTACCGCCGTGCCGGACGCTCGTCTACTGGTCGACGGCGACCTCATCAGCATCTCGATGTCGGCTGAATCCCTCGAGTACATGCTCGACATGCTCAACCGCATGCCCGCGGCCAAGGGCTACCGGGAACGAATCCCTCTCGCCGACCATGACGTCATCGCGATCGTGCGCGACTTTGCGACCCACTCAGACCCACGCGGCCAACTCGAGGTGGATGCTTCTCAGATCGTCGACGTGAGCCCTGCCGGTGACGGTTGGAGAGTCCAGGGCAACCTACGCGCCCTCACCGTACTCGAAGGAGCCGACGTGCCCGGCATCGCCAAAATGTGACGTCAATCCCAGGCTCGGGATCGAAGAACGATCCCCTCGACAAGGTTACGTACCGCCTCGTCGAGGTCGCCGTCGCCCAACTCTAGCTGCTCCTGCTCGGCGACGGCCTGCAGCATGCCGCGGAGGGCGGCGATACTCGAATGCCACAGCACGTTGTCGAAGCGGAAGTTCTCCGGAGTGAGCGAGAGGAGTTCGCGATAGCGGCGGTGTCGGCGCAAGAACTGCTCGGTCAACCGGAAGCTCACAGACAGCGCATCGGTGAACAAGGCATCGCTGAAGTCGTCTTCATCCACGGTTCCTCCTTCCCAGATACGTGAAAGCCCCTCCCAAAGGGAGAGGCCTTCACGCAAGCAGCCCTGTAAGCCGGATTCTGTCGAGGGTAGCCATCCATCTGCGACACACGTTACCGTGCGCCTGTTGCAGCCAACCCGGGGGCATCGGACGAGCAGCCCTCGAACGCCCCCCTATTCGGCCTTGCACCAGGTGGGGTTTGCCTGGCCGTCGTGTCACCACGACGCCGGTGCGCTCTTACCGCACCATTTCACCGTTGCAGCCGATCAAGGCGGACCCTGACCAACGTGCTGTGTAATTTCTGTGGCACTTTCCCGCGGGTCTCCCCGGCTGGACGTTATCCAGCACCCTGCTCTATGGTGTCCGGACTTTCCTCGACGGACGGGGTGCCGTCGCCGGCACTCCTCCGCCGCGACTACCCGGGCTACGATTCGAGTATACCATCGTGAAAAGAGAGCGCCGCAGGTGGACGCCGGTCGCGGTGAGTGACGCGAGCACACCTGTGGGCCGTCGACTCGAGCGGCTGCCACCGATGGGACGGCGGCGGCGAGCGGCCGGCAGTGGGAGGTCAGGCGTCGCGGTCGAGCGGGAAGAAACAGGCGGCTTGGTGGCCCGGGCCGTGGTCGGTCCTGGGCGGCACCTGCTGGGAGCAGATCGCCTTCGCCCGGAAGCAACGAGGGTGGAACACGCAGCCCGAGGGCGGATTGCTCGGGCTCGGCACGTCTCCCTCGAGCACCCGATGTTCGCGCTTCTTCTGCACCGCGGGGTCGGGGATCGGGATCGCCAGGAGGAGTCCGTGGGTGTACGGGTGCACCGGGTGAGCGTAGAGCTCTTCGCTCGAGGCGATCTCCATGATCTTGCCGAGGTACATCACCGCCACCCTGTCGGAGATGTGCTTGACCACCGAGAGGTTGTGCGCAATGAAGAGGTAGGCGAGACCGAGCTCCTTCTGCAGCAGGTCGAACAGATTGAGGATCTGCGCCTGGATCGACACGTCGAGCGCCGACACCGGCTCGTCGCAGATGATCAGCTTCGGATTCAGCGCGAGCGCGCGGGCCAGGCCGATGCGCTGGCGCTGACCGCCCGAGAACTGGTGCGGGTAGCGGTTGGTGAACGACGGGTTCAGCCCGACCAGGTCGAGGAGTTCCCGCACCCGCTCCTTCCGCTCGGCTCTCGTGCCGAGGTGGTGGATCACCAGTGGCTCCGCCACGATGGTGCCCACGGTCATGCGCGGGTTCAAGGAGGCATACGGGTCCTGGAAGACAATCTGCATGTCGCGGCGCATCGCGGCCATCTCGTCGCGCTTCAGGGTGGTCAGCTCAGTGCCCTCGAAGCGCACCGAGCCGGATGTGGGCCGGTGCAACTGAAGGATACAGCGACCGGTGGTGGTCTTCCCGCATCCGGACTCCCCAACCAATCCGAGGGTCTCTCCCTCGTCGATGTGAAAACTCACGCCCTCTACTGCGTGCACCATCCCCACGGTACGCTGGATAACGACCCCTGAGGTGATCGGGAACCTCTTCACCAAGTCGGTCACCTGGAGCAACGGACCGTCCGACGACGTCCCTGCCGGCGTCCGCAGCTGATCGAGCAGAGTCTGGGCGCTCACCGCTCCTCCCTCGAGACGCGCGGGTACCAGCACGAGGATTCGTGGCCGGTGCCGCCATCGTACGGCTTGAGTGAAGGCTCGATGGTGCGACACTTCTCCGCCATATACCGACATCGCGGGTGGAAGCTGCAACCCGTGGGCAGGTTCACCAGGTCGGGCGGCAGACCCGGGATACTGGCCAGCCGCGCACGGCTCGTGGCGTCGAGGCGGGGCACCGAGGCCAAGAGCGCCTCGGTGTAGGGATGCTGTGGGTTGGCGAAGAGCTCGTCGGTGGTGGCCTTCTCGACGATCTTGCCGGCGTACATCACCACGATGTCGTCGCTTACCCCCGCCACCACACCCAGATCGTGTGTGATCAGCAGAATGGACATGCCGAACCTGTCCTGAAGTCGCTCGAGCAGGTCGAGGATCTGCGCCTGGATGGTCACGTCGAGCGCGGTGGTAGGTTCATCGGCGATGAGAAGCTTCGGTTCGCAGGCCAAGGCCATCGCGATCATGACCCGCTGCCGCATGCCGCCCGAGAACTGGTGCGGGTAGTCGCGGAGTCGCCGGCGCGGGTCGGGCAGACCCACCGCTTCGAGAAGTTCCACGGACCGATCGTCGGCCTCCGCCTTCGAGAGACCCATATGCAATCGCATGCCTTCCCCAAGCTGCTTCCCGATCCGGAGCACAGGGTTGAGCGACGTCATCGGGTCCTGGAAGATCACCGAGATATCGTTCCCCCGCACCTTCCGCACCTCGCGCTCTGGGAGCGGAACGAGGTCGCGTCCCTCGAAGACCACCGCGCCGTCCACGATCTTCCCGGGCGGATCGGGAATGAGCTTGATGAGCGACATGGCCCCTACGGTCTTGCCGCAGCCGCTCTCCCCCACGATCCCCATGGTGCTGCCACGGGCAAGCGTGTAGCTGATACCGTCGACGGCCCGCACGACGCCCTCCCGTGTGAAGAAGTGCGTCTTCAGGTCGCGGACCTCCAGCAGGGGCTGGGTCACGTGGTCTCCTTAGTCTTCGGGTCGATGGCGTCCCTGAACCCGTCGCCCACGAAGTTGAACGCCAGCACCGTGATCCCGATGAACAGGCCAGGGAGGATGATGAGCCACGGATGTGACCTCAACGCCTTCCACCCCTCGGAAGCCAGCGTGCCCCACGATGCGTCGGGAGCAGATATCCCGAGGCCCAGGAACGACAGAGTCGCTTCCCCGATGATCATGCCCGGCACTTCCAGGAACATGGCGACAACGATGATGCCGAGCGTGTTGGGCATCAGGTGGCGGAACACGATGCGCCGCCGACGCGCCCCCAGCGCCCTCGCGGCTTCCACGTACTCACTCTGCTTGAGCGTGAGTATCTGCCCTCGCACGAGGCGTGACGGCGTGAGCCACGACACGATCGCCAGGGCCAAGAGCATGGGGACGATCCCCGCTCCCAAGATCACCAGCAAGATGATGGCGAAAGGCAGGTACGGGAGACCGTAGAGGATATCGACGAACCGCATCATGATGTCGTCCGTCTTCCCGCCGACGAACCCGGAGATCGATCCGTACAGCACACCCACCACGAGCACGATGCCCGTCGCCGCGAAGGCCACCAGCAGAGACACCCGACCGCCCAGAGCCATGCGCACGAAGAGGTCGCGCCCGAACATGTCCGTGCCGAACCAGTGTGCCGCTGTGGGGAGAAGATGAGCCCGGGAGTAGTCGATCTCGTCGAACGGATACGGCCGGAGATAGGGGCCGACAGTGGCATACGCGATCATCAGCACGAGTATCGTGAACGCCGCCATCGCCGCGCGGTTGCGCGAGAAGCGCCGCACCACGTCGCCCCACAGGGTGGTCTGCTTCAGGACGAGGGGTTCCCCCGCGTCGATCAGTTCAGCGTCCGTGACGCCGGTCGGTTCGGTCGATTCTTTCGATCCGGGCGCCGGCATCTACTCGTACCGTATCCGCGGGTCGAGGAACCCGTAGACCACGTCTACGACCAAGTTGGCCACGATCACCACAGAGGACAACAGCACCGCCGTGCCCATCACCACGGAATAGTCCCGATTCGACACGCTCGTGACAAAGTACTTCCCGAGCCCGGGGATGGAGAATATGTACTCGGTGAGGAAGGAGCCGGTGATGACGAACCCAAGCAACGGTCCCGCCTGCGTCACCACCGGGATGAGAGAGTTGCGCAGCACGTGGCGGATCACCACCGTGTGGTACGGCAGACCTTTCGCCATGGCGGTGCGCACGTAGTCCTGCTGGAGCGTCTCCAACATGCTGCCCCGAGTGAGTCGGGCGAAGTAGGCGGAAAGCGCCGTTCCGAGCGTGATGGTGGGCAGCACCCAGTGCCGCCACGTCTCCCATCGAGAGGTCGGGAACCACCCCAGTCTGAGCGCGAAGTAGTAAATGAGAACAGGGCCTATGATGAAGGTAGGTATAGCCCAACCGATAGTGGCGTAGAACATGGCCGCGTAGTCGAGCCACGTGTTGTGCTTGAGGGCGGAGATGATGCCGGCTGGTATCCCCATGACGACCGCGAGGCCGAAAGCCAACATCCCAAGATGGATCGAGACGGGGAACGCGTCTCCAATGACGTCGACGACCGTACGACCCTTCTGGGTCATCGACACCCCGAAATCACCTTGCGCCGCATGCCAGACATAGCGGACGTACTGCTCGAGCCACGACTTGTCCAGACCGTACTTGGCGTTCATGTTCGCGAGTATTGCTTCCGGGATGCCCTTTTCACGCGTAAAGGGCCCCCCGGGTATCCCCTTCATGAGAAGGAACGTGAAGAGGACGACCACCAGAAGCACCGGGATCGTCCACAGGACGCGCCGGGCGATGAACTTGACCAAGAGGCGCTCTCCTTGCCTTTCGTGACTGGTTCGCTGGAGCCGAATCCATCAAGCAACGCGCGACTTCAAGCCGAGCCACGCGCGGTCGTTCAGGGAGTTAGCCTACCACACGGCGCTGGAGGTCTGCCGCTCCCCGCGGGGGAGCAAAGGACCAGCGGCGGCCTTACGGCCGCCGCCGGTATGCATCAGTCACACGCGATGAACAGCGCGCTACTTCTTGAGAACTACTTCTTGAGGATCTGCACGGTCCAGAAGTTGGTGGTCTCCCCGATAACGCTCGGCTCGTAGCCCGTTACGTGGTCGGCGACCAGTTCCTGATTCACGTACCAGTAGAGAGGAGCGATCGGCACCTCTTCCTGCAGGATCTTCTCCATGTCGGCGTAGAGATCCCAGCGCGCCTGGTCGTCAGCAGCTTCGAGAGAAGCCCCGAGAGCCGCGTCGTAGTCGGCGTTGCCCCAGCGGGTGTAGTTGTTACCGCTGTCGGTGCGGAAGAGCTCGAGCATGTTGTAAGCATCGAGATAGTCGATGACCCAGCCCATGCGGTACACCATGACGTCGTCGTTGTTCTGCACGAAGTCGAGGTACTGCGCCCACTCCATGTTCTTCAAGGTGGTGTTCACCCCGATCGCTTTCCACTGCGACTGGATAGCCGTAGCGATCGCGGCGTGGCTCTCGCTGGTGTTGTAGTAGATCACGATCTCGGGGAGTCCGGCGCCCTCGGGATATCCGGCCTCTGCCAGCAGGGCCTTCGCGCCTTCTACGTCGGCAGTGGGGGATCCCATGCCCTGCTTGATCGTGTCGTAGCCTGCCATGCTATTGGGGATGAAGTCCACCGCCGGGAGCTGGCCACCCTTGGTGATGTTGTCCACGATCGACTGACGGTCGATCGCCAACGACAGCGCCTTACGCACCTTGGCATCGTCCAACGGGGGCTTCTTGGTGTTGAAGCCGAAGTAGTACGTACCGGTGAGCGGCACGACGCGGTACTGCGGGAGAGTCTTCAGACGGTCGATGTCGGCGGCCGGAAGGGCCTTCTGAACATCGATCTCTCCGGCTTCGAACGCCGCCACGCCGGTGGTCTCCTCGGCGATCATGACCATCTTGACGTTCTCGAGGGTGACTGTGTCGGCTTCGCGCCAGTCCGCCCGCTTGGTGAGCAGGATGTCGGAGTCGTGGTTCCAGGTGTCGAGCAGGTACGGGCCGTTGGTGACGATGTTCGCGGGCTCCGTCCAGGCGTCGCCGCCGGCATCCACCGTCGCCTTGTGGATCGGGAAGTAAGCTTGGTGGGCCATCATCGGCACGAACCACGGAGTCGGGGACACCAGGGTGACCACGAGTTTGGCCGGGTCGGTGGCGTCGATGCCCAAGTCTTCCATGGTGCCTTCACCGGAGTTGAATGCCTCGGCTCCTACGATGAAGTAGAGCATGTAGGCGTAGTCGGCGGCGGTCTCGGGATCGAGGATACGCACCCAGGATTCCTTGAAGTCGGCCGACGTCACCGTGTCACCGTTGGTCCAAGTGTCGGTGCCGCGAAGGTTGAAGGTGTAGACGAGGCCATCGTCGGAGACGTCCCAAGACTCTGCCACACCGGGGAAGACCTCACCAACAGGGTCGATGTGAACCAACCCTTCGAAGATGTTGTTGATGACCATGGACGACGTCGTGTCCGTTGCTAGGTTCGGATCCAGGCTCGGCGGCTCCGAGGTGATGTTGATGGTGAGGGTCTGGTCTTCGGCCAGATCACCAGCGGCAACAGTCGTGTCAGTGCCACCTGCCGCTGTGGTGGTCGTCGTGTCCCCACATCCCACCGCCACCACGCCGAACATCGCCGTCAAGGCGATCACCAGCATGGCGACTACCCAAGTGCGCTTCCATCCGTCCAAGATATCTTCCTCCTCTTCTCGACAACACTTCATGATTCGTGAAACAACGGCCTCGCGGCCGCCTCCTGCCCGAAGGCCTCTGCGTGTGCCGAAGCCTTCGCGGTCAGACCAAGAACCCAAGAGCGATCGTCACCACGAAGAACGCGATAGCCGTACCGATAGTGAGACGATCGAGGTTCTTCTGCACGACACCCGTGCCCCCAACAGACTGCAGCCCTCCACCGAACGCCCCAGAGAGGCCGGCGTCCTTCCCCGAGTGCAGGAAGATAAGCACGAGGACGGCTACTCCCAGCAGGGTGTCCAGCAAAGCAAGCACATATACCACGCGAGTCACTCCTTCTGATGCCCGAAGACCGCCTTAGCGGCGAACCCGAGAAGATTACCACACGCGCACCAGGCTTCCGGGCTTTGGAACGGACTGTGGCAGCAGTGCCACGGCAGCGATCACCCCGCGACCGTACCCACCCATAGGTATAAGACGAGTGAGCACCAATGGAAGTTGGCAGGCGCCTCAGCCGGAGTTGACAGGTTCCTCAACCCGGCCGAATAGCGATCGCCCCGTTCGCCACCACAAGCCCCCAAGGAGCCGGCGCGACCAGGGGGCACCGGTTGCCGGCTCAGAGGTTCTCGGGGCGGTAGTGGACCTCGTCGTACAGCGACATCGGAGTCAGCCCCATCATCCACTTCTCCCAGTACGGATCGTCGGCAAGGCGACGGGGCACCCACGAAGCGAGGATCGACACTCGTTCCTGCACGTCCGTGCCGGGATCGAGTGTGCGCGAGGCGATGATACGCGGCGAGCCGAGCGGATACCCGGCTTCATCGGCAACGGTGTCTTGCGTGAGTGTCCAGACTCCCAGCCCGCCGATGAAGATGCCCAGCGACATCGCCGCTACAAGCGCCGCCGCGGCGAACGCGGAGCGAGGGGCCACGGGCCCCGCCTCTCCCTCCGACCTCTCCTTCATCATCGAAGCCAGGCGGGCGGCTAGTTCCTGCTCTCGCCCTCGAGCGGACGCGTTCCGGCGGCGCCCGTGCCTCGTTCCCGAAACGACCACCTGAGTGCTGAATCCCTCAGCGTGCAGGACGGCGCCGGTGCGCTGGGCGAACGACTGGAAGCTCCGACAGGAGGCACAGCCGGCGAGATGGCGCGCCGCCCTGGCTCGCTCGAGATCGTTGGCCTCGTGGTCAACGATGAGGGACAGCAGCGACCTGACTTCGGAGCACGACGAAGCGAGCGAGCCACCGCCTGCTCCATGGCCTTCACGTGTTCCTCGCAACCACATCCCGCCTCACGACTCCAGTATCGACCGGCCCGCGCCGGAATCCGCGGCCGAACCCTCGAGGTAACGTGCGTGCACCTGCGCGCGCGCCTGGTAGATGCGCCACTTCACGGTGGAGAGCGTCGCGTCTACGATCTCGGCGATCTCCTTGTAGGAGAACCCGTGCACGTCGCGCAAGATCAAGGCCGACCGCAGGTCGACATCAAGAGTCGCGATGCAGGACCACAGTAACTCCGTCTCCTCGACACCATACTCGGGGGGATCGACCACGATGGACGCCGCGGACACCCGCTCCAGCGGCACTCGTTCTACCTCGTGCCGTCGGAGGAAGTCGATGCCCTGGTTCTTCGCGATCCGGAAGAGCCAGGTGGTGAACTTCGACTTCGCTGCGAAACCGGGAAGCCCCCGGGCCATGCGCATGAAGACCTCTTGCGTCAGGTCTTCGGCGTCGGCCTCGTCGGATACCATCCGCGCGAGATAGCCCTGGATGGGACCCCAATACATGCGGACGAGGGTCTCGAGCGCTCGTTCTTCACCGCGAGCGGCCCTGCCGATCAGTCTCGCCGAGGGTTGCTCCACCCGCCGATCCTTCCTCTTGCAGGTTCCGACGACTCCAGCATACAGGAAGTTAGTCTACGTTCGCCCAGCCGAGGTCCCCGGCACGCAGAGAGGTTCGCCCGTCATCTCCGGCGGCACCTCAAGGCCGAGGAGGCAAAGCACGGTGGGCGCGACGTCTGCGAGGCCCGCACCCTCGCGAAGTGTGACCCCGTCCTCCAGGCACACCAGGCGCACCGGGTTCGTCGTATGGGCCGTCTCGGGAGCGCCGCTGACCGGGTTGATCATCCGCTCCGCATTGCCATGATCGGCGGTCACGAAGATGCGTGCTCCGAACGGGGCGAGGGCTTCGATCACCACGCCGAGACACGTATCCACATGCTCGGCCGCCTCGATGGTAGCTCCAAGATCGCCGGTGTGACCCACCATGTCGAGGTTCGCGAAGTTCAGGACCACGAAGTCGGGTCGCTCGGTCTCGAATGCTTCCTTGAACGCCTCCGCCACCTTGTACGCGCTCATGGCCGGCCGCTGGTCGTACGTAGCGATGTCGGTGGGCGATGGGATCAAACGCCGGGTCTCCCCTGGGAACGGCTCCTCGCGCCCCCCGTTGAAGAAGAAGGTGACGTGAGCATACTTCTCGGTCTCAGCGATGTGCAGCTGGCGAAGCCCCGCATCGGAGAGCACTTCAGCCAGAACCCGCAGCGGGGGCTTGTCGGCGAACGCCACCGGGATCTCGAACTCGGCGTCGTACTCGGTCATGCCCACGAAGTGCACCCGCGGCGGGGCGCCTCCGCGGTCGAAGCCCTCGAATGCGTCGTCGATGAACGCCTGGGTGAGCTCCCGAGCCCGATCGGGCCGGAAGTTGAAGAACACCACCGTGTCGCCGTCGCGCACTCGGGAACGCGGGTCGCGACTGGTGATCGTGGGCTCGATGAACTCGTCGGTGACCCCCGCCTCGTACGACGCCGCAACAGCCTCGGCCGCGGAACCGGCGGAACCGACGGAGCCGGCGGTGGACCCTGCCCCGTGCACCAGAGCGTCGTACGCCAGCTTCACGCGCGGCCAGCGAAAGTCCCGGTCCATGGCGTAGTAGCGCCCTACCACAGTCGCGATCTCTCCCAGACCGGCGCCGGCCAAGAAGCGCTCGAGGTCGGCTATGAAGACGGCCCCGGCGTTCGGCGATGTATCCCGGCCGTCCATGAACGTGTGCACGAACACCCGCTCGACGAAGTGCGACTTCGCGAGTTCCACCAGCGCGTGCAGATGCTCGATCGCTGAGTGGACGCCTCCGTCGGAGAGGAGCCCCATCAAGTGCACCGAGCCGTTCGTCGAGGCGGCGGCGGTCATGGCATCGCCGAGGACCTCGTTGTCGAAGAAGGAACCGTCGGCGATCGCGTGGTTGATACGAGACAGGTCTTGGAACAGCACACGACCGCAGCCCAGCGTGAAATGACCCACCTCCGAATTACCCATGACGCCCTCGGGCAGGCCCACGGCACATCCGCTGGCCTCGAGAAGCACCCAGGGGTAGTGTCCAAGCAGTCCGTCGATCACAGGGGTCCGGGCCAAGGAGATCGCGTTGCCGGGGCCTGGCTCCGCATACCCCCAGCCGTCGAGAACGATCAGCGCGACCGGTCGCCTCCCCGCGGGCGCCGCTTCTGCACCGGCGTCACCGGTGCTCTCGGCGGCATCGGGGACCCGCGCCGTCATGGGCTAGGCGACCGCGATCTCGACGAGACGCGCGAATGACTCCACGTCGAGACTGGCGCCCCCCACGAGGCCTCCGTCGATGTCCGGCTGCGCCATCAACTCAGCGAAGTTGTCGGGCTTGACACTGCCGCCGTAGAGTATCCGGACGTACTCGGCCTCTTCGGCACCCACGATCTCGGCCAGCCGGCGGCGGATGAGAGCACACGCCTCCTGCGCCATCTGCGGCGTCGCGGTGCGGCCCGTGCCGATCGCCCAGACGGGCTCGTAGGCAACGACCAGCTCGGAACACCCGCCTGCGCTGAGCTCCCCGAGGCCTTTCGCCACCTGGCTCGTCAGTCGTTCCTCGGTGAGGTCGGCGTCGCGTTCTTGTTCGGACTCACCCACGCAGAGGATCGCGCGGAGACCGTGATCGATCGTCGCCCGCACCTTCCGCGCCACAGCCTGATCGGTCTCGCCGAACAGCTGCCGCCGCTCCGAATGCCCGATGATCGCCCAGCCCACACCCAGGTCCGCCAGCATGCCCGGCGCGATCTCGCCCGTGAAGGCGCCCTGCTCCTCCCAGAAGATGTTCTGAGCGGCGACCTCCACGGAGGAACCTTCAGCGGCGGTGACCGCCGCGGCGAGGCCCGTGAAGGGAGGCGCCACGAGCACCTCGACGCCCACCGGAATCCCGATGCGACTCGCGAGCGCGCTCACAAAGGCTGCGCCCTCCGAGGGCGTCTTGTACATCTTCCAGTTCCCGGCGACCACCGGGATGCGTGCGGTCACACCTGCCTCCTAGAGATCGGCCAACGCCGCCACGCCGGGTAGGACGCCACCCTCGACGAACTCGAGTGCGGCCCCACCGCCCGTGGAGACGTGGTCCATTCGATGCTCCAACCCGAACGTGCGAAGTGCGGCCACCGAATCGCCACCGCCCACGACAGTGAGACCGTCGGCCTCGGCCATGGCCTGCGCGATCGCACCCGTGCCGTGAGCGAAGGGCTCCATCTCGAACACGCCCATAGGGCCGTTCCAGAAGACCTCGCCGGCCTCCGCTATCTTCTCGGCGTAGTGCGCCGCGGTTCGTGGGCCGATGTCGAGGCCCATCCAACCTTCGGGTATCTCTTCCACAGACACGACCTTCGACGCAGCCTCAGCCTTGAACTCGTCGGCCACAACGACATCGGTGGGGAGTACGAGTTCGCACCGACTCTCGGCGGCGATGCCCAGGAGGCGCCGCGCGACTTCGATGCCCTCCGGCCCTTCCACCTTGGAAGAGCCGACGGAGAGGCCACGGGCCAGCAAGAACGTGAAGCACATGGCTCCGCCCACGAGCAGGGAATCGGCCAGCTCGAGGAACCGCTCGATCACGGCGATCTTGTCGCTCACCTTGGCGCCTCCGAGTACCACGACGAACGGCCTTCGCGGCGCCGCGAGCAGAGAGCCCAGGGTGTGCAGTTCGCGCTCCAGCAGCATGCCCGCCACCGACGGCACGTGCTCGGTGATGCCCACCGTGGTGGCGTGCGCCCTATGGCTTACCCCGAAAGCGTCGTTGACGAAGATGTCGGTGAAGCGCGCCATCTCGGCGGCCAGCTTCGGATCGTTGGCCTTCTCCCGGGGGTCGAAGCGAGAGTTCTCCAAGAGCATGATCTCGCCCGGCTCCAACTGATCGACGGCCTCTTCCACCGCCGGGCCCGATAGCTCGTCCATCTTCCGCACCGGCATCCTCAGAACGTGGGCAAGATGGGCAGCCACCGGATCGAGCCGGTACTTCTCGGGAGACCCCTGCTCCGGCCGGCCCAGATGAGACACGAGCACGATGCGCGCACCCCGCTTGCGCAGATGCTCGATCGTGGGGAGCGCCGCGGTTATGCGGGTGTCATCCGCCACACGGCCGGCGTAGAGCGGAACGTTGAAGTCCACACGCACGAGTACGCGTTTGCCCGTGACATCGACGTTCCGGAGGGTCTGCTTCGGCATGCCTGCCCCTCTAGAAGAGCCTGCCCGAGAGATCGACCATCCTGTTGCTGAAGCCCCACTCGTTGTCGTACCAGGAGACCACCTTAACCTGCCGCCCCATCACCATGGTGAGCTCGGCGTCGAACACCGACGAGTGGGGGTTGCCGATGATGTCGGTGCTCACGACCGGGTCCTCGGTGTACTGCAGAATGCCGGCAAGCGGGCCGTCGGCCGCCGCCTTGACCGCGGCGTTCACCTCGGCCACCGTGACTTCGCGCCCGAGGGTGACGGAGAGATCGACCACCGACCCGTCCGGCACCGGCACTCGCATGGCGAAGCCGTCCAACTTGCCCTTGAGTTCCGGGAGCACGAGGGCGATGGCGCGGGCGGCACCGGTGCTGGTGGGGATGATGGACATGGCCGCGGCGCGGGCCCGGCGCAGGTCTTTGTGGGGCAGATCGAGGATCATCTGGTCGTTCGTGTAGGCGTGGATCGTGGTCATGAAGCCCTGCTCGATGCCGAAGCTGTCAAGCAGCACCTTCGCCACCGGAGCCAGGCAGTTAGTGGTGCAGGATGCGTTGGAGATGATGTGGTGTTGAGCCGGGTCGTAGTCGCCATCGTTCACGCCTACGACCACGGTGAGGTCCGGGTCCTTGGCCGGGGCGCTGATCAGCACCTTCTTGGCTCCAGCCGCCAGGTGCTTGGCCGCACCGTCGCGGTCGGTGAAGAAGCCCGTGCACTCGATGACCACGTCCACTCCCAACTCCGCCCATGGCAATTGAGCCGGGTCACGCTGCGACAGCACTTTGAAGGAGTCGCCCTCGATGGTGATGCCGTCGCCCTCCACACACACGTCCCCGGGCCACACGCCGTGGATGCTGTCGTACTTGAGAAGATGCGCCAGAGTCGGCGCGTCGGTGAGGTCGTTCACAGCGATGATGTCGATGTCGGCGCCACGACGGCGGGCTGCACGAAGATAGTTACGCCCGATCCGCCCAAACCCGTTGATTCCGACGCGCACGCTCATACCCGGCAGCTCCTTTGCCCGTTGTCAGACCGGCTGGATTCTACCATACCCCCCTGGCGCTCCCGGAATCCGCGCCCGGTCGAGGAAGCTTCCGCGCGTCGAAGCTACGTGCCGGAATCCAGGCCGGAATCCAGGCCGGAATCCAGGCTCAGCGCTCCTTGATATTCGCAGCCTACTTGTCGGAATCGAGGCCCGGTGCGCCCTCGTCTACGGCGGCCTTGACCAGTCGGCGGAAGCGGTGGTTCAGCGCCGACCGGCTCAACCCGCCAGGCGCCGCTTCCGCAAGGTCGGTGAGGCTCAGATAGGGATGCTCCCTGCGCAGTCCGGCGGCCTCACGCAGGGCCGCGGGCATGGTCTCCAGCAGGCCGATCTCGTCGAGGAACTCCACGGCCCGCAGCTGCCGCGTGACCGCATCACTCGTGCGGCGGGTGTTGGCCTCGTCCCAGTTGGCCAGCCGGTTCGCGCGCGCCCGCACGTCCTTGACCACCGACTGCTCCTCCACTTCGAGAGCCGCTTCGGGCGCTCCGGCGAAGGCGAGCAGAGCCGCCACCTCGTCGCCGGTCTTGAGGTAGACCACATGCGTCCCGCGTCTCACGTAGACCCCGGGAGAATAGCCCAGGGTCGCGAGCAGGCGGGCCAGGTCGGCGGCGAAGGCCTCGTGCGGGCTCAGGATCTCGAGATGGGCGTCGCGCGTGGGAGGATTCACCGACCCGGAGCCGACCAGACAGCCCCGGATGAAAGCGCTGCGACAACACCGGCCGCGCAGCAACCGCTGCGATATGCCGGGCTCCAGTCGAAAACTGTCGCTCAGGATGCCGAGCTCGTTGAGTGATTGCAGCACGGCGGGACTACCCGTCAGGTGCACCTCGTAGAGGAGCCTACGTTTGAACCGGGGCTCACGCCGGGTCAACAGTTGAGCCTCCGCTCCAAAGCTCTTGAAATACGAGTACACCAGTTGCGCGGCCGGACGCAGGGGCGTAGAGAGCTGGAGTCCGTAGCGCGCTTCCTCGTCCCCCGATCCGCCCCTGATGCTGAAGGTGCCCGTGGCTCGAACCAACGCGGCCACTTCCGCGGCCCGACAGCACGACCTTCCCGTCTCCATGCGCATGAGCTCTTCCCGCACCCGCAGTGAGAAGCTCACCGTGCTCACTGCCGACGCACCCTCGCCATCGACGCCAAGCACGCCGCAAGGATGTCGGGATCGTGACGGGCGTGGTCGGTGATGTGCAAGAGGTCGCGACGGATCACCGGCACTCCTTCGATCCGCTCCACATCGGCCGGTGGGTTCCGGACGTCTCCCACCGCGGCGGACGATGCCTCTGCGGATGCCGCTGCGGCTCCGGTCGGCTCCGGCCACCTGAGCGGCTCGGCTCCCTCTTCGTCGTATCGCTCGAGAAGCCCCGTGGGCACCGGAGTGGAGTTCACGAGCACCGCGTCAAGCACGCCTCGGCCGAGATGCCCGATGAGCGCACGCAGATGGTCGGGTCCGCTGAACGCCGCGGTCTCGCCCGGCTGGGTCATCACGTTGGCCACGTACACGATGGGCGCGTCGGCGGCGGCCAAGGCCTCGATCAGGCCCCCCGCCAGCAGGTTGGGCACCACGCTAGTGAACAGGCTCCCCGGCCCCAGCACCACGATGTCGGCCTGCGCGATGCGCTCCAGGGCCAGCGGAAGGGCGACGGCGCCCTCCGGCTCGAGCCACACCCGCTGCACCGAGACCGGCGAGCGCCCGATGAGGGATTCCCCCACGAGGTGGCGACCATCGCTGAGAAGTGCGTGCAGGCGCACGTCGGAGGTGGTGCTGGGCAGTACCGTGCCGCGGATCGCCAGGACCTTGCTCGACTCTTTGATCGCCCGGTCGAAGTCACCGGTGACCTCGGTCAGCGCGGCGAGGAAGAGGTTACCGAAGCTGTGGCCCGCCAACGCCCCCGCCTTGAAGCGGTACGAGAAGAGGGCGCTCAACAGTGATTCATCGTCAGCGAGGGCAACCAGGCAGTTACGTATGTCGCCCGGCGGGAGCACGCCCAGTTCCGCGCGCAGGCGACCCGACGAACCCCCGTCGTCGGCCACCGTCACGATGGCGGTGAGGTGGGGCGTGAGACGCTTCAGCCCGCGCAGCAAAGCGGACAGACCCGAGCCGCCACCGATGGCCACCACTCGGGGCGACTGCGCGCCGAACGGCGTGTGCACGTTGGCCGCGCCCGAAGTCGCCGTGACCGTCACCGCTGCCTCAGCCGGTACGTTCTACATCACGGTGCCGGACGCGGGTCTCCACCGTCGAGTCCTTGGAGAGCGAAGCGGCCAGGACCTCGGCGAGCGCCACAGACCGATGCCTCCCCCCCGTGCAGCCCAAGGCCACCACCAACTGCGTCTTCTGCTCCGCCACGTAGGCCGGGGCAAGGTACGAGATGAGCGCCGCCGCCCGCTCGATGAAGCCGTGCGACTCCGGTCGGGCCACCACGTAATCGCGCACCGCAGGGTCCAGTCCCGTGAGCGGACGCAGCTCTTCCACCCAGTGCGGGTTGGGGAGGAAGCGTACGTCGAGCACCATGTCCGCCTCGATCGGTAGGCCGAACTTGAAACCGAACGACAGGAACGTGATCAACACCTTGTCGGCGAGCTCGTCGGCGAACAGAGTCTCCTGAAGGCGCGTGCGCAGCTCGTGCACGTTGAGCGACGTAGTGTCGATCACCACGTCCGCACGCTCGCGCAGGGGCGCGAGGATACGCCGCTCTTCCGCGATCCCCGTGTGCACGGGCCTGTCGTGGGCCGTGGGATGCGGGCGTCTCGTCGACTGGTAGCGGGCCACCAAGGCATCGTCCGACGCTTCGAGGAACACGATATGGGGTTGGATGCCCCGTTCCGCCATCTCGTCGAGCGCGGCCATCAACTCCACGAAGTACTGCGCCCCCCGCGCGTCGAACACCACCGCCAGACGATCGACCCGGCTCCCCTCCAGAGAGAAGAGGTCGACCACACGGTCGAGCATCTGCGGCGGGAGGTTGTCGATGCAGAAGAACCCCATGTCCTCGAACGTGGCCACGGCCTGAGATTTCCCCGCGCCCGAGAGGCCGGTGATCACCGTGAGGTGGAGCTCGCGTCCTTTGGTCATGTCATCGACCCTTCCATCGAGAGCAAGAGCGGCTTCCAAGCGTCGCCGAAACCGTAGTGACCGAGCGAACCGTCGCTCCTGACGACACGGTGGCAGGGCACGACGACGGCGATGGGGTTCGTCGCCATGACCGTACCGACCGCCCGGGCGGCGCGAGGATAGCCCGCCAGCCGGGCGAGTTCCCCGTAACTGACGACGGCGCCCGGCGGCACCGTCATGAGTGCCCGATATACTGCCGCCTGGAACGGCGTGAAGCCGTAGCGCTCGAGGCCGATCTCATCAGGCGACCAGGTGCGGCGCTCGCCCCGGAAGTAGGCCGCGAACTCCTTGGCCCATCGCGCGGCGATCTCGCCGGAGGGATCGCGTTCCGTGGAGGGACCGAGCGCGCTCTCCTCCGTCTCGGCCGCCTCGGCCGCCTCGATCATCGCGGCCGTCTCGGCCGACGAGGTGGTCCGCGCGCCCACAGTGGGCGCCTCACCGAGGCGCGGCAGGCGCACCTCTACGAGCAGACCGTCTTCGACGAACACGCGGCCGTCGCCGTGAGGGGTCGGGAATGTGGCTTCGCGGCGCATACTCCAAGTCTACCCGTTCTTGTGCACGTAGTCGTAGACCGCGCGCGCGACCTTGCCGGGAAGACCGGGCACCGCCTCGAGCTCCTCGCGCCCCGCCTCCAGGAACCTCTCGGGCGAGCCGAAGTGCGCCAGGATCGCCCCCTTGCGCTTCTCTCCCACTCCGGGAAGCCCGTCGAGGAACGACTCCGTGGTCTTCGTCGACCGGCGTGCCCTATGGAAACCGATCGCGAACCGATGCGCCTCGTCACGCACCCGTTGGAGCAACAAGAGACCCGCGTCGTCGCGCGGGAGGCGCAGCGGCTCCCGGCTCCCGGGCAGATACACCTCCTCCTCGCGCTTCGCCAGCGAGATCACCGGGACCACCTCGTCCAGGCCCACTTCGCTCAACGCCGCGAGGGCTGCCGACAACTGACCCCGGCCTCCATCTATCAGCACCAGATCGGGGACAGCCTCGAACGAGGGATCGTAGGTGGACATCTCGTCCGGGTCTTGATTCCTCGAGAAACGGCGCAGGACGACCTCGTTGATGGCAGCCACGTCGTCGGGACCGCTCAAACTCCGCACCGAGAACTTGCGGTAGTCCGACTTCTTCGGGGCGCCTCCCTCGAACACCACCATGGAAGCCACGATGTGCTCTCCACCGAGGTTCGAGATGTCGAACCCCTCGATGCGCATGGGCGACTCCTCCAGACCGAGGACGGCCTGAAGCGAGGTCAGCCCACCGTATCTGCGCTCCCGGCTCCGCTCGCTCCGCAGGCGCTCGTGCTCGAGTCCGAGGGCCGCGTTACGATCGGCGAGTTCCTGCAATCGACGTTTGTCCCCGCGCTCGGCGTGACGCACCTGCACCCGCGTGCCCCTCAGCTTCTCGAGGAAGAGCGAAAGCTCCTCGAGGCGCGCCACCGAGCGAGGCACGACGATCTCGGGAGGCACCATCACGGCCGTCGAGTAGTACTCTCCTATGAACCGCTCGAGCACGTCCTGCTCAGTGGCTCCCTCGACGCCGAGCAGGGTGAAGCTCCGCCGGTCGGAGAGCAGGCCATCACGCGTGAGGAACACCTGCACGTTCGCGCCGCGCTCGTCGAGGGCAAGGCCGACCACATCGACGGTGCCCTGTACCGCCCCCTTCACCTGTTGGCGCTCGAGCACGTGGCGCAGAGCATCGAGCCGGTCGCGCAAGAGCGCTGCCTTCTCGTAGTCGAGCGACACGGAGGCGGACTTCATCGTGATCTCCATGCTGGAGAGCACCTTCGCGTGGCGACCCGCCAGGACATCGGCGACCCCCTGCAGCATCGCTCGGTACTCCTCGGGGGTGGCGCCTCCCACGCAGGGCGCGCCGCAGCGCTTGATGTGGAACTGCAGGCACGGTGAACCGTTGCGTCGGCCGGGCTTCGGGCCGCGGCACTTACGGTAGGGGAAGACGCGACCAAGAGTGTCGAGGGTCTCACGCACCTTCGCGGCACTGCCGTACGGCCCGAAATAGAGGTTGCCGCGACGGTGAGGTTGGCGGGTGAACATCACGCGGGGGAACTCTTCCTCCATCGTGATCACGATGTACGGATATGACTTGTCGTCGCGCAGCGCGATGTTGAAGCCCGGGCGGTGTCTCTTGATCAGGTTGTGCTCGAGGAGCAGGGCCTCCACCTCATTGGAAGTGACGATCCACTCCACGGACTCCGCGCGCTGCGCCATCTCCGACACCTTCACAGGCACGCGTGATCCCTCGTGACCTATGACGGCGGGAAGGTAGCTCAGGAGGCGCTTGCGCAGGGACAAAGCCTTGCCCACGTAGAGCACGTCCCCTGTGGTGTCGCGGAAGAGATAGACGCCCGGAAGGTCGGGCGCTTCTCTTATCTGACGCTCGAGCTCGGCGACGTCCATCACCTTCCCACCGGCTCGACGGGAACCGACGTCCCCGCCAACTCGTTAGACTCCTACTCCACGTCCTCGGCGGCGGGCGGCACGGCCACCGAGTGGTAGCCCCCGTCCACGTGCACGATCTCGCCGGTGATCGACCGACCCCAGTCGGAGAGGAGCATGAGGGCGGCGTCTCCCACCTCGTCCTGGGTGGTCGCCCGTCGCAGGGGAGCATTCTGCTCGTACCAGTCGAGGATCTTGCGAAAGTCACCTATGCCTGCGGCTGCCAGAGTGCGCACGGGGCCGGCGGAGATGGCGTTGATCCGCACTCCGCTCGGGCCGAGGTCGGCGGCCAGATACCGCACGGCGGATTCGAGCGCGGCCTTGGCCACACCCATGACGTTGTAGTGGGGGATCGTGCGCTCGCCCCCCAGGTAGGTCATCGTGAGGATGTTCCCCCCGGGTCGGAGCAGGGGCAGCGCGGCCCGCACCGTGGCTATCAACGAATACACCGACACGTCGAGAGCAAGGGCGAACCCATCACGGGTCGTGTCGACGAATCGACCCTTCAGATCGTCACGGTTTGCGAACGCGATGGAGTGCACCAGGAAGTCGAAGGAATCCCAGTGCTCTCCCAGCGAGTCGAACGCCGCCTCGATGTCCGAGTCCACCTGCACGTCGCAGGGCAGGACGATCTCGGAGCCGAGCTCGGCCGCCAGGGGTCGCACACGCTTCTCCAGCATCTCCCCCGCGAAGGTGAGCGCGAGTTCGGCTCCTTCGCGCTGTGCCGACTTCGCGATGCCCCACGCGATGCTGCGCTCGTTCGCGATACCCATGATGAGGCCACGACGGCCCTCGAGAAGTCCAGCCACGTACTTCCTCCCTTCGCCACACCGCTCCGGCCGCACGGCCGGGACCACCCGAACCAGGGGATGCAGGATACCACGCACACCATCTCCGAGCGCCCAGGGACAGGCGCGCCGCGTCGTCCGTGAGCAGGCGCGCGGCGCGGCGTAGCCCGTGAGCGAGCCCGCGGCTCCGTCCGTGAAGCGGCGCGCACCGAACCTGTGAAGGGGAGGCCGAGGTTCGTTCCAGGGCGTCACACGGTACACTCACTCGACAGCCGTACCGCCGAACACACGTAGCGCACGACCTGGGACCCCGGGTCTGCATCGAAGGGAGAACCCGATGGAAGAGCTCCGCCGACTACTCACCCTGCTCGCCGACGCCCACGGCGTCTCGGGTTACGAGAGCGAGGTCTCGGCGCTCGTCGCCGAGGAACTGCGGCCGTTCGTGGACGAAGTCTCGGTAGACCTCATGGGCAACGTCATCGGCACGAGGAAGGGTGAGGGGCCGACGGTGATGATCGCCGCGCACATGGACGAGATCGGCTTCATGGTGAAGTACATCGACGAACAGGGCTTCCTACGCTTCGTGCCCCTGGGCGGCTGGTTCGATCAGATGGTCCTCGGCCTGCGCGTGATGGTGCACACGCCCAACGGTCGCATCCCCGGGGTCGTCGGCTCGAAGCCTCCGCACATCATGGACGCCGAAGACAGGAAGAAGGTCGTCAAGATCAAGGACATGTTCATAGACGTGGGCGCCACCAGCGCGGACGACGCCCGCGCCCTCGGGGTGGAGATCGGCGCGCCCGTAACGGTGGACCGCTCGATGGTCTCACTCGCCAACGGGCTGGTCACGGGGAAGAGTTTCGACGACCGGGCCGGGGTGGTCATGATGATCTCGGCCATGCAGCGGCTTAAGGACAAGGACGTCAAGGCCACCGTGCACGCGGTAGGTACCGTGCAGGAGGAAGTGGGCTTGAAGGGCGCCCGCACGAGCGCCTACGGACTCGATCTCGACGCGGCCCTCATCTCGGAGGTGACCATCCCCGGCGATCACCCGGGGGTCACCAAGGACGAACGACATGTCGAGATAGGCAAGGGTCCGGTGTTCACGATCGCCGACGCCGACGGCCGCGGCGTCCTTGTGCCGCGGACCATCGTCGACTGGCTCAAACGGTCCGCCGACGCAGCCTCGATCCCGTATCAGCTGGACGTGGGAAGCGGCGGGACGACCGACGCCACCGCGATACATCTCACCAAGACCGGCGTGCCTTCCGGCGTGGTCAGCGTGGCGACCCGTTACATTCACTCGCCCATCGAGGTACTCTCACTCGCCGATCTCGACCTGGGAGCCGAGCTCCTCGCTCAGGCCATACTCAGCGCGCACGAGCACCTGTAGCGCCTCCCGGCCGCTGACCCGACGCTGACCCGACGCCTGACCCGACGTCGTCCACGACGGGTCGAGCGGCTGCGGTCACCCAGCCGGCTCGGATGGCGGCGCGGATGGCTGGCCGGTCGGCGGTACGGACGGCGGCGCCGGGAGATAGTCGTCACGCGGTGGGCTGAACGCCTCCACGATCACGGCCCCTCCCACGCTCCGCGCGCCGTGCGGAGCGTCTCCCGGTATCGACCAGCTGTCCCCTGGGCGCACCGACCACGACCCGTCGACCCCCACGAGCTCCGCGTCACCGGAGACGAGATGGCCGGTCTGCTCGTGGGGATGCGCGTGAAGCGGGATATCCGCACCGGGCTCGAGTTCGAAGCGCACGAGGGTCGTGCGCGACCCGGCAGCGAGAGTGGTGCGTGTGACGCCCGGCGCCGCCTGCACGGCTACTCCGGCGGCGGACTGCACCACGATCGGAACAGGCGGTGCCTGGGTCACTCCCCCCGTCGCGAGTGCCGCCCCCTGCTCGACGCCGCCGGTCGGCGCCCCGTTCGCGGCGGGCGTCTGACTCCCGCTTGACGCTGCTGCCGCGCGCGCTTTCAGGAACCCGGCCAACGCCTCGTCGCGCTCTCGTTCGAGCGACGCCGCCGACCGCCCGGCCAGCGCGTCGACCAGACCGGCCTCCAAGATGTCGGTCGTGTCGGCGGGGAACTCGGTCCAGGTGGCGATGTCGCGCAGCATGCCTTCCTTCACGTGCCCCAGATGCTCGATGTGACCGCGCATACCTCCGGCGCCGCCGCCGAGATGGTACAGCGTGTGCGGTCCCATGGCCGCCCAGCGCAGTCCCGGCCCGCTGGCGATGGCGCGGTCGACGTCGGCCACCGAGGCCACGCCGGAGCGCACGAGCTCCACCGCCTCCCTCCACAATGCCGCCGACATGCGGTTGGAGAGGTAGCCGGGGAGGTCGCGGGCGAGCACGACAGGGTCCTTGCCCACCGACTCGTAGATGATCCGCGCCGTCTCCACGGCCTCCGGCGAGGTGTCCATTCCGGGCGCGATCTCGACGAGAGGTATCAGGTGAGGCGGGTTGTACGGATGGGCGGCCACGCAGCGGGCCGCTCCGGGGAGGCCCTCCTGGATCCTGCTGATCGAGAGGCCGCTCGAGCTCGTGGCCAGGATCGCGTCCGGCGGCGCCGCCGCATCGGCTTCGGCGAACACAGCCCGCTTCACGGCGAGGTCCTCGGCGACCGACTCCTGCACGAGCACCACTCCCGCCACGGCGGAGGCTATGTCTGACTCGACCCGCAACGCCCGCAATCCCCGCTGCGCCGGTTGGGGCGGCGCCAAGTCGTGCGAAACGAGGAACTCGACGGCTTCTCGCACCCGGGGCAGGGCCGCGCGAGCCGCGTCGCCGTCACGGCCGTAGAGGCGCACCTCCCGCCCGTGGGCAGCGAAGAGGGCTGCCCAACTCGCGCCGGTCAGGCCCGCTCCCACCACCGCCACGGGGCCCACACCGATGTCAGGGCTCGTCATGACGCTCTCCTCCATCTCCGATAACGACACCGGCCGCTCCGAAGGACGGCCGGTCGATTGTATCGCGCCGGTGTACCGGTAGCTCCATGGACGGCGGCTCCCGGGGGAGCACGGAGGCACCCGGAAGGCTCACTACTCTTTGGCGTACCCCACCCTACGAAGCCGCTCGGCGACCTCGTCGAGGATCACCGGATCGTCGATGGTGGAGGGCACCGTGAACTTCTCGCCGTCGGCGATCTTGCGCATGGTGCCCCGCAGGATCTTGCCCGAACGTGTCTTGGGGAGTCTCAGCACGACGGTCGCCACCTTGAAGGACGCCACGGCGCCCACCTGGTCGCGCACCATCTGCACGACCTCCTTGGCGATCTCGGTGTCGTCTCGATCGACCCCCGCCTTCAACACGCACAAGCCGAGCGGCACCTGTCCTTTGAGCTCGTCGCCCACGCCGAGGACCGCGCACTCAGCCACGTCGGGATGAGTGGCGATCACCTCCTCCATACGCCCCGTGGAGAGCCTGTGCCCGGCGACGTTGATCACATCGTCGACGCGACCCATGATGTAGAGGTACCCGTCTTCGTCAAAGTAGCCTCCGTCACCGGTGAAGTAGTAGCCCGGATAGGCGCTCACGTACGATTCGATGAAGCGCTCGTCGTCCTCCCAGAGGGTGGGCAGGCATCCGGGGGGCATGGGCAGCTTCATCGTCACGATGCCCTCGATACCCGCCGGCACCGACCGGGCCTCGGCGTCGAGCACCTGCACGTCGTACCCGGGCACCGGCTTGGTGGGCGACCCGGCCTTGATCGGGAAGGGCTTGATTCCCATGCAGTTCGCGGCGATCGGCCAACCCGTCTCGGTCTGCCACCAGTGATCGATCACGGGGACGCCCAGCAGGTCGGACGCCCAGTGATACGTATCCGGGTCGAGCCTCTCCCCCGCCAGGAAGAGGTAGGTGAAGTGCGAGATGTCGTACTTCTTGAGGAACTCCCCGCTGGGGTCTTCCTTCTTGATCGCTCGGAAGGCGGTGGGGGCAGTGAAGAGCACCTTGACCTTGTGATCTTGGATCACGCGCCAGAACGCCCCGGGGTCCGGAGTGCCCACCGGTTTACCTTCGTAGAGGATGGTGGTGCAGCCGGCGAACAGGGGCGCGTAGACGATGTAGCTGTGCCCCACGACCCATCCGACGTCCGAAGCCGCCCAATAGACGTCACCCGGCTGCACGTCGTAGACGTACTCCATCGACCAGCGGAGGGCTACCGCATGGCCGCCGTTGTCGCGCACGACCCCTTTGGGCTTGCCCGTGGTGCCCGACGTGTAGAGGATGTAGAGAGGGTCGGTGGCCTCGACGCTCACGCAGCCGGCCGGGGCGGCTTGGGACATCACGTCGGCCCAATCATGGTCGCGTCCATCGATCATGGAAGCCGTGGCCATGGGACGCTGCAGGATCACGCAGCTCTCCGGCTTGCTCTCCGCGAGCTCGATCGCTTTGTCGAGCAGAGGCTTGTACTCGATCACCCGCGCCACCTCGATGCCGCACGAGGCCGATACGATCACCTTGGGCTTGGCGTCGTCGATGCGCACAGCCAGCTCCTGCGGTGCGAAGCCGCCGAAGACCACGGAGTGCACGGCGCCGATGCGCGCGCAGGCCAGCATGGCCACCACGCCCTCCGGCACCATGGGCATGTAGATGACCACGGTGTCGCCTTTGCCCACACCCAGGGTCTGCAAGGCGCCGGCACAACGCGCGACCTCATCGGTGAGTTCCGCATAGGTGTAGGTGCGCGTTGTGCCGGTGACCGGGCTGTCGTATATGAGAGCCGCCTGCTCTCCGCGGCCCGCATCAACATGGCGGTCGAGGGCGTTGTAGCAGGTGTTGAGGCGGCCGCCGCGGAACCAGCGATAGATGGGGGCGGCGCTGTCGTCGAGCACCGCGTCCCACTTCTTGTCCCAATGGATGGCCTCGGCAGCCTCCGCCCAGAACCCCTCGGGGTCTTCCAGAGAACGGCTGAATACCTCGGCGTAGTTCGCGCTCATGTGCAGGCCCCCTTGTGCGGATCGCATCGTCCCCCGGAGCGGCGGAGCACCGGCCAAGGCCCCACGCTGAGGCCGGCGTCCCCGACGAGGATGCTGGTTGGAGGAGCATAGTAAGCTCGGATACGCCCGTCAACAGCCTGCCGTGTATGCGGTTGCAGGGGCCGGTCGGACGGTCCGCACGACGTGGGAACGGCCCCCCGTCATCCAGCCCGGAGTCCGTCAGTCGTGCGGGGCGGCGGCCCTCAGTGGTGCAGGGCTGCTTCCTTCTGAGCCCGGCGCCACGCGCGGGCGGACTCGGCGAGTTCCCCGGCTATCGTAGGCGCGACCCGACCGTGCACTCGCACATCGGCGTCGCCGTACTCGAAGTGCACCACGCCGCGCTCACGCACCCGCGCCAGGAGCGCGCCTTCAGTGTAGGGCAGACGCAGATCGACCTCGACCCACAGCTCGGCCAGCACCGAAGCGAGTGCGCTACGCAACTGGTCGAGTCCTGCGCCCGTGAGCGCCGAGACCGCGACTGCCTGCGGGTCGCCTCGCGGAGCGTTGAAGGCGGCCCCATCTACGGTCTTTACAGCGTCGACCTTGTTGTAGGCGACAAGGCGAGGCTTGTGGCCCGCCCCGAGTTCGTCCAGGACCTCTTGCACGGCGCGCCGGTGGTCGCGGAAGTGGGCGTCGGCGGCGTCGACCACCTCGATGAGCACGTCGGCGCGCACCACCTCCTCGAGGGTCGCACGAAACGCATTCACGAGCTGATGAGGCAGCTTGTGGATGAACCCGACGGTATCGGAGGCCACCACCACCTGCCCCTCACCTAACTCCACCCGGCGGCTGGTTGGGTCGAGCGTGGCGAACAGCTTATCCGCCGCCGCGGCCACCTCGCTCCCCACCAGGGAGTTCAGCAGGGTCGATTTCCCCGCGTTGGTGTAGCCGACGATCGCGACCGTGGGCAACACCCGGCGGGCGCGTTCGCGCGAGGCCGTGCTTCTTTGCAGGCTGATTCCGGCAACCTGCTCCTTCATCTTCTTGATGCGCTCCCTGATCACGCGGCGGTCGGTCTCAAGCTGGGTCTCCCCCGGTCCGCGGCGCGTGCCAATGCCGCCACCCATGCGGGAGAGGTGCGTCCACATGCGCGTGAGTCGAGGCAGCTGGTACTCGAGGCGGGCCAACTCGACCTGGAGGCGACCCTCGTGAGTGCGGGCGCGCTGGGCGAAGATGTCGAGGATCACCCCCGACCTGTCCAGCACCTTGACATCGAGGAGTTTCTCCAGCGAGCGCTGCTGCTTGGGTGAGAGTTCGTCGTCGGATACAAGAAGGTTGAAGTCGTGGGCGGCTTTCGCCTCCTTCAACTCCTTGGCCTTGCCCGGGCCCAAGTACCAGACGGGATGCGGGGTTTGGCGGTTCTGGACTACCGAACCCACCACTTCCCCGCCTGCCGTCTCGACGAGAGCGGCGAGTTCCCGAAGCGACTCCTCCGCGGTCCAGGAGGTATCTTTTCCCGTGTCCACAGCGATGAGATAGGCCTGCTCACGCGCCTTCGCGGTAGGGAAGGGGGAAGCCTGAGCCGGGTCGGCCTTTCGCGTTTGAGGATCTGATGCTTCGCGGTCGCTGGTCACTGTGGGGCAACTGTAGCACCCCGTGCTCGGCACCGTCGGTCACATCATCCGCGGCAGAATCGGTCATGGCGGCGCCGGCGGCGCCAACCGGCCCCCCGTGCAACGACTCCGCCGGGGCCCCCGTGGATCGAGGCGACAGAACTCCGGAGAGCAAACCAGCTACAATCCTCACGTGCGACACGTCGTGGTAGGCTCTTCTCCGACCCCCCGGTCACGAGGTGCATGTGGTTCCCAGCGACAGGGACATGGATCCTGACTCCGATACGATCACCGATTGTGCCCTCGTTGAGGTATTGCGTGATGCGCCCATCGGTATCTCAATCGCGCGCGCGACAGTGCTGCTCTGGGCGAACCAGAAGTATGCATCGCTCTTCGGATACGACTCTCCCACCGAACTCCTCGGCCGTTCGTTCCTCGACCTGGTGGCACCCGAGTACCGAGACGAGGTTAGGGAACGTGCGAGCAGCAGGGAGAGTGGCGCACGTTCATCCGACTCCTACGAGGTGGAGGGCATTCGGAAGGACGGAACGCTGCTCCCCTACCACGTCGAGGCGACCCGCCTAGACTTGCGCGGGGGCCCGGGGACCGTAGCGTTCCTCACCGAGACAGGCGATCGGATCGCAGCCGACCTGCGACTCAGGGCGAGCAGGGAACACTATCGCTCACTCTTCAACCATTCCCCGGTCTCACTGTGGGAGGAGGACTTCTCAGAAGTCAAGAAGTATCTCGATTCCCTGGTGGAGTCTGGCGTCTCCGATCTCAGGGCGCACTTCGGCGAACACCCGTCGGCCCTGATCCAATGCCTTACCTTGGCCAAGGTCGTGGACGTGAACGACGCCACCCTCCGGATGTACAAGGCACGAGATGTCACGGAATTCGCCACCCGTATGGGGGAAGTGGTCGATCCGGCGTACTATCTGGAATTCGCGGAGTCGGCGCTTTCACTGTACGAGGGAGACACCTTCTTCGAGCGGGAAGTCAAGAACCGCACCCTCACCGGAGAGCCCCTCGACGTGGTCGTGCGGGCATTCGTGGCTCCGGGCCACGAGGCCACCATGTCCCGGGTCCTGGTATCGATCATGGACATGACTCGGCGGAAACAGGCCGAAGAGGCTTTGCGGAAGCACGAGGAGCAGGCGCTCCACGCGCAGAGGATGGAAGCGATCGGACGGCTTGCGGGCGGCGTCGCCCACGACTTCAACAACCTCCTCACCACGATCGCGGGCTACACGGGCATCCTGCTCGACTCGGCTCCGATCGGGGAGCGCGGCCGGGTCGAACTGCAGCACATCCTCCGAGCCGCCGAGCAGGGGGCTTCCCTCACTCGTCAACTCCTCGCCTTCGGCAGGAAGGAGCCAAGGACTCCGCAGACCATCGATCTCGTCGGGATGCTTGAAGGCATGCACGGCATGCTGGAACGTGTGGTCGGAACCCAGATTCGGCTGACCACTCGCCTCTCGGCTGACACTCCCAGCATCGAAGCAGATCGGGCTCAGATCGAGCAGGTCGTCTTGAACCTGGTGGCAAACGCGCGCGATGCCATGTCCGCCGGAGGAGCCCTCGCCATCGAGGTTGGACCCCGCCGCTTGGAGGCCGCTGAGGTCTTTGGCGACGGAAGTCTCCCGCCGGGCGACTACGCCGAACTCTCCTTCCGAGACACCGGCCTGGGTGTGCTGACCGAATTCGAATCGAGAGTCTTCGAGCCGTTCTTCACGACCAAGCCCCGGGGCGGGGGCACAGGGCTCGGGCTCTCGACGGTGCACGGCATCGTGGTGCAGAGCGGAGGAGGCGTCCGCCTTGAGAACCAGCCCGGCGACGGAGCGCTCTTCCGTATCCTCCTCCCCGCCGCCGCACGCCGGACCCCGACCGCGTCGCCTTCCGATCCGAATCGACCGATCGATGACTACGCGGGTTCCGAGACCATCCTTCTCGCGGAAGACGAGCCCACCGTACGGGCGCTCATGACCAGAGTGCTCGAGAGACTCGGTTACACGGTGGTAGCGGGCGCCAACGGGTTCGAGGCCTTATCGCTTGCCTCCGAACTGGCGATCGAGATAGATTTGCTCGTCACCGATCTGATGATGCCCGTCATGAACGGCCGCGAACTCGCGGAGAGCATGCGGAAGAGCCGCCCGGCCTTACCGGTGGTGTTCGCGACCGGGTACGCCGACGACGAGGCGATGCCCAAGTCTGCGGAAGGATCGAACGGCCCGCTGCTGCGGAAACCGTTCTCTCCGCTGGATCTAGCCCGTTGCGTGCGAGAGACGCTCGATGCTCGTACCCCCCCGGCCCACTAGGGGAGGCGCCGAAAGAGCACGGCGCTCGGGACTCTCCGTAGCGACCGCAGCATTGCTCACCCGGCCGTGCGGGTCTGATCGACAACGTCGCCGAGCGGTCGAGGCGGGCGGTCACCCGATGTGGTGGAGGCGCGACCCGTGCTCCCGTGCTAGCATCGGTGACGTGGAAGACGCCCCCTCACGCATTTCAGACCCACCCGGCGAACTCGCGCCCCCCTTCGCACCCGGCCCCGGCCCGGGCGCCGTGATACTCGCCTGCGAGATGATCGAGGATGAGGTCGGGTCTGCCCTCGAGCTGGCAGCTGCGCGCGACGGCCGCGACGCATCCGCCGCTGGATCCCTGGTGTGGATCGAGAGCGGCCTTCACGAGCGTCCCGAGAAGCTGCGAGACCATATCCAGTTGCTCGTCGATCGCCTGGACGAGGCGGCCGAAACGGGGACTCCCGCCGAGCTACCCTCGGTGCGCCCCGGGATGGGTCCGGCCGCCACACGCGGCGAGACCGTGATCGTCCCCCCGCCGGGCGCCGCATCCTCAGCCGAGCCGGGTCGCGACATCCTCCTCGCCCTGGGCTACTGCGGCAACGGCCTGCAGGGCCTCGTCTCCAGGCATCACCGGCTCGTGTTCCCCCGGGTGGACGACTGTATCTCCCTCTTCCTCAATCACGGGTGTACCCGAGAGGAGATCGTGCGCGACGCCCACGCCTTCTACCTCACCAAGGGCTGGCTCTGCCACGACAATCCGGTGCAGGAGTCACTCGAGATGTGGACGGAGCGCTTCGGCGCCGAGAAGGCCCGGCAGTTGCGCAAGACCACTCTGGCAGCCTACGAACGGGTGACGCTGATCGACACCGGCGCCTACGACGTTGCCGCCACGCTTCCCGAGAGTCACGCTTTCGCCCGCGACCTCGACCTGGAACACACCGAGACCCCCGGCTCAATCGTGCTCCTCGAACGCCTTTTCGCGGGCCCATGGGACTCCGAGATCGTGGTGGTGACTCCCGGCGAGGCCATCACCATCCTCCACTTGTTCGAAGCCTGACAACGGCCGCTCCGCCGGCTGCGAACCGGCGCCGGCCGGCCTGATTGCGGGCGTGCCGCCGCTGGAATGCCCGTCAGGGCGGGGCAACGGCGCTATCCAGGCAGGGCAACGGCGCTATCCAGGCAGGGCAACGGCGCTATCCAGTCGAGGCGCGCGAACCACGCCGTCTCACTCTTCGAGGAGCGCTGCCGCCAGAACGATGTTCACGCCCGTAAGTGCGTTGGACACAGGGCAGCCCGTCCTCGCGCCTTCGGCGGCCTCTCGGAAGCCCGCTGCGTCGAGTCCCGAAACCCTTCCGCGCACCTCCAGGGTCATGGTGGTGATGCGGAGGCCCGCATCGGTGGCGTCGAGGGTCGCGACCGCGCTCACTTCGAGCCTCTCCGGTGGAGTGCCGGCCTCAGCCAACCCGTGAGCGAGACCCATCGAGTAGCAGGATGCGTGCGCCGCTGCGATAAGCTCCTCGGGGCTGGTCTTGCCCTCAGACCGCACCGTACGTGACGCCCAGGTGACCGGGAACTCGGCCAGAGCGCCGCTCGCCACCGCTACGCTTCCCGCGCCGTGTGCGAGATCGCCTTCCCACACTACGTTCGCCTTGCGTTCCGCCATGGCCATGCCGTCTCCTCCTCGTGAGTCTCTCCTGAGTCTCCGGGCCGTCGGTGCGCAGCCCGTGTCTCGGGAATCTACCCCACGCCCTCCGTTCCCATTCGCCCGCGGAGCACGTAGTGTCCGCGCCCTGAGGGAAGGCTCCGAGCAGGGCCTCCGGCGTCGCGAGTGGGAAGTCCGCCCCCGCGAGCGCGCCTACGATCTGGTTCGTGAGCTCTTGCTTGATGTCCATTGTGTGCCTCCACTCGGTGATGGTTGACGGCCCGGAGCGGGAAGCCGGCGGACCGCTTCACCACCATCCTAGTCGCTATGACGTCGCTCTGTCGTAGCATGGGCTACAAGTCGGCCATTACCGCGCCACGCCCCGCGAGGACTCGCCGAAGGTACACGCCGGTGTGACTCGTTGGCACCCGCGCCACATGCTCCGGCGTGCCCTCGGCGATCAAGAGGCCGCCGGCATCGCCGCCCTCGGGGCCCAAGTCGATGATCCAATCGGCGCACTTGATCACGTCGAGATTGTGCTCGATCACCAGCACCGTGTTGCCCGCATCCACCAGACGTTGGAGCACCACCAACAGCTTCTCCACATCGGCGAAGTGCAGACCGGTAGTGGGCTCGTCCAAGATGTAGAGAGTGTTCCCGGTGGCCACCTTCGACAGCTCGGTGGCCAGTTTCACGCGTTGAGCCTCGCCCCCCGAGAGGGTGGTGGAAGGCTGGCCCAGTTTGATGTAGTCGAGGCCCACGTCGTGCAGGGTCTGTAGACGGCGCTTGATCTTCGGCTGGTTCTCGAAGAACGGGAGCGCTTCTTCGACGCTCATAGCCAGCACCTCGGCGATGTTCTTGCCCTTGAAGCGCACCTCCAGGGTCTCCTGGTTGTAGCGGCGGCCGTGGCACACCTCGCAGGGCACGTAGATGTCGGGCAGGAAGTGCATCTCGATCTTCAGGGTGCCGTCCCCCCGGCACGACTCGCAACGCCCGCCCTTGACGTTGAAGCTGAAGCGCCCCGGCTTGTAGCCGCGCACCTTCGACTCCTTCGTCTGCGTGAAGAGTTCGCGGATATGGTCGAAGACACCCGTGTAGGTGGCCGGATTCGAGCGCGGCGTCCGCCCGATGGGCGACTGATCGATATCGATGACCTTGTCCAGCTGCTGGATGCCCTCGATGCGGTCGTGGTCGCCGGGACGCACCGCCACCCGGTTCACAAGGTTCGACAGGCTGCGGTACACGATGTCGTTCACCAGAGTCGACTTGCCCGAACCCGACACCCCGGTGACACACACGAACATGCCTGTGGGGATACGCACGTCGATGCCGCGCAGGTTGTGTTGTCGCGCCCCACGCACCATGATCTCGCCGCGGCCTTCTCGCCGAGTGGCCGGCACGGCTATGGAACGTTCGCCCGACAGGAAGCGGCCGGTGACGGAGCGGGGCTCGGCCAGCACGTCGGCCAGAGTACCGCTCGCCACCACCTCTCCCCCGTGCTCTCCCGCTCCCGGCCCCATGTCGACGATGTGGTCGGCAGTCTGCATGGTCTCTTCGTCGTGTTCCACCACGATCACCGTGTTGCCGAGGTCGCGCAGCCGCAGCAGGGTCTCGATGAGACGCCGATTGTCGCGCTGGTGAAGGCCGATGGAGGGTTCGTCGAGGATGTAGAGCACGCCAACCAGGCTCGAACCGATCTGAGTGGCCAGACGGATGCGCTGGGCTTCGCCGCCGGAGAGGGTGCCCGCGTTGCGGTGCAGGTTGAGGTACCCCACCCCCACGGACTCGAGGAACGAAAGCCGCTCTCGGATCTCCTTGAGGATACGACCCCCGATGAGTTGCTCGCGCTCGGTGAGTTCGAGATCTCGGAGGAAACTCACGACCCCGGTGACCGGCAGCAGGCTGAGATCGTGGATGCTTTTCTCCCCCACCGTCACAGCCAGACTCTGGGGCTTGAGCCGCGCCCCCTTGCACGCCGCGCACGGCACCTCGGCCATGTACTCCTCGATGCGCCCGCGCATGTACTCGGAGTCTGTCTCGCGGTACCGGCGCTCGAGATTGCGCACCAGGCCCTCGAAGCGGGTCATGTAGCTGCGGTGGATGCCCCGGCGGTTCTTGAACGAGATGTACAGCTTGTCGTCGCCCGTGCCGTAGAGCACGACGTCGCGCACCTTCTGCGACAGGTCCTCCCAGGCCGTGTCGAGCGACGCTTCGTACTTGTCGACGATCGCCTGCATGATCTGTTCATAGAACTCGGAAGAGGTGCCACTCCAGGGCAGCACGACCCCTTCGGCGATTGAGAGCGTGGGGTTGCCGATGAGCAGTCCGGGGTCGATCTCCCGCCGGGCGCCGAGGCCGCCGCATGAGTCGCAGGCGCCGTGGGGCGAGTTGAACGAGAAGATGCGCGGCTCGATCTCGGGCAGAGAGACCCCGTGCTCGGGGCAGGCCAGGTTCTCGGAGAAGAGGAGCGTGGAGGAACGACCGTCTGATGCCGGCGCCGAAGAGCCCCCATCGCCGTGACCTTCTTCGTGACGGCCATCGTCGTGGCGGTCCGACGGGAACCCGTTGAACACATCGACCTCGAGGAGCCCGCCGGCTTCGCTCAGGGCGGTCTCGACCGATTCGGAGAGTCGACGCCGAACACCCTCCTTCATCACCAGCCGGTCGACCACGATGCTTATGTCGTGGCGAACGTTCTTGTCGAGTTCAGGCAGAGGCTCATCCATGACGAACTGCGTGCCGTCGATCTCGATGCGCGCGAAACCCTCTTGGCGGATGCGCTCGAAGACCTCCTTGTGCCACCCCTTCTGCCCCCGCACCACGGGGGCGCGGAGCACGAACTTGGCGCCCGCGGGCAGGCTCAGGATCTGCTCGACGATCTGCTCTCGGCTCTGACCCTCGATCAGGCGCCCACAGATCCAGCAATGCGGCTGGCCGATGCGCGCGTACAGCAGGCGTAGGTAGTCGTAGACCTCGGTGACGGTACCCACGGTGGAGCGCGGATTCCGCGAGGTGGTCTTCTGGTCGATGGAGATTGCCGGGGAGAGGCCCTCGATGGAGTCGACGTCGGGCTTGTCCATCTGCCCCAGGAACTGGCGGGCGTACGAGGAGAGGCTCTCCACATAGCGACGCTGACCTTCGGCGTAGATGGTATCGAAGGCGAGGCTCGACTTCCCGGACCCGGAGAGGCCGGTGATGACGATGAAGCGGTCGCGGGGCAGCCGGAGGGAGATGTCCTTCAGGTTGTGTTCCCGCGCGCCGACGATGACGAGGTCGCTGGTGCTCATGGGGAGTCAGATTCTACCACCGGGGTCGGACGGAAGACGGGATACCCGGCCGCGGCAGGCTGGGCCACTCGTTATCCGTTCACGCAGGATGCGTCCGACGAGCCGACGCTTGCAATTCTGCATTCGTAATGCATAATTGCAGAACACGCCCTTACACACGGCGGTCCACGAGGATCCACCGGAGATCACCATGAGCTACATCGTCCGCTCGCTTGAACCCGTACTGCTGAGGGCCGCCGCGGAGTTCCCCGCCGTGGTACTCACCGGCCCTCGTCAGTCCGGCAAAACGACCCTGCTCATGCATTGCTTTGGGCAGACGCACGGGTACGTATCCCTCGAGCCTCCCGACGTGCGTTCGGCGGCGGCGGCCGATCCGCGGGGCTTCCTCGATCTGCACCCTGCTCCCGTCATCCTCGACGAGGTGCAGTACGCCCCCGATCTCCTCCCCTACATCAAGGAGCGCATCGACCAACGGAGGATGGACCGCGGACGGTTCGTTCTGACCGGGTCGCAGAACCTGCTCGTAGCCGAGCGCGTCACCGAGTCACTCGCCGGGCGCGCCGCCGTTTTGCGGCTGCTTCCGCTCTCCAACCGGGAGGCCGAGCGACGACCGGACGCGTCGTTGCCGTGGGAAGCCTCGTCGAGGACCACATCTCCAGCGCGGCGCGGAGGCCTGTGGCTCGACATCCTGCGGGGAGGATACCCCGAACTCGTGACGGAACCTCAGCGCGATCTCAACCTCTGGCACTCGAGCTACATCCAGACTTACCTCGAGCGCGACGTGCGCTCGATCAGGCAGGTGGGTGATCTCGCGGTCTTTCAGAGCTTCATCCGAGCACTTGCCGCCCGCAGCGGGCAGCTGCTCAACCTCGCCGACCTGTCTCGCGACCTCGGAGTAGCTTTGAATACGGTGAAGTCGTGGCTTTCGGTACTGGAAGCCACGTACCAGGTCTTCGTGCTCCGTCCCTATCACGCGAACACAGGCAAGCGCTTGGTCAAGACGCCGAAGGTCTACTTCGCCGACACGGGGACACTCTGCCATTTGGTTGGGCTGCGCGATCCCGAACACGCAGCGGCAGGGCCGATGGCCGGCGCCCTCTTCGAGACTGCCGTGGTGGTGGAGGTGCTGCGTACCCTGGTACACCGGGGCGAGGAACCGAGGCTCTACTTCTGGCGCACGTCGACGGGGAGCGAGGTCGATCTCGTCATCGACGCCGGCGAAGCTCTCATCCCAATAGAGATGAAGCTCTCCAGCACGCCACGAACCCAGATGGCGGAAGGGATCACGTCACTACGAGCGGCGCTCGGCGACCTCGTGGGCCCCGGATACGTGGTGCACCAAGGCGACATCCGTCTCTCTCTGGCGCCCGGAGTCACCGCGGTGCCAATCGGCGATCTCTGGCGTTGAGCCTGGAGCCTCGCACCTGAACGTTCGGCGAGCGCGCCTGAGATTCGCGGCACCACGTGGTTTCCACCCCAGCCACTCAGGGAACAGGCTCGGACATCCCGCGAGCTCCCCCCGCACCGCGTCCCCTCGGAGGCGAAGCCGTCTCACGGTGGAGGTGGCCCAGACGAGCCTGCGGAAGGCGCAGCCTGACTGCCTCGTGGTGCCGTTCAGCTCCTAGCCCGATTCCCCCGAACCCCTCCGACGCTTGAGTGTCTGAAGCAGCACCCAGCCCGGACCGGTGAGCCGGGTCATGAACAAGCCCTCCCGGCCGAAGAGTACCCGGCGTGCACCGCGCACGCCCACGATGTCGTAGTCCACTTCCTTGGCGAAGGCGGCGAGGTTCCCAGTGCTCACCACCAGCTGTTCGCCCGGCGCCAGTTCCCGCTCGTCGAAGTCACCACTCCCGTGGATGAGCACCACCCCCTGTCTGCCCGAGATCTGCTGGAGGAAGAGTCCCGCGCCGCCGAAGAAGGCGGCGCCGGCGCGACGGGCCACGTTCACGTCGATGTCGATACCCTCGCCCCAGGCGGCAACGAAAGCTCCCCTCGTGGTGACCACCGGTCCGCGGGCAAGATCCCACGTCGCGATGTGCCCCGGCTGATTCGCGGAGAGGACGCAATGCTGATCGGGAGCGTCCGCCGTGACGACGGCCAGGCTGACGCCTTCCCCCGAAAGAGAGCGGCGTACCGCCCCATCCAGTCCTCCTGGGATTCGAAGGTCCCAGCGGACCGCGGCGCTGTGGGCCACCATCGATCCCTTGGCCGTCCATAGCTCCTCACCGCGTTCGAGGTCGATCCGCGCAGTCGAAGGATGCTCTTCCCTTGACGCCGAGGCTCCGGCTTGGTAGGTTTGTTGCGCAAAGTCCTTTGTGCTTATCGCGATCGGAGACTACATGCGACCGATGGACGCACGCTCCCCGGCCATTCTTGGCTCCGCGCTTGTCCTGGGCGTGGCGGGTGACTTCCTCCTGCGAGGCGGGAGACTGGGCATCGGGTTCGCCCTATGGGCGTGGGGCGCACTTGTGGTCTATCTCGTGCTTTCGCGCCGCATGAGAGTGCGCTTCCCCGCGGACGCCCTCCCGTTCGCCGCGCTCGCCTTCATCTGTTCGGCACTGGTAGCAGTCCGAGCCTCCCCGGCGCTGACGGCGCTGAACGTCGTCGCCACCCTGGCGGCGGCGACTCTCCTTTCCGCTCAGACCAGAGCGGGCGGTCTCCGTCGCGCGCCCCTTCTGGGCTACACGGTGAGCATCGCGAGAGTGGCTCTTCACGCGATCGCGGGAGCCTTCCGGCCGCTCGCGCGCGGTCTGGCACGGCTCTTCGGCAATCTGCCGACAACCCGGTCGAGATCCCTCGCCCTACTCCGAGGAGCATTACTGACCGCCCCCGCTCTCCTCTTCTTCGGAGTCCTCCTTCTGGCGGCAGACGCTTCATTCGAACGCGTGGTGCTGGAACTCATCGACATCGATGTCTTGACACCCCTCGACCATCTCTTGGCGGTGGGCGTGCTCACCCTCGGATTCGCGGGCGTATTCCACGGACGTCTCGAGGACCGAGAAGGCGGAGCGGCGGACCCGCCCGCCGCAAAGTCGTTTCCCCTTGGTCTGGTAGAGGTCGGCATGGTGGTGGGGGCGCTCGACCTGCTCTTCGCGACGTTCGTGACGGTCCAGATCCCGCACTTCTTCGGCGGCGCCGATACGCTCGGCTCGACACCCGGTCTCACGGCCGCGGATTACGCACGGCGTGGGTTCTTCGAACTCGTGATCGTCGAGGCCATGGCCGTGCCCGTCCTTCTGACGGGTGAGGCGATCATGAGAGGGAGGTCCAGCTGGCAGGTGACCGCGTTCCGCGTCCTGGCTGGCATCAACGTGGGGCTGCTCGGAGCGATCGCGGCCTCGGCCGCACTGCGTCTGCTTCTCTACCGGTCGGCCTTCGGTCTGACCGAGTCACGCGTCTACGCCGGGGCCGTTCTCGTGTGGCTTGCGGCGGTGTTGGTTGTATTCGTGCTGACCGTCCTCACCGGTCGACACGAGAGGTTCACCTACGGCACGATCATGGCCGGCTTCGCCGTGCTGTTGGTGCTCAACATGGTCAATCCAGACGCGCTCATCGCATCGACCAATCTCGCTCGGGCCACACGACTTGGACCCAGCGGCGTTGCGAACCACATGCCCGCCTTCGACGTAGCCTACAACGCAGGTTTGAGCGAAGACGCAGTGCCAACGCTACTCAACGGGTCGGGGTCCCTCAGCGGTCGGGACCGCTTTCGGCTCCTTGGGGAACTCGAGAAAGGGCAGGCCTCGAGTGAATCGGGCGGCTGGAGGACATGGAACCTTGGTCGCGTCCGCGCGGATCGGACCTCGATCAAGGCGGAGCCGGAGTGATAGTAGCGGCCCGCCGCGGGTCCGTCGGGCCACTACTCCTCCGGCCGCGATCCCACAAAGGCACGCAGCGCCTCCCTGCCCCCTCCCACCCACGGAGCGCCGTGAGCAAACAGCAGATGGTCGAACTCGATGTCGAGGAGGCGTTCGAACGACTCGTAGAGCCCTCGCTTGACGTCTTCCGCGTCGTCACCCATGAGGAAGTCGGGCACGAAGCCGAGGGGGCCGTCAAACCCGGAGCGCACCAGCCCATCGGCAAGGGACACCGCCCGCGCCCAGGGGATGTGCAGGGCGACCTCGTCCGGGCAGATCGAACCGATCTCCACCACCTCAACCCCTCCGGGAAGCGGCCGGCCGGACTCGAACGCCGCGACCTCCTCACCGTGAGTGAACTCGTGCAGACCGTCCCCGTGGCACCAGACCCGGCAGCCGAACGCCTTCACGAACTCTCCGCTGTGACGGTAGTGGTGCCGGTTCGTCAGGAAGACATGCGCGGGAGGGTTGCGACCGGCGAACCACTCCACTCCCTCATCAGGGATGCGAGGATCGATGACAGCGGCCCCCTCAGGCCCGTCGAGGTAGTAGGAACTCACGAGCATGTTGATGTGGTCGTGCACCGTGACCCAGTGGAACACGCCGGGCAGAATCTCATTCATCACAGCCTCCGGAGATGGGGACGGCGTAATGTCGCCGACATACCCAGCCGGTCGTACGGCGGAAACCCCGGGGCCGGGATCCGCTTGGCTGTCGCCGGCGTCGCCGGATGGCGCCGCTCGCTCCCACCGCTCCGGAGTAGAGTGGCCGCATCCGTGGTATGAACCATTCAACATCATCCGCACCCATGAACGCGTCAACGGGAGGCTTGTCATGGCCAAAGCCGAGATACGCAACGAGATCCTGTTCAAGGCACCAACCCGCATCGGCCTTCTGGCCGACGTCACCGGGGCGCTCCTGGCCGCGGGCGTGAACATCACTGCCATCGGCGCCTACGACAAGGGAGACACCGCCGAGTTCCTCCTACTCACCAGCGACAACCGCCTTACCGGTGAGGCCCTCGCGCCCCTGGGCGGCGAGGTGGGTCTGGTACCGGTCGTGGTCGCCGAACTCGACAATCGCCCCGGGGAGCTCGCCGCGATCGCCCGCCGTCTCGCCGACGCCGGCATCAACGTGGAGCAGATCCACGCCACCTCCACCGACGCGCCCACCATGACCATCGTCATGTTGACCAGTGACGAGATCCGAGTGATCGGCATCCTGAGAGACGAGTAGCCGGGCGCAACACTCTACCCGCCCAGACGAAACGCTCCGCGGCCACGGTAGAGTATGAGGCCAGCGTGAGCAGGCTGACGGACTCGGGTACGGCCCCGCCCCTTGCGGCGACTCATCGTCCTGAGTAAAATTACTCAACATGGTGAGCAATACTCAACGCTACCATCGCGACGTCGACCGACTTCTCCGAGAACGCCTGGAAGAGCCACGCCGATTCATCCAAGTCTTGGGCGGCCCTCGTCAGGTGGGAAAGACCACGTCGGTGACCCATGTGCTGGCCGAGTGCACGATTCCTACCCACTACGCTTCTGCGGACAGCCCAACGATCCAAACACCTCTGTGGATCGAACAGCAGTGGGAACAGGCCCGCGTCCTCGCAGCCAAGACCGGTTCGGCGATCTTGGCCTTGGACGAGGCCCAGAAGGTCCAAGGGTGGTCCGAGCAGGTGAAACTCCTCTGGGACGCGGACACCCGCTTGGGTCGCGATGTCCGCGCAGTCATAGTGGGTTCATCTCCGCTTCTGATGCAAACCGGGCTCGGTGACAGCCTTGCCGGGCGGTTCGAGATCATCCCCGCCACCCATTGGCGCTACCCCGAGTGCCACGAGGCTTTCGGCTGGGATGTGGAGACGTACATCTTCTACGGTGGCTATCCGGGAGCCGCACCGCTGATCGCGGACCCGGACTGTTGGCGAGCGTACGTCGCGGACTCCCTCATAGAGACGACTCTCTCCCGCGACATCCTTCTCATGACACGGGTCGACAAGCCCGCCCTCCTGCGCCAACTCTTCTATCTGGCGTGCGAGTACTCCGGCCAGATCCTCTCGTACACCAAGATGTTGGGACAGTTGGCTGACGCAGGCAATACGACGACACTCGCCCACTATCTCCGCCTCCTCGCTGGAGCCGGTCTCGTCACGGGCCTCGGCAAGTACTCCGGCGGCGCATTGAGGAAGCGCGCCTCCAGCCCCAAGCTGCAGGTGATGAACACGGCTCTCACTACCGCTCTCAGCGGGCGAACGTTCGAAGAGGCCCGATCGGACGGACCTTTCTGGGGCCGCTTGGTGGAGTCGGCTGTAGGCGCTCAGCTTCTCGCGGAGGCTCAATGGGGCCGCTTCAACATCCACTACTGGCGGGACGGCAACGACGAGGTCGATTTCGTCGCGCAACGCGGCGACGCTGTCACGGCCATCGAGGTGAAGAGCGGCCCCGAACGACGGCCTCTCGCCGGGCTCGGGGCGTTCGCTCAGAGGTTCAAGGGATCGCGGACGCTCCTCCTCGGAGAGGGCGGCATCGATCTCGAGCGCTACTTTCTCGGCGAGGCGAACATCTGGGGCGACGAGTAGCCGAGAAACGACCCGCACGTGCGGGATCACGGCCCTGCTACAGGCTCCACCTTGGCCTTGAGTTGCGCGATGATGGCATCGCCCAGGCCGACGAAGTCCACAAACCTGATCTCGGCCGCACGACCCGTTAGGACATCGGCTATGCGGGTGGGTACTCCCGTGGGCTGAGTCAGAAGCAGGATCCCCCCATCCATCGCAAGGTACGGCCCCACGACCAGGGCGTCGGGGTAGTTCTCACCCGTGGCCACGGCGATGTGCGAGAACGAGAGGCCCTGCGCCGGCGCGGCGGCGTACGCGGCGATGAGAGCGTTCGTGTGGTAGCGATCGGTGCCCACGAGAGAGGTGGCGGTGACGGGCGCCGCCGGTTTGATGTAGGTGCCCACCACGACCGCCGAGGTCACCCCCAGCGACTGGATGGCCGCCGCCGTCACGACGGGAAGAGGCCCACTCTGGGGGGTCAGCACGACGGCCCAGCCCTTCCTGGCCGCCAGCGGCGCCACCGAGAGTGCGTCGGGGAACTTATCCCCGGAGGCGAGCACCACCCGGTCGACCGTCCCCAGCTTGACCTTGAGCTCCGCGGCGAGGAGCGCCGCGGTGTGGTAGCGGTCGGTGCCCACGAACGACCTGACCTTGACTCCGGGAAGCGCCGTGTTGAGCTGCGTGCGCACCGCGGCCGGCAGACCGATGAAGAACACCGTACTCGGCGCGAGCCGCGCGAGTTCGTCCCGCACCGCCTGCGTGAGCCCGGTCGAGGGCGTCAGGATGATGGGACCATCGAATGCAGCTGCTAGCGGCGCCGCCGCCAGAGCGTCCGGGAAATTGTCGCCCTTCACCAAGAACACTGTGTTCGCGCCGGTGGGGTATACCGACTTCGCCACTAGGATGGCGGTCTCGTAGCGGTCCTTGCCGGTGAACACCGCGTAGATGGGCGGGGGATCGATCTTGCGTATGATGTGGTTGAAGGTGTCGGCCACGTAGAGGAAGTCGTCCGGGCCGACAGCAACGTCCGAGGGCAGGGCGAAACGAGCGGCGGAACCGACCCCGTCAGCGCGGCCCGTAGTGCGCGAAAGGCCGGCCACCGTGGTCACCGCTCCCATGTGGCTCACTCTGCGCACCGTGCTGTTCCCGGAGTCGGCCACGAAGAGGGCATCTTCCGCGCCGAGGGCGATACCGGCCGGTGCTGAGAACCGGGCACTCGAACCCAGCCCGTTGGCCGCTCCTCTCACTCCAGGAGCTCCCGCCAGGCTGGTCACCACCCCGGTGGGCGAGATCATGCGGATCGTGTGGTTGCCGGTGTCGGCCACGTACAGGGTGCCGGTCCAGTCGACCGCGATGCCCGACGGCGAGCGGAAGCGCGCGTCGGAGGCCGCGCCGTCGGCGTTGCCCGGTTCACCCGCCTTCCCCGCAACGGTCGTCACCGCGCCGGTGGGATCGATGGCACGGATGGTGTGATTGGCGGTGTCCGCTACGTAGATCGTGCCGCCGTCGTCCAGGGCGACAGCTTTGGGGCCGCTGAACCGTGCGTCGGGACCCAGTCCATCCGCGCTACCGGCGAGTCCCGCGGTGCCGAACGGAGTGCCGACCGCTCCCAGGGAGCTGACCACACGGATGACGTGGTTGCCCGTGTCGGCCACGAAGAGGGTGCCCGTGTCGTTAACGGCCACGCCCGTAGGGTGGTCGAAGCGGGCGGCAGCGCCCGAGCCGTCGCTGCTCCCCTCTATCCCCCCGGAGCCCGCCAGTGTGGTCACCACACCGAGAGAGCTCACCGAACGGAGTGTGTGGTTGTAGGTGTCCGCTACGAACACCGTGCCCGAGGAGCCCACCGCGATGCCATACGGAAGGAAGAAGCGGGCCTGCGGGCCCCTGCCGTCATTCGTTCCCATGCCGGACTTGCCGGCGAGGGTCGTGACGGCCCCTCCCACAGCGACCTTCCGCACCGCGTGATTGCCCGAATCGGCCACGTACACTGCTCCGCCGGTGTCCACCGCGACGCCACCCGGAAAGAGCAGACGCGCCGTCGCGCTATCGCCGTCGGCGGCACCCCACGACCCGGCCTTGCCTGCGACCGTGGTCACAACGGCTCCCGAGGTGACGGAACGAACCGTATGGTTGCCAAAATCGGCCACGAGGAGATCCCCCGCCCCGTCGATGGCCAGACCTTTGGGCATCGAGAACCGAGCCGCGGCGCCGGTACCGTCCGCGCCTCCGGCCGCGCCCGCCGCCCCGGCGAAGGTCACCACCACTCCTGCCGGATCGACAGTGCGGATCGTGTGGTTGCCGTGGTCGGCCACATATAGAGTACCGGCGGCATCGACCGCGATACCGAACGGGTGGTCGAAGCGGGCGACTGCGCCGGTTCCGTCAGCATTGCCCGCTTGGCCCGCAGCACCGGCCAGCGTGCTCACGGCGCCCCCGAGCGCGATCACACGGATCGTGTGGTTCCCGGAGTCGGACACGTAGACGACGCCCGCCGCGTCGACCGCCACACCTTCGGGGAAGTCGAATCTCGCGACACCCGAGGCGCCGTCCGCGCTCCCGCGCGCGCCCGCCAGGCCGGCCAGGGTCTGCACCACTCCGGCAGGGCTTATCACACGGATCGTGTGGTTCCCGGAATCGGCCACGTACAGTTTGTCGGCGGAGTCGATGGCGATCGCGCTGGGATAGGCGAACCGCGCAGCCGAGCCAGCGCCGTCGGCGCTTCCGGCGGCTCCCGCCGTACCGGCAAAGGTCGTCACGGCTCCCGCCGGGGTTATCCTTCTAATGGTGTGGTTGAAGCTGTCGGCCACGTACAGGTTGCCGGCGGAGTCCACGGCGACTCCTTGGGGCCAATCGAACCGCGCAGCCGAACCGACCCCATCGGCGTCACCCGACGCCACCGCAGGCCCGGCGAGCGTCCCCACCACATACGCGCCCAGCGCCGGGGCAGCCGACGCGAACAGGAACACCAGGGCCACCGTCGTCAGCACGAAGACATGCAAGCTGTTCGAACGCTTCGGAAGTCTAGAACGCACGATCCCTCCCAGATGCGTCATGGATGTCGGTTCCAGGAAGGAGCGCCGAGTAGCCACGCAACCCCCTCGGTAACGGTATACCGGTACACGGTGAGAGGCAAGTGGCGGCGGGGACCGCGGGGCGCGGCGGTGGGATCGCGTGCGTCTCCGTATGGAAGGAGAAAGCCCCGGTGTCCGCACGGGACGACCGGGGCCTTTCATCTACCAAGGTGGGCCTATCGGATGCTGACGCAGAAAAGTGGTCAACACTTCTGAATCAAATAGTCGCGGCCAAACTTGGGACTGCGGCACCGCAAAGTCGGTCCACAACGTCTGATTCTAAGACAGTCATGAGGCTCAGTCAACGGCACAAACACCTCGACGAGGGTGAAACTGCGCGGATGATCGCCGCGTATCAGGCGGGGTCCTCAGTCTATGACCTTGCCGAACAGTTCGGGTGTCACCGCGAGACAGTGTGCCGACGTCTAAAATCACAAGGCGTTCAAATGCGGGGAAGGCCACTCACCCTGTCCCAGGTAGATGAAGCAGAACGCCTCTATGCGGCTGGTCATTCACTGGCCAGTGTCGGTGAGCACCTCGGGGTCTGGTCTTCAACCGTGCGGAAACACCTGCGTGCGCGTGGTGTTGCGATGCGGCCACCACACGAGCAATCACCATCACGCAGCCAGGCTGGGCTACCAACTCGGTCCTAGCTGGACGGCTTTTTCAGCTTGCACCGTGTCCTTCAAGGCCGAGCGACTTGTCGCTGCACTAGCTAGATCCTTCCTCGGCGTCCGAGTTTGCCTTCTCCAGCTCTGCAAACTTCGCCGCCATTGTCGGGTTGCCTCGTGTCAGCTTCTTGATGGTCACGTCCTGAGCCTTGTCGTTGGCGAGGCGGAGATTGCGGTCTGTGCCGAGCAAGGCCTCCTTTGTCTTCTGCAGATGGTCGATGGACTTGTCGATCTCGTCAATCGCCGTCTGGAAACGCCTGGAGGCGAGGTCGAAGTTCTTGCCAAAGCCAGCCTTGAACTTGTCAAGTTCGTCCTCGAAGTTGGTGATGTCAATGTTCTGCGCCCTCACTAGCGCCAGTTCAGCCTTATACTTCAGCGAGTTCTGGGCGGCATTGCGCAGCACAGTGATCATCGGGATGAAGAACTGCGGGCGAATGACGTACATCTTCGGGTAGCGGTGAGACACATCCACGATGCCCGAGTTGTAGAGCTCGTTGTCCGGCTCCAACAGCGAGACGAGCACGGCGTACTCGCAACCCTTGTCGTCCCGGTCCTTGTCGAGCTCCTTGAAGAAGTCTTCGTTCTTCTTCTTGGTTGCCGTGGTGTCGGACTCATTCTTCATCTCGAACATAATCGAGATGCATTCGCTGCAGGCATCTTCGGAGTCGCGGAATATGTAGTCGCCCTTGCTCCCGCCGCTGGCGTCATTGTCCTTTTCGAAATAGGCGCGCGGAAACGCAGTTGCGCGGATCTTGTTGAACTCGACTTCGCAGTGTTGCTCCAACGTCTCGCCAACCATCTTGGAAGATAGCTTGGCCTTCAGGTCCTTCAAGCGTTCGATGGCATCATCGCGATCCTTGATCTGTGTCTCGTACTTCTCCTTGAGCGATGACTCGCGCAGCTTCTGCTCGATGTCTTTGACCTCTAGGTCGCGCTTGAGGTTGTCTCGTTCTTTCTCAACATCACCGAGCGCCTCTTTGAGGGCCAACTGCTTGGCAACGTCAGCACCTTTGAGTTCTTCCTTCAGGCGAGCGATTTCAGCGTCCTTCTTGGCCGCCTCGCCCTGCAGCTCCCCCGTGACCTTGGCCTGGACGAGCTCCGCGCTCGACTTTAGCTCCACCTTCAGGCGCTCGATCTCGGCATCCTTCTTGGCGGCCTCCTTCTCCAACTCGCTAGTGACCTTGGTTTCCGCGAGCTCGACGGCAATCTTCTTCTCTCGCTCGGCAAGCTCCAACCGCTCGTGCAGTGCCTTGTCGAAAGCATCGTCGCGGACCTGATTCAGGATGTCCGCGTATCCGGTCTCGTCAATGTTGAATGTCTTTCCGCAATGCGGGCACGTGATTTCGTGCATATCTACACCTCCTCTGCTTCCTTTGATACCTGCGCGAGCAGGTCAGGGGCTGCAACTTTCGACTTCGAGATGGACGCATTGAAGAACGAGCCGATCGCGTCAACCGCTGCACCTAGCGACGCCGGCATGTCATCAAGTTCCGCATCAATAACCGCCGCACGATAAGCCAACACGTTCTTGCAGCGAAGGCTGAATCCGCCTGACGCCAGTGCTGCGATGAATGATGGCCAAGACTGAAGCTCTGACTCTATGTCGTTGTTCCATATGGTGTATCTTCCAGAAGTCACGCTTGGGTCGCCGAAACCGTACGGGACGTTGCCGCTGACTGCCGCGTCGTCCGAAAGCCAGCTCACCACCTTCTCCGTCGCGCTCTGATGTGAGCCATGCGCCATCTCCCGATTGGTCTTGTTGTTTGGCTTCTCTGCATCTTGCGACTGTGGGTACTTCAATTCAGCATTCAGGTAATCACTATCGCAAACCACATAGACCGGGACCCCGAGCTGAGTCATGATTGCGTGCGGTACAGCGATTGCCGTCTTGCCTGACACATCAATCAAGCAGACCCCCACAGTGTCAAAGGGCTTGCCCATCTTCTCTGCTATTGCAGTCAGCACCGCAACGTCTGTGTCACCCTCCAATAGCACTGCCGCGTCAGCAAAGAAGCCCTCGGCGAAGGTCGTAGGAAGACGCTTCTGTACAATCTTCTCGACCTGGTCCTCTGAGCATTTGGCTACCTTGGCCACATCCGAAAGCGAAGCAGCGCACGTCAACGTCTCGCAGCCTGACAGACAGAACCGACGGACCCCCCCGAACTGTTCCGGACGCGTGAAGTACGGGCTGTGAGTAGCCATGATGATCTGAACATTCTGACTGTTGCTTAGCTCGGATAGCACCCGCGCGAAGGCTCTCGCCCTAATTGGGTGCTGATAGATCTCCGGTTCCTCGATGCAAATGAGGGTATGTGGGAGATCGCTCAAAGCGGCCTTCAGTCTCTCAGCAGCTTCATCCTCATCCTCGCCCTCCAGCGGCTCATGACCGGCCTTGACCAGAGCCTCGTCTGGCACCAGCGCATGGAGCATCGCAATCAGAACGGCGCGTTGCACGCCATGGCCCTGACGTGAGACATCATTCCGCAAGCCGTCAATCGTCACGTCAGTGCGTACGATTGCACTTGGAGTTGGAGTCCAGTCGGGAACAGTCGCAGTGAACTCCACGAGTGAGTTCGGAACGAGACTCTTCAACTTGTCGTTGACGCGGTCAGACTGCAAACCAGCGGAGTTAAGAACGCTCGTGCTCATTGACGTCGCCAGTTCGGCTATAGCATCGGAGTGCTTTTCCTTCCATTCTGCTTTCGCCTTCGTTGTGGCCGTATTCATCAGGGTGCCGATCAGGTCATTCAAGGTCGAACCTTTGCCGACCCCATTAACCTGATCCGAAATATCGGTTGCAGCCGGAACCAAGACCATCTGGACACATTGGCGGATAACCGAAGAGCCCGTAAAGCCAAACATATGACTGGCATCGTCCGCGTCCAGTGATATCAGCTTGGCGCTATTGACTGTGTCGTTCTCCCAGTCGACCAAAGCGTCAACCACCTGGTCCTTGGAGGGTGAGACGCCGAGGTCTGGCAACTCAGGCATAGTCGCGCGCAACGTCTTGTAGGCCGGTCGAAACTCGCCGACCTTACTCATGACACGAATGTCTGCGAAACCGGGACCTTGTAGTGCATTGCCGACGATCTTGTCCTTTTCGGCGCTCAAGCTCCATGAGCGCTTGAAAGTTGCATCGTCACCGCGCCCATAGCGTTCCAGACGTTCACGATCGCGTGGGGACAAGTCAGTGAAGATGACCGCCACCTCGACGACCGTTTCAGCGGCTGGCTCGATAGTCTCGCCAGACTTCGCATCCACCGAGCGATGTACGTCGCTGACTTCCAGCGGGCCACCTCTGAAGAACCAATCGAGCGCATACAGGACCGCGGACTTCCCAGCACCGTTGGTTCCGATCAGGGCGGTGTACGGCTCCACGTGAATCGCAATGTGTTTGATACTCCTGAAGTTGCTGATCTCAATCCGCGCAATACGCACTGCCGTTCCCCCTTTCGCTATTCATCGTTCTGTCCCTCGGTTGAAGTAAGGCGCTCGGTCCGTTCGATGCAGGATGTCCTCTGTCTTCCCGTTGTGAGGTGACTGGCCCCCATCACAGCCCCCAGTTGCCGGGCACCCCCACGGCGTAATCGACGGCTTCGGCACCGATACCGATGGCTTCGAAGTGCTTGGCGGCGGCCTTGATCCTCGCGTTCTCCGTGGGGCGGCGCTTGGACTCGTCGAGAGTACTCTTGGTCTCGCGGATCATGTAAATGCGGTTCTCGCCTTCGACCTGCTTGATGATCGCCCAGTCGGGGTTGTAGTTACCGACGGGAGTGTCGATCTTGAACTTGTCGGGCAGCTTCATGAACAGCTTCACGTCCTCACGTGAGTCGAGCAGCTCGGCGAACTGGCGCTCGGGGGCATCGGCACCATCGGAGTCGATCTGGATGTAGTCAAAGTCGGTCTTTTGCTTGTTCTTGACCTCGTAGATACGGTCGACGAACAAGTCGCGCTCTTCCATGCCGTCCTTCTGGAGCTCGCGCAGCTCGTAGACGTAGCCACCGATCCTCTCGTACTGCAGACCTTCCACGACAGCTGCAGCAAGCACGTTCTGCAGGTTGCGCTTGACCATTGCAATGAAGTCGTTGGGATTGCCGATGAACTCCTTCAACTTGCCCGAGCGAGTGAGCACATCGACCAGGGTCTTGCGAGTGAGCGAGGTGGCTTCCTGCAGCTCATTGATGATATCCGGCAGTAGATACGCACCTGTTAGCTCGGCGGAGCGGCTAGCGGTTTCGGAGGTCTTGGCGCCACCACGCACCAACTTCACACCAGCCCTGGTGACCTGAACTCGCAGCGGTGGAATGGGTTGCTCGAACTTGATCTTGTTGACCGCGCTGTCGATGACCTCGTCTCGCTTGAGTGCCACGCGATAGGTAGTGCGCTGGGCGATGCTGCGCCAGAACTCCTCGAACTCATGGCTGGCGTAAAGTTCCTTGTTGAGCTTGCGGGGACGGCGCTTGCGCTGTTGCTTAACGAAACGCTCCACCTTGCACTTGCCCATGACGTCGATGATCTCGATTTCCGGCCAGAAGAAGTCCGGGACCGGCCCAAGCGTAAATCCGAGAGTCTCCGGGCGGTAGTTGGCCGTAACGCGACCTTCCTTGTCCAGGAAGCCACGCGAGAGCAGTTCGTCCCAGATGAGTTTGGAGGCCGCGAAGCCGAGCAGCTTCTCCTCGCCAGCCGCATCGATGGTTGGAATCTTGGCGAACTCGCCTGGTCGCACCAGCCCAATGCTGACACCGGAGGCGATGTATTCCTTCTGCAGGCTGTCGGCGAACTCGCGGTACGACTCGTTGGCGACCACGGTGAGCTGCGCGATGCCCTGATTAGGAACTCGCTCGCCCGACTGGTTTACCGGCAAACGAAGGCCGCGTCCGATCGTCTGGCGGCGCTCGGTGGCTCCGCCCATCTCTCGCAGGGCACAGATCTGGAAGACGTTCGGGTTGTCCCAGCCCTCTCGCAGCGCGGAGTGGCTGAAGATGAACCGCACTGGCTCGTTCTCGCCGAGCAGGCGGGCCTTGTCACGCATGATCAGGTCGTAGGCGTCGTCATCGTTCTTGGACGATCCGTTAGTGTCGGTATAAGTGTCGAGCGCACCCTTCTTGCCCTTGATTGAGGCGAAGTAGGCACGGCGATACTCGATCGGGTCGCCCGGCAACAGTTCGCCCCACATCGGGTTCTTGATGCGTTCCTCGTTGAACAGTTCGTCGAACCACTCGACGAACGCACCATCGGCGGTGTCGTTGTTGTAGCCCTCGCCGAGGAAGCTGGCGACCTTGTCGACGAAGAACAGGCTGAGCACCTTGATGCCTTGCTGGCGGAGCTGCACTTCCTTGCGGAAGTGCTCGCGAATGGTTTCGCGGATCATCTCGCGGTAGATCGAGTCGTTGGAGCCACCGATGGTCTCACCTGCGTGCAGTAAGCCGTGCGGGAAGATCTCGGCAGATTCCGGCTCGATACTGAGTTCGTTGACAAGCCAGCCCTCATAAGCGGCATTGTTGGTGACGGTCGCCAAGTCTTGTCCTTGCTTGACGTTCACGATCTTGCGTTCGATGGTGCCATCCGACTCTTTGCGGACCGCTAATTCCATACGCGCAAGGAAGCCCTTGTCATTGCGAACTGACTCGAGCTTCACATACGACGCGGCATCGGCGCCTTGCTGCAGTGCTTCGGCCACCACGATCTGCTTGACCAAGCCAAGGTCGTGCGCATCAACTGGATCTAGGCGATAGACAACGTTGCGGGTCTTGCGGTGCGTGGCCGAGTAACGCAGGGTGCAGAGTGGGTTGAGTTCTCCCACAGCGGACTGGCTCAGCAGCGATTCCATGTTCTGCGGCTCGTCCATGATGACCACCGGATGCGTGGCCTTCAGGTAATCGATGGGGCGCAGACCATTGAGCTTGTCACGGGTCTGGTGAATGACGCGAGTGTTCTTGTCGCCGCGCAATGAGTCGATTGTCATCACCATGATCTGCAGGCTTGTGGAAGTGGCGAATGACTGGACCTCCTCCGGCGTGCTGCCGCTGTAGACGAACGAGTCGAACGGCGTGGCATAGAGATCTTGAAAGTGCCTGGTCATCAGCTTGATGCTAGTGGTCACGCCCTCACGGATGGCCACGCTCGGCACGAGGATGATGAACTTAGTGAAGCTATAGTTCTCGGCCAGCTCGAAGATGGCGCGCAAATAGACATACGTCTTGCCCGTGCCGGTCTCCATCTCGGTGTCGAAATCGAGCGCTCCCCCAGCCAGCTCACCGACAACCTCGAGGCCGTTGCGGTCCTGCACGGCCTGCAGGTTCTGCAATACGGTCTCGTCGTCGAGCAGCAAGTTGTTCCCTACCGCGCCAACTTCACTGGCGATCTCGAAGGCACTCAACTGGTCACCCGATTCGGGCACCACGCCCTGCAGCGCGGTCGTCAGTGACGCAGCATCGGCAGGCTGGCCCTCGAACAAGTCCACGACCGCAGCAATTGCGTCCTGCTGATGCTGCTGGTGGGCATCGAACTTGAACTCCATCGCTAGGCCGTCCAGAGTTCTACACCGCGTGACTTACATTCCTGAGCAAGGTTGGTCTTGAGTTCGTCATCGCCTTGGAAAGAATCTTCGAGGATGATGAAGCGAGCAGGCTTGTGCTCGACCACCTTTCGCAGTTGTTCCAGTGTTGGCTTGTTGTGTTCGTTGAGGTAGGCCAGCACGATGCCGGCGCCAACCATCTTAAGGTTGAGACCCTCGACCTCGGTGTCGCCAATCTGCTCGGTGAGCGAGTAGCCCTGCTTGAGCAGAATCTCCGTGAGCAGAGCATCAGGTGACGCTTCATCTTCGGAGCTGTCGCGGATGTCGAGCAGGTGTTGCTCCAGCGTGGTCGGATCCGTCTCGCTGGTGACTCGCCATTTGGTGAAGTTGGTGTCAGCAAGTGCGAATGCGCGAAGACCAACATCAACAGACTGCCCAGCGAGCTCTCCCTTGACTCGGTTGCCCGCAACATCGATCCGCTTTCGGCAGAGATCAGCAATGGTGCGGAAGCCCGCCTTGTAAGCAGCAGATTCTTCCTCCAGCGGCTCGGGAAGCTGCACCTGAATGAATTGTCGCTTGCCGCCGTCCTCGGCGTTTTGCTTGATAACAGCATGCGCAAGAGCGCCAGATCCCGCGAAGAAGTCCAGAACAATATCATCTGATGTTGTCTGCTCCACCAGGAAAGCAAGCAGGTCTAGGGGCTTTGGAAAGTCAAAGACTTTCTTGTTATCGAAGAGTGACATGAGCGCCTTCGTAGCGTTCTCGGTTGAGTACCAACCGAGATTCGTAACAAAAGCCTTCCTGTCGTTTAGGTAGCTGTTCATAAACTTCTTCTGGCGTGGAGTACCACTATCCTCTTTAGGGAAGATCACGAGGCCTTCCTCAATCATCTTCTTCACGCTTGATTCCGAGAAAGCCCAATTCGCATGGAAAGTATTGCCTGTGGTCGGATCTGTAATTGTGAAGTAGTTGTCCTGCGCCCCAGTGGCTTTCATACTCTCGGAGCGCCAGAGACCACGAGGATCGTTGTCTGGATTTGCGAAGTCGCTCTCATCTCGCTCAAGTCCCTTGAACTTCACGTTCTCAGAACGGCGCGCATACGCAATCACATATTCGTGATTTGACATCAGCATTGTTCGCGGTGGGACTCCGCGTGCAGCATTCTTCGTTACCCACACGAACTGCCCAAGGAAATTTGCTTCGCCGAAGATCTCATCAAGGAGCTTCCGTAGGTGACTGACTTCGTTGTCGTCAATGGAGATGAAGATGACCCCATCCTCGGTCAACAGGTTCCGCGCGAGCTTGAGTCGCGGGTACATCATGTTGAGCCAATTGGAGTGGTATCGGCCTTCGGACTCCGAGTTGGTGCTGACCTTCTTGCCCTCCTCGTTGACCTGGCGCGTCCACTCCAGATAGGTCTCCAACCCTTCCTTGAAGTTGTCGGGATAAACGAAGTCCTTGCCGGTGTTGTACGGCGGATCGATATAGATCATTTTGATCTTGCCGTGGTAATGCTTCTGCAGAATCTTGAGCACTTCGAGGTTGTCGCCCTCGATGAAGACGTTCTTGGTGGTGTCCCAGTCCTTGCTGTTCTCGAAGTCGGGTTTCAGAGTCGCGGTAGTCTGCTCCTGCGCGGCACGTAGGGCGCGTTTCTTGCCCGGCCAGAACAGGCCAAAACGCTCGCGATCGTCGCCCGCGTCGTCGCCGAGGAGTTCCTTGAGCTTTTCGACATCCACCTTGCCATCGGCAACGGCCTCAGGAATCAAGTCCGAGAGTTGCGCCGCAAGCTCCGTCTTGAAGCCTGGTGTGGTGCTCGGCGTCTCGTGGATGTCTTGTGAATCATCGTTGTTCATTGCATATTTCCTCTTCCTATTTTACCAATAGTGCATATTTTGACAAAGCGTTCATCGGGCGACCACCTTCCAGCGGATGGTGAACAAGTGCTCGACTTCTTGAGTTCCCTTAAGGGCTTGCTCAATCAACTCAAGGTAGCGATCTGCCTCTTCACGCATCTTCTTGCGAGCCAGGCGTGCCCCTTCATCTTCTTCTTCCGCACGGTCTGCCCAGCGACGAGCTTCCTTCTTGAACCTTAGCTGTTCCATCGGATCATCGGTGCCCTTCGCAGCTTTGCGGGCTTCCTTCTCCTTGGCCTTGTATTCACGGATCTTGCCTTCGGATTCAGCTCGGCGATCCTGCTGGTTACGGTAGAGCAGTTCTTCCTGTTGATCGTAGTAGCGGGAATTCCGCCCCTGAACTTCCTTCTGTAGGTGCTCACGACGCTCGGCTAGAGGCTTCTCGAACTTGGAGCCATCGATGGTGACTTCCGAGCCTTCCTCGACGCAGGCCAGGTCAAGAATGTCGGCGACGTATTCGTGGTCGAGCCATTGGCCGTCACCGGTCAAACTACCGGCGAGCATGTAGGACTCGCTGATGTCGTCATTCTTGGCCCTCATGGAGAAGGTGACGATCTTGACAGTCAGCTCACCGGACTTGCCTTCGAGTTCCTTCACGGCGGTGCTAGCACGCTCCGACTGACTAAGGCTGAAGGTTAGTTCTCTACTTGGGGTGTCCGCGGACTTAGCCCGGATCCACCGGTCCAAACCGCAACAATCAGGTAGCAGATAACTGACAAGTGCCCTCTTTCCTGGGAGAATGTGGGTTGCGACACACCACAAAGTCCCCGAGAGAAAGGCACCTGTCAGATGCAATCTTCCCA
>JAHJSA010000094.1 GCA_018830645.1 Actinomycetota bacterium
ACGCGGGCATACGCCTGAACATCGTCGGAGAGCCTGCGTGCTCAGGGTTCGGGCACTTCATACTTGCTGCGCTCGTTCTCGGCATACGTCGAGTGTCGCATGTCGGCCGGACAGATTAGCCCAACGAGATGCGAGGGTGGGCCTCTGTGAGGCTAGTCTTGTTCGAGTCCCTGGTCTTCCAGGGGCGGCATGAATCCGTGCTCCTGATGGTTCGCCCTGGGTACGTGAAGCGGCCTGCGGAACAGGTTCCGCAGATCGGTCCATGGGGCCTGCCGGGAACCCTCGACTATCTCCAAGAACCCTTTGACCTTGGCGTCGAGGTTGTCGACGTGGTGGACGATCAGGGCCTCGAGTGTCGCGGGCCGTTTGGGGGATCCCCACTCCAACTCACCATGGTGACTCACGATGGCGTGGAGCAGCTGGTGCAGCTTCTCTTGTGGGAAGCCTGCCAGCTTTCCCGCTTGCTCTGAGACCAGAGTGACGCCCAAGACGACGTGGCCGAGGAAGCGTCCGGCATCGCTGTAGCCTATCGTTCGTTCGTAGGTGAGTTCGTCCACCTTGCCGATGTCGTGGAGGAGCGCGATCGTGACGAGGAGGTCGCGATCGACGCGACCGTACTGTTGCGAGATGTGCTCGCACAGATCGGCCACCGTGACCGTGTGCTCGAGAAGGCCCCCCAAATATGCGTGATGGAAGGTCGTCGCGGCCGGTGCGTCGCTGAAGCGGGACAGGAACTCGGGGTCTCCGAAGATCGCCTCGAGCAGCGCGCGATAGTCGCGATCGTACACGGACTCTATCTGGTACCTGAGGAAGCCTTGGAGTTCCTCGACGTCACGATACGTGGCCGGCAGGAAGACCCGCGCGTCGACGGAAGCGTGGGGCACCAACTCGATCTCGCCTGCTTCCATCTGCACGCACCCCCGGTACTCCGAAGTGCGCCCGCGCACGCGCACGACGTCACCCGCCTCAAAGCGCGCGCCCAAAGCCTCGGCGGCTTCCCAGACCATGCAATCGAGAGCTCCGGATCGATCTCCCAGACGCAGCTTGAGGAACGGCTTGCCACTCTTGGTGGTGCGGATCTCCTTGCGGACTACGAGGAACACGTCGAATACGCTCGTGCCCGCGACAAGATCGCGGATGGGCGTATGCGCGTCATGTGTGGAGGGCTCGGCGCATCGACCCGCGACATCCGAAAGGTCGGAGTCGCAGGCGTGACGCTTCTCGTGGTCTATGTGATCGTGGTGCACTCAGGCCTCTCTTCTCGCTCACTAAGATTCTAGCAGCGGGCGCGGACGGACAGCTGTCGCCGGCCTACTGGGGAAGGAACGGCAGGCGCGGCGTCTTGGCGCGACCCCGGTAGAAGAGTGTCGCGGGGATCACGGCGAAGAGCGCGATGCCGGCGGCGATAAGGAAGAAGTCGCCGTACACCGTATGCAGCGAGGCACGTAGGGTGCTCTCGTAGGCCGCGATCAGGGCGTCGTACTGCTCGCTCGTGAGGTCGGCCGTGCGAAGAGGCAGAGGGGTGTCGGCCATCAGTCCGTTGAAGCGACGGAGTCCCCAGGAGCTCAAGGTCGATAGGCCGACGGTCATACCCACCATGCGCATCACGGTGACGAGTGCCGAGCCCGTCGTGACCCACTCGGATCCCACCGAGGCGATCACAGTGGCGCCGATGGGTGCGATCACCACGCCGAAGCCGAGCCCGGTGAGCATGAGATCGCGGGTCATGACGGCGGACGAAGGATCGACCGGCCAGGAGCTGATGAGCAGGAACCCCACTCCGGTGAGCACGAATCCCAGGGCGCCCGTCAGGCGATAGCCCAATCGATCGGCGACCCAGCCCCCGACGAGCGCTCCGAGGGGGATCATCATCGTCAGGCGCATCAACAGGAGGCCGCCCTCGATCTCGCTCGCTTCGAGGAGGGAGTATGCGTAGAGCGGGATCTCGACCATGGCGATGATGAGGGCTCCCCCTACGGCCAGATTGGCGATGTTCGCGGCCGAGAACGGGATCTTGCGGAATAGGCTGAGGCGCACGAGCGGCTCGCGGATGCGTCGCTCCGCGAGAAGAAAGAGTACGAAAGCCACGGCGCTCCCCACGAGCCAGGCAGGTCGCACCGCCACCTGCCCCGTACGGGTGTCACCGGCCAGACCGATGGTCAGGGAGGCCAGCGACACCGCCATCAGGAGGGCTCCCAGGTAGTCTACGCGGCTCTTCGCCCGGTCGTCCCGGCGGTCGCGGGGGAGCAGGATCACGGTAGCGGCGATGAAAGCCGCTCCCAACGGCACGTTCACCAGGAAGATACTGCGCCAACCCCAGAGTTCCGAGAGCGTCGCTCCGTAGAGGGGGCCGAGTACGCCGCCGGCTTCGGCCGCCGCCCCTACGATGCCCAATGCCAGAGCTTTTCGTCCTGGAAGGGCCTCCACCGCCAATACCATGGCGATGGGCACCAACGCCCCGCCGCCGCAGGCCTGTAGGATCCTGGCCGCCACCAGCGTCTGCAGATTCGGGGCGATCGCGCAGAGGATGCTTGCGCCTGAGAACAACGCCAGAGCGACGACGAACATGAGGCGCCGCCCGCGGGTGTCTGCGATGCGCCCGAAGAGGGGCATCGCTACGGTGTAGCCAAGCAAGTAGCCCGTGATGATCCAGGCGGCGTCGTCCAACTCCGTGTAAGGGATGTGGAGGGAGCGCATCATGGCGGGCAGCACGGTCACCACCATGGTCTGGTCGAGCGCGCCGAGAAAGACAGCGGCGCAGATCACCGCGAGAACGAGCGGTGCGCCCCGTCTCGCAGAAGGAGCGTCCCCCTCCGGTCGGGCGGGAGGTCCGGACGCGGTCGGCCGGGTCACGATGGGGCAGTACGCCGCCGCTACTGCGGCGGGACGATCTCCACGGGCTTGTCGAAATCGGAGAGCTCGATGGTGCGCACCGTGCCCGCGGTCTCGTTGGCGGTCGCGGCTCCGAGGAGGACGATGCGCTTGACAAGGTGGTCGGTCACTCCGATCCAGACCTCGCCCTCGAAAGGCGTTTCGGCGGTGGTGGAGCCGGCGATGGCGGCGACATCCGCGGCCTCCACCTGCCCCTTGATCCTGTAGGCCGGTCCTCCACCGACGTTCTCTTCTCCCACGTACTCGAGGCCGGTGATGCGTTCGAGAACCTGGATGGTCCCCGCACTCAGGTTCAATGCGCCTACCGGGCTGAAGGCGGCCGGCACGCCCTGCCACTTCTGCGAAGACGGGTCTTGGACGAAGTGCGTTGGGCCCGCGGCCACGAACTCAACTTTCAGCGGCACGCCGTTCTGAAGCAGGTCGATGGAGGCCTGCATGTTGCCGTCGGTGGTCACGTCGCCCACGATCCGCACGATCATGGTGCCGGAGGACTGAGGGGCATCGGGAGGGTTCTCGACATCGTAGACGAAGTGGAAGCTCTGAAGGGCTTTCATCGCGCTCGCCGACTCGGCGAAGACGGCGGCAGGATCGACGGTCGCCTCCCCGCCGCCCGAGCACCCCGCGCCTACCAGGGATACGAGAAGGGCCACGAACGCGACCAGGAGCACGATCACAGCGCGGCTGGTGCTTCTGAGGCGGCCGGTTCCGACTCTTCGGTCGAGGTGTTGTAGTGAGGAGTGCACGCTGCGCATGGCTGTATTATGAAGAAGATGGGCATCCGGCACAAGACCCCCGGGCGTTGCGAGGCGTGACTGGTCCCCCCTCGGCCCGCAGAGGGTCTTGAGTGAGCGTTGTGCGTGAGCGGCGTTTGCCTCCCGGTGCGCTCTGGTAGAATGGCCTCGACGGTGCCGGCGGCCGGGGTCTGGGGGTGTCATGTCGGCGGAAGGGCGTAACGCACATCCGAACTACAGTTCCGGCGAGGACTACTTCCTCGAGTTCCGGAGCTTCTGTTTCGGCTTCAACAGCGTGGACTTCGTGCAGCGCGTCGAGACGGCTGCCATTGAGCTCGACTTGATCGAGGCGGGCGCTCTTGAAGACGACGAACGAGCCGATCTCGTGCAACTCGTCTCGTCGGGATCGCTGGAGTTCCCCGTCAGCGCGCTTGGAGAGCACCTGCTGGAACTGGGCGACGAGGTGTTCATGCACAAAGAAGAGTGCCTCATCTACTGGCTGCGAGAGCTTGTGTTCCGTGGAGCTTGGTTGGATCAGCGGCTCCTGGAAGACCAGATCGACGTGAGATTCGACGAAGAGCGGGCCTGTTTCGTCTACCATCCCTGCGGCCACCGTGGCCGCGAGATCGGCCCCCCGCCTCATCCCAGCTGGCGGGATCTGACGTATCGCAAGTGACCCTGAGGTAGTGGTCAGGCTGCACCGCCCTGCGTCGCAACTTCGTATCCGCCTCAAGCGCGTATTCGCCTCCTACTATCTCGACGTCTGCTCTCAGGGCATCGCCACGCCCAGCGAGGCATACGAGGCTATGCGCGACTACTTCGACGCCCGCGCCTATGAACTCGGTGCGGAGCTCCTCCGATCGCAGTTCGAAGAGGAGGTCGTGTGGCTCGTGGGCGAGATCGAGCAGGATCTGCGCCGGCGTCATGCGGAGGTTGTGGTCGGATGCTTTGAGCGGGAATCCCTCGAAGGTCGGTTCCGGGAGTGCTTGGCCGTCGCCTGGCGGAGGGTCTGAGGGCGTCGAGGAGTCGGCGCGTCGCCAGGCCGTGAGACGGTGTCTCGATCATCGAGTATCTTCCGGCGCCTCCGTCCGTTGAACACGTGGTAGGTTCGTCTGAAGACGCCGGCCTCGTGCCGGGGCATGCTCGAGGAGGTACGTGATGCGCGTATCGGAAGAATTGCGACGTCGTGTAGCCCTCGTGCTTCTGGCTGCGGGCATGACGGTAGGTGGTGGCGCTGCCGCCTGGGCGTCTGAGGGGGCCGCCAGGAACGCGTCTCCGCTGGAGGATGGTGCGGTCGCGCCCATCTCGGAAGTAGCCGCGGAGTCGCTCGAGACCCCGGGTGCCCCGTTCCTCGTCGAAGGGGCATGGTTCGTGCTCGAGGTGCGGCCCGGACAGATACTGCTCACCGTCAAGAGCGACACAGAGGGCGAGGCCGGTGTGGCCTTCGAGATCCCTGCTTTGCGCACCTGGAACCACGGCGGCTACGTGAGCGCATTGGCCAAGGCCTTGGAGCCCGGTCCGCGTCGCGGCCAGATTGTGAGCGCGCTTGCGCGCTCGTCGGTGGGTAGGGCCGACAAGCCGGACAAGCCGGACAAGCCCGAGAAGCCCGAGAAGCCCGACAGGCCTGAGAGTTCGGGGACGTCGGCCGAAGTCGGCGAGAATGGAGTCGGCGACGCCGAAGACGGCGAAAGCGGGGTCCAGGACAAGGCGTTCGGTAAGGATAAGGCGCCCGGCAAAGATGAAGCGCCCGGCAAAGATACGACGGCCGACAAGGACAAGGCGGCTGGTAAGGCTCGCGGAAGCTCGAGAGGGAACTGAGGGCCGCCGGGCGCCCGCTCGGTCATTCGGCCAGAACGAGTTCCCAGACGCGCAGTGGATGCTCGGTCACCGCGTGCCACTCCCGACGCCGCACGGCCGTGGCCAGGAGACTCGCGATCGGCGCATCCTGTGGCGCGTGGATCGTAAGGGCGACCCCCTCGATCGATTCGCACGCCAGGCCCCGCAGGTGTTCGAGCAGTGACTTGGCGCACGCAGGGTCGGGTCCGTACACGGTCGCTTCGATCGCATCCGTTCGACGGGCCCCGATGATCGCCAGGCCCCACCCACCCACTCCAGAGCGCGAGAAGAAGGCCGCTCCCCCCTCGATCGCCTTGGCGAGTACGGCGTCGTCGATGGTGCGCCACGCTCCGGAATGCACGTATAGCGTGCGGCCCGATGCGTTGAGGAGGGAGAGCACCCGGAGTCGGTCTGAGGGCTGCAGGCGGACGATCGCCGCCGCGTCCAGCGCGGCCTTCTGGCGCCCCAGGCTGCACGCCGCCTCATCCAATTCCCGCCGGAAGTCGAGCCACGTGCCCCGAGGGCGCAGGCCGTGATCGAGGCTCAGCTGATGCACCGCGTCGTTCGTGGTCTCGGTGACGTAGCGCAGGGTCAGCATTCGATCCCGGCGCGCCAGAGTCACCGCGTCTTGGAGGAGGAGGCCGGCGATGCCGTACTTGCGGTAGCCGGGGAGTACCGCGAGGCCGCTCAACCAGCACTGGTCGCGGTCGAGTTGCTCGTAGGTCTCTGCGCCCACGACGAGTCCGTCGGAGGTCTCGGCGACTCTGAGGACTTTGAAGAGTGATTCGTCGACTGTTTCACTTGGAAGCCCAAGCCGATTGCGTCGGGGGTTGGAGGCGCGCACCAGGGCTTCCACCGCGTCGGCGTCGCGCGGTTCGGCGTCGCGGACGAGTATGGGATCGTCGGAGGGCCGCGGAGTGTCCTGAGGCCGCTTCATGGCGTGCGGGGGCGGCTCCCGGACGTCGCCAGATGTTCGTTCCGCACGTCTTGTTCGATCCTGCCGTCCCGCACCTCGACGATGCGATCGGTCTGCTCGGCGATCGAGCGATCATGGGTCACTATCACGAACGTCGTACCCCATTCCTCGTGTACTCGGCGGAAGAGAGAGTACACCTGCTCGGTGTTCTTCGTATCGAGATTGCCGGTGGGCTCGTCGGCGAGCACGATGTCGGGTGAGTTCATGAGCGACCGGCCGATGGCCACACGCTGCTTCTGACCACCCGAGAGGTCGTTCGATCGCTTGTCCTTGACGTCGCCGAGGTCGAGGAGTTCCAGCATCTCGTCCGCCCGCGCCCGCGCTGCACCCAGGGAAGCGCGCTGCCCCCCGATCCAGCCGGGCATGAGCAGGTTCTCGCGCACCGAGAACTCTGGAAGCAGATGGTGGAACTGGAACACGAAGCCCAAGTGCTCGTTCCTGAACGCGGCTCGCTCCCTCTTGCTGAGCCTGCCCACGTCGGTGCCAACGAGTTCCAAACTGCCTTCTGTGGGCCGGTCGAGGAGGCCCAGAAGGTTGAGCAGGGTGGACTTCCCGCTTCCTGATTGCCCGATGATCGAGAGGAACTCCTGCTTTTGCACATTCAAGTCGACGCCTTTGAGAGCGTGGGTCTTGTGCGTGGTGCCGTAGACCTTGGTGAGTCCCTGTCCCACGATGACATCACCCACCCTGGATCACCTCTATCGGATCGAGCCGCGCGGTGTTCCGGTAGGGGATGACGGCCGACAACAGGGCGATCGAGATGCCCACGCCGGCCGAGAGGGTCACGAAGGAGGGTTGGAGCTTGATTGGGAAGAGGCCCGAGTCCGGACCTGCCGCCAACGAACTGAAGAGGGCGATCAGACCTGCAGCGAGGCCGAGGCCGAGGAGGGTGCCCGCGAAGCCCAAGATGCCGGCTTGGTACAGGAACACGAGCCCCGTGCTGGAGTCGGACATGCCGAGTGCCTTGAGGATGCCGATCTGCCTCGTCTTCTGCACCGCGGAGATGGCTAGGGTGGAAGCGATGCCCAACATGACGGCGATGACCACGAACACCTGGATCATCACTGACGACGTGCCCTGACTCTGGAGGGCGGTGAGGAGCTCGGCGTTCCGTTCTTGCCAATCTCCCACCTCGAGCTGCGGCAGGGCGGCACGCCACTCATCCGCGACCGCGGAAGACGAGAACACGTCGTCGATCTGCGTCTCGACGACGTTCACCTCGTCGGGCGCGAGGCCCAGGCGTGCGGCCAGGAGGCTGGAATCCGCGAAGGCCGTGCCTTCGTTCACCGCCTGCACGCCCAGGTCGAAGATGCCCGACACGCGGGCCTCGACCGAGGTGCCGTCGGCCAGCGCCAGAGGGAGCGTGTCGCCGACGGCCACCGAGTAGGCTTCGGCGAAGTCCTTTCCGATCACGATGCCGTCCCCACCTGTGCGGGCCTCACCTTCGACGGTGCGTTGGCTGAGCTTGTAGATGCCGTCGAGGCCCGCGAACTCCCCGGCCCTGACGATCAGAGGCACCGCCGCCTCTCCCTTGGTGGCGAGCACGGGTACCACGATCTGTGGTGAGATCGCAACAACGGCAGGTGTATCTCGGACGATCGAGCGGACATCCTCGGTATATGCGAAGGCGCCACCCTTCTCGATGGGCTCGAGGATCACGTGGGGACTGCTGCCCACCGTCGAGTCGAGGAGGGATGCCTGCAGGCTGGTGATCAACGAGCCCACGAACACCTGCACCGCGATGCCCACGGCGATGCCGAAGACGATGAGCAGCGACTGGAACCTGCTCTTCGCGATGAATCTGAGAGCCACACGGAGCGAGAGCATCAGCCCACACTCCCGTCCGGGGTCTCTTCAGTGCCGAGATCCCGCCCGGTGGAACGCCGTCCTTGGGCGGCCAGCTCGTCGAAGAGGGCGTCGAGGTCGCCGACGAAGTACGGGGCCCACTCAGCGGGGTATTCGCGGAAGGCCGCGCCTCCCACGAGTATCCGCAGGCCCGGGATCGCCTCTTCGAGAGCGGTCACCGCCTCCCGCAGCGTGATGCGGTGGAAATGGGTCGAGGCGGTCAGGCAGACTACCGCGGCCTCCACCTCGATCGCGGCGGCCACCATCTGGTGAACCGGAGTGCCGGCCCCCACGTAGACCGTGCGGAACCCCCTGAGGTCGAAGCGGTCGGCAAGGATGCGAAGCCCCACGTCGTGGGCCTCCTTGGGGGGGCAGAAGAAGGCCACTGTCACCGGTACCCGCTCCGCAGACGCCTTCCGCGCCAGCACATGGGGGTAGAGGGCCTCCACGGCGGTGCGCACCGACTGGGTGGCCACGTGTTCCTGCCAGACGCTGGTGCGGCCTTCTTGCCAGGACACGCCCACCGAGTCCAGGAACGGGCCCACCACGTCCGCATAGAGCGTTTCGACGGGCATGCCGGCGGCGACAGCCTCTAGGAGCAGGCGCACGGCCGCCTCGCGGTCGTGCGCGGCCAGGCTCTCCTCGAGTTCCACGAGCACCGCGGTGGGGGACGGTGTTCGCCCAGGCCGAGCCGAAGCCCCGTCTACGGGCTCACCCTCGGCCCCTTCGTGGGTCTGATCAACCATCGCGCCTCATCTCGTGCCGTACCGCGCGCTCACCGCATCGTGGCACACGGTCTGGGGGGTGATCCTAGGACCCGGCCGGATCGAAGGGCCGGCCGAACTGCTCGAACCATATGATCTCCGACGGCTCTTTGCGGCCGCGAGGCTTTGGTTCGTAGCCTTCCGGAGCGTACCCGAGCGGGAACACGCCCACGCATTCCATGCCCTCGGGTAGGCCGAGAACCGCGCAGAGACGGGGGCTGTCGAGCAGCGACACCCAGACCGACGCGATGCCCAGCTCTGTAGCCTGCAGGTACATGTTCTCTCCGGCGATGCCGCAGTCGACCAGCCAGAATGGCTTGTCCTGGTGCACTTCGCCTTCCGCGGGCACTCCGATGAGCGCGATCACCGCCGAAGCGGCTCGGATGGCGTTCACCGCGGGGTTGGTCTCGGGCAGGCACTCGGCCACGCGACTCCTCTGTTCCGCGTCGCGCACCACCACGAAGCGCCACGGCTGGTCGTTCTTCCACGAGGGAGACTGACGCCCGGCCTCCAGGATGGTCATCAGATCGGCGTCGCTGACCTCGCGGCCCTCTTCGAACTTGCGGATACTGCGGCGTTTGGCGATTGCCGTGCTCACGTCCATGCTTCAGTGACCCCCTCGGCGGTTCTTCCGTTGACGGCGCATCCGTTGAAGACGACTCCCCTTCCGGGTCGCCGCACGTGAGAGAAGTCTACACGACCACGCGGAGGGCCAGCGGCTCCACCCACACATGGAAGGGCGTCGTGCCCGGATGCTCTCCGTCGATCTCGAGGGGAGTGGGCCGCCGCGCCTCCACCCGCACTTCCTTGCCGCGGTGCAGATGCGTCTTGGGGTGGGAGAAGATGGTGCCGTTGTAGAGGCGGCGCATGCTGACAAGGAGATCGGCCTTACCCATGTCCCCGATCACCACGATGTCGAGAAGGCCGTCGTCGAGCTTGGCGTCCGGAGACATGAGCATCCCCCCACCAAAGCGGGGTCCATTGCACACGGCGACGGTCGTGGCTCGCCCGGTGAAGACCTCGACGCCGTCGACCGTCACCGACATCTCGTGGTTCTCCAGGTTCCAGAACGTGGAGATCGTCGAGTAGAGGAACGAGGCGAAGCCGCCGAAGACCTTGCTCGTACGGTTGACCCGCTCCGCCACGTAGCCGCCGAGGCCGGCGTCGGCGATGTTGATGAAATGCCGGCGGGTCGCCGACCCGTCGAGGGCGACGAACGTCGAGACGGCTACATCGATGGTCCGTTCGGAGCCGCGGAGCAGGCGGGCGGCGGCCGCCTCCGCGCCCGCGGCCAGACCCATACTCTTGGGGAAGTCGCCTCCGGTGCCTCTGGGCAAGGCCGCCAACCGGGGCCGCGCGCAACTCGGGGTCTCAAGCAGGCCGTTGGCCACCTCGTTGGCCGTGCCGTCGCCGCCCACGTAGAGGATCGTCTTGCGTCCGTCGAGGCCGGCCGCGCGGGCGAGAGCGGTCGCGTGACCGGGACCTTCGGTCATCACCACGTCCAGCACCACTCCGGCGTCTTCGAGGGCGCGACGAGCCTTCGGCCAGAAGCGTGCGGTGCTCCCGTTGGACGAGGCAGGGTTCACTATGGCGAGTACCGGTTCCACGGGTGGAGTAAAGCAGATGAAGCGCCGAGTCGGAAGACGCTGTTGCGACGGACGGGTTCCCGAGGCTCGGAGGGTTCTTGGTAGTATCACTGCGCGAAGACGGGAAGACTGCGCAGAGACGCGGGAGGCATGTTGCCGCTGTCGGAACGAACGAGTATGTTCGCGGAACGTCTGCGGGCGGTGGGCGGAGTTCCGTACCTGGTGCGCCCGCCCGACCTGCTCGATACGGTCGCGGGCCTGATCGATGCTCACCGGCCCGTGTTGCTCACTCCTGAGACCGCGTGGCTCGCCTCCGAACTCGACGAGTGGGGCATCGAAGCGGTCATCACCTCGGCTGCTCCGGCCGAGCTGGAGCCGGCCTTGCGGCGATGCGGAGCCGGCGTGACCGGCTGTGTAGCCGCGGCCGCCTCCACGGGGACCGTACTGGTCGGGCCGGAGGGCGGCGGCGGCGGCCTGGCGTCGTCTCTCCCAGAGCGCCACGTGGTGCTCGTGCGCGAGTCCGACATCCACGCGACCCTGGGAGAGGTACTCTCGGTGTTGGCCGAACGGTTTGGGGAGCTGGACGGAGAGGCCGTGCTGATCACCGGACCGTCGCGCACCGCCGATATCGAGATGATGTCCGTGGTGGGAGTGCACGGGCCTCTGAGTCTCGACGTCGTGATCATCCTGGCGGAAGGCGCCTAAGCGTGGCACCACGGCGTGACATCGGAGCCGAGATCCGCGATGCGCTCGCCAGCCCGACACTCGGACGGGCTCTTGAGAGCGCCATGGCCACTCTGGGAGCACGCCGCGCCCTCGCCTTCGAGGGTCTCGATTTCCAGGCGCTCCGGTCGCGCCTGCGGGCCATCAAAGAGACCGCCCTCGAGCGCAATGACGAGCTCCTCGACCGGTTGGTGGAAGTGGTGGAACAGGGGGGTGGGCACGTGAAGGTGGCCGCCACCGCGGAGGAGGCGAGCGACTACGTGGCCCGCTTGGCCGTGGAACGCGGAGTGCGGCTCGTGGTGAAGTCGAAGTCGATGGTCTCCGAAGAGGTGCATCTGAACGCCGCGCTCGAGGCGGTGGGAGTGGAGGTGATCGAGACCGACCTCGGCGAGCGCATCATCCAGCTGGCCGGTGAGCGTCCGAGCCACCTGATCGTGCCGGCCGTGCACAAGACCAAGGTCGAAGTGATCGATCTGTTCGCCGAGACGATGGGCCTCGACGACCCTCCCACGGAGGCGGAGGACCTCACCCGGCTCGTGCGCGACGATCTGCGCGAGCGGTTTCTTCAGGCGGACATGGGCGTCACCGGGGCCAACTTCGTGGTGGCCGAGACGGGCACCGTGGTCGTGGTAGAGAACGAGGGCAACGTGAGGCTGACGACTCAGCTGCCTCCTATCCACGTGGCCGTCACCGGCCGCGAGAAGATCTTGGAGCGGCCGGAGGATGTGGCGCCCTTCCTCGAACTGCTGCCGCGCAGCGCGACCGGGCAGCTTCTCACCAGCTACGTCTCGTTCATCACGGGAACGCCCTCGACCCCCCCGCTGGACCTCGGCCGGGAGACCGGCGCCACGGTGCGGGAGCGCGAGTTCCACCTTGTGATCGTGGACAACGGGCGAGGCGCCGCCGCTTCCGACCCCGAATTGAGGGAGACGCTCTACTGCATCCGCTGCGGCGCCTGCCTGAACGTGTGCGCTCCCTACACCAGAGTGGGCGGTCACGTCTACGGGGCCGACCCGTATCCGGGCGGCATCGGGTGTGCGTGGGCCCAGGTGACCGGCGACGTGGAGGGGGCTGCTCATATCAACGGGCTGTGCACCACCTGCTCTCGTTGCACCGAGGTGTGCCCGGTAATGATCGACATCCCGTGGTTGAACACGGTGATCCGCGCGCGTACCAAGGATGCGACGGGCATGAGGTGGCGTGATCGGGTGTTCGCCCGCGCCGACCTCTTGGGCGACGTGCTCAGCCCGATCTCGGCCCTGGCCAACCCGCTCATCGCGTGTCGCGCCCTGCGCGCGCCCTCCAGGCTTCTCGACATCGACCCTGAGCGCCGCCTCCCTCGCTACGAACGGGAGACCCTCGAAGCCTGGTTCCACCGCAGAGGACGGGCGCGCGTGCCCCGACCCGAGCGGCGCGTCGCTCTCTTCGTGGACTGCTTCGTCAACCACAACCTCCCGGAAGTGGGTCGCGCCGCGGTCACCACGCTGGAGAGGGCCGGGGCCGAGGTGGTGCTCGCCCACACGTCGTGCTGCGGACGGCCAGCAATGAGTCAGGGGTCGCTTGACGTCGCCCGCGGTTGGGCCGCCAACAATGTGGAGGAACTCGGTCGGCTGGTGGCCGAAGGCTACGACATCATATGCGTGGAGCCCTCGTGTCTTTCGGCGCTGCGCGACGACTACCGTCGCCTGCTCGAGACCACCTCGTTGGCGTGCGACGAGCGTATCGCGTTCCTCGAGGCGAACGTCTACGACGTCACCGAGTACCTGGTTCTTGCCGCACGTGAGGGTTGGTCGCGGCTCCACCTCGAGCCGCTGGTCGAAGAGTTCGTCGTCCACGGGCACTGTCACCAGAAGGCCTTGGGTATAGGCGCCGCGCCGGCCGAGCTGTTGCGGCTGATCCCGGGCGCCGTGGTGCACGAGGTGGAGGCCCTATGCTGCGGCATGGTCGGGTCGTTCGGCTACAAGGCGGAGTACTCGGAGCTCTCGCAGGCTCTGGGGGCACGTTTGTTCGAGCGGTTGAATGACCATGAGGGCCAGGTGGTCGCCTGCGGCATCTCGTGTCGTTCCCAGATCGAGATGGGCACGGAACGCACGGTCGTGCATCCGGTGGAGGTGCTGGCACGGGCGCTCTTCTAGCTTGACCTTCCGCCCGCCTCCTGCGTCGTGCGAAAAGGCAGGCACCTCTTTGGAAGCCGTCTAGTTTGCCTATTGGTAAAGGGAACGGCTTGGCCGATGCTGAATTCGTGACGGTAGATCTGGCGCGATGGAGGCGGACGATGGCACATAGGAACAGCCGCATCTCCGAGGCTCTCCCCAGCGGCCCCGGATGGACCGGCCGGTCGGCTGCGGTGGCGGTCGGGATAGGCGTCGGCTTTCTAGCCGGAGCAACAAGAGGTCTTCTGAATCACCGCCAGCCGCTCGGCGTCGCCTCCCCGGTCGCCGCGGTGGCCGAGCCGGATGCGCACTCCCCGGCGTCCGTTGCCCCGGTTGCGACTCGCTACGAGTGGTGCGCGCGGGTGGTGTGGTCTGATGCACATGGACACGGCAGCTCCGATCTCGAGGACACGGAGGGCATCGAGACGCTGCTCAGTGAGGGTTGGGAACTCGTGAACGTGATAGTGCCGTTCGCCCAGACCAACCAGCTGATGTTGAGCTATCCGGGCAATACGAGGAAGTTGATCGCCTACTATCGTCGACCCATAGGGGGGCAAGAAAGATGAGAAGCCGAACAGCATCGATCGAGATCTGTCCGCAAGACAGTCCCGTGGCGTACGCTGATACCATGGAGAATACGCAGTTCGACCCGTGGCCGCGCACCAGGTGGGAATTCATGAGCCTGATCGTGTGGGATGACGACTCCAAATCCGCCGTGACGAGCGACATCGAGGATGTGGAGATGTTGAACATCCTAGGCTCCGAGGGTTGGGACCTTGTGAGTGTGGTGCCTCTCGCCCGTACCCAGGTGCTTGAGATGGCATACCCGGGCAACACGAGAAAACTCCTTGCGTACTTGAAGCGGCCGATCCTCTGAGGGCTTTCGCCCTTGGGCCCGGCGGGCACCCGTGGCGCGCCGCGGTTACACTTGGAGGGTCCGGATGAACCGCACCAGGGACGGAGAACCCGCTCCGGTGATCGTCGATCTGTTCTCCGCGGCCGATTGTTCGCTGTGCCGGGTCGCGTTGGCCGATCTGGCCCCTCTGGCGAAGGAACTCGGCCTGGTGGTGCACATGGTCGACATCGCCGGTGACCCCCGCCTGGAGGCCCGCTACCGCAGCCGCATCCCGGTGGCCGAGATCCGTGGCCACACCGTGTTCAAGTACGAGTTGGATGAGGCGCGGCTGCGGGAGATGGTGGCCCGGGTCCGCGGGTCGGGCGGGTGATCCTCGACCCTCGCGAGTCGCGAGACCGAGGTGCGGGTATACTCTGCAACACACCATCCCCGGGGCCCGCGATCCGCGGCCGTCTATCCATCTTCAGCCGGCACACGAGCCCCTCAGCAGTAGCAAGGAGTGACCATGCACTCGATCTTCGGCCGACGGAGCAACATCGTCGCCCTCCTCGTAGCCGTCGCCGTGTTCTTCTCGGCGCTGGGCTTCTTCGTAGCCAGTGGCATCGACCGCCCCGGTGGGTCTCGCGCGGCCGACCTCTGGGTGGATGGACCGGGTTCCGATCCCGACCTGCAGGGCATACCGAGCTTCGCGCCGATCGCGGAGAAGATGAGGCCAACGGTCGTGCACATCTTCGTGAGTGGCAAGCCTCTCGCGACCGGCGCCCTGGTCCCCGAGGGGGGCGATCCCTCCGACCCGGGCGACGGTGGCGGCCTCCCCGAGTCGCATCCCGACATCCCCGATGATTTCCAGCAGTCGTCCGAGGGCTCCGGTGTGATCATCAGCGAGGACGGCTACATCCTGACCAACCATCACGTCATCAACGGCGCCAAAGAGATCTCGGTGACCTTCTTCGACGGCGAGACGTTGAAGGCGACGGTGGTGGGCAGCGACGCCCGCGACGATCTGGCCCTGATCAAAGTCGAGCCCAAGGGCGACCTTTCGGTGGCTCCGCTGGGCGACTCCGACGCCATCCGCGCCGGCGAGTGGGTCATGGCTCTGGGCAATCCGCTGGGATTCGAGTATTCGGTCACCGTGGGCGTGGTCAGCGGCAAGGGAAGGGAGTTGCCCTCGTCCAACTTCGGGGACTTCCTCCAGACCGACGCGGCCATCTACCCGGGGAACAGTGGCGGCCCGCTGTTCGATCTGTCCGGTGAGGTGATCGGCATAAACACGGCCGTCATCCCCGACACGAACCTCGGATTCGCCGTCCCCATCAACACGGCCAAGGAGATCCTCCCGCAGCTGTTGGAGAGTGGTCGTGTCGTGCGTGGCTATCTCGGGGTGACCATCCAGTCGGTGGAGTTCATGGCCGAACCTCCCGCTGGTGTCGATGAGGGGGTGTATGTGGTCGAGGTGCACGATGGTGCGCCTGCCGCCGGCGCCGGCATCGCGGTGGGCGACGTGATCGTGTCCTTCGATGGGACCGCGGTCGCGACGCCGAGAGAGCTGACATCCGTCGTCACCGCCAAGGGACCCGGTGCGCGGGTGCCCGTGGAGATCGTGCGGGGCGCGGAGCGTATCGAGATAGAGGTGGTCGTGGGCTCGTTGCCGTCGGCCCTCGAGTAGGCCGGCTCGAGTAGGCCGACGCCTCCAGGCGGCCGCCGGTCGGCGCTCCCGGAGATCGGGCGGGCCGCCCGATCTCCGGCGCCTAGCGGCGGGCTGCTCAGAGCTTCCCTAGAGCACCATCCCCAGGAACTTCTTGGTGCGCTCTTCCCTTGGGTTGGCGATCATCTCGCGGGGGTGGCTCTCCTCGACGATCACACCTTCGTCCATGAAGATCATGCGGGTGCCCACCTCGCGGGCGAAGCCCATCTCGTGGGTGACCACAACCATGGTCATGCCGGCGAGCGCGAGGTCCTTCATCACGTTCAGCACTTCCGCCACCAGCTCGGGGTCGAGGGCGGAGGTGACCTCGTCGAAGAGCATCATGTCGGGCTGCATGGCCAAGGCACGGGCGATCGCCACGCGCTGCTGCTGCCCACCGGAGAGCTGGTCGGGGTGGCTGTCGGCCTTCTCCGACAGCCCCACCGTGACCAGAAGGTCGCGGGCGATCCTCTCCGCCTCGGAGTGTGACTTCTTCTGCACCTTGAGCGGCGCCAGCATGACGTTCTCGAGCGCCGTCTTGTGCGGGAAGAGGTTGAAGCTCTGGAAGACCATGCCGATCTTCTGACGCACCTTGTTGACGTTGGTCTTCGAGTCGGTGATGTCTATGCCCTCGATGAGGATATGCCCCCGCTGGATCGGCTCCAGGGCGTTGATGCAGCGCAGCATGGTCGATTTGCCCGACCCGGATGGGCCGATCACCACGACCACCTCGCTCTTCGTGATCAACAGGTCGATGCCGCGGAGCACCTCGAGGTGTCCGTAGCTCTTGTGGACGTCCTGGAGTTCGATCATCGTCGTCGGATCGCTCAACGTACACCTCCCCCCTTCGGGAGTTGAGTCGCGATGTCGGCCGACACGAGCGCGGACGGCTTATCGACGGAACCATCGGTGGGCTTTGTCCCTTTCGATCCCCGGTCACGCTTCTTCTCGAGGCGCGATGCGAGCCGGATCAAGGGGATGGTGAAGATCACGTACACCACGGCCGCGACGGCGAGCGGCGTGGGATTCGCTACCACGCCCATCTTCTCCTTCGCCGTGAAGAGGAGTTCCTGCAAGGAGATCACCGACGCGAGTGAGGTGTCTTTGATGAGCGCGATGAACTCGTTGGTGAGCGGCGGGATGACCACCTTGATCGCTTGGGGCAGCACGACGTAGCGCATGGACTGGGCGTACGTCATCCCAAGGGAGCGCGCCGCCTCCATCTGACCGCGGTGGATTGACTCGATGCCGGCGCGGAAGACCTCCGCTGAGTAGGCGGCGTACGTGGTGGACAAGGAGACGACGGCCGCGGTGATCGGGGGCAGGATGAGGAAACGCAGCCCGGAACCTGCTCCTACGATGGCCAGCCCGGAGTAGACGAACACCAGGTTCAGGAGCAGCGGAAGCCCACGGAAGAAGTCCACATACGCCCCGGCGAACCAGCGGAGAGGCCGGAAGCGTGAGAGCCTCATCAGCGACAGGATCAGGCCCAAGACGAACGAGAACACCATGCTGAGGACCAGCAACTCGAGCACCAATGGGAGCGTTTGGAGCAGCAGAGGGAACGTCTCTTGGATGATCTCCCAATTGAGGTAGTAGCGCTGGAACGCTTCGAAGCCGTTCAGCAACGATTCCACTGTGATCCCCCTTCGTGCGCCGGCCCGCGGGGGCCCGGTGGCGTGCCGCGCCTCGGACAGTGTCCATACTCGGGATTGTCGCCTATTGATACCACAGGCGACCCAGGGACGTCGACGAGATCGGCGGCCCGGCGCAAAGAAACCGGGGCCGGGATGATGGTCCCGGCCCCGGTAGAACGCTCACCTTCTCGGCGGGCGCACCTACGTTAGTTACCGCCGAACCACTTCGCGTAGATAAGGTCGTACGTTCCGTCGGCCTTGAGTTCCGCCAGGGCGGCGTTCATGGCTTCGCGCAGAGCGGTGTTCTCCTGCTTGATGCCGTAGCCGTACTGGTCGTCGGTGCCGATCTTGCCGGTGTTGCCGAACTCGGGCTTGTCGCGCGTGTAGTACGCGTTCACCGGGGAATCGTTCACTACGGCGTCGACCCGACCAACGAACAGGTCTTGGATAGCCGCGATGCTGTTCTCATACTTCTTGATCTCTTTGACGCCCTCCACCTCTTCCACGGCGAACTGGCCGGTGGTGTCAACCTGCACACCCACGACCTTGCCCGCGAGACCCGCCTCGTCGAGGATGGGGCTCTCGACCAGGGTGGTGATGGCAAGGTTGGTGTCGATGTAGCCGTCGGTGAAGCTGATCTGCTTCTGGCGGTCTTCGGTGATGGTCATGGCCGACATGATGATGTCGTAGCGGTCGGCCACCAGGTTCGGGATGATGCCGTCCCACCCGGTGGGCACGACTTCGGCTTCGAGGCCCATCTTCTTGGCGATGGCTGTGACGAGGTCGACGTCGAATCCGACGTAGCCGCCCGCCTCATCGGAGAACTCGAACGGGGCGAACGAGGTGTCCGAGCCGGCCTGGAGCACGCCTTCCTTCAGGGTGGGGGGCGTCTCGATGGCGTCGGACTTCGTGACCGCCGCGACAGCCGCGTCGGCTGCGGCGATTGGATCGCCAGCGGCGGCGGCGGTCGTGGTCGTGGTCTCGGTACCCCCGCAACCCGCCACGAACGGCAGGGCGATCAACGCCGCCAGCAGGAATACGACCGGCACGAGCAAGCTTCTCTTCAACATGGGCCTCCCTCAATGGTTCAGGTGTTCGATATCGCGTCAGTGCGACCACTCATTCATACCACAGCCCCCGAAGCCTGTCTAACGCTCGGGAACCGCTATAATCCCGCCTCATGATCAGCGATGGATGCACCTCCCACGAGGGGGACGCCCGTTCCGGGCCGGCTCCGGGAGTCGTCCCCGGCCCCAACTTCACCTACCGGGGCGGCGCCAACCTCTACATCAACCTCACCAGCCGCTGCTCGGCCGGTTGCGTCTTCTGCCTGCGCGGCTTCACGCGGGAGGTGTACGGCTACGACCTCAGCCTCGCGGTCGATCAAGAGCCAGAGGCGGCCGACGTGATCGCCGCACTGGAGCTGGAGTTCCTCGATCTTGCGCCTGAAGAGGTGGTGTTCACCGGCCTGGGCGAGCCCACCCTACGGTTCGACGTGATCCTCGCTGTCACCGAGTGGCTCGGCACGCGCCGCCTGCGTGTGAGGCTCGACACCAATGGGCACGCGGCGCTTCTGAACCCGGGCCGCGATGTGGTGGCCGAACTCGTCGCCGCCGGGCTCGCGGCTGTCTCCGTGAGCATGAACGCGCACGACGAAGTCACCTACGACCAGGTGTGCATGCCCGTCTTCTCGAAGGCATATCGGGTGGTGTTGCGCTTCATGCGGGAGTGCGTCGACGCCGGTATCGAGGTCACGGCCACAGTGGTCGACGTGCCCGAGGTCGACGTGGAAGGCGCGGCCGCCGTGGCCGACGACATTGGCGCCGCCTTTCGCGTGCGCCGGCTCGTGCAGTCGGGGAAGACCGCGCTGAGGGGTGCGGCGCGATGAGTGCCTGCGTCCCCGCGGGCGGGGAGCGCGCGGGTCATGCGCCCGCCGGTGTCGCCGCGCTGGACGCCGCGCTGGAGGCTCCACCGGAATGGCTGAGATCGCTCGTCGACGGCCTCGCGGCCGGGCTCCGTGATGTGGTAGTCCCGTGGCTCGGCGCCGCCCGTGCGCGGGGCCTCGCCGGCAGGGCTGTGGGCGGCGACGCGACCTTCGCTATCGACGAGGCTGCCGAGGCGTTCCTGGCCGAGTACCTGGCCGAGCAGGGTAGACCCGTCGCCGTCTATTCCGAGGATCGCGGCCTCGTGGAGTTCGGTCGCGGGCCGGCGGAGTTCGTGCTGATCGTGGACCCCATCGACGGGACGAGGCCCGCCGCCGCCGGCTTCGAAGCCGCGTGCGTGAGTGTCGCGGCCGCCCGTATGCGGGAACGTCCGGTCATGAGCGATGTGACCTACGGCGTGGTGCTCGAGATCAAGGAGGGCGGCGTGTTCCGCGCCGAGAGGGGTTCCGGCGTAGAGATGCGCGACGTGACCGGACGGGAGCGTCCAGAGGCCGTCTCCGCCAACACCGACCTGTCGCGTCTCTTCTGGACCATCGGCTTCCGTGGCAGGCCTGCGTTGGAACTCGCTACCACGCTCGGAGGTCTGATAGACCGGTCGTCGGTGGACGGCGCCGTGTTCGACATCGGCAGCGCCACCTACAGCATGACCCGCCTCCTCACCGGTCAGCTCGACGCGTACATCGACGTGGGGCCCCGCATGATCGAAGTGGCTCCCTGGGTGGAAGCCCGCTTTCGGCACGTGGGCAAGGGCCATGTACTGAACAACTCTCCGTACGACGTGGCCGCCTCCACACTGATACTCGAAGAGGCCGGTTGCATCGTAACCGACGCCGCCGGTCGCCCTCTCGGCGATCGACCCCTGCTGGGGTCAGATGTCGCCCATCAGATGTCGGTGGTGGCCGCGGCGAACGCGGCGCTGCACGGCGCCATCCTCGACGAAGTGGCCCGGGGTATCGGGGTGTTGGTCGCCGCAGCGCCCGAGCCCGCGCCCCCGGTCGCATCCCAGCCCACAGTCGGATCCCCACCCGCAGTCGCTCCTGCGGCCGCTCCGACATCAGGAGGCGAGACGGCGTCGTGAGTCGCGAGGCCCTCTTCTGGGAGTCCCTTGCCGGCGGCTCGGTGCGCTGCACCGCATGCCCGCACGTCTGCGTCATCGCCCCGAGCGGCGTGGGGTTGTGCAAGGTGCGCGGCGTGCGCGATGGTCGCCTCCACAGCTTGGTGTATGCGCATCCGGCGACGGTGGTGTCCGACGAGATCGAGAAGAAGCCCCTGTACCACTTTCATCCGGGTACGAGGGCACTCTCCCTGGGCACGCTGGGATGCAACGTGCTGTGCGCCGGGTGCCCCAACTGGCAGATCTCGCACGCGGGCGCCAGTGAGGCCGAGCTGGCCCGCCTACCCGAGCTCTCCCCGGAGGCGGCCGTCTCGATGGCGCGGAAGCACAAGCTCGCCGGCGTGACCTGGACCTACAACGAGCCGTCGGTCTGGCCGGAATACGTGCACGATGTCGCCGCCGCCTTCAGGAAAGCCGGCCTCTACACGGCTCTCATCACCGCAGGCTACATGAGCAGGGAGGTGCTCGACTACGTGGCTCCCTTGATCGACGCATTCAAGTTCGATCTCAAAGGGCCGGACGCCGCGGCGTGGTCGAAACTCAGCAAGGTGAAAGATCCCGCGCCTTCGTTCGAAGTGGCCGTACGCGCCGCCAAGGTGCATGGATGCCACGTGGAGGTGGTCTCCAACATCGTGCCGGGTGTCAACGACGGCGAACGGAGCATGAAAGCCATGGCCGCGTGGGTACTCGAGAACCTGGGTCCGAGCACCCCCTGGCACGTCACCAGGTTCCTGCCCGACTTCGAACTCAGTCACCTGAAAGCCACCCCCATCCCCGTCTTGGAACGGGGTGCCGCCATCGGCCGCCACGTGGGCCTGCGCTTCGTATACGTGGGCAATGTGCCCGGTCACGCCAGTCGCCATACGATGTGCTCGGCCTGCGGTCGCACGGCGATACACCGTGGTCAGCTGGGTGCCGACGAGGTATGGGTGCGTGACGGCATGTGCGCCGCGTGTGGTGAGAATCTGGGCGTGGTCTCCTGATCTGAGCCTCCGTGTTGCGCGCGCGGGGTCGCGCGAGGTATAACTGTCGGCGGTCTGCGGGGCGTCGATGACTTCACGGCCGCGTTCGCGTTGCTCCCACCGTTGTTTAGTCGTCTTGCGGGCGGGGGTAGTCTGGGTACGTGGCTCGGAGGAGTTCGCTACTCCCCTCAGAAGTGTGGTCCGGGCCGGGTGAGGACTTCTCCGGCCGGGCCGTGTCAGCCTACGTGTTGGAGGCGATTGCGAGGCAATGCCGACTATGCATCATCAGGACACCGCTTCCGATTCGATTGCAGACCCTGGCCAGGAGGCCGGCTCCAGGTTCGCCCTGTCGCTCCCGGCCAAGCCGGAGTTCGTGGCCCTCTCGAGGCTCACAGTGGGTTCGTTGGGCCTCATCCTGGAACTCGACGCGGAGACGGTGGCCGATCTGAAGATCGTCTTGACGGAGGCCTGCTCCTTGGTGATGGGGTCGGGTGGCTCGGCCGACGAAGGCTCCCTGGGCGTGGACATCCACGTTGATTCGAATACCTGGAGAGTGAAGGTCGCGGGCCCGCGGGCCGGTTCCGACACTACTTCCGGCACCACTTCCGGCGCTCCTGACCCGGCTGTCTCCGTTGCGCCGACGCCCGCGCCGGGACTCCCCGCACCCGAGTCTGACCCTGCCGGCATCTCGCTCATGTTGATCCAGGCCCTGGCCGACGAAGTCGAGTTCATCCAGGACGACTCGGGGGCGGTCCTGCGCTTCACCATACGCATGTCATGAAGGACACGTATCGCGCCCTCATCGTCGACGATGAAGCGCCGGCTCGATCCGAACTACGCTTCCTCCTGAATCGCCACGCGCGCATCAAGGTGGTCGGCGAAGCCTCCGGCGCGGAAGAAGCCCTGGCCCTCGCCGAGAACTTGGCGTACGACGTGGTCTTCCTCGACATCAATCTGCCCGAGATGGACGGGATCCAGGTCGCAGCCCGGCTGGCGGAAGGTGCCGACAACCCCTATGTGGTGTTCGTCACCGCCTACTCGGAGTTCGCCGTGAGCGCCTTCGAGGTGAGCGCGTTCGATTACCTGGTGAAGCCGGTGACCGAACGCCGCATCGACCAGACCATCGACCGTCTCCTCTCCACCCTCGACGCGATATCCCGGCCGGCGCCCGATCAGCCGGCTCGCCTCGAGCGGCTGGCGGTGAACCGCAGCGACAACACCGTGCTCCTCGACCTCCACCGCATCCTCTACTTCCAGGCTGAAGGAGACTACACGCGGGTGGTTGCCCAGACCGGAAGCTACCTCGCCAACTACTCGCTCAAGGCGCTCGGCGAGCGACTCGACCCGAGGGAGTTCTTCCGCTGCCACCGCAGCTACATCGTGAACCTCTCGCACGTCTCCGAGATCATCTCCCTTCCCTCGAACACCTACGGTCTTCGTCTGGCCGACGGCAAGGACACCGTGCTGCCTTTGAGCCGGCGCCAGACGAGAGAACTGCGCAAGCGCCTGGAGTTCTAGCGCGTCCTGCGACAGCGGGCCTCCAGTTGGTTATCATGGTACCTACGATGCGGCACTTCGGCCTTTCGACGGTGTCGATCGCAGATACCGATCGCCCTTCAGCGTAGGGAGGATGGCATGGAGCAGCCGAGTGGGTCGAGAGGGCGCCGGCCTCTCGCCGGCTTATAGGGGCAGCGGGATGCGCACGCCTCAGACTCCTCTCGGGGGGCGCCTGATCGACCGGGTGCTCCGCGACGACGCGCGTGCCGAGGCACTCGATCGAGCCCCCGGGCTGCCGATGATCATGGCCGATCGAGAGGCCGAGATCACCATGGAGATGATCGCCACCGGCGTCTTCTCTCCCCTTGAGGGGTCTCCCACGCGCGAGGAGAACGAGTGCATCGTCGAGACCGGACGACTGACGGACGGCACTCCGTGGCCGATCCCCTTCACGTTCGCCCCGGCGGGCAGAACGAACGCCGAGGTGATCGCGCGTCTTCGGGAGGGCGAAGAGGTGCTCATCGTGGATCGGGCTTCTCGCCCGGTCGCTCTACTTCGCGTGCAGGAGATCTACGAATTCGATCGCGAGACGCGCGGCAAGAACCTCTTCGGCACGAGCGACCCCTCGGCCCATCCTGGAGTCTCATCGATATTCAAGCGCATGGGGCGCTACGCGGTCTCCGGCCCGATCGAGCTGATCCGACGCGCCGATTGGGGGGCGTTCGAGCGACACCGCCTCACGCCACAGGAGACCCGCGAGGTCTTCTCGAGGCGGGGATACGAGCGGGTCGCGGGGTTCGTCACGGGCGCCAATCCTCCACACTTGGGCCACGAGTACATGCACCGGGTGGCTTTGGAGCATGTGGACGCGGTACTGCTCATGCCCCAGGTCGAGATGGAGCACTCTGAATTCATCAGACCCTATCACCGACTCCTCGCCCTGGAGGCGCTCACCGACGTCTACTATCCGCCGTATCGCGTCGTGCTCTGCCCGATGCGCACGAACTATCTCTTCGCGGGTCCTCGGGAGGCGATCCTTCACGCCTTGATCATGCGCAACTACGGGTGTACACACGCGTTGATCGGGCGCGACCACGCGGGCGTGGGTGACATGTTCGACATGTACGCGGGGCAGCAGGTGTTCGGCAGCTACTCGCACGAGGAACTCGGCATCGAATTGCAGTTCTTCTCCGAGGTGTTCTACTGCACTCGGTGCAGGGCGACCGCGACCGAACGCACCTGCCCCCACGACACCAGGTATCGTCTGCAGATCTCCGGCACGGGCATTCGCGAGGTGCTGCGACGGGGCTACTTCCCGCCGAAGGAGGTCTGTCGTCCGGAGGTGGCGCACATAGCCATTCAGGGAGTCGAGCCTCCCACGGTCGACGATGAGGGCCGAGGCGTCTACCCGGTGGGACAGACCATGCACGCGCTCTTCCCGTTCTACGAGGTGGCGGGTCGTTTGGGCGGTGATCTGCGGCGCGAGATCGTAGACGTCGATTCGATGGGAGAGCGCGATCTCGAAGCCGCGCTCCTCGACGTGCGGGCGAACTCCGATTCGATCTACGCGGATGTCTTCGACGAGGTCGCGCTTGCCAACGAATGGGGCTCAGGTCTGACCGAGCGGTGGCGCACTGAGGCACGCGAGATCATGGTGGACCATCAGGCCGAGGTGGTTCGACGCTTCTGCGAGCAGCAGCGGGGGACCGAGGAGGGCATCGACCAGCTCACCGGGCTCACGCCTGAAGAGGTGGCCAGCGACCTTCACGCGGCGCGACAGATCCTCTCCGAGCATCCCCGCCCGCTTCACCCGGACAAGGCGAGGCATCGTATCTCCGATCACGGCCGCATCCCGCCGCACCCCGAGGATGAACCGCCACGCCCCAAGGATGAACCTCATCGCTTCGAGGAGGAGCCTCATCGCTTCGAGGATGCTGGAGCGGGCGATTCCTCCGATGGGTGGGAGGGCGAATGAAGGACATCCGGGCGTGCGACTTCACCACCTCGGAGTATCCGCGGGTGGGCTACGACGACCTCGTGCTCGACGCTCTCGAAGCCATGATCGCCAGCAAGCGTGACTACGCCATGGTGATCGAAGATGGGGACATCATGGGAGTGCTGGAGCAGGCGGAGGTCGTGTTCGCATACGGTCGGGGCGAACTGAGCCGGGACACCCGCGTGGCCGAGATAGCTCGGGACCTCCCGTGGATAGACAGCGACGCCACGTTCGATGACGTGGTGGCCTTCATGGCGGACCTCGAGATCTTCCAGGTGAGCATCGAGAACACGGTGCTCGACGACTTCACGCTGCTTCGCGCGATCTGGACCGAGCGCCTGGCTGTGGCCCGGGAGTTCCGCGAGTACGAAGCCCCGGGTGAGGAGTGATGTCGTCGTCAACCGTGGGTGAGGTCTGCTCCAGGAAGTTCGTGACGGTGCCTCGGCGACGGCGGGTGGTGGAGGTATCGCGCATCATCGCCTCCCGCTGGGTGTCATGCGTGATCGTGACTGAGGAGAGGCGCCCGGTGGGCATCGTCACGAAGCACTCGCTGGTGCGCGATGTGCTGGCTCGTGGCTACACGGGCATGGAGCTCACCGCGGGCGACATCATGCGGTCGCCGATAGTCTCGATAGGCACGCAGGCGTCGCTTGAAGAAGCGGCTGGACTCATGGCCGCGACCAGGATCCGCTACCTGGCCGTTACCGACGAGGGACGCCTCGTGGGTCTACTCTCGCACTACCACATCGCCCGGCTGCTGCCGACGCTACTCAGGCAGGGCGTGAACTCGGGTGAGGATCAGGCTGCAGCGACTCCAGGGCCTTCCTGATCCAACTCACCATGCCGTCCAATGCTTCTCGCGGGCCGTCGGGGTGCGCCTCGAGTTCCTGCGGGCGCACTTCCAGTGTCATCAAGCCGTCGTAGCCGGATCTGTCCACCCGCTGTAGGAAACTCTCAAGGTCGAGGTCGCCGGTCTGCGGAGGCATGTGCTCTTCGAACTCCCTCGCATCGAAGTTCGACAGATGGATGGTGCGTATGCGATCCCGGAATTGGGAGAAGCAGGCGCCGAGGCTCTCGCCGGTGGTCCCGTAGTGGGTGGTGTCGAAGGTCATGAAGAGGTTGTGCTCGTCGAGGATCTCCCAGAGCTCGTCCCTGTTCTGATAGCGGGAGGGTGACGTGGTGAACGGCACCTTGTGGCCGCGCCATTTCTTGACCTTCGGCATGTTCTCCATGGTCATGAGTATCTTGCCGCCTCCCACCTGGCTCTGGAAGTCGTCGGTCTGCGAGATCCAGCGGGCGAACTCCACGTGTTCCATCACGCGCTGGGGAGGATGGAACGTGACACTGCGGGCGTCGAGCTGATCGGCCAGATCGACGGTGCGCAGTACCGATTCCACCGGGTCTCCCCAGCCGGGCAGGTGCATGTAGGGGGCGTGCACGTTCCGTATGCGCAGACCCGTCTCTTCGATCAGACCCCGTAGTTCGGGCACGCGCTCGGGGCTGTGTTGCTGGTCGACCACGTATTCCAGTCCCGCGAACCCCGCCGTCTCCGCGAGCGCGAAGAGCCGGGGGAGGCTGAGACCACGCACTGATCCCGTGGAGAGGAGAAGCTCTATGCGCGGATGCGGCCCGCCCACGGTCCTAGAGGCTGTAGTGCACTCGCAGGAAGCCGAGCAAGTGGTCGATGGATTTGAAGGCCCGCCGCAGATTACTGCGCTCCAGATCGGTCCAATCTTCGGGGTAGAAGAAGTGGGTGCTCTTCTGCCCATGGAACACCGTCTCTACGGAGGCCTGCAGCTTCAGGCGGAGGAACAGCTGGTGGGCGAACATCAGGTCCGCCGCCGAATCCCGCTCCAGCACACCTGCCGCTTCGAGGGCTTCGATGCGTTCGGTGGTAGAGGTGGGGAGGATCGCGTGTTCCATGGCGAGGGCCTTGACACCCGCGATCAGCGGCAGCATTCCGAACTTCTTGACGTTGATGCCGCGCTTGCCGTCGGCGTCCTTCTCGTATCTGAAGCGTCCTAGGAAGTTGAGGGGAACGGCTTTGCTCGTGGCGTCCTCGGCCAACAGGCGCATCGCGGGTGGGTTCCTCTGGATGCTCGACATCATGTGTTGCCACAGGGAGTGGGTGAGCTTCTCGTCTCCGGCCAGATGACGCATATCGAGGAGTATCGTGAGGTCCCGGAGCACCTGGCCGCTGTAGCTGTCGACGACCAAGTTCGCGGTACGGCGGCGCCATTCCGTCAGGGTGCCGAAGTACTTGTCTTCCCGCGCCATGACGCCGCCATCGCACAGCTCGAAGCCGTAGTCCGCCATGTCCTGGTTCACGCGGCGGGCGAGCTCGCGGTAGTATTCGCGGGCCCGGTCGGAGTCGCACGTGTCGTCGAGGATGATGGCGTTGTCTTGATCGCCGCGCAACACCTGCTCGTGTCTCCCTTCTGAGCCGAACGCCACCCAGGCGAAGCCGCACCGAGGGACGGGCTCATCCTCGGCCCGGAGCTTGAGCTCGTTCACGAAGATGATGCGTCGCGAGATCGCGTCGTTGAAATCGGTGAGTATCTCGGCGAGGGTGGCGCCGCCTACGTCCACCAGGAAGAGGCGGTGCACGAAGTCGTCGATCTCCTCGCGGACGCCCCTCAGTTCCTGCACGTTGTGTGCCTTGTCGACCTGGTCCATGATGATCCGATGGTCGTAGGCTTGAAAGCGCATGAGATCGCGCATGGAAAGGATCCCCGCCAGCTCGCCGGACTCGCGGACCACGATCAGTCGGCGGCACCTGCGCCGCATCATGAGCCCCACGGCCTGGAAGATGAAGTCCTCGGGCTCGATCACCACGGGAGGCGTCGACATGATGTCGCCCGCTGTGAGGTCGCGCGCGGCGGCGTCCGCGCTATCCGGCTCCGCGGCGACCACCTTGTACACGAGGTCGCGTTCCGTGACGATGCCGAGGGGACGGTCGTCTTCGTCGACCACGACCACGGAGCCGGTGTTCATGGATTTCATCTGCCGTGCCATGTGGGCCACGTGGGCGTCTACTCGGCAGGTGACGGTCGCCTGGGTCATGATGTCGCGCACCCGGGTCTTGTAGAAGATACCGGCGGTCTGCTGAGCGGTCATGCCGGACACGGGCCCCCCTTGCGGGCCGCCACGGCCGCGCGGCAGCCATCGAGACGACTGTTCGGGCATTCTACCAGCAGGCGAGCGCAAGGCGGCAGGGGGCCTGCGAGCGGGAGGCGGCAGGGAGTCCGCGAGCGCGAGGCGGCAGGGGCAGCGGTGCATAGGCGGAGCGCCGAGGGCCCTGTGTTACACTTCCGGTCTATGAGGGTCGTCGTTTCGCCGCAGCCCGTTGCCCGCGTCCGGCCGTGGGGCGCGTCGCCCCCAGGGTCTTCTTTCGCGCGCACCCTCCTCCTGTTCGCACTCTCGGTGTTCCTGGCATTCTCCTGCGTGGTGGCCCCGGCCTGGGCCGAACCGATCCTGGAGCTGCGCCTCGGCGCGGTCCTCGGTACCGTGGGGGCGCCGCTGGACGTGACGCTGGTCACCGAGCTCGACGGTCCCTGGCCCGAGGCGGTGGCGGTGGTGGAGGTGCGCGGGCCGGGCCGACCGTCGGCCGGCGGCGCCGACTGGCCTGTCGTCGCCCACGTTGGAGAGTCCCTTGGCGAGCCGAGCGGGCGGGTGGAGGCGGCTCTTACCCTGCCCACCGAGGGCCTAACACACCCCGGCGCGTACCTGGTGCAGGCCGAGATCAGGGCCGCCGACGGGCGCGTCATCCGTGCAGTCGCATGGATGGGGCTGGTGGCTGCCGACACTCCGACGCTCGATCTGGCCGTGGTGTGGCCCATCGTCTCGGGCGTGCATCGAGACGCCGCGGGCGTGTTCGTGGACGACGTCATCCAGAAGGCCGTCGTACCCCGGGCCGACGCGGAGGGCAGCCTCTACGGCTTGTTCACCGTCATCGATCGCTTCTCGACGTGGCGGATGACAGTGGCGGTTGAGCCCCTCGTCCTGGCGCAGATGCGAGATGTGGCCGACGGCTACTCCGAGTCCGACGGAGCGGGGGGGCTACGGGAGGTGGGGTCGAGCGAGCAGAGCGCCGAGTTCGGTGCGCAGGCGATCACTACCTTCAGGCACATCGCATCCCTCACGAACGTCCAGGTGATCCCCGGCCCGTACGCCATGCCGGCCTTGCCGATCCTGGCGAGCGAGGGCTGGGACGACGGATGGGAACAGATGCAGCTCGGCAAGATGGAGTTGCAGAGCACGCTGCAGATCGCCGAGATCCCCGACGCGGCGTATCCTCCCGACCTCGACGTCACCACCGACAGCCTTCGGGCGTTCAGCGCCGCCTCCATAGACTATGTCGTCGCGCGGACCGAGGTCGCCCGTGACCTCGCCGAACCCATCGGCGGTGCGCGACACCCGGTACGGGTGCAGGACAGGGAGAACAACCGGTTGACCCTCGTGTTCGTCGATGAGGAGCTTCGTCTGGCGATGGCTCCACCGTGGGACCCGGGACGTTTTGCCGCTGCTCTTGCGTCTGCCGCGGCGGATGCATCGTCGTCGGGGCCGCTCGTGGCGGCTCCCGCGAACGAATACGACCGTCCTCCCGTCGCGTACATCGAGGCGCTCGGCCGTCTGGTCACGGAGACCTCCTGGATCAGGACCCGCACCCTGGAGGACGTGGTCAAAGGGGCTCCTCCGGAGACGAGGCCCATCTTCCTCAGCCGCTACGGTGGATACGTGGACGGGCTTGTGGCACGCTCGTTCATGGAGGGATTGCGCGAGGCCCACGCGGCGGTGGAAGTGTTGGACGCCGCCACGGATTCCGAACGGGCGCCGTTGGAGGATCTGCGCCGCCTCCTCTTCCAGGCTGAAAGCCGCTACTGGTTCGTGGCGGGAGTCGATCCAGCGGTTGCGAACCTGGGGCTCGCGTACGTCGAGGCCATCAAGACGGCAGTGGCCGACGAGTTCGATAAGGTGGACGTCGCGGGCGACAAGTCCGTGATAGTGGTAGGCCGCGACGGCGAGGTGCCCATCGCCGTGGTCAACCAGGCCGGATACCCTATCGACGTGCGCATCATCCTGAGCGGAGAAGGCGCCGAGTTCCCCGGTGGGGAGGTCCTCGACGTGACGCTGGGAGTGCAGGAGAATATCTTCAGCATCCCGGTGCGGGTCTCCGCGGACGATGTGGAGCTGACCGTGCAGGTGTCCGCGGGCGGGTCTATGGTCGACAGCGAGACCATCCGTGTCCGTTCCATAGCCATCGTTCCCGTGGTAGCCTGGATCGTGGCGATCGTGGGCATCGTGGTGCTCATCGGGTGGGCGATTCTTCGCCTGAGATAGCAAGTGGGAGCAACCGTGCACGGCATCGGTGCGTTGGAGGCAATGTGAGAGGTGCCATCACACTTATCCTTGCGATCGTCTTGTTCGCGGTCATCGCCATGGACGGCTACGGCATGTTCGTCGCGTTCCAGACCTCGAAAGAGATCGCGCTCGGCGCGGCGCAGTCGGCGGCGTTGAACGTGCAGGCAACCGGCAACGAGGGCGCGGCGCAGAAGGCCGCCAACGAGTACGTGACCAAGAACGGCGGCGAGCTCCTTGAGTTGGAGAGGGGTCGCTACCAGTCACACTGGTATCGAGCCAAGGTACGAGTGGAACCCGACACCCGCGTCTTCCACTTCATCCCGCTCTTGAACCGTCTTCTCGACCAGGAGTCCACCGCCTCGTACACGTTCTGAGCGCGCGGCCCATGGATGCCCTCGACCGACTCGCGGACTTCGTCAGCCGAGCCGGGTGCGTGGTGGCCCTGACCGGCGCCGGCGTGTCCACGGCTTCCGGTATCCCAGACTTCCGTAGCCCGGGGTCTGGCCTTTGGTCCAAGGTGGATCCCGCGCAGGTCGCTTCGATCGAAGCCTTTCGTGATGATCCCGCTCGCTTCTGGTCGTTCTACGCCCAACGCTTCGCCGGCCTCGTCGCGGCACACCCGAACGCTGCCCACCATGCGCTGGCGCGCATGGAGTCCATCGGCCGGTTGCATGGAGTCGTGACGCAGAACATCGACCGCCTTCACGCGAAGGCGGGCACGAGGCTGTTGGCCGAGGTGCATGGATCGGTGGACCGCGCCGAGTGTCTCAGCTGCGGCGCGGCCTTCCCCGGATCTCGCCTGTTGGCGTCGCTCGCCGAGAGACCCGCAGTCCCACCTGAGTGCGACTGCGGGGCCCCTTTGAAGCCCGGTGTTGTGCTCTTCGGAGAGATGCTCCCCGAGGCTGAGATGGACAAGGCAGTCGCCTGGGCTCGAGCCGCGGACCTCATGATCGTGGCCGGCACCTCACTCCAGGTGTGGCCGGTCGCCGGACTCCCGGAGATCACGCTGGAGTACGGGGGTGCGGTCGCGATCCTCAACGACTCGCCCACGCCACTCGATGATCATGCGGTGGTCGTGGATCGTTCCCCCGTGGAGGAGAGCCTCCCCCGCCTCGTGGAGTCGGTCGAGGCCCTCGGCTAGGCCACCCGGCGGGCCGGCCGCGACCGGTTACGGCGCCGTGTTGACAAGGTCACCGGCCGTGCAATAGCATGGCGATCAGGAGTTGACTGACCGACCGACCAAATAACCCGAAGCGGGCGCACCGCATACTCGTGGGACGCCTTTCCACACGGAAGGAGGGCCATGGCAATCGATCCGAGCAGTTCACCCATGGGCGTCGAAGGAAGGGCCGCACTGGTCACAGGTGCGGGAAGTGGTATCGGACGGGCGATCTCCCGCCGGCTCGCGGCCTTGGGAGCCCGCGTCCTGGTGACCGATATCAATGACGAGGGTGGCGCGGAGACCGTGCAGGCCATCGTCTCGGCCGGCGGAGTGGCGAGCTTCCACCATTGTGACGTGAGTTCGTATACCGACGCGCAGGCGTCGATCCGCGCGGCGCGCGACACCTTCGGGAGCATCGATATCCTGGTGAACAACGCGGGCTGGGATGTGATCCAGCCGTTCCTCCAGAACGACCCTGAGTTGTGGGACAAGGTCATCGGCATCAACCTGAAGGGCCCCATCCACATGAGCCGGGCCGCCATGGAGGCCTTTGTGGAGCAGGATACCGGAGGCAAGATCGTGAACCTCTCCTCCGACGCGGGGCGCGTTGGTTCCCTGGGCGAGGCGGTCTACTCGGCCTGCAAGGGTGGCGTCATCGCCCTCACCAAGACACTCGCTCGCGAAGGCGCCCGTTACAAGATCCAAGTGAACTGCGTCGCCCCCGGCATCACGGACACCCCGCTCGTCGCGGGACTCGACCAGAAGGTGATCGACGCTATCGTCAAAGCTATCCCCATGAGGCGCATGGCCGACCCCGACGAGCCGGCTGAGCTGGTGGTGTTCCTTGCCAGCGACTCCAACACCTACATGACTGGACAGGTGATCTCGGTAAGCGGTGGCCTCACGATGTCGTGAGGCCGGCGTCCGCAGGCGAGTGAACGTGCCGGCGGATGAGGCGCCGCGCCGGCAGGTGCGGGACTGCGTCCGCGGGCGAGTGAACGTGCCGGCGGGAGTGAGAAGGGTGAGACACGCATGGCTCTCTATTCGGTGGGCGGCAACCTGCCTCGGATACATCCCACGGCCTTCGTGCACCCGGCCGCGTCGGTGATCGGTCGGGTGGAGATCGGCCCCGGGTGCTATGTCGGCGCCGGAGCCAGCCTGCGTGGCGATTGGCTGACGATCCGAGTTGGCGCCGGATCCAACGTTCAGGACTGCTGCACCATCCACGGGTTCCCTGGGGTGACGGTGCGATTGGAGGAGGAGTCGCACTTGGGTCATGGCTGTATCATCCACGGGGCCCACGTGGGCAGAGATGTGCTGGTGGGCATGAACGCCGTCGTGCAAGACGGCGCCGTGCTCGGCGAGCGGTGCATCGTGGGCGCCGGTTGCGTGGTGCCCGCGGGTCTCGAGGTGCCTGCCGACAGGCTCATAGTGGGAGTGCCCGGCAGAGTGGTGGGCGAGGTGCCTCCCGCGGTGCGGAAGAACAAGCAGGACGGCACTCGCTGGTATCGGGAGCTTGCGGCGCGTTGCCTGGTCGACTTCGAAGAGGTCGCAACGGAGCGGTGTGAATGGGACGAGGTGGGCTTGGAATCGTGGACGTCGTGGTTCGACGAGTTGTCATAGGCCGCGCCGACCACCGGACGGCGGGTGACCATCGGACTGCCGGTGGCCATCGGACTGCAGAGGCAAAGGGAGGATCGGGAGCATGACTGATCGTGAGGATGGAGTGGACACAGGTTCGATCCCGCGGCGGCTCGAGGGCCGCGTGGCCATCGTGACCGGCGCGGGTGAGGGCATCGGCCAGGCGGCGGCGGTGCGCTTCGCGCAGGAGGGCGCCCGCGTGGCCCTGGCAAGCAGGCGTCGTGAACCTCTGGAAGAGACGAAGGCGGCCGTCGAGGCGGTCGGCGGTGAGGCGCTGGTGGTCCCCACCGACGTGGCCGACTGGGACGCCGTCCAGAACCTGGTCGCTTCGACCATCGACGCCTTCGGTCAGGTGGATATTCTGGTGACCATCGCCGGTTTCACGAAGCCGGCCATGCTGCACAAGATGGCGATCGAAGACTGGCACGCCGTGATGGGTGTGCATCTACACGGCACCTTCTACTGTATCCGCGCCGTCGCCCCGCACATGATCGAGCGCGAGTACGGGCGTATCATCACGGTGAGCTCGGCGGCCGGTCTGGTGGGTACGATCGGTCAGGTGAACTACTCCGCGGCCAAGGGCGGCGTCATCGCGCTCACCAAGTCGGTGGCCCGCGAACTCGGCAGGTACCGCATCACGGCGAACTGCATCTCCCCGGGCGCCGAGACGAAGATGACCGACACCATCGTCAACGACCCGAAGTTCAAGGACAAGTACCTGGCCCGCATCCCGCTGGGATACTGGGCGAAGCCCGAGGAAGTGGCCCCCACCTTCGCGTGGCTGGCTTCCGACGACGCCGCGTACACCACCGGCTACGTCATCGGCGCCGACGGAGGGCTCTCGATACACTGAGGTGAAAGCCGTACGAAGGAGGATCTGATTGTGGAGATCGTGGTCTGCGTGAAGCAGGTGGTAGATACAGAGGCCGAGAAGAAGCTACTGGCGCCCGACTGGCGGCTCGACCGCGAGAGCGTAGAAAACGTACTCAATCCCTACGACGAGTACGCGGTCGAGGAAGCGGTGCGCCTCAAGGAGGCCCACGGCGGCGAGGTCACCGTGCTCTGCATGGGTCCTGAGGACGCCCAAGGGGCCGTACGCAAGGCGCTGGCCATGGGCGCGGACCGTGCACTCATGGTAACCGACCCCGCCCTGGCCGGCTCCGACACGCAGGGCACCGCCCTGGCGTTGAGCGCGGCGCTTTCGGGCCTCACCCACGACCTGGTGCTCTTGGGCATCATGTCCACGGATGCACAGACGGGGCAGTTGCCCTCTGCGCTCGGCGATATCCTCGACCTTCCCGTGCTCACCGCGCTCAACATGATCAAGTTCGAAGACGGCTCTTTGACGGTGCACCGCCAGACCGACCAGGGCTACGTCGCCTACGGATGCGGCCTGCCCGCCGTCTGCTCCGTCGTGAAGGGCATCAACGAGCCGCGGTACCCCTCCCTGAAGGGCATCATGGGAGCCAAGAAGAAGCCTCTGGAGGTCAAAGACCTGGCCGGCCTCGGCGTCGACGCGGCGCGTGTAGGAGGTGCGGGCGCGTTGACCAAGGTGCTGTCCACCACCGCGCCCCCACCCCGTAAGGCTGGGCAGAAGATCGAAGACGACGGCACGGCGGCGCAGAGGATCGTGGAGTTCCTCGCCGGCGAGAAGATCATCTAGGCGACCGGGAGGAGAGACGAGATGACTGACACACGCAGCGGCCTCCTTGTGGTGGCCGAGGAGAAGAACGGGAAGCTCTCGAACGTGACGCTCGAGAGCCTGACCGTGGCTCGGGAACTCGTGGCGGGGCTCGGAGGCCCGTTGGCCGTGGCGCTGACCTCCGGCTCGTCGGTAGACGCATTGGTGCAGCAGGCGGCCGCCTACGGCGCCGAACGGGCGTACGTCGCCGTGCATTCGGAGCTTGAGGTGTTCCGCTCGGGACCATACACCGACGCGGCCATGGCCGCGATCGAAGCGGCTTCACCGCGGGTGGTGTTGTTCGCGAATACCGCCTCCGGGAAGGATGTGGCCTCACGGTGCGCACGGCGCGCCGGTGTGGGTCTGCTCGGCGATGCGACCCGCCTCTACGTTGAGGAAGGGGGCCTGCGGGCGAGCCACCCGTGTTTCGGCGGCACGATCATCGTCGAGAAGCAGGCCTTGGCCGAGCCGGCGCTCGTCACGGTGCGCACCAACGTGTTCGACCGCACGGAGAGCCCGGCCTCTATCCAGGTGCAGGAGCTGTCGTTGGACTTCACCCCTTCGGGCCTGCTCGCGCGGGTCGTTGAAGTGGTGGTGGAAGACGCGGGCATGGCCAGCCTCGAGGAGGCGACGATCATCGTATCGGGCGGCCGCGGGCTCGGCGGCCCCGAGAACTTCGCGATGATCCACGAACTCGCCGATGCGCTCGGTGCCGCGGTGGGTGCGAGCCGGGCAGCCGTCGACGCCGGTTGGAAGCCGCACCAGTACCAGGTGGGCCAGACCGGTAAGACCGTCTCGCCCACGCTGTACGTGGCCTGCGGTATCTCGGGCGCCATCCAGCACAAGGCGGGCATGCAGACCAGCGACTACATCGTCGCCATCAACAAGGACCCCGAAGCTCCCATCTTCGGCTTCGCCGATCTAGGGGTCGTGGGCGATGTGTTCCAGGTGGTGCCGGCATTGACGGCTGAGATCAAGAAGCGCGCGGCCGCGGGCTGAGCGTGGGGTACGCAGTCTGAGAATCAGTGTAGGAGTTAGCTGCAGAGTGGCGCGGGTCCCGCGGGGTCGGATCGTCGATCCCGCGGCGACCGCCTCGATTTCTGGAGGTTCTGGATAGGTGGAGACCCGTGAACTGCTCTTCAACGTGCCGCACTGGGCCGAGGTGGCCATGTACGTGGGCGCGGCCATCGCCATCCTCGTGGTGGCGACCGACCTGGCGCGACGCATCGGCATGTATCGGCGCGGCGCCGCATCCGGACCGCGCACCGACAAGCCGGTCACCCGGCTCGGCGACCTGGTGATCAACGGCCTGTTTCAGCGTGACCTACTGCGCGATCGCTACGCCGGCCTCATGCATCTCACCGTCTTCTTCGGGTTCCTGGTTCTGCTGATAGGCACCACCATCTTGATCTTCCAGATCGACTTCGGGTTCGATTTCTTCCACGGCTCCTTCTATCTGGTCTTCAGCTTCTTCATGGAGTTGGCCGGGCTGGCGTTGCTCTTCGGGGTCGGTCTGGCCGCCTATCGCCGCTACGTGCGCCGTCTTCCGCGCCTCAAGGGCGGGTGGGACGATCACTACGCTCTGGTGATGCTCGCCCTGCTCGGTGTCACCGGCTTCGTGCTCGAGGGCGCGCGCATCCACGCCGACGGCTTCCCCTCCTTCGAGCGAGGGGCTAGTTTTATGGGTTACGGGGTGGGCAAGCTGTTGGGCGCCGTCGCGGGCGACGCGGCGTTGCTCTCGTTCCATAGTTGGACCTGGATCGTGCACATGGTGCTGGCCATAGGCTTCGTGGCGCTGCTCACCCAGACGAAGTTCCTGCACACCCTCACCAGCCCGGTGAACATTCTTCTTCGCGAGCGCCGACCCGTTGGTTCCATGACGTTCGTGACCGATCTCGAGGCGCGTGAACGCGTGGGCGCGGGCACCGTGACCGACCTCCCCTGGGCCGACCTCGAGGACCTCGACGCCTGCACCCGCTGCGGGCGCTGCGAGGACGCCTGCCCGGCGTTCGCGGCGGGCAAGCCGCTCAACCCGAAGCAGATCGTGCTGAAGAGCCAGGCCGTGATGCGCGCCCGCCTCGGCGACGATCCCGACCCTTCGGCCGATCCGCCCGACCTCTTCGACTTGATCGAGCACGACGAGGCGTGGAGCTGCACCACCTGCCGGGCCTGCGTGCAGGCCTGTCCCGTGGCCATCGATCCTCTGGACAAGATCCTCGAGCTGCGTCGCTACCTCACCAACGAAGGTCACCTGAGCGGCTCGGCGGCCAAGGCCCTCGAGTCGATGGCCATGCGGGGCAACCCCTGGCTGTTGAAGCAGGAAGACCGCATGTCGTGGGCGGAAGGGCTGGACTTCGATGTGCCCGTGATGGCCCTGCTCCAGGACCCCGACCTTCTCGAGGAGGGCGAGGAGCCCCGGCACGTGGAATACCTCTTCTTCGTAGGCTGCGCGGGTAGCTACGACCCTCGCACCCAGTCTGTGACACGCGCCCTGGTGCGCCTGCTTCGTCGGGCGGACGTCTCGTTCGCCGTACTCGGTGAGGAGGAGACCTGCACGTGTGAGGCCGGTCGTCGTATGGGCGAGGAGATGCTCTTCCAGGTGGGCGGGTCTGCGCTCAAGGAGACGATCGAGCAGTACTCCTTCGACAAGATCGTCACCACCTGCCCGCACTGCCTGAACACCCTGCGCAACGACTACCCGCAGCTCGGCGCCGAGTTCGAGGTGGTGCATCACTCCGAGCTGCTTCAGCAGCTGATCGAGGAAGGCCGCCTTTCGGCGGCGCCGGCGTTCGCGAAGCGAGGCACTCCCCCCGTCTATCACGACTCGTGCTACCTGGGGCGCTACAACGGCATCTACGACGCTCCGCGCGAAGTGCTCTCCAAAGCCTTCGGGAGCGCCCCTCTGGAGATGGAGAAGCGCCGGCAGGACGGCTTCTGCTGCGGCGGGGGCGGGGGGCACATGTGGATGGAGATCAAGGCCGGCCGGCCCGTGGAGTTCCTGCGCACCGACCAGGCTCTCGACACGCAGGCCACGACGATCGCTACCGCCTGCCCGTACTGCAAGATCATGTTCGACACGGGACTCAAGCAGCCGGAGGTGGAAGGCCGGGCCGAGGTGCGCGACCTCGCCGAGTTGCTTGACGCCGCGTACGGGGACTGACGGCGCCCGGGCCGAGCTTCGGCGGCGTACGGGGGCTGAGCGGCGCACGTCATAGCCGCCGTCATCGGCACACGCCATCGGCGTACGTCATCGGCGCCCGCGGGTGGATCGGTGCCTCGGGAGTCGATCGGTGCTTGGGGGAACGGCCGCTTCCAGGGAGCGGCTCCCTTCCTATTTCTTCCTGATTCTGCCTATTTACGCTAGAATCGATGTGTGGAAGAACTCTGGGACATCCGGCGCGTTTCGCGTCTTCTCGGACTCTCCGATCGCACCGTCTACCAGATGGTGCGAGACGGCCGGCTGCCGGCCCTTCGCCTGGGGGGACGTTGGCGATTCCAGCCGCAGGAGGTCGAGAGCTGGCTGAGAGATCGCGCCGGCGCGGGGCCTCGTGACGACATCCAGCTCGATCGGCGCGGGCTCGAGGACACGCTCGGCCGGATCGAGGATCCATTGGAGAGACGTCTAGCCTTCGTCGCCCTCCTTGCTGTTGCCAGCACGGCCCGAGGGTGGCTGCCCCCGGTCGTGGTGGGCGGGCACGCGGTGGAGTTCTACACCGCCGGAGGCTACGCTACCGTGGACATCGACCTCGTGTCGGCCCACGAGCCACTCGAGCAGGTACTCCCGGAGTGGGGGTTCGAAGCTCGTGGGCGTCATTGGCTGCACGAAGGTCTCGGCTTGGTGGTGGAGGCTCCCGGGTCCCATCTCGACCCCGGGCAACGCGAACGTGTGACGCGTGTGGAGATCGCAGGCGCGACAGCCTACGTTCTTGGAGTGGAAGATGTCATCGTAGATCGCATGGCGGCGTGTGTCCATTGGCGCTCCGAGGAGGATTGTGGCTGGGCAGCTGTACTCCTCGATCTTCACGCCGCCCATCTGGATCTGGACTACCTTGTAGAGAGGGCACGCGCGCAAGAGGTAGAGGAGCGTTTGGCGACTGTCGTCGATGGGCTAGACGCGCCGGGTGATCCTTCGTGAATCGGACCCCGCCCGAGAAGGGTCGGACGGTGGAATTCGGTGCGTGGCGCGAAGAGCGTCGTCGGTCGCTGGCGCGTCAGGTGGAGCTCCTCGGCGATCGTTCTCTGCCCCGCACCCACCGGCCCCGTTCAGAGGAGGAGTGGAGAGCGATCACCGACGGCGCCCGGGCCGAACTTCGGCGACGCGAGGTGAGCGGACGCTGGACATGGGTCGACGCGCGGCGGATGGTGGTCGGGCGGCGATAGCACCGACCCGTGCCGCGGCGCCGGACCGAGGAGTCTGCGCCGGCGGGGGGCGGTAGCGGCGCCCTGTCCAGGGACGACGGACCAATGGATCTGCGCCGCCGGACAGTCGTGGCGGCGCCGTCGGGCGGCCGAACGAGGTTCGGTTCCCTCAGTCCCCGGAGATAGGCGCCGACAGCGCCGGCATGAAGCTCGGCCGTCCGTCCACCCGGACGCCCGCGGGCATCAGCAGTTGGTTCATCAGGTCCACGCACATGGCGTAGGCGGCTTCGAGGTCGAAGCCTTGGCGGTCGAAGAACCACTGGAGCACCAGGCCTTCCATCAGGCCGAGGAGCATGGAGCTGGTGCGTTGCACGTCTACCGGCCGGAACTCACCGCTCTTGATGCCGTCCTGCACTATGCGCTCCATGTAGGTGCGGTAGGAGTTGTAGATGTCCTGCGTGTACTCCTGCACCTGGGGCGTGCGGATGGCCTGGGCCATGTAATCGATTACCACAGTGTAGTAGCGACGGGCGCGCTTCTCGTTCCCGAAGAGGTTGTTGAAGATCATCATGATCTTCTCGGGAGAGGAGGCTTCGGCCTGGCAGAAACCCTCGAAGTCGTGCGACAAGCGACTCACGATCAGGTCAAGCACGGCCAGGAACACGTCCTCCTTGCGGGGGAAGTAGTAGGAGATGAGGCCCTTACTCACGCCCACGCGCCCGGCGATGTCCGCCAGGGTCACCTGGTTGTAGCCCAGGTCCAGGACGAGGCGCAGCGTGGCATCGACGATCTCTTCGCGCCGGACGTCTTCCTTGCTCCGCGGTCGTGCCATTATCCCCTGCCCTGAAGTCGTGTTGGTTGGTCGACCAGACAACTGTCAGAGTATCACGGGACGCTGGGGGAAGGCGATGCTCCGGGAGGGAGCCGGCGCCCCCCGCGCGACAGCCGCCGCGGGGTCTTCTGTTACGTCTTCCGCGTCGGCTCTCAGTAGGCGATCCGAGAGTAGTAGGTCTGTTCGGCCGCCTCCCGCGCCTGGCGAAGGGTGTGGATGCCCTTGTCGGCGAGGAGGGGGAGCATTTTGAGAAAGGCTTCGCCGGTCAGGATGGCGTCACCCAGGGCGGTATGACGCCCTATCAGGCTCACACCCAGCCGTTCCGCGATCATTTCGAGCCGGTGGACCTCCTGGTTGGGGTGGATCACGGCGGAAAGCAGGAGTGTGTCGAGAACAGGGTTGATGAAGCGCACCCCGGTCTGTTCCTCCTTCATCTGGAGGAAGCGCATGTCGAAGGCCGCGTTGTGGGCGACGAGGACCGTCTCCTCGGCGAAGCGATGGAACTGAGGAAGCACGATATCGATGCTGGGCTGACCAACCAGCATGTCGGGCGTAATGCCGGTGATGGCGATCGAGGTGGGTGAGATCAGCCGATGGGGGTTGACCAGCTGATCGAAGGCTTCCGACTGGAGCAGTCTTCCGTTGACGATCCGTATGGCGCCGATCGAGATGATCTCGTCTCCCTCGGATGGGTGGAGGCCCGTGGTCTCCGTATCGAACACCGTGTAGCTCAGCTGAGCCAGCGGAACTTCATCGAGCTGCGGGGTCTGTCCCGGCTGGTGGAAGAGGTCGAAGTCGTAGTACTCGGGCCGGCTTTCGCGTACCACCCGCACGTCCCAACCGGAGACGGGCTCCGTGACCGGCAGGAGCACGCGCACGTAAGCGGTTCCGCTGCTCGCGTCCATCTGGTGCCACACGTCACCGCCGTGGCGCTCGGCCACCTCCCGCAGCGAGTAGGGGTTGGTCCCTCCTCCGAGGTTCACCGGCTCGCTTTCCCAGCGTTGCATGGTCTCTACTCGTGGATTCATGCCCGACCACGTCATGTCCAATTGAGCCAGTCGCTCCCCTCGTTCAAGGCGCAGCCCGACCTCCGTCACCCCGCACTCCTCTCGCAGGCGACTGGCCAGGTAGCTCAGGGCACGAGCGACGGAGTAGCTGTCGATCTTCAGCCAAAGGGAATCGTCCACATCATCCGCCCGCGTGCCCATGGCCTGCGCGCTCTCGATCCGGCGTCGGATGAGTGCGATCAGATCGCGTGCCCGCATGTCTTCCAGAGGCCATTGGGTTCGCACGTGCTCGGAGAATTCCACCGCTCCCGCATCCAGCCTTCGACTCAGGGTCACGGCCTCGTCGCGGATAATCGTGCTGAACCGCGCCCGTCGCTCGGCGGCCATCTCCGGGAATTCGAGGATGTTCTCGATGGCTGCCCGGATGCTTCCGAGGGAGGACCGAGTGGTTTCCATGAGGGACTGGAGCAGGGCGTCGCGGCGGCCACCGAACTCGATGGCCCGCGTCATGTCCTCCAGCGTGAGCACGTAGCCCGTGATCGCCTGCTCGCGGTCCAAGACCGGCGCCATCTGGATGCGTATGAGGTGGTTCCCAGGCGCAGTGGTGACGAACTGTGAGATGAGCGTGGCTTCCTGGGCCTGAAGCAGGTGCTGGAGGTTCTGAAGACCGTGCAGGATGAGGTCACGGTCGATGACACTGAAGATGGAGCGCCCCAGACCGATGAGGCCTCCCGCCGGCGAGGACCGTGCGGGACCGTCGGCCTTGGAGGACGTCGCTTCTTCCGGGCCGTTCCCGCCCGTGGTGCTGAAGGGTGCTTCGGAGAGGAGGTGCTTGGCTCGGGAATTGTAGAGCAGAATACGACCTTCGGTGTTGCACACTACGACGCCCTGGGTGAGCTCCGACATGAGGGCGGCCAGACGGTTCTTCTCCTCCTCCATGTCGGCTCGCGCCCCTTCGATCCTCGTCGTGACGGCGTTCTGCAGTTCTTGGTGGCGCTCGGCGAAGCGGTTCACGGCTCTCGCGAGCGCACGGAGCTCGGGCGTGCCGGCCGGATGTACCCGCCGGCCGGGGTTTGGGCCCAGGATCAGGTCGGTCTCGTCGACGAGGGCACGCGCTGCGATCACGTACCTTCTGAGTAGCAGCTCCACGAGCATTCCGAGTGAGAGCACCAGGAGTAGGCCGAGCATGGCCAGGACGACACCCTGGCGTGCCACGACCGAGCTCACGGTTTCCCGGTCGGCAGGCGGCAGTGCCGCGTAGAAGATGACCGCCGCGCCACCCAGGAAGACGAGGGCGCCCAGTACGGCGAGCACCAGAGTGACGAAAGATCGGCGGGCATGCTTCACGAGCCGTCCTCCAGCAGCTCTCTCACCCGCTCCACCAGGTCCTTGGTGGAGAAGGGCTTGGTGACGTAGGCGTCCGCTCCCAGAGCCAGCCCCTTCGTCGCCTCGATATCCCGGCCCTTTGCCGTCAGCATCACGATCTTCATCCCCCGCCATTCAGGGTTCGCCCTGATCGTCTGGCAGATCTCGAAACCGTTGCGGACGGGCATCATGACGTCGAGAAGTATGAGGTCGGGTTGGTACTCCGGCAGTTGGTCGAGCACCTCCTGGCCATCGCGGGCCACGCGCACGTCGTACCCGTTGTGCTCCAGGAGGAACTCCAGGGAGGTGACGATATTCGGCTCGTCGTCTGCGATGAGGACTTTCTTGGCCATGCTGTCTCCGTCCATGCCGTTTACGTGTCGTGCTCGTCGGTCATGTGCGCCGACGGCTCGGGCGGCGCCTCGGCTTCGCGCACCAACCGCCGCCCGTCAGCGTCGGCGCCGGCCGCCCCAGCAGGAGCCAGGGGCAACGTGAAACTGAATGTGGAGCCCTTACCCGGGACACTCTCTACCCAGATCTCTCCTCCCAGGTGCGTGATGATCTGCCGGCTGATGGGCAACCCGAGTCCGGTCCCCTGCGGCTTTCCGGTGAGGGTATCCCCTGCCTGGCGGAACTTGTCGAAGATCACCTGTTGACCCTCGAGGCTGATGCCGGGCCCGTTGTCGCTCACGTCTACACGAGCCATGTCAGACAGGACGCTGACCCGGACGCCCACCCGGGAATCCTGCGAATCGCAGAACTTGACCGCGTTCGAGAGCAGGTTGATGGCTACCTGGATCACTCGATCTCGGTCGGCGAGTACTCGGGTGGAATCTGCCGGTACGTCGAACTCCAGCATGGTCGGGCGTTCCGCGAAGAGGTGGCTCGTCGCGGTGAGCGACTCCTCCACCGCCGCGTGCAAGTCGATTTCCTGAACGTCCCAATCAGCCGTGCCCGACTCGATCTTGGCCAGATCGAGTACCTGGTTGATCAATCGAGTCAGCCGCTCGCTCTCCTTCACGATGATGTCCAGGTAGGCGGAGCGTTGCTCGACCCGCAGGTCGGGATGGTCGTGGAGGATCTCGGAGAAAGCCCGGATGGAAGTGAGGGGCGTACGCAGCTCGTGTGAGATCGTGGAAACGAAGTCGTCCTTCAGCCGGTCGAGCTCCTGCAGCCGTTCATTGGCCGCGCGCAGTTCGGTGGTCGCCGCCTCGAGCTGCCGGGACTTGCGCTCCAACTCGTGGCTGTACGCGATCATTTGGGAGGCGTCGTCCAGCATGGTCATGACCTCACCGAGGTCGAGGGCCTCTTCCTTAGTGGCCGACGCCACCATTATGCGCGCCGAGGCCGCTCCGATAGTCCCCGCCAGAATGGTTTCGGCGAACTGCACGAAATCGGCGTCAGCCTCTATCCCAGCCCCTCTGGGCGCCCGTCGGCGACGCTGATAGTCGGTGAATGCCTCTTGGGTTCGGGCCGGGCCGAGGAAGCGGGAGACCAGCAGTTGCAGGTCTGGAACCGTCGCCGTACCCCTCCAGAAACGGGCCTGTTGTCCCTCGCCGGTGCGGCGGAAGACGTCGACGAAGAGGCTCGCTTGACTGTGCTCCGTGGCGCTCTTGTGTCCCCGCAGCGAGAGACCCACGTACAGCCCGACATTGGCCAGCATGCTCCAGATCATGGCGTGGGTGATCTGATCGAGACCCTCGAGTCCGAAGAGTTGCAGCGGGCGAAGAAGTTCGATGCCGAAGGGACCGTGTTCCATGAAGGTCACGGGTAGCCAGCCGGAACGAGCGAAGGAGGGCAGAAGGAGCGTGTAGATCCAAACGAGGAAGCCCGCGCTCAGCCCGGCCAACGCTCCCAGCCGCGTCCCGCCTCGCCAGAAGAGACCGCCCAGGATGGCCGGGCCGAACTGAGCAACGGCCGCGAAACTGATCAATCCGATGGAGACCAGTGCGTACGCCTCGCCCGCGATGCGGAAATAGAGGTAGCCGAGGATCAGTATCAGCACGATGGCCCCGCGCCGGATCCCCAGGAGCAGGCGGGTGAGATCGGCCCGCGTGGTCAACTGGAGGGGCCTGAAGCGCAGCAGCACCGGCATCACGAGGTCGTTGCAGACCATGGTGCTGAGCGCGATCGTCTCCACGATCACCATGCCGGTGGCGGCGGAGAGCCCTCCGATGAAGACCAACATCGCCAGCAGATTCTGTTGGTTGGCCAGGGGGAGGGCAAGGACGAAGAAGTCGGCGTCGACGCTCTGGCCGCGAAAGGCCAGCAAGCCGGCAAAGGCGATGGGCAGTACGAAGATGTTGATGGCCAGCAAGTAGAGCGGAAAGAGCCAGATGGCCTTGTTGAGATGCTTCTCGTCCACGTTCTCGACCACCGACACCTGGAACTGCCGGGGAAGGAACATGATGGCCAGCATGGAGAGAAAGATCAGCCAGAACCAGCTGCCGTAGGACCCGGTGATCTCCCCGAAGGTGAGCATCGGCCGAAGGTCAGGCACTTCCATGGCTCGGCTGAAGATGTCGCCGAAACCGTCGTACAGTCCGTAGGTGACGAATACGCCCACCGCGAGGAAGGCCAGCAGCTTGACCAGCGACTCGAAGGCGATCGCCGCCACCATTCCTTCGTGGCGCTCGGATGCGTCCAGGTGGCGGGTGCCGAAGACGATGGTGAAGGCGGCCAGGAGCATGGCGATGTAGAAGGTGGTGTCTCCCCAGAAGAAAGGCACATTCTCGGACGACGGCAACGTGATGCTCGGGTAGTGCTCGAGGATGATGAAGCTGCTCGAGATCGCCTTGAGCTGCAGGGAGATGTACGGGACGATCCCGATGACCGCGATGATCGTCACGAGCCCCCCGAGGCTGGGACTCTTGCCGTAGCGGGACGAGATGAAGTCGGCGATGGAAGTGATCCGGTAGGCCTTGCTGATGCGGATCATCTTGCGGAGCACAAACCACCACACAGCGGCCATCAGGGTAGGGCCCAAGTAGATGGGAAGGAAGCCCACTCCACTGCTCGCCGCACGCCCCACACTGCCGTAGAAGGTCCAGGAGGTGGCGTACACGGCCATCGAGAGGGCGTAGATATATGGGTTGGCGATGATGCTCCGGCCGGAGTCGGCGCGCTTGTCGCCCCAGTACGCGATGGCGAACAGCACGCCCAGGTAGGCCGAAGCCAAGAGCACGATCACCCAACCCTGCACTATTGCCCCCCGGCTCGATCCCCCGGTATTGGCTAAGTACTTTTCCGCCCCCGGGGCTACCTCTCGATTATGGTCGCCATGAGGCCGATCAGGGCCGCCCAGGCAGTGAAGAGGTAGACGTAGAGAAGCGGGATATCCAGTACCGTGACGTAACGGCCGAACAGAGACAGCAACGGGTAGTTGAAGAGCAGACAGCCGAGGAAGAACAGGGCGGCCAGGTTCTGGCTCTTGGTTCCACGCTTCACTGCGTTGCGACCTTCTCTCTGGCGTGTCTCGACCGGGCGGATGTGGGTCCCGCCGCCCCAGAGCAAAGGGAATCCCCCTATGGAGTCCCCCAGCGAACAACCAGTATATCGCACCCTCTGCAGCGGGAACCCGCTCCGGCGCTCAAGAACCCATGCTCGTTGTCGGTGCTCTCGAATAGCTTCGCGAGCGACTCGTAGCGAGAAGAACCCCGCGGTCGGTCTCCATCGGCAGACCTGTCCGCTCCGGCTGGTATCGTTATGCAGACGGGAAGCTGCTATATGTTGGAGTTCGGCAGACCGGCGAAGTACTGTTTGGCAGTCTCAACGGACGCGCCAGATGAGGAGCATCGATGACGCGACGCGACGAACGTGTAGGAACGAACCTGGCCACAGCTGTGGAATTGCGGCATAGGGGGGTATCCATTTAGCTCCACCGACCACAACATGTAGGAATCAGGGTGTGCCTCCAACGATGAAACGATAGGGAGCAGGACTGGTGACGACGGCCTGCTCAAGTAGGCGGTAGAAGAGGAGGCCGCGAGAACGGGAG
>JAHJSA010000095.1 GCA_018830645.1 Actinomycetota bacterium
GCAGAAGGCCGACCCACACGGGCGCTTCGTGTCGGAGTCGATCTGGACGCCCTGGAAGGCGTGGGAGTTCGGGCAGAAGAAGGAGCCGTCGCGGTGGCTCACGATGCTGGCTTGGCGTATCATCGGCAGGGTAGATGGTTCATCGGCGCAGTAGCCGAACACGGCATCGGCAGCCGGACGATAGGTTGGCGGTGGGGGGCCGGCATGGAGCCACGCATCAGTATCATCACGTTGGGGGTGGCAGATCTGCCTCGGGCGATCCGCTTCTATCGCGATGGCCTCGGATTCGAGACTACCGCCGCCGCCGACGCTGGCATCGCCTTCTTCAGGACTTCCGGGACCTGTCTTGCGCTCTACCCGCGCGATCGACTCGCGGAAGACGTCTCGCCGAACCTGTCAGCTGCTGTTCCCGCCTTCTCTGGCGTGACCCTCGCTCACGCCGCCCGGACTCGGGAGGAAGTCGACTCGATCCTTGCCCTGGCAGAGGCGGCCGGGGGCACCATCGTGAAGCCGGCTGAAGTTACCTTCTGGGGCGGCTACAGCGGCTACTTCCGCGATCTGGACGGGCACTTCTGGGAGGTCGCTTGGTGGCAGGACTGGGAGTTCAACGACGACGGCTCCCTGGTGATCGAGTGACTCACGTCTGTGCTCACTCGAGTTGAGATACATCGACGGGGGAGGGATCTCATGAACGCTGCGCATCGTCTCAACCGGCCCCACACGGTGCGCGGTGCCGCTGATTGCGGCCGCATTGATCGCGGCCATGCTGTTGGCCGGGTCGATGGGCGGCTGTGCGGCTGAGCCCACTACCCAGACCTCCGCGCCGCCGACGACCGAAGGCGATCCGGCGGTGCCGCCCATGCCGACGGCGGCCCACGACGAGGCGCTGCAGATGCTCCTGCGGTACGGCCTTGTCGTCGAGGGCGACCCCGAGTTGTTCAAGGAAGGTAGGCTGGGTCCGGCGGACCAAGGCTTCGTTCTGTACTCGGACCTATCCAGGTCCATCGGCCTCGATCTTGCCAGTCACGAAGGTGAATCCGCTCAGTGGTACTCCTTCCCACTCAAGCAGCGGTCGGACGAGGAGGGCAGACTCTCGGCCGTCTTCGTCGTGTCCGAGGGCGTGGTCATCGGAGCGGGACTGCACTTTCGCCACGGCGTCCCGGGAGTGGCCCCCCTGAACGACAAGGGCCCCTCCGGCGAATAGGCTGTTACCGTCTGCCGGTGGGCACTGCGTCACACCCAACCACCGGGCACCGCGGTATAGTGGCGCTGGTTGTGGAGGGATTGAGCGGGATCATGGAGGGCCCAACCGGCCGAGCAGCCGACCGGCTACGACGGCGGCGGAGCAGCCAGACCTCGGGCAAGACAAGGCCGGCAATCTGACTCACCTCGAGATGAACGGAGGCCAACATACCGACTATCGCGCGCGGTGGTCAGCACGATACTCACGCGGCAGCGGGTGATCCTGAGGCCCGGCGCGCTGGCGTTGATGCTCAGTGATGCCCGAGCCGACTGCGACAATGAACCGAACTGCCAAAATGATCCGGCACGTGTTCCCGCGCGTTTGGCCGGTCGTGCTGGTTCTCACCCTCGGACTTGGTCTCGGCCTGAGTCTCGGCTCTGCCGGCTGCGGTATGTCAGACGAGCCGTCAACAGTTTCCGTCGACCGTGCCAACCCAGAGGCCGTTATCCGCGCCTACTTCGACGCCTGGGAACGCGGCGACTGGGAGGGCCAGGCCGCCTTCATGGACGAGATGTATGCCGGCATGGTGCCTGAGCCGCTGGAATCGATCCGCGTGCTTTCGATCGAACCGCTCGGAGATCCATCGACGACTCGCCGAGTCTATGCCGTCTCCTTCGACATCCAGGTGAAGGGGCAGCCGGTCAGCATGGTGAGCGGTCACTACGACTGGACGTATGAGCTCACGTGGGACGACCAGCAGGGCTCGTGGCTGATCACGAACTACGGTGCGGGCTAGCTGAACGTGCTGCGGGAGGGCGTGCTGATTTGAAACCGCAGCAGGCTGCCCTGTTGCACAAAGCCGAATCAAGTCTCAAAGCGGCTCGGTTGCTCGCGGCGCTTGGTCAGAGAGCCGGCACGTCGGGCAGGATGGCGCGGATAATTCCTCTCACACCGTGTCGAAAGGACAATCAACTTCGAGCGGCAGCGTGTGCTCGGCATTCCGAAGGTCGTGGTCGGCCTTCTCGGCCCATCGGTGTGCTTCGAGAAGCCGGTCAGGCCGCCCGCTCATAGAGGACCTTCCCCTCCCGCATCGCCGGAGCGATGATGGACCCAAGGCTATCGATGCTGCGCTCGACATCGCTGGGTGTAACCACAATCAGGTCGATTGGCACCGGGATTCCCACAAGGGCAATGTCGATCTCCGTCGCCTTCTTGCGCTTCGAGCCCTCAACGTCCATGACAACGAGAAGGTCGACGTCGCTGTCCGGCCCGGCTGACCTTCGAGCCCACGATCCGAAAAGAATGATCCGCTGCGGATTGAATCCATCAACGATACGTTGGACGATCTCGTCGAGCATTGACTGGTTGGTTTCAATATCTGAAGCTATCGTCATGTCAGTGCTCTCCTGTCAATGACTCTGTCTGAGTATACACAGCCATCGTTGCCTTCCGTCCTCGCCGCACGCTATGGTGGGCGCACCATGCACCCGCTCGAGACCTACCTCAGCGCCCTCTACGACGCCCGCCTGGACGGCGGCGTCGCCGAGACCTCTGGCTACGCGGCCCTGGCCAACCTGCTGAACGAGGTGGGCGGCGGGCGGCAAGGCCGGGGGGAACCTCAAGCGGGCGGCCGGCGCCATCCGGCAGCGCACCGAAGTCACCAGGAAACAGCGAGCTATCCTGAGCACACTCGAACTCCCAGAACCCCCGAGGATCCAGGAGCTCAGGCCCGCAGCGGCAGCTTCCTCTGCCTGAACAACTCCCGCATCGCCTCGATACACGCCCTCTTGGCGCGTAATCGCTCTTTTCTGCTGCTCAGAGCCGGTTTTTGGTGGACTAGTGGCGGGGTTAGCCTCAATCTTGCACGAAGGCTCTCGCGGCCTCTTCTGAGGACCGCATCCGACCCTATCTTACGATAGCGCATCCGCGTGAGCGTGGCCGGGGGCGCAGTGGCGGTGCGGCGGTGCCCCGGAGGGCCTGCGGCAGCGCCCGCCGCCCGTTTCAGGGCATGCTGAAGCCCGCCCCCTTGATCGTCTGCGTATGTGAAACGGCCGTCCGGACGTCAGCCTGACGGTAAGGCCTGCAGGCGCGCGAAGGCGGCGGCGAGGGTCTGCGCCCAGGGCCAGGTGCGCGGCAGGCGTAGCTTCACGCCGCCGGCGTGGCGCGCGATCCGCCCGGCGACGTGCAGCAGGCGGTACCTGAGGCGCTTGGGTTCGCAGGCGGCGAGCTCCGTGCCAAAGAGCAGCAGCCGCTTCGTCCAGGAGAGCAGGTCGATACCCATGAGCACCAGCTCCAACCAGGCCGCGTTCATGGCATACGAGCGAAACGGCAGGTTGCGCAGCCCTGAGGCCTTGGCGCAGCGAATCGAGTCCTCGATGGCGGCGCGCCGGCGGTGCACCTGCTCGAGACGCGCGATGCGCCTGCCTTTCTGGTTCGTGAGCATCACCTGGAAGCGGTGGCCACCTGAGTCGCTGAAGGAGAGCTGCGCCCCGGGGTGCGGACGCTCGCGGCGGCAGATGGCGCGTGCGCCCGGCGGCCAGGCCGAGAGGTCGAGGTCGAGCTCGGCCACCCAGGCGCCCTCGCGCGCGTCGCCGTCTGAGTCAAGCGCCGGGATCCAGCCGCTCTTGGGCACGGCGAGGCAGGCCGTGCGCACGCGTTCGGTGAGATCGAAGCCCACGGAGAAGCAGAGCCTCCGCGCGTCCACCGCGGCGAGGAAGTCGTGGGTGGCCCCGGCCGAGTCGCAGCGCACGAGGGTGCCGCGGTTCAGGGCGCCCTCAGGCAGCTGGGCAAGGGCCGCCTCGAGCACCGCGACGTGGTCGACGGCCGTGTTGGAGCCGGCGTTGCCGGGGCGCAGGATCCCCGCGAGGGCTTCACCGGTGGTCGCCTCGCAACAGAGCAGCGGGTGGAAGCCGAAGCCGCCCTTGTAGGTGCCGGCGGCGTCCTCTTTCTCGGAGTGCGCCGTGACGAGCGTCGCGTCTATGTCGAGGATGAGGCGGCGGGGCGCCTCGGCGAGACCCCAGGCGCGGGCGCGGGCGGCGGCGCGGGCCTTCCGGATATGCTCGAGCATCTTCTCGTCGAGGCGCTCCACGCAGCGGTAGGCGGTGGCGTCCGAGGCCACCTCGCCGAAGAGCACGCCCTGGTCGCGCAGGGCGCCGAGGTCTGTGAGCGCATCGCCGCCGTCGGCGAGCATCACGGCGAGGTCGCGGGCCACGCGGCCGGGCTCGTGACGCACCGCCCGGGAGTGCACGGTGAGTCCCCTGACGAGGGCGTCCGTGAGGCCCAGTGTGTCGGCCAGCCCGCTGAGCAGGGCAGTGCCGGCGCGCGAGGTCAGGCCCGGCATGTCGCAGGTGACTTTCAGCGGCGCAAGAGACGTAGTAGCATTCACCTGCACGGTGATCCTCCTGAGCGGGGTTTGCGCGTCCTGACAACCCGTATTATCCCTGCTCAGGAGGATCTTTAACAGCCCAATCGGCGTCGCTGCGAGGGTGCTCGTGAAGAATCCGGGTTAGCTGCGGAACCCCGGCTGTTCTGGTAGGATGAATCTACTGACAGGCGACACGCGTATCACGACAAAGCGGAGTCGCGATGGCTGGCGCAGAAGCCCTAATCGGATTAGACGTCAGGCCGTCCTCTCTTCAGCACGGCCGCACTATTCGGCGCAAAGTTCGGGGGAGTAGTCACCGTGGAAGCCGCGATTCGAGCCATACTCTCTGACCTCGAGATCGAGTTGCGCGCACTGTATGGGCCGCGGCTCGTTCGTCTAGTGCTGTTCGGTTCGCAGGCGAGGGGCGAGGCCGACGAAGGGTCGGACATCGACGTGCTGGTGGTGCTCGTCGGACCCGTCGATGCGTGGGAGGAGATCGAGAGAACCGGACGGATCGTTTCCGACCTCTCGCTGGACCACACGGTCGTGATCTCCTGCGTGTTCATCGCTGAGGACAGGTACAGGTTGGAGGAGAGTCCACTCCTGCTGAACGTGCGGCGCGAAGGCGTGCTGATTTGAAACCAGAGCAGGCCGCTCTGTTGCACAAAGCCGAATCGAGTCTCAAAGCGGCTCGGTTGCTCGCATCAGAGGGGTACCACGACTTCGCGGCCTCGCGTGCGTACTACGCGATGTTCTACGCGGCCGAGGCGCTGCTTCTTGGCGCCGGCCTCTCGTATTCGAAACACTCTGCAGTGATCGCGGCATTCGGGCAGCACTTTGCGCGGACCCGCCGGCTTGATCCTGAACTTCACGACTACCTCATCAAAGCGCAAGAGGCCCGCATTCTGAGCGACTACGGCGTGGAGTTCGAGGACGCGGAAGCCATGGCCGCGGTACAGATCGAAAGAGCCGCCCGTTTCGTCGCCTGCGCAAGAGCACTGCTGGAAGAGTAGACCGCGCCCTCGGCGTTTGCCTTCCGTCCTCGCCGCACGCTATGGTGACATCCATGCACCCGCTCGAGACCTACCTCAGCGCCCTCTACGACGCCCGCCTGGGCGGCGGCGTCGCCGAGACCTCTGGCTACGCGGCCCTGGCCAACCTGCTGAACGAGGTGGGCGGCGGGCTCAAGCCCAAGACGCGCTGCATCCTTCACCCCCGCGATCAGGGTGCCGGCATACCGGATGGCGGCCTCTATACCGTCGATCAGTTCGAGCGGAAGTCGGCGAAGGTCGCCGGGGCCGCGGGTGGCAGGGCGGCAGGGGAGCTGAAGTCCAACCAGGTGCCGTCGCGGGGCGTGGTCGAGGTGAAGTCGACGGGCGAGGACGTGACCAAGGTCGCTGCGAGCGAGCAGGTGCTGCGGTATCTCGAGCGCTACCGCCGCGTGCTGGTGACCAACTACCGGGACTTCGTGCTGGTGGGCTACGACGCCACCGGGCGGCCGGCCCAGCTGGAGACCTACAGTCTCGCGCCGAACGAGGCCGAGTTCTGGGCCCAGGCGCTGCATCCGCGCACCATGGCGCGCGTCCACGGCGGCCCCCTCACCGAGTACCTCAAGCGGGTCATGCTGAGCGCCGCGCCGCTGGCGGCGCCGGAGGATGTGGCCTGGTTCCTCGCCTCCTACGCCCGGGATGCCAAGGCCCGCATCGAAGAATCCGACCTGCCCGCGCTCACGGCGGTGCGCGAGGCGCTGGAGGAGGCCCTCGGCATCCGCTTCGAGGGTGAGAAGGGCGAGCACTTCTTCCGCTCTACCTTGGTGCAGACCCTCTTCTACGGCATCTTCTCGGCCTGGGTCTTGTGGAGCCAGGACCTCCCGCCCGACGACCGCACCGCCCGTTTCGACTGGAAAGGCGCCGCCTGGACGCTGCAGGTGCCGGTGATCCGGGCCCTCTTCGAGCAGGTGGCCACCCCGGGCAAACTCGAGCCCCTGCGGCTGGTGGAGGTGCTCGATTGGGCCGCCGCCGCCCTCAACCGGGTGGATCGGGCCGCCTTCTTCAGCCGCTTCGAGGAGACCCACGCCGTCCAGTACTTCTACGAGCCCTTCCTGGAGGCCTTCGACCCCGAGCTGCGCAAGGAGCTGGGCGTCTGGTACACGCCGCCCGAGGTGGTGCAGTACATGGTGGCCCGCGTGGACACCGTCCTCCGCGAGGAGCTCGGCGTCGCCGACGGCCTGGCCGACCCGCGGGTCTACGTGCTCGACCCCTGCTGCGGCACCGGCACCTACCTGCTGGAAGTGCTGGAGCGCATCGCCCTCACTCTGGACGAGAAAGGCGGCGACGCCCTCAACACCGACGACCTGAAGCGGGCCGCCATGACCCGCGTCTTCGGCTTCGAGATCATGCCCGCCCCCTTCGTCATCGCCCACCTGCAGCTGGGCCTCTTCCTCCAGCACGCGGGGGCGCCTTTCTCGGAGCACGCCGGCGAACGGGCCGCCGTCTACCTCACCAACGCCCTCACCGGCTGGGAGAAGCCCCACGACCACGCCCACCGCCTCCCCTTCCCCGAGCTGGAAGACGAGCGCGACGCCGCCGAGAAGGTCAAGCGCGACCTGCCTATTCTCGTCATTCTGGGGAACCCGCCGTATAACGGCTACGCGGGTGTCAGCCCTGAGGAAGAGGAAGGACTGGTCGAGCCATACAAGCGAGGTCTGAATGAGCGGTGGGGCATCACCAAGAACTACCTGGACGATCTATATGTGCGCTTCTTTAGACTGGCTGAAAGGCGCATTGCGGAATTGACCGGCAGGGGTGTGGTCTGTCTCATTTCGAGTTTCTCGTTCATCGATGATCCTTCATTCGTTGTAATGCGCGAACGTTTTGTGAACGAGTTCGACCGGATCTGGATTGACTGCCTAAACGGGGACAGCAGGGAAACCGGCAAGACGACACCCGATGGCAAGCCAGATCCGAGCGTGTTCTCGACCGCACACAATCGGCAGGGGATCAGAGTTGGTACTGCGGTCACTTTGATGGCAAGGGGCGCTAATAGGACGGAAGGGCCATCGAATGTCCAATTCCGCCATTTCTGGGGAACCGACAAGCGACAGGACCTCCTGTCGAGTCTTGGGGATTCGCCAGCCGGTGCTGGCTATGAAGTCGTTCTGCCTGAAGCGGCTAACTGGTACTCCTTCCGACCGATTGGAATGAATCCGGAGTACCTGTTCTGGCCGTCGGTTGCAGATCTCATCGCTCAACCGCCTGGACTTGGGCTGAACGACAACCGAGCTCAGGCGACGCACGCGATAGCACGCAGCGAGATCAGTGATCGCATGCGTGCGTACTACGATCCGGCGTTGCCGTTTGAGTCTGTCCCGTTGCTCCATCACGGCCTCGCCACTAATGCGGCTTCCTTTGATGCGGAGAAGACGAGAGAGAGACTGCTATCCGAGAGCGAGTTCCGGGAGGAACACATCCTGCGTTTCTGGTTCAAACCCTTTGATCTGCGGTGGGCGTACGTCGAAACGAAGGCAAATCTTTGGAATCGCGTACGACCCGACCTGATCGAGATGGCTACGCCGGAGGCGCAGTTCTTGCTTGTCCGTCGCAGAATTCCAGGGGCGAACGATGGTGCTCCTTTCTTATTCACTCGCTGTGTTGCTGACCAACATGTCCTCCAAACCGATGCATATTTCATCCCCTTTGCGCTGAGTCCACAACGTGGGACCGGGAATGCGCCTCTTGCTCTTTTTGATCTTACGGACGCGTCGGAACCGCGCGTAACCGCGAATCTATCGCCTGAGGCGCGCGGGTATGTTGATGCTCTGGAGCTGTCCGGCTCTCTGAGTGTCCCCGACGACAGTGTTTTCCTTCATGCGCTTGCCGTCGGGTATGCTCCGTCTTACGCGGCCGAGAACGGCTCCGTTCTCCGCCAAGACTGGCCCCGCGTCCCCCTCCCCGACAGCCCCGAACGGCTCATCGCCTCCGCTGAGCTGGGCCGGCAGATCGCCGTGCTCCTAGACACCGAGACCGACGTCTCGGGCGTCACTTTGGGCGCCATCCGGCCTGAGCTGCGGGCCATCGGCGCCGTCTCGCGTGCCGGGGGTGGAGCGCTCAACCCCGACGCGGGCGACTTGTCCGTCACCGCTGGCTGGGGGCATGGGGGCAAGGGCGGCATCACCATGCCGGGCAAGGGCCGGATCGCGGAGCGCGACTACTCTCCCGACGAACTCGATGCCCTGCACGCCGGCGCCGAAGCCCTCGGTCTCACCCTGGAGGAGGCCCTCGCCCACCTGGGCGCCACCACACGCGACATCTACCTGAACGACGTGGCCTATTGGCGGAACGTCCCGGCCGGGGTCTGGAGCTACACCATCGGCGGCTACCAGGTGATGAAGAAATGGCTGAGCTACCGGGAGCGGGGTCTGCTCGGTCGCGATCTCTCCAAGGGCGAAGCGCGCGAAGTCATGAACATGGCCCGGCGCATCGCCGCCATCCTGCTGCTGGAGCCGGCGCTGGATGCCAACTACCTGGCGGTTACGGCGACGACGTGGGCGTGGGATCGTGGGCCCGAGGGAGGAGGGGCGCGGGATACGCAGCCCGCTTGATCGGCGGTACGGCGGCTTAGCAGGCTGCCTATCTATCGTGAGGGCAGGGGAAGCCTTGCTCTTTCTTGGCTCGTAGGCAGGCTGCGGGCGGGTCTGAGAAGTGGCCGGGCGGAACTGGACAGCCCGATAGGTGATACTGCTCCGAGGCAGACGACGAGGAGGAGTACGCACAATGCCCAGAAGACCGAGACGCAACCACTCACCGGCATTCAAGGCCAAGGTGGCCCTGGAGGCCATCAAGGGCGAGGAGCCCCTCATTGCGACCGCTGAGCGCTTCGACGTGCACCCCAACCAGATCACGAAATGGAAGCGCCAGCTTCTCGAAGGAGCGGCCGCCGTCTTCGGGGAGCAAGACAAGGACACGGAGGGAGGTCCGAGTATCGCCGAGCTTCACGCCAAGATCGGCGAGTTCACCATGGAGTGCGATTTTTTGTCCGGGGCGCTCGGTCGCGTGAGCGGCGCGAGCGGAAAGCGATGATCGACCGGGCCCATCCTCTGCCGGTGAATAGACAGGCCGAGCTTCTCGACGTCTCCCGCGGAAGCGTCTACTACGAACCCGTTCCCACGAGCGAGGCCGACCTGGCCCTGATGGCCGCCATGGACGAGATCCACCTGGCCTTACCCTTCTACGGGATCAGCCGGATACGGGATGAACTTCGCGATCGGGGCTTCACGGTGGGCAGAGGGCACGTGGCCACGCTCATGCGCAAGATGGGGATGCAGGCGCGCTATCCTAAGCGCCGGCTCTCGAAGCCCCATCCCGGCCACACGGTCTATCCCTACCTCCTGCGCGGGCTGGACATCACACGTGCCGGGCAGGTGTGGTGCGCGGACATAACCTATCTGCCCATGGCCGCGAGGCTTCTGCTACCTTACGGCGGTCATGGACTGGGCGAGCCGACGCGTACTCAGCTGGCGACTCTCGAACACCCTGGACGCCTCCTTCTGCATCGAGGCGCTCGAAGAGGCCCTGCGACGCTACGGGGCCCCGAAGATCTTCAACACCGATCAAGGTGCCCGGTTCACTTCGGAGGGATTCACAGGCCTCCTTAGCCCGGATCCACCGGTCCAAACCGCAACAATCAGGTAGCAGATAACTGACAAGTGCCCTCTTTCCTGGGAGAATGTGGGTTGCGACACACCACAAAGTCCCCGAGAGAAAGGCACCTGTCAGATGCAATCTTCCCA
>JAHJSA010000013.1 GCA_018830645.1 Actinomycetota bacterium
TCGGCCTGCTGTAACGCCTCGTCCGCCTGCACCCGTTCGGTGACATCGCGGGCCAGGCCGTAGTACCCCACCACCCGTCCGCCTTCAGCCACTTGGGGAACGAAGTCGTCTTCAAGCCAGCGATAGGCTCCCGAGGGCTTGTGTCGCACCCGGTACAGACGGCGACGCGGCCGGCCGTCGGCAAAAGCCCGGGTAGTTTCCTCGCTTACTCTGGCGACATCTTCGGGGTGAATACTGGCGAACCAGAGGTTGGCGTTTCGCAAGAACTCCTCGGGCGTGTGTCCCATGATCGCTTCCGCCTGGGGACTGACGAACGTCAGGGGGCCGTACACCAGATCCTGTCCTACTTCCCCGGCGTAGACGATGTCTTGGACTTTCTCCACCAGATGGCGGTACCTGACTTCACTCGTGCGCAGCGCATCCTCTATCTGCTTGCGCTCGATGGCGTGGCGGAGGACGCGTTCCAGTATCGGGGCGCTGATCTCACCTTTGACCAGGTAGTCCTGCGCCCCCCGTCTGACCGCTTCGAGGGTGGTGAAGTCATCCCCCAGACCGCTGAGCACCACGACCGGCACCATGGGGAATCCTTGAACGATGGCGGCAAGGGTCTCCAGCCCGCCGCTGTCGGGCAGGTTGAGATCCAGCAGGACCACGTCATAGTCCCGCTCGGCGAGCATGATCAAGCTGCCGGAAAGGCGGTCGGCGTGCGCTATCTCGGTTCTGGCCTTGGCTTCCGCGAGAGTCTCCTTCAACAGGAGAACGTCATCGGGGTCGTCTTCGATCAGCAAGACCCGGATCGGGTCAGTCGCCATCTTGCCAACTTCCTTTCGTCTGCTCTGCATCGAAGCCGACCACTCGGTTGGACCCCCGCGCTTGGCTTGTCTCAAGACGGCAATTCGACGATCTCGAACCAGTATCGGCCCAGCACCTTGACGGTTGCAGCCAAATCCGCAAAAGCCGTTGGTTTGGTGATGAAGCCTGCCACTCCCAGCTCGTACGTGCCCAGGACATCCTCTTCGGCCTGGGAAGTGGTCAGCACAACAACTGGGATCGAGCGCAATCCCCGATCGGCCTTGATTTCTTGCAGAGCCTCACGGCCATCCTTGCGCGGCATGTTCAGGTCGAGCAGGATCAGACCCGGACGCGGCGCAGGTTCGGGGGCGGTGTACCCACCCCGTCGCTGCAGATACTCCAGCAACTCCTCCCCGTCCCGGACGAAGCGCAGCTCGTTGCTCAGGCGGCTTTCGCGGAGAGCCTCCGCGACCAGCATACGGTCATCAGGGTCATCCTCTGCCATCAGAATGGTGACTGGTCTTCGCTCATGTCTCGTCTCGTTCACAGGAGCCTCTACCCCTCGTTCCGAGGCAGCCTGACGATCTGCACCCAGTACTCACCCAGACTTGTGACGGCTTCGATCAGTCCCTGGAAGGTCACCGGTTTTGTGATGAAACCCGCTGCGCCCAGGTCGTAGCTGCGCAGGACATCTTCTTCGGCTTTCGACGTGGTTAGCACCACCACCGGCAGGTGCCGCAGGTGCGGATCGGCCTTGATCTCCCGCAGAGCCTCACGGCCATCCTTGCGCGGCATGTTCAGGTCGAGCAGGATCAGGTCGGGTGAGGGACAGCTCTCAGGGTCTACGTACTTGCCCTGCCGCCGAAGGTAGTCCAGCAGCTCGACGCCGTTCTCCACGAACTGCATGTTGTTGGTCACGCGGCCTTCTTGAAACGCTTCTTTCACGAGTAGACGGTCGTCGGCGTCATCTTCCGCCATCAGAATGACAACCGGCTGCGGGTCATGCGTCATCTTCACTCGTCTCCCTGGATTGAAGGATCGGCACGGTCACGAGAAAGGTTGCGCCCTTGCCCGGTGTGCTGTTCGCAGTGATGCTGCCGCCGTGACGTTCGACGACACGGCGGCAAATAGCCAACCCCATGCCGCTGCCCTCGTAGTCCTCACGGCCGTGGAGGCGCTGGAACGGTTTGAAGATGCGGTCGAGGTACTGCATGTCAAAGCCGATGCCGTTGTCTTCCACGGACAGGCGACACTCTCCGCCCTCGATCTCTGCCACCACCCTGACGAGCGGCTCGGAGTCCTCGGAATAAAACCTCAGTGCATTGCCGATCAGATTCTGCAGTAGCTGGTGCATCTGGGTTGGGTCTGCGTCGATGGTGGGCAGGTGGCCGACCTCCACGCGGCCCTTCACGCGCTCGATGTGGTCCTCTAGGTCGGATACTACGTCCCGGGCAACGATATTCAGGTCGACTTTAGCAAACCGTTGGGCGCGGGAGGACACGCGCGAAAATCCCAACAGATCGTTGATCAAGATCTGCATACGTTGACCGGCTTCATGCATCCGTCTCAGATAGTCGCGACCCGTTTCATCGAATGCGTCTTCGTACTTGTTCACCAACCGGTCGCTGAACGCCTGCACCTTGCGCAGGGGTTCCTGCAGATCATGGGAGGCCACGTAGGCGAACTCCTGCAAATCACGGTTGCTCTGTTCGAGTCGAGTAGCGTAGTCCTGCAGGGTGAGCTCCGCCTGCTTGGACGCAGATATGTCGTCGATCGTCAAGAGCAGGTGCGACTCTCCAGCGGAGAGAAACGGCGTGACGCGGCAGTCAAGCCAGACATCTGTTCCGGAGGCGCTCGCAGTAAGAATCTCTCGCCGTGTTTCCGTGCCGCTCCTGCTTGCCTCACGCACGCTTTCAAGCAAACCTGACTCATGCCACAACTCGATCTGGTTGTAGTTCTGCCGCAAGACCTGTTCCTGGGTCGCACCCACCATCGTGCCGAACGCCTCGTTTGCCAGAACGCACTGCCCAGAACTGCCGTAGGCGGCGATGCCCAGGGTGGAGGACTCAATGAGCGTGTTGCTGAATGCGAGCGCCTCAGAAACACGTTGTTCCGCCTGCCTGTGCTCGGCTGTCCGCTGTTCCAGCGAGGCCGCCATCTCGTTGAAGGCAACGGCCAGCCGGCCGATCTCGTCGCTCGACTTCACCGCCACGCGGTGCTCCAAATCTCCCCGGCTCACACGTTGCACTCCGGTCTGCAGGGCCAGGATGGGACGGGTGAAGCTTCGCGCGAACGCGAATGCCAGAGCCGCGCCGAGCGCCAGTACCAGCCCGGAGGCCCAGGCCACCGTGCGGCCGAAGGCCGCCATGTGGGCGAGGGCCTCCGCCTGATCAAGTTCGGTGATCAGCAAGACCCGGTACTCGGGCAGCCAACGATAGGCGCCAATGACCGGTACCCCGCGATAGCCGTCGTACAGGGCTACGCCGCTGTTTCCCTCCACACCGCGCTGAACTGCTACCGTGCTGATGCTGAGCCGCAACACAGCCGGATCAGTGACAAACCGCGGCTGGGTGACCAGCAGGCCCGCGGCGTTCACCAGGTAGGAGTCGGCGGAATGGCGTAGACCGGTGCGCTGTGAGATCAGCGACTGCAGGATGTCCATATCCAGCCGTCCCGCGATCACGCCGAGCACGCGCCCATCCTCGGCAAGGACCGGCGCGGCGGCGGCGATCGCCGGACGGCCGAGGGAGGTCGAGTAATACACTTCCGACACGAACGGTTCACTCTTCCCGTGGATGAAGTAGGACAGGTTCTCCTTGAACTTGCCCTCTTCGCGCGCATCGGTGGAGACGAGTACTTCCGCGGTCTCGACTTCGATGAACATGAGGTCCGTGAGTGTCGTCTCCGTGGCAACGGCCGGCCGGAATTCTGCCACCAGGCGGTCGTGCGCCGCCAGCGCCTCCGGCGAGCCGGGAGCGGCGGACAACAGAATGGCAGACTGCTCCACCACGGCCGGCGACGCCGACTTCGCGGTGATGTCAACACGGGCTTCGGTGAGCCAGCGCTCAAGGGCACGTTGCTTTTCGAGTTCCATCGACAGCAGTTCCGCGGTGACGGCTTCCTGCAGACCGGTGCGGCCGGTGACATAAGCCGACACTCCCAACCCGACCAGCAGAACCGCGCCGAACACCACGAAAATGATCGCGAGTTTGCCGGTGATGCCGAGACGGAGCCTCACGACCGGTGTCTCCGCCAACCGATCCCCACCCAGAGCAGGCCGGCGAGAAGCAGACCGGCCGGCAGCCAATACTCGAGCGCCATATGCCACGAGCGCGCCGCGCGCGCCCGCGCCAGCTGCGCCGCCCGTGTCTCCGGCGTGTAGCGGGGGGACCAGTGGTAGAGATCGGCCACCCGCTCGTCGGTCTTCGCGTCCACGAAATAGGAGACTCCTTCGTCCTCGAAATCCACCACGACCCCGGAGAGCGGCTCGATCCAGAGCGTGCCCAGCCCATCCGACAGAGCGCGGTAGCGCTCCGGCACGTCCGGCAGAAAGGTGTAGCCGCCGGTGGCGTCGATGTCGACTGCGGTGTAGTCAAAAACATACGTGGTCAGGCCTTCCACCTCCTCGACGCGGCTAAACGTGGCCGTGCGCGGGCCGAGGTAGTACGGGTCCCAGAACTCGTAGGTCGTTTGCCGAACGTGTTGGGGGAAGAGGAACTGCCCGGTGCGATCCGCATCGCCGTAGCCGGGCACGTTCATCCGCGTGCGGCGGTTGACGCCGTAGAGAGTGGTGTGCTCGTAGCTCGGTGTACCGTCCTCGGTGATCCAGTGGACGTCACCTTGAATGATGGAGATGCCCCCCGAAACCGTGAGAGTCTGATCCGTCCGTCGGGCGATCAGCGGCGCGGAGACCCACGCGGCGGTGGGCGACCCGCGGAAGCGGGTGTCGGCGGTATAGCGCGTCTCGGCTGCGTAGCCGGCCGGGAGGGGAGTCAGCAAGAAGTCGACCGCAGGGTGCAGCAGACCCGCCAGCGCGATGAGGCCCAGACCGATGAACAGGTGCGGTCGGAAGGGCCGTTGCCTGCCCATCACTCCTCCCCGTAGATCTCCTCCAGGAACTGCAACGTATAGACCTGGGTTACGTCCAGCGGCTGCGTGATCACGCCCTGCTCGCGCAGGGTCTTCTCCATCCCGGTCCAGGTTTCCGGTCTCATCCAGCCGATGTGGTCTTGACCGGTGTTCACCAGCGGCAGCATGATACTCATCCGTAGGTTCTCCAGAGCAACATCCGCTGTGGGATTATAGAGCGCTACCAGGTCACCGTTCTGTTCTGGATCTTGGATGATGTAATCCCAACCCTGAAGCGTGGCGCGCACAAAACGAAGCACCAGGTCTGGGTTCTGCTCGATGAAGTCATCGGTGGCAAACACCGTGTGGCCGTAGAAATGAACGCCGTAGTCGTCCGGGTACACGATATTGATCTCGTATCCGGCCTGCTGTGCGGCGACCGCGAGGCCATCGATGAATCCTCCCCACACCGGCACTTCGCCCGTGGCAAAGGCCGCCAGATCGGAAGGCAGGGTAACCTCGTCATACTGGTCCGGCGGGACTCCGACCCGCGCCGTCATGGCGTGCAACGAGGCGATGAGGTTTGGGGCCACCCGGATCGTCTTCCCGGCGAACTCCTGCGGGCGGGTGATTCCCAGTTCGGCCAGGCTGATATAGACCACCGGGCTGCGGCGATAGATCGTGGCGAGCGCCCGTACCGGCCGACCCTGCGCTCGGGCCTTGATCAGTTCATCGGCCCCGGTAACGCCGAACTGAGCGGTGCCATCAAGCACTGGAGACAGCAGATCCACCTGTGGCCCGCCTTCAACGAAGGTAACCGCCAGTCCCTCGGCGGCGTAGAATCCTCGTTGTTCGGCGGCGTAGAACCCGGAGAAATTGGACTGGTGTGTCCACGCCAGTTGGACGGTGATGGGGGTTGGCGGCGGAGTGGTGGTGGTCGGAGCGCAGGCGGACAGAGTAGACGCGATGACGAGCAGTAGCACAGTGAGTTCGCGCTTCGACGCTTTCATTCCTGGGACCCTCCGGCAGGTCGGCCTGCTGCTTGACTGGCTGGTCCGGGTCGTTTGTCGTTCATGGTATCTCGTAAACCCCTTTCTTCCGCAGGCCGACAACTCTGTCCACGTCGGTTTCTTGCGCGTCTGCGATCAGGACATCGGCAAAACGGCCGACTCTCCTTAGGGTGTCTTTCCATGAGAAGGTCAGCCCGTGTCGAGCCCCTCCTGATGTTGTTGTTCTCGATCCGCCCAGGGTCTCCTTCACCTGGATCTGGCGAAAGGAGGAGCCCCCATGGCTCATCCGATGGCGAAGCTGACTCCGGAGGCAAGACTGCTCGTGGTGAGACGGGTGACTGAGTACGGCCGGACACCCGCTCAGACGGCCCAAGCTTGCTCCCCGCGCGTGCCTGGAACCCGGCTTCCACGGGTACATCGGCCTGCATGGGTCTGTTAGTCGGCAAGACGGCGGTGGTGACCGGAGCGAGCAGCGGCATCGGCGCCGCGCTGGTTCGCGCCTTCCTCGTGGAGGGGGCTTCGGTCGTCGGCGCCGCTCGGGGGGCTGAGGGGCTGGCCAGGGCGTGTCTCCTTCCAGGCCTGCCGCCCGCCCTGCCCGTCCCCACCGACGTCGGTGACGAAGGAGCCGTCGCACGACTCTTCGCCACTGCGGTCGCCACCTATGGCCGCGTCGACATCGTCGTCAACTCCGCCGGCACGCTCGTGCGCGGCCCCATCGAGGAACTCGCGCTCGCCGACTGGGAGGCGGCGCTTCACATCAACCTCACCGGGGTGTTCCTGTGTTCGCGGGAGGCGGTGCGCGTCATGCTGCGTCAAGCGCCGGCTTCGGGTGGTGTCCGCGGGCATATCGTACAGATCGTCTCGGGCTCGGGTGTGCACGCCTGGGTGGGTGCGGGCGCGTATACGGCGGCAAAGCACGGTGTCATGGGCTTCTCCGACACGCTGCGGGAGGAGGTGCGCCACCGAGGGATCAAGGTCACTGACGTACTCCCGGGCATGGTCGAGACTTCCATGACGGATCATCCCGATTTCGCAGAGCGGGAGAAGCTCGCTCCCGAGGACGTGGTCCACGCGGTGATGGCGGCGCTGACCGCGTCGCCCCGCGCACTCATGAAGCGGGTGGACCTGCGCAACTTGGAGGTCTGAGCCCGCCGGAATCACGAGGAGCCGGGGGGTTCTCCGCCTCCCGACTCAAGCTGTCAGAGCGGCGCCTGCAGCTCCAGCTGCTCTTCCACCGCGGCCGCCGCGGACTCCCGCCGGAGGCCGGTCTGAGCGAGCACGGTGCCCGCGAACACGAGCGTGAATCCGAGCGCCGTCCGTGCCTCGAGCGATTCCACCCCCAGCGCGATCGACAGCAGAACGGCGAACACGGACTCCAGGCTCAGGAAGATGCCCACGTGGGTGACGGGAGTGATCCGTTGACCGAGGGTCTGTAGCAGCACGGCGAGCAGGCTCGACCCGAGGCCTCCGTAGAGTATGGCGGCTCGGGTCCAGGGCCCGAGTCCGGAGGGGACCGCCGGCCACTGCTCCGCGAAGAAGCTGATGACGGCCGCGCCGCCGCAGGTGACGGCCACCTGCACCCACACCAGGACGGGTGCGGGCGCCTGGTGGGTGAGCTTCCCCAGCACGATCATGTGCACCGAGAGGAGCACCACGGCCAGCGCGATCAATGCCGTCGCGGGCGCGAACGCGACCTCCTCGCCGAGGAGAAATATCACTGCCATGCCCCCCAGAACGAGGACGATGGCCCCTCCCAGCCGTCGGTCGAACCAGCCTCCGCCGGAGAGACCCACCAGGATCGGAGTCACCACGGCGGTCTGGATGACGATGAACGCGGACAGTCCGGCGCTGGTCTCGCGAAGTCCCAGGAACACCAGGCTCACTCCTCCGAACCACAGTAGGCCCATGCCCAGCGCTTTCAACAGGATCGTCGGTGGCGTCCTGCGAAGCCGCGGCGCCGCGACGGGGAGGAGGACCAAGACCGCCACCAGGTATTCGAGCGTGATGAGGGTGAACGGCTGGGTCTCGAGGAGCGCGCGCTTCATCACCGGGTACATGCCGCCCCACAGGGCCGAGGCCGCAAGCAGGGCGAGGGGGCCGAGCAGCGTGTGAGTGGAGGCGCGAGCGGTCGCGTTCCGGGCGGAGGACGCGGCGCGATCCGTTCGCCCTTCCCCGGGGCCGCTCTCGGAATCTGAGGTCATGCAGGCAAACATACTCCTCTGGGGCGCGTGCGCCAACCGGCCGCGGGTCGGTCACGGGCGTGCGCCAACCGGCCGCGGTTCAGTTGGGCGGCCGGGCTCGGCCGTGGGGGGCGGCGTCGAGCCCGGCCTTGAGGGGCGTCAGCCTTTTGGCGTCGTCTGCCCCTCGAGCCACTCCCCGAACTCCTCCATGTCGGGGATGCGGTCGAAGATGATCGATCCGTCCATCATCACTCCGGGAACGGGGATCTGGCGCCCTGCCGCCTGCCGCAGTTCTTGCAGGCGCTTCACGCCCTCTCGAGTGGACGCGTCAACCACCGAGAAGGTGAAGAGGCCCGGGCTCTCCTCCTGCAGGTCTTCCATCGCGCTCACGGCGAGGTTGCAGAGTACTCACGAGGGACCCTTGGAGATCAGGTCGATGTGCGGGTGTTCTGGGCGAGCCGAGTCCATGGATCCCCTTTCGTGTTCGTGGGCGGCCGTCACGGGCCGCTCTTCTACTTTCACGTGGAACCGGATGCGGGTTGAGGCGGGCTGCCCGCGGCGCCTGCAGCTACAGCGGTGTCCGTGGCTGACTGCGACGCCGAACCGGCGTCGTCGGGTCCTCAGCCGGTTCAGCCGCCGCCCGCCTGCTCCACCACCTCCGCCGCCGCGAACGCCGGCGCGCCTCCGCTGTTGACTGCCGCGCACGGGCCGGGTTCCCCGGCCGCCGCGGATGGCCTCGTCGAGGTGGTCGCTTCGGGCGTGGTGAGCTTCGCGGCCTCCTGCGAGAGCATCACCTGCATGCGCGTGGCTCCTACGGTCATCGCGGCGTGGAGCACCTCGTCGACCTCCTCGTCCGTCACCCCGAGCCGCCTCCCGACCGAGAGGCAGTACTGGGTTCAGGGGGCGCAGCCGGAGGCCAGTGACGCCCCCAAAGCCACCAGGATCTTCGTCTTCTGATCGAGGACACCCTCGGCGTAGGCGAGTTCGAAGAACTCGTCGTAGCGCGCTTTGGCGGCGGGTCCTGTGCCGCTCGTGGCGCCGGGGGCCGATTCCGCGCCAACCGCGAACGTGGCCGATCCCTGGTCGGTCATGTCGGTCTCCTCGTGGTCGGGATGCCAGGCGCACCCCGCGCCTCGGCAGCCGTGGGGGTGGCGTTCTGTGTCGGCACAGCTGACAGGCGCGGCGGCCTCGAGGGCGATCCCCAACTCTTCCTCGAGGAAGGCCGTGGCTTCGCGAAGGCCGACGCGCACATAGGCTTTGCAGCACCCCGGGTGAGCCTCGGCGGCCGTGGCCGCCGCGAGGCGGGAGACGAGGGTCATGGCCGCCCTGGTCTCCGGGCCCTTGCCGCACCGGCCACCCACCAGGACGCTGTAGCAGGCGCCCAAGGCCGGCACCACCCCGCACACGCCGCTCAATCCGCAGTAGGCGCTCACCGCCTGGCGGGCCGTCCGCTCCAACACTTCCGCTCTGTGCGCGGCGGTGACTCCCGCCACACCCGCGTTCTCCAGTGCACGCATCAGGGCACCCGCCGCCACGTGCGCGTGTTCGCACCCCAGCATCGGGAGATCGGACTGGGCGATGAGATCCTCGGCGATCGCAAACGGAGAGGGTGAGCGGGACGCGTCGAGCAGACCGGGGAGACGTTCCATGAAGCCGGCTCCGTGACAGCTCTCGCACACGTAGTGTCCGCGCGGGCAGACGACGTGCCCGCGGTGCTCTCCGCCGCAGACGGTGCACGTGAGCGTGGCGGCGGAATCCAGATACTCGAGCGTGCTCCCGCAGATGACGCAGGACTCCGTGCCCCCGGGTGCGGTGGTTCGCACCGGCGCGCCCGACGTGGATGCGTCGCTCATGACGCCCCCTCCGGCTCGACGGCCTTCTCGGCTACCCTGATGGCCTCCCGGACCACGGTGCGCTTCAGTCAGTAGTACACCTGGTTGCCTCGCCGATCGGGCTTGGCGATGCCCGCGTCGCTCAGGATACGAAGGTGGTGGGAGACCAGCGGCTGGGGGAGGCCGGTGGCCGCCACCACGTGACTCACAGGGCGGCATTCGTCGGTGAGGGCCAGTGCTATGCGCAATCGAGTGGGTTCGCTGAGCGCCTTGAAGAAGCGGCCGAGGCGCGCGAGGTGCGCGGCCTCCGCCGCCGCACCTCCGCCGTCACTCCGTATGGAAGTATCAACATACATGCATATAGTATGCGTGATGACCGGTGCTCGCGCAACCCCGAAGAGGGTCGGGTCAGTGGCGGGGGATCGCCGACGAAGCGTTACGCTGGTGGAAGACCCGGATGGGGCAGACGAGGCAGCGACTGAATCCACCTTCTCCGCTGCAGGGGCAAGGTTCCGACAACTCCCAGCAGCGTGCGCCGTCGGTGTGAGCCGGGCAGGTGCCCCGCACGGCTTCGGTGCACTCCTCGATCTCCCAGCATTGGCCGGAGGCTACGCGCTCGACGGCCCGGAGCATGATCTCAAGGTCCTCTTCGGCCAGCCGGCTCTCGATCTCTTCCTTGTGCCCGAGGTAGACCGGGCATTCGATGAGGATGCAGATGGCCGGGTTGCAGGAGCAAGGAGTGCCTTCCACTTCCCAACAATCGACGCCCGTCAGGTACGCCGGACACGAGCGGCAGCCGCGATCGCTGTGACCGCCGTCCCCTACGATCTCCCAGCACAGTTCCCCCACTGCGCGTCTCCCTGTCGGTCGTTCCATCTTCCATAGTTCCGATCCTCCGTAGCATGGACGTGGTGCGCGAGGATCGAGCTTGAACAGTATCACCCGGCCGCCGGTCCGGACAATCGCGCTTGGGCGGTACGCGATACGCGGTACGCGGTCACGCGGGGCGGCGCGGGGTCGCGACTGCGCGGCGCACAGGCATGCCGGGGCGGCGCAGTGCCTCACTCGTGTCGCTTCGACCCTCTCTGTGAGGTCTTGAACCAGCGGGGATGCGCCAGGCGCAGACTGATCGTGCGCAGACGGACGCGGCGGAGGAATGAGGCCTGAACCTCCGGATGGTCCGAGGGACCGAGGGGGATGAAGTGCCAGAGCACCTGCCGGTCGTCGATCTCACTGCCGTCGGGGAGACCGAACCAGCCCCGGGGCCCTTCGTCTGCGAAGCGCTCCCCCAGATAGATGGCCCAGGAGAGGGTGGGCTGCACGCCGCGGGTCCCGGCGGTGGCTTTGGGCGCCCGGATGCGACCGTGCTCCGGCGCTTCGACGTGCCGATATTCCACCACGACCACGCGGCCCGGTCTCAGGGTCCTGTATCCGAAGTCGTCCATGAAAAGAGCATACCCTCACGGGAAGCAGTGTAGGCGCGGGGTGCGTGTGGGTTTCGGCCGGGGTGCGTGCCGCGTGCCGCGGGACCTCGCACGCGGCGACGCCGTGCGCGCGTGAGCGGCCGAGGTCTATACTCGTGGCTCATGAAAGAACGCCGCCGCGACCTTCCCTGGCACGACCTGACGCGCGCTTTGGGCTTCCTCAGGCCCTACGCGGCCCCATCCCTGGCCGCCTTCGTCTCGGTGCTCCTCATGACAGTGGCCACCTTGTTCGCGCCGCAGTTCATCCGGCTGCTCATCGACCGGGGTATCACCGCGGGCAGCTGGCGCTGGATACTGTTTTCGACGGCCGGCCTGCTGGGCGTCGCCGTCGTGCGGGGCCTCTTCACGTTCCTTCATGGCTACCTGGCCGAGAAGGCCGGTCAGGGAGTGGCGTTCGACCTGCGCAACGCCATCTACGAGAAGCTCCAGAACCTGTCGTTCAGCTACCACGACCGGGCGCAGACCGGCCAGCTCATGACCCGGGTGACGTCGGACGTAGAGAACATCCGCACGTTCACGGGCCAAGGGTTCCTGGTGTTCACCTCGTCGCTGCTCACCCTCGTGGGCACGGCGGCGGTACTGCTGTGGATGCAATGGCTCCTGGCCCTCGTGGCGCTGGCGGCGATCCCGGCGATCTTCGTCGTGCTCGGTCTGTTCGTCAGCCGGGTTCTGCCGCTGTTCCGAGACATCCAGGTGCGCTTGGCAGCTCTGAACACCGTGCTCCAGGAGAACCTGGCCGGCGTGGCCGTGGTGAAGGCCTTCGCTCGGGAGCCCTACGAGCTCGCGCGATACGAGGCGGCGAACCGCGATCTCCTGAACGAAGGTCTCAAGGTGGTGCGCGCCCTGGCTTCCACGCTGCCCTATGTGTTCGTCATCGCGAACCTCGGCTCTCTTGGCGTGGTGTGGGTGGGGGGCGACCGTGTGATCTCGGGACACATGTCCCTCGGCGACCTAGTGGCCTTCAACGCCTACTTGAGTTTCCTCCTCATGCCCATCTTTCAGCTGGCCTTCCTGTCGAGCACCCTTTCCCGGGCCGGCGCAAGCTCGCGCCGGGTCTTCGAGATACTCGACGCCGAGGTCGAGGTGCGCGACCGGGCGGGGGCGATCGAGTTGGGGCGCATCGAGGGTAGGGTGACCTTCGAGGGGGTCGGATTCCGGTATGTGGGGCAGGAAGGCGCGGTGCTGCAGGACGTCTCCTTCGACGTGGAGCCGGGGGAGACGGTGGCCCTCCTGGGCACCACCGGGTCGGGCAAGTCGACCATCATCAATCTCATCCCCCGCTTCTACGACCCCACCGAGGGTGTCGTGCGGGTGGACGGTGTGGACATCCGCGACGTCACCGTGAAGAGCCTCCGTGCCCACGTGGGCATCGTGCTGCAGGAGGCCGTGCTGTTCGGGGGCACCCTGCGCGAGAACATCGCGTACGGCCGACCCGATGCGTCCGCGGAGGAGGTCGAGGCCGCGGCCCGAACGGCTCAGGCGCACGACTTCATCAGCGACCTTCCCGACGGCTACGAGTCGGTTGTGGGCGAGCGGGGCGTGACTCTGTCGGGCGGACAGCGCCAGCGGGTGTCGATAGCGCGCACCCTCCTGGTGGACCCGCGCATCCTGCTCCTCGACGACGCCACCAGTGCCGTCGACGTGGAGACCGAGGTGCGCCTGCAACTCGCCCTGCGCGAGTTGATGAAAGGGCGCACCAGCTTCGTCATCGCGCAACGCCTTTCCACCGTGCGACTCGCGAACCGGGTGATCCTCATCGACGAGGGCCGAGTGGTGGGGCAAGGCACCCACGACGAGCTGCTGCGCACGATCCCGCTCTACGGGGAGATCGTCGACACGGAGCTGGTGCGGCAGGGCGAGGTCGGCATCGTGCCTGAGGAGGCCGCGTGAGAGGCGGCTCGCTCGAATCCATCTCGCGAGAAGACCGACCGGCTTCCTCGCCCCGGCGCGTGCTCCGGAGACTCTGGAGCGAGATAGCCGACTTCTGGCCGCAGTATGTGGTGCTCGGAGTGGTGGTCGTGGTGGGCGCGTTGTCGCTGGCGGCCGGTCCGTATCTCATCGGTCGCGCCATCGACCAGGCGATAGCCCCGGGCGACAGAGGCGTACTCACCCAGATCATGCTCCTTCTGCTGGCCGCGTACCTCGTGGGCCTCGCCGCCAACGTGGCTCAGTTCCGGCTCATCGGGAGAGTGGGGCAGGTGGTGTTGGCCCGTTTCCGTTCGCAGATCTTCGCGGCCGTGCAGAAGCTGGACAAGGGATTCTTCGACCGTCACGGCACCGGCGACCTCATGAGCCGTCTGGTGAACGACGTGGAGGTTTTGAACACCCTCTTCTCGCAGGGGATCGCCCAGACGGTGGGCAGTGTGGTGGGGCTGGCGGGCATCATCGTAGCCATGCTCCTCTTGGACTGGCGGCTCGCCCTCGCCTCGTTCCTCGTCATACCGTTGATGCTGCTCACCACGGGCGTCTTCGCGCGCCTGGCCCGGCGGGCGTTCCGGCGTACGCGACAGGCCATCGGTGACGTGAGCTCGGATATCCAGGAGGACATCGGCGGGGTCAAGGTGGCCCAGGCCTTCAACCGCACCGAACTCAACACCGAGCGTTTCCGCGAGAGGAACGCCGCCAACCGCGACGCCAACGTCGGCGCCGTGGGCATCACCAGCGCTTTCACGCCGGTGATGGACGTGCTGAGCACGGTGGCCACCGGCATCGTTGCCCTGTACGGAGGCTGGCTTGCCCTGCGCTCACCGCCTGAGGTGACGGTGGGCGTGGTGGTAGCCTTCCTCACCTACGTGCAGCAGTTCTTCCGTCCCATCCAGGCGATGTCGGCCTTCTACACCCAGGCGCAGGCCGCTCTGGCGGCAGCCGAGCGCATCTTCGAGCTCGTCGATCGGCAGCCCCGGGTGCTCGACGCGCCTGACGGTCTCGAGTTGGCGACGGCGATCGGGCGCCTGGCCTCACACGGCTCGGGGCGCGCCGGCGCCTCCGGCGCCTCCGGCGGCGACGAGCGCACCGAGGATCCGCACGGCACGGTGACCGGCCGCGTGACCTTCTCGAGGGTCTCCTTCGCCTACGAGCCCGATCGACCCATCCTCGAGGACGTGAGCTTCGAAGCCCTTCCGGGCCAGACGGTGGCCATTGTGGGACCCACGGGCGCCGGCAAGACCACTATCATCAACCTCCTGCTCCGCTTCTACGATGTGGACGGAGGCGCCGTCCTCCTCGACGGAGTCGACGTGAGGACCGTGACCCAGGCCTCACTGCGCACGGAGATGGGTCTAGTGCCTCAGGAGCCCTTCCTGTTCGCCGGGTCGGTGGCCGACAATATCCGCTATGGGCGCATGGACGCCACTCCCGAAGAGGTAGAGGAGGCCGCCCGGCTCGCGGGCGCCCACGGGTTCATCGCTTCCCTCGACGGTGGGTACGAGCAGGAGGTGGGCGAGCGAGGCGGAGGCTTGAGTCAGGGGCAACGCCAGCTGGTGGCTTTCGCCCGCGCCGTGTTGCGCGACCCCAGGGTGCTCGTGCTCGATGAGGCCACGGCCAGCGTCGACAGTCGCACGGAAGCCCTCATCCAGCAGGCCCTCGAGCGGCTGATGGAGCAGCGTACCACCATCGTGATCGCCCACCGCCTCTCCACGGTTAGGCGGGCCGACCTGATCCTGGTGATCGACGGCGGGCGGGTGGTCGAGCGGGGCACTCACGAGGAGTTGCTCGAGGCGGACGGCCTCTACGCCGACCTCTACTCGCGCCAGTTCCTGGCCGGACAGCCGGAGCAGGCGGCGGCTTCGGGCTGAGGCGGCGGGGCGGCAACCGGTCCCTTCGAGCAGTCCGAGGTGCTTGACTTCATCTGAACCGGCGGTGCTATGATGCGTTCATGCCCGTCCGCCCAAGACACTCACGAGGCCCGAACTGCCCACTTGCCCTGTCTCTTGCCGCAGGTGAGGCAGTCAAGCAGGAAAGGTCTGGGTTGAGCCAATCGAGGAGTCGGGGGCAGAGAAGAACTCCGTAACCGGCTAACACACCGATGAGGTGCGATAACGGTGGAAGTGCGTGCCGCTGGGGATTCAACGAAGGACGTCTGTCCGATATAGCAGGGAATGCTGCCCGCGTCCGTTGGCAGTCTCATCGGGAGGAGGGGGACAGTGCCGGTGCCGACTCCGAGTAGCGCGAACGAGTTCATTGAGCAGCGACTAGATGAGTGTATCGAGGACCTTGAGCAGCACTTCTCCGGCCATGCGATGGCTCTGAGCGGACCGCTGATGGAGGGAGTGGACAACATAGTACGAAACGTTGTCGAGCGGCGGCACGAGCAGGGACCGCCCCTCGACAGGCTCATCTTCGTCCTCACAACGAGTGGCGGCTACATCGAGGTGGTTCGGCGGATCGTCGACACGTTGCGCAAGCACTACAGTCTCGTAGACTTCATTGTTCCAGACTACGCCTATTCTGCGGGCACCGTGCTTGTCATGTCTGGAGATGCGATCCACATGGATTACTACTCGCGACTGGGGCCGATTGATCCGCAAGTGGAGAGCCCGGCAGACGGTCGTCTGCGTCCTGCGCTCGGCTACCTGGACAGATATGACTCGCTCATCCAGAAGGCCCGGGACGGCACCATCACCATGGCAGAGGTGCAGCTGCTGATTAGCGGGTTTGATCAGGCGGAGTTGCACGAGTATGAGCAGGCACGAGAGCTTTCGATTGCCTTGCTCAAAGAGTGGCTGGCTAAGTACAAGTTCAAGAACTGGCTGACGACCGAAACCCGCAAGAAGAGAGTCACAGAGGCGATGAGAACACGCAGAGCCTCGACGATTGCTCGTCAGCTCAACGACACCAAGAAGTGGCACTCACACGGTCATGGGATATCCCGAGATGTTCTGGAGCGCGATTTGAAACTGAAGACCGATGACTTTGAAGCGGATGCTGGCCTAAACCGTACAATCCGTGGGTATCACGCACTACTGGATGACTACATGGTCAAGCAGGGAGACCGTGGCGTGGTTCACGCCAAAGGTCAGTACAGTTCCTACTGGCGGAATAGGGGAGCATGATGGTCGAAAGGATAGATCTTCTGCAGATCCTGGGGAAGAACCCCACGCTCCAGGAGGGTGAGTTGCGAGAAGGAACGGAGTTGACAGAGAGACTCCGCGCGTTCGGCCTGGGGCGAGCAGAGTATCGACTTGCCCCTCCCGGGGAGCGCTGCAAGGCCCACGTGACAGACACGACGAGCCACCGGCTCTCCATCCACCTTCGTGGCGCCTGACCGCGCACTTTGCGCCTCTCTCTCAAGCACCGAACGAACTCAGTGCGGTCTTAGCATTTCGCCGGGTGACTGACGGCGGCTGCTTCCTAGACCACTGCCTCGTTCGGCGCTTCCCGTCGCCCTCCTGTCTTCAGTCAATAGCGGACTGGAATGATTCCGACGCTTTCGTCTGGGCTCTGCAGGAGGCTGCTATTTGCCGGAGTCAAACCGACCCACCACTCCCGCGCCTCGCCCAGAGGCGGCGCCCGACGCCTTTGCTATGATATCCGTAGTGAAGCCCACGCGGGAGGTGGACGATGTTGGCGCAGGTTCCGGGCTCAGCGTGTATGAAGTGCGGCGAACTCATCGCCGGTATCCAGGCGGTCACCGGGTCGGGGCACGTGGAGGAGCGTGTCGGCCATGGCGCATGAGGTCGACGTCTATCTGATCTCGGGGTTCCTCGGTTCGGGCAAGACCACCTTCCTGAATCGCCTGGTGAAGGTGGTTCCCGACGACCTCCGCTTCCTCATCCTCATGAACGAGTTCGGCGAGATGGGGCTCGACGGCACGCTCGTGGAGGGCGAGGATCTCGACATGATCGAGATCAGCAAGGGCTCCATCTTCTGCGCCTGCGTGAAGACCGATTTCATCAAGGCGCTCCACGAGATCGCCCACACCGTGCGTCCCGACATCATGCTGATCGAGACCACGGGAGTGGCCAATCCCAGCGACCTCGGCCGCGACCTCAAGCTTCCCATCTTCAGCGACGCCTTCCGACTGCGCGACAAGTTCTGCCTGGTCGATGCCGCCAACTTCCTCGACACCTACGAGTCGTTCCTCGCGATCGAGAAGCAACTGGCGGCCTCCGACGTGTTCATCATCAACAAGCTCGACCTCGTGGACTCGGAGACGGTCGAGCGTATCAAGGAGATCGTGCGCGGGTTGAACCCCGAGCCCCGCTTCTATGAGGCGGTGTACGCGGACGTGTCTTTCGAAGGGCTCTTCCGTGAGGGCGAGCTGCGGGACCTGGCCGACGACGACGGCTCGCCCGGCACCGACGGAGGCGAGGACGAAGGCGCGGGGCCGGATGGGGCGGCGCCGGCCACAATGACCGAGCGGGAGCTCGAGGCCTACATCGACGACCTCCTTACCGACGAGACCGCCCAGGTCACGCCGCCCGATAGGCTCCTGTCCTGGGTGGTCGAATGGACCGACGGATCACAGGAGGAACTGCGCGCCTGGCTCGACGCACTTCCCGAGCCCGTGGTGCGCGGCAAGGGGATCGTGAAGTTGGAAGACGGGTTGTGGTTGTTCGGCCTCGTTAATGGGAAATGGACTATCGAGCCCTACACGGGGCCGTCTCCGCGGGAAGAGGTGGTGAACCGCCTCGTCTTCATCTCCCATCCGGAGCACATTGCCGAGATCGCACGGGCTCTGCCCCGCTGAAGACGCGGCCGGCCCGGCGACACATCACGACTCGAGGAGTGGAGCAACATGGCGCAGATCCCGGAGAACGTACAGGAACTACTTCGAGGCGGCTACAACGTGTGGGTGGCCAGCATAGGTGAGGACGGCTGGCCGAACGTTGCTATCAAAGGCAGCGGCGCACTCCTGGACGACGAGCACGTGTACTTCGCCGATCTGTTCTCGAAGAAGACCCGCGACAACCTTCTCTCAAACAGCCGTGTCGCCGTGGGCGTGTACTCAGCTGATGAGAAGGTGGCCGTGCAGCTGAAGGGCGTCGCTGACATGGTCCAGACGGGCGAACTCTTCGACAAGGTGACAGCGCAGATGGAGGCCCTGCAGATGGGCCTGCCACCGGTGGCCTACGTGGTGCGCATCCTCGTAGATTCCGTGTGGGATATGGGCGCGGGTCCCACCGCGGGAGAGAAGATCGGCTGAGCCGGTCGCGGCGCGGCCTCCCGCAGCCGCCGCGTCGCTTCTGTACCATCGGTAAGAAGGCTCTCACGAGCCCCTTATCGCCTTCTTAACCTACGGCGGGATACTTGAGCCATGAGGAACCGTACGATATCGGTGCTTGGTCCGGCCACCTTGGTGCTGCTTGTCATGGGTCTTGCCCTGTGGGTGGTGTCGCAGCTGACCGATTCGGGAGCAGCGGCCGAGAGGCTGCCGGTGATTATCGTCGGCGCTTCTGACGGCGCGGCGCAGGCAGAAACGCCTGATTCCGACGTTGCGACTCCAGCGGACTCGGCCGGATCGGTCGGGACATCGCAGCCGACCACGGCGTCGTCTACCACGGTGCCGCCGGTCGAGGGGTCGGCCGGCCAGGGGACGCAGGCAACGACTCCGCCTACCAGTGTGCCCGCCACCGGCTCGCAGGGCGGCAGCATCACGACCACCGTTCGGATAGTGGTCCCCGATCCCGTGCGTGAGCTTGATCGAGGGCGCCCGGGGTCGCGACCTCCGGGTGGCACGTCCACCGGCGGCACCGGCGCCGGCTCCTCGGGGGCGGGCGGATCCACCGGGCCCGGCACAGCGGGCCGCTGATGCGGGTCTTGGTGGTGGAAGACGAGGGACGCGTGGCCTCCTTCATCGCCAAGGGGTTGGTTGGCGCCGGCTTCGCCGCCGAGGTCGTTGGGACTGGTGCGGAAGCGGTGCGGCGCACCCTTGAGGGCGCTGCCGATATCGTTCTCCTCGACGTGGGGCTTCCCGACATCGACGGCTTCACCGCCCTGGCCGAGATCCGCACTGTGGATCAGGCAACGCCCGTCATCATGCTCACCGCCCGCGGTGATGTGAGTTCCCGCGTGCGGGGCCTCGAGCTTGGCGCCGACGACTACCTTCCGAAACCCTTTGACTTCGAGGAACTTCTAGCGCGGATCCGGGCGCGCCTCCGCCAACCCCGCCAGCCGGAGTCCTTCGTGCTCACGTCCGGAGATCTCGAACTCGATCTCCGGACGCGCCAGGCGCGGCGCGCCGAACTACTGGTGGATCTCACCTCGCGCGAGTTCGCACTGCTCGAGTTCTTCCTGCGCCATGAGGGGCAGGTGCTCTCGCGGACCCAGATCCTGAACGCGGTGTGGGGCTACGACTTCGACCCAGGAAGCAACGTGGTCGACGTGTATGTGGGATATCTGCGCTCCAAGCTGGACGCGGGGGCGACGTCGGTGATCGAGACCGTGCGCGGCGGGGGGTACCGCCTGCGCGGGCGGAGCACTGCGGGATCTTGAGGTTGCGCCTGACCCTGTGGTTCGTGGTCGGGGTCGCACTGCTCGCCATCGCCGGGGTCGCTGTCACCTACACTCTTCTGGCCCGCCAGTTGCAGGCCGACATCGACGACATGCTGGCCCAGCAGCTCAGTCTCTTCGGCCGTGCCGTGTCCACAGCCGACGGCACCGAGACGTTGGTGGAGCTCACGAGACGGTACCTAGCGGGACCGGGCGCCGAGAACCTTAGGCGGGACGGGGTGATCCTCGCTCTCCAGACCACGGACGGCACCGTCGTGGCCAGCACGGGAGACGTGGCTCTCGAGCAACTGCCGGAGGCCGCCGGGCTGCTCGAGGGAGGCGAACGTGTGCTGACGACGGTCGACACTCCGGCGGGTCCGTACCGTCTGGCCGGCACCTCCGTGTCTGCGGGAGACACGCGTATCGCTTCCGTGGAGGTGGGTGTCTCGCTCGCCGGTCTTCGCTCGACGCTCCGCAGGGTGCTCATCCTCGTAGCGGGCGGCGCCGCTGCGGGCTCGCTCGCGGTGGGATACGGCTCCTGGTTCCTGGTGGGTCGGGCCCTCGACCCCGTGCGGCGCATCACGCGGACGGCGTCTGCCATCTCTCGGGCGGATCTGAGCCGGCGTATCGGCTACTCGGGGCCGGACGACGAGATCGGCGAGTTGGCGGCGACGATGGACGCCATGCTCGACCGCCTGCAGGAAGCCTTCAAGGCTCAGGAGAGCTTCATCACCGACGTGTCTCACGAACTCCGTACTCCGCTTACCATCGCGAAGGGCCACATACAGGTACTCGATCGGGAGGCTGTCTTCGACCCAGAAGTGGTCAGGCGGGAGCACCGTCTCGTGCTTGAGGAACTCGACCGGATGAACCGTTTGGTGGGGGATCTGCTGACCCTGGCTCGGGCCACCCGTGTGGACTTCCTGCGCAGGGAGACTGTCGATGTCGATGGCCTGCTGCGCATGCTCGTGGAGCAAGGGCCGCACCTCGCCGATAGGCGGTGGCGCCTGGACGACCTGCCCGGGGGGACCGCGCTGGTGGATCAGGACCGTCTCATCCAGGTGTTCCTCAACCTCATGCACAATGCCGTCGCCCACACCGACCCCGGCGAGGTGATCGCCCTCGGTGGGCGGTGGGACCGGCTCGGCCTGGCCGCGCCGGTCGGCCGCGCGGTGCCGCCGCCCTCTGGCTGGGTGCAGCTCTGGGTGAGGGACGAGGGCGCCGGTATGACGGCTGAGGTGCGCGGACGCCTCTTCGATCGTTTCTATCGGGGCCCGGAGGGAGTCGCTGCCGCACCGGGCTCCGACGGTCGCGTGCGCGACGACGGGACGACTGCCGTTGCGGAAGCGCCCATGAACCAGCACCTCGGTCTCGGTCTCGCCATCGTCGCGGCACTCGTGCGCGCCCACGAAGGCCGTGTCGACGTGGAGAGCGCGGTGGGGGCAGGCTCCCGGTTCACGGTCACCCTGCCGGGCTGAAGGCTACCCTGCCGGGCTGAAGATGCCGCCCCGACCGCCGTCTCCATCTGGCGTCTGGATCCTGCACGGCCTCCTCCCCGTCCTCCGCTTTTGTAAGGGCATTCTCACGCTGTTCTTACGACCGTTTCATCCTGTCCGACTAAGGTGGAAGCAGCGGACAGGACAGCGTGGACCGTCCGGCCCACCCAAGACGCGAGGAGGATCGATATCATGCTTCAGCGTAAGACAAGGTTGATCAGCACGGTAGCGGCGACAGTCACACTGGCACTGGCCCTGGGAGGCGCCGCAGCGGCCTCTCCGAACGACATGAGGCAGATGGGGGACGGTGCACCGTCCGGCGGTTCGGGGCACATGGGCGCCCGCACTGACACCAACCAAACCCGTGCCGGCGAAGTAGCCGCGCAGCAGCGGGCCGAGGTGCAGCTGGGGATAGCCGCCCAGGTGCGGACCGTCGCCCAGAGCATCGGCCAGACCGTCGCCCAGACGGCCACCCAGACCCCCGCCCAGGTGCGGACCGTCGCCCAGAGCATCGGCCAGACCGTCGCCCAGACGGCCACCCAGACCGCCGCCCAACAGCGCACCGCCGCCGGCGACGCCAACGGAGCGGGCTTCTACACGGGCGACGCGGAGATGTCGCGGTCGCTCGAGTGGAAACGTGAGCGCCTGCGCGATGAGCGGGGCGACGGAAGCGGCTTGTACTGCCCGAAGGTCACCCCTACCCGCGCCCAGACGAGCGCGATGATGCGATGACGTGGAGGTCGGAGGAGACACCGAGCTGTAGTTGGGAGTCGTCTTCGCCCGACCGAGGTGACGTGATGAAGTAGGCGGGGCGCTCCAAGGGGCGCCCCGCCTGTCTTGGTCTCGAGGCGTTGTACGCAGAACCTTGACGCGACAATGCGCCGTGCGCAGAGATCGTAAAGATCAGGTCAAGCTCTCGCCCGTCGGGGCACTTCCTACTAGCCTCTGTAGTACATTGCGTGCAGGAGGCTCGCCGCCTCCGCGGTCCCGGCAACATCTGTGACTATTTGGAGGTGGCATGCACGCCCCAACCTTGCTTCGTCGATCGGTCATAGTCTGGATGGTGGCGGCGATCATCGCAGGTTCCCTCGCCGGCCCGGCGGTCGCCGACGGACTCCGGAGCATCGAGTTCGAGCCGCTGGGCGGTCTCCCGGTCGTCGGGGTGGAGCATCGCTTCATCGTCCGCCTGCTCGAAGGTGGCGACCACGGCGTCGACGGCGCTCGTGTGACTATGATCGCGGGCATCGGCGGTAGTCACGACGAGCACTCTCTTCATGGCGGCGGGTCGGAGGAGTACGCCGAGCCGTTCGAGGTGGCAGCGGTCCCCGGCAGCGCGCCGGGGGAGTATGAGGCCTCCGCCGCCTTCCCCATCGAAGGCATGTGGACCGTCTGGATCGTCGCGGACGAGGGCGACGTTCCCACCGAGGCCTCATGGATAGTGTCGGTGGTGCCGGACACCGGCACCGCAGGCACCGGGGCGCTCGGAGGCACGTCCCCCGCGATCGGCGCCGCGGCACCGGATGGGTCCGCGGCACCCGGTGCCGACGCGGCGGCGGGAACGACCGGTCTCGCGCCGTCGGTAGGCGCCGGTGACGATGGACACGCCGGCAGCGGCGACGGGGGGCACGGCGCCGCCGACGCAACCGCAACGGTGAACTGGTGGGTCATCGGGGGCTTCTTCGCTCTGGTGTTCGCGGCGTGGGCTCATGCCGGCTGGCTCAAGCGACGCCTGCGGGCGGCGATGGCTTCAGGGAGCCTGGTCGACTCGGGAGTGCGGTCATGAGCACCAGCTCGTCCGGCGGGCCGGCAGAGCCGCTCCTGAGCCCCGGTGCGGTGCTTGAACCAGTCGCGGCACTCGACCCTGTCGAGGAGCCTGAGCCGGGCTCGGAGCCTGGGCTGGATGAGGAACGCGGGTTGGAATGCTGCGCGGTGTGCGACCACGAGGACGCCGCCGTCACGAGCCCCATGATCATCCACCACACGGCCCCGGCCGGCGACCGGTCCCTCGAGCCCGGACTGATGGCCTTTCTGCCACCGTCAGGTGCGGAGCCCAACCTCCTGCACGTTCCCCTTATCGGCGCCGTCTTCCGGAGCAGGCTCTACCCCGGTATCTTCCAGGCGGCCGGCGTCGCCGTCTTCGCGGTTGTGATGTGGGCGACCCTGTTCGGCACCGTCGATCCGCACGCCAACGTGGGGTCTACCATCGTCTGGATCCTCTGGTGGCCGCTGCTGCCGTTGACCTTCTTCCTGGCAGCCCGCTTCTGGTGCACGGTCTGTCCGTTTCCCGTGGTAGGTGACCTGGTTCAGAAGATCAGCGGGGTATCGCTCCCCGTTCCGAAGTTGCTCAAGCGATACGGTATCTGGATCATCGACTTCCTCTTCATACTTATCACGTGGGCCGACCACGTCTTCGGGATCGTGGGGTCACCGCGCGGCACCGGCTATCTGCTCTTGGCGTTGTTCGCCGGCGTGGTGGTCATGAGCCTCTACTTCGAGCGGCGCTCCTTCTGCTCCAACCTCTGCTTCCTCGGCGGGCTGTCGGGCAACTACTCGATGACCTCGCCTCTCGCCCTGCGCGCCAACCACGACAATTGCCGCACCAAGTGTCGCGACCTCTGGTGCGCCAAGGGGTCGGATCGTGCGGCGGCCTGCCCCATGTTCGAGATCCCTCGCACCATGGACACCAACCGCGAGTGCAACCTGTGCGGCAATTGCGTCAAGTCGTGCCCCCACGGCTCTCTCCGTCTCGAGCTGCGCAAGCCCACCTCCGAGTTCTGGGATGTCAAGAAGCCGCGTCCGGAGGTGGCTTTCTTGGCGATGGTGCTCGTGGGAGTGGTGATCATCCAGAACCTCACCATGCTCAGCGTGTGGGAGCCCCTGCTGGCCTGGACCGGTTCGCTCACCGGCACCGATAGCTTCAACGTCAACTTCACCGTGCTGTTCGTGGTGGCGATGGCGGCTCCGCTGGCGGCGATGCTCGCGGTGAGCAAGGTGTCGTCGCGCTTCTCGGATCGCGACGCGCTTGCCGATTTCACGATCTTCGGTTACGCCATCATCCCGCTCGACCTCGCGGCCCACATGGGGCACAACCTGTTCCACCTACTGGGCGAAGGTCTGGCCGTGCCGCGGTCGATCGTGGAGGCGTTCGGCGGTGTCTGGGCACACGGCGACGCCCTGCTCAATACCCCCACCATCCAGGTGCTCCAGTACCTGATGCTGGGCGCCGGTGCTCTGGCGACTGCCTACGCCGCCTACCGCATCGCCGGCCGTGGCTTGAAGCGGCCGGACTTCCGCGTGCTCGTGCCGCACCTCGTGCTCATCGTGGTGCTGGTGGCGGTGAACGTGTACATGTTCGCCCAGCCGATGGCCCATCGCGCCGGATAGAGTCGCGCTAGACCAGGCCGCGGGCGTTCTCTTCTTCGGAGAGTACCTCGTCGAGAACGCTCACGGCCCAGTCGAGTTCGTCCTTCGAGATCACCAGCGGCGGCGCGAATTCGAGGGCCGGGCCCATCATCTTGATGATCAGGCCCTTCTCGCGCGCCCGGCTCACCAGAGACGGGCCGGGGTGGTCGGCGGGCGCGAACATCGCCCGCGTGGTCTTGTCGGACGTGAGATCGAGGGCGCACCAGAGGCCGGTGCCTCGTGCCTCGCCGACCAGGGGGTGCGTCTCGAGCTCTTTGAGCGCGGCCAGGAAGTAGCCGCCCACCTCGGCCGAACGCGCCACCAGACCTTCGTTCTCGATGATCTCGATGTTCTTCAGACCCACCGCGCAGGCGACGGGGTGGCTGCCCCAGGTGTGCAGGTGCAGGAACGCGGGCATGTGCTCGGTCACCTTCGGACGGCACGCCGCGGCGCTCAGCGGGATATAGCCGGAGGTGATCTGCTTGGCCATGGTCATGATGTCGGGAACGAGGCCCAGCGCTTCGCTCGCGAACATGGTGCCGGTGCGGCCGAACCCGGTGATCACCTCGTCGACGATGAGCAGGATGTCGTAGTGGTCGCATATCTCGCGCACGCGCTGCCAGTACTCCTTCGGCATCGCCAAGGCGCCGAAGCCCTGCATGATCGGCTCGCCGATCACCGCGGCCACCATATCCGGCATCTCGAACTCGATCGCGTCCTTCACCGTCTCCGCGCACAGCAGGTCGCATCCCGGGTAGCTCTGCTTCCAAGGGCAGCGGTAGCAGTAGGGTGGGTCGACGAACACCGCGCCCGGCACGGCCGGCTCCATCACCTGCCGCATCGGGTGCACGCTCCCCAGGATGCTGAGCGCGCCCATGGTCTGCCCATGATAGGCGCCGCGCCGGGCGATGATCTTGTAGCGTTTCTGCTCGCCCTTGTAGTAGTAGTGCTGTTTGGCCAGCTTGAGGGCCGACTCGACCGCCTCCGACCCGCTGCTGGCGAAAAACACCTCGTTCACGTCGCCGGGGAGTAGGGAGGCGAGCTTCTTCGCCAGACCTATCGCGGGAGGGTTCGAGTACTGCATGGGGGTGAAGTAGCAGAGCTTCTCCGCCTGTTCGGCCATGGCCTGGGCGAGTTCCTTCCGCCCGTACCCGACTCCGACCGGCCGGGTCACGCCCGCCACCAGGTCGAGGTACTCCTTGCCGGTGGTGTCCCAGACCTTGCAGCCCAAGCCGCGCTCGATGATGGGGATTCCGGCGGCGAGTTCCGCCCGGGTGGTGCGGTGGGAGACCAGGTGCTCGAGGTCTCGGTAGAGGTCGTTGCTTTCGGTGGTCATAATCCTCCTCCGTTCGCCTGCCAAGGCGATGGGTGTGACTCGCGAGTGGTGTCGTCAGGTAAGCGCGCGCGGGCCCGGATGGATCAGCCGAACACCTCGTCGCGCTCGACGGAGTCTTTGCCGAGACCGAACGCTTCGTGCAGCGCCTGCACCGCGCGCTCTGTGTGCTGCTTGCGGATGACGCACGACACCTTGATCGAGCTGGTGGAGATCATCTCGATGTTGATGTCGTTCTCAGCCAGCACCTCGAACATGCGCGCGGCGACTCCTGGGTGGCTCTTCATTCCCGCCCCCACGATGGACACCTTGGCCATGTCGGCGTCGGCCTCGAGGGCGGCGAAACCGCACTCCTCGCGCATGCTCTCAAGTAGAGCGACGGTCGTAGGGATATCGTCCTCGTCTACGGTGAACGAGATGTCGGTCGTGCCGCCCTCACTGACGTTCTGGATGATCATGTCCACGTTGATGTTCGCCGCCGCCATGGCCGTGAAGACGCGGGCCGCCACGCCCGGTCGGTCGGGCACTCGATGCAAGGTGACTTTGGCGTCCTCCAGCGCGTAGGTGACGCTCGAGACGATAGCCTGTTCCATGTGCTCCTCTTCCTGGACGATCCACGTGCCTTCGTCGTTCGAGAAGCTCGACCGCACATGCAACGCCACCCCATACCGGCGCGCGAACTCCACGCTCCTGAGCATGAGGACTTTGGCGCCGCTCGCCGCCATCTCGAGCATCTCTTCGTACGAGACCCTGCTCAGCTTCCGCGCCGTCGGGACCATGCGCGGGTCTGTGGTGTACACACCGTCCACGTCGGTGTAGATCTCGCACACGCGGGCTCCCAACGCGGCTGCAATTGCGACGGCGGTGGTGTCCGATCCGCCACGACCGAGCGTGGTGACGTCGTTCGTGACCGTGGACACTCCCTGGAATCCCGCCACCAAGACGATCTTGCCGGCGTCGAGGGCGTCTTGTACCCGGAAGGGCCGGATGTCGAGGATCTTTGCCCTGGTGTGCACAGAGTCGGTGACGATGCCCGCCTGAGATCCAGTGAGAGATATGGCCTGGAAGCCCAGATCGGAGATGGCCATGGCGACGAGGGCCGCCGAGATACGTTCTCCCGCCGAGAGCAGCATGTCCATCTCGCGCTCGGGAGGTTGGGTCGAGATCTCCCGGGCCATCAGAATGAGGTCGTCGGTGGTGTCGCCCCTCGCGGAGACGACCGCCACTACCGGGCTTCCCGCCCGGCGCGCCTCCACGATGCGGAGGGCCACCCGTTTCATGCATTCGGCGTCGGCCACGGAGGTGCCGCCGAACTTCATCACGATGGTAGAGGTGCGCTCCGGGGCGTCCGATTGCGCTTCAAGCACAGCTACGGGTTGGCCGGTCGCGTCGAGGCCCACATCGTCTCGCGCGTCCATCGCCTCATTCGATGCCGACAAAGGGGTCAACTCTCTTGTGATCGGGGACGATACAATCCGAAGGAGTCAGATTCTACCCGACCAGAGGAAGGTTGTGAAAGACATCTCGCCCGACGAGGCGCCGGACGTGGATGCTGCCCCCGAGTTCGGCCCGTCGGCCTGGGAGCATTCCACGACCGACGCCGACTCCGATCACGGTCTCGCCGAGGCGCCATTGCCCGTGGCGCTGGAGGTGCGGTCGGCGGTCGCCGCAGAGATCGAAGACGCTCTCGACGAGAGCGGATCGGCCGGCCGTGGTTCGGTGATGGACTTCTTCTGGACAGGCCTGGCTCCGTTCACCTTCCTCGTGGTGTTCGGGTTGACGGTACTGTTGTTCGTGTTGACCGTGTTCCTGTTCGACCCCACTTCCACCGACCTCGCGATCCTGTGTGCCTCTGTGCTGGCGGTCGGGCTGCTGGTGCTCCTTCCGCTCGAGTACCATCTGGTGCGATCGAGGATCGAACGGCCGATCCGGCGTCTGGAGCACGAGCTGCTGGGGCAGTTGCCCTGGCACCCCGAAGGCGATCAGCTCCTGGGGAGGCTGCGGCGCACGGTAGTCGAAGTGCGCAACGCGCTACGCATCATGGATACGGATCTGAGGCTTGAGCAGGAGCGCGCCGACGACCTGCTCGCCCGATTGGGAGAGCGAAGCGGGGCAGACGCCTTCTCGACCCGGGTCGCGGACTCACTTCGCCAGGCCGAGAGCGTGGAGCAGTTCGCGGCGGAGGCGACTCGACTGGTTCGCGAGGTGTGGCCCGCCGACGAGGTCGTCGTGCTTCATCGGTTGGAGCTTGAGAACGACCTCGAGGTGCTCCGCTGGGAGTGTCTCGGTGAGGCGATCGATCCCGAAAAGAGAGAAGGCGGCGCCCCGCGCTACCGAAAGGCCTCACTTCCGGCGCCCGTCAAAGAGGCGTTCCGTCGCGGCTTCTATGCCGAGTCGGGGCTGCCCTTTAGCCAGGACCCCGCCTTCCCCGACGCCCGAAGCTTCGTGGCAATGTCGCTCGAGCACAGAGGGGTCGGGGCGGGGATCCTCCTGGCCGCATCCGCGGAGCTCGACCCACCCAGCTCCGAGTCCTTGCGCCGGGCCCATCCTCTGTTCAGCTTGGCCTTCGGGCGCGCCATGTACGTACGTGAACTCGGCGAGGCCGAGATTCGCGATACGCTCACGGGGGTGTTCACCTACGATCACTTCTTGACCATGGTGCGGCACGAGGTGGCCAGGAGCAACCGCTATTCGCGGCCCGCCGCCTGCGTCATGGTCGACGTGGACAACCTGCGCCGCGTGAACCAGACGCACGGATCGGCAGCCGGCGATCAGATCATCGCCGAGGTGTCCCAGCTCGTTCGTGGGCTCATCCGGTCCACGGACAGCCTCGCCCGCATCAGCGGCGGGCGGCTGGCGCTTCTGCTGCCGGAGACCAACGAGGAGGCCGCGCTCGTGGTGGCGGAGCGCGTGCGGGCTCGTGTAGAGGAGTATCCCTTCATCATCCTGCGGAACCAAGTGGAGCGCATGACGGTGAGTGTGGGCGTGAGCATCCATCCGCCGTTCGGTGTGACGGCGCTCTCCCTGGTCGATGCCGCGTTAAGCGCCCTCACCGAGGCAAAGGAGCAGGGGCGCAACCGCGTGGTCGTGCTCCGGGAGCAGGAGCCCGCTACCTGATCGTCGCGCCGGGGCCCCCGTACTACGGCCGGCGGGAGCCTCTCGCGAACTCGGCGGCCCACGTCGTGAAGAGTGTGGCCAGCCTGGCCCCCCTCTCCTTCACCACCACCTCGAAGCGGGCCGCTTCTTCGAGGATCATGTGGGTGTCCACGCCCGCCTCGGCGGGCAGAGGAGACTGGGCCACCCAGACCGGCATGAGGTCCGCGGTGGTCTCGAGGTGGAACTGCAGACCGTAGGCCCAGCGCCCCAATCGGAACGCCGAGGTGGCGTAGAGGTCGGTGGCGGCCAGACGCACACCGTCGCGCGGAAGGTCGTGGGTGTCGCGGTGCCAGAAGAGGACCGGGGGCGGGTCGGCGAAGATCGTCATGACCGGGTCGGTCGCGCCCGCTTCGGTGACCCGGAGGGGGAAGTATCCTACCTCCGGCGCCAACCCCCGCTCCGAGCCGGGGAACACCCTGGCCCCGGCCAGATGGGCGAGCATCTGCGAGCCGAAGCAGAGGCCGAGCACGGGTGCTTCACGCCGCAGGGCGTCGCTCATGAGTCGCAGCGAGTCTTGGAGATACGGTAGGTGGTCGGCATCGTACACGCCCACGGGTGAGCCGAGTGCTATCAACCCGTCGTACCCTCCTGAGGCGATGAGCTCTTCTATCTCGAGACGACCCCGCGCGGGGTCCGCGTAGCCGCGGAGTACGCGTAGCCGTGAGTGCTCTTCCAGCGTGGAGGCGAGCGCGCCCAGGCGCACGCGCTCGTGGTGTTCCAGGACGACGACGCGAGGTCGTCGATCGTCGTCGTCGGCCTGGAACGTCAGCATCGCCCGTCGTCGATGGTCTCTCGGCCGTGGGTTCCGCGAGGCCGGCCGGCGGGCGCATACCCCCCGAGCACGTCCGTTCTGGCAGCCAGGGCCCGGCCGAGAGTGACCTCGTCGGCGTATTCGAGGTCGCTGCCCATGGGGAGGCCGGCTGCGGGCCGGGTGACCCGCAATTTCCCGGCCGTCACGAGCGGCTGCAGGTGCTCCGCGATGTAGAGAGCGGTGGCCTCACCCGTCATGGTGGGGTTCGTCGCCACCACAACCTCGCGGATCTCCTCGTCCTTGATGCGCTGGAATAGCTCGGATATGCGAAGTCGGTCGGGGCCGATGCCGTCGATGGGCGAGAGGGCGCCGCCGAGTACGTGGTAGAGGCCGCGGATCTGGTGCGCCCGCTCGAGAACCGGGACGTCGCCCGGTTCCTCGACCACGACCACGAGCGAGGGGTCGCGGCGCACGTCGCGGCAGATCTCGCAGAGTTGTTCCGCCGTCAGGTTGAAGCAACGCTCGCAGAGGCCGATGGTCTCCTTGGCTTCGATGAGCGCGTGGGCCAGAGGGAGCGCTTCCTCCGGGGTGAGACGCAAGAGATAGAACGTGAGCCGCTGGGCCGTCTTGGGCCCGATGCTCGGGAGTTTGGCGAACTCGTCGATCAGTCTCTGGATGGGCGGGCTGTACAGTATGTGTGCCTCGATCCTGGTCGCGCGGGGCGGTGAGGTGCCGGTCGGTTCTGCGGTGAGGTGCCGGTCGTCTGGCGGCGCTCGCCGAGGGCCGGCGGGAGGGTGCCCGCTAGAAGGAGGGCAACCCCGGGATGTTCAGGCCGGCCGTAAGGCCGCCCAACCGTTTCGCCTGCAGGTCCTGCGCCTGTCGTATGGCCTCGTTCGTAGCGGCGATGACCATGTCTTCCAGCATCTCGACGTCTTCAGGGTCGAGCGAAGCCGGGTCGATCTTCACCGCGACGAGCTCCAGCGCTCCGGTCACCCGAACGGTGACCATGCCGCCGCCGGCCGAGGCTTCCACTTCTTCCTTCGCCAGGTCCTCTTGAGCCTTGGTCATGTCGGCCTGCATCTTCTGCACCTGCTTCATCATCTTCTGATAGTTCGCGTTCACACGGGTCTCCTCACGCGTGGTATCAGCGGGTGGTGTCGTCGTCGACTGGGTGGGCGTCGAACTCCGTCTTCAGGATATCGACGAGCTCCTCCTTGGTGAGGAGTTTAGCATGCCCCTCTTCGGTCTCCGGAGCTGCGCCGGTCGAGCCGGCCAAGCGGGACGCCACTTTGAAGCGGCGGCCCGTCGACTCTGCCAACACGTCTGCGAGGAACAGCGCATTGTCCGGTTTCGTGGCCTGTTTCGCGGGGAAATCCGCCCCGGCGGGGAACTTGAGCGTGAGTATGTCGTTCTCGATGGACTCGGGTTTGGCCTCGCTCAGTACGGCGTATAGGCTCGGCCTCAGTCGCTTCACCCCGTCGAGGATCGCGGGCCACGCGCGCGTGAGGTGTTCCACCGTGGGCTTGATGGCGGGACGCAGGCTTGGGCTCTCCTCAGGCGACCCTGGGTCGCCTTGACCAGCCGGGGTGGCGGTTGGCTTCTCTTCCGGCGCGGACTCGTCCGGCGCGCTCCTCGCGCCCGACGTCGCCACCGACCGGTTGGGGGTCGGCCCGTGGTGGGTGCCACCGCCGGCCTCCAGCTTCTCCAGGCGAGCGAGCACGCCGCGCAGCGTGGCGTCGGCGTCCGGGCGGGTCAGCTTGATCAGGGCGAGCTCCAGCTCGAGTCGCGGATCGGCGCCTTGGCGTATCGCCCGCTGAGCGTCGCCCACCAAGTCGATGAAAGCCACCATCTCAGCTGTGGGCACCCGGTTCGCCTGGCTGCGCAGGTGGCCGAGGTGCTCCTCGCTGCTGACGATGCTGTCGGGTGGTTCCACGGTGTGGCGCACCACGTAGAGGTCGCGCAGATGGCCGAGCATGTCCTTCAGGAACTGGTTCAGGTCGGTGCCGGACTGCGCCAGCCGTTCCACGAACAGCAGCGCGGCCTTGGTGTCGCGCTCGTCGACCACATCCACCAGCTCGAAGAGTAGGTCCTGCTCGGCCACCCCCAGAAGGGTGAGCGCGTCCTGCAGGGATATCTTCCCCTCGCAGTAGGCGGAGAGCTGGTCGAGCGTGCTCACGGCATCGCGGAAGCTGCCCCCGGCGGCGCGGGCGATCACCGAGAGCGCGCTCTCGGTGACGTCGATGCTCTCCCTATCGGCCACCATGGCGAGCACGGCCCCGATCTCCTGGGCCGACGGGCGACGGAAGTCAAAACGCTGGCAGCGCGACAGGATGGTGGGTAACACCTTGTGCGGCTCGGTCGTGGCCAGCACGAACACCACGTGGGCGGGAGGCTCTTCCAGCATCTTGAGGAGCGCGTTGAACGCTTCCGGCGTGAGCATGTGGACCTCGTCCACGATGTACACCTTCATGCGCCCTTCCACTGGAGCGAAGTTCACCCGGTCACGGATGTCACGGATCTCGTCGATGCCCCGGTTCGAGGCGGCGTCGATCTCGAGCACGTCGAGCGAGCTACCCCGGCGGATGGCGACGCAGTGGGCGCACGTGCCGTCGGGCTCGATGGTGGCCCGACCGTCGCCCGATTCGCAGTTGAGCGCCATGGCCAGGATCTTCGCCGTCGAGGTCTTGCCGGTGCCCCGCGGCCCGGCGAAGAGGTAGGCGTGGCTCACGCGGTCTTGGCGTATCGCGTTGGCCAGCGTGCGGGTCACATGGCCTTGCCCGACAACGTCGTTGAACGTGATCGGCCGGTACTTCCGGTAAAGGCTGATGGACATCGTTCGGCGGACTCCCCAATCGATCGACCCGCGAGATGACAGCGACCGTGCACCCACCGTCGAAGACGAGCCTCCGAGCGCCTTCCGCCAGCCGGCTCAGATCAAGTTGCCCCACGGCACATGGAAGGGTCCGCTTAGGGCTGCTACCTCCCGGTCCTGACCCGGTTCACGGATTCCCATTGCGTGGGACCTGATCCTCAACACCACTTGACGGCGGCACGACCTCACAGGCGCGCTCCTCGGGTGGGAATTCAGCCCCGCTATAGCGGATTGCGGGTACAGGGCACCGCTACCTCCCCACCTAGCACGGTCACGCCGAAGTATAGCAGTCGCACGGGAGGGGTCCGGGCGCAGTCGCACGCGGCGGGTCCGGGGTGGAGTCGCACGGGAGGGGCCGGGGGGGAGAGGGAAGGGCGATTGAGGCGGAGAGGGAGGGATTCGAACCCTCGAGACGGGTTACCCCCGCCTACACGATTTCCAGTCGTGCTCCTTCAGCCAGCTCGGACACCTCTCCACGTGGTTACCCCGGCTCGAGAGCAGAGCGGATTATAGCAGAACGCCTACCACGGCCAGGAGGGTTGACCTCCCACGAGAAGCGCCCATGCGAACAGGATCAAGCCGCCCGTTGCGGCCCCCGGGATCACGAGTAGACTCACGGGATCGTAGCCGACCTCGCGGAGCGAGAAGTAGCGCAGCCCCGGCGCTACGAGCAGCGCCGCGCAGATGATGGCGGGCACGAGGTGCCGCTCTTCCACCCCGAAGAAGAGGATGCCCGAGCCGTAGGTGAGAAGCGAGCCGATGATGAGCAGCGTGCGCTCCGGCCCCACGACGCGCTGCGTGGACCCTTGTCCCAGCACGAGTATCACCAGCGACATGGTGGTGAACCCCACGCCGAACATCCAGAAGCCGAGAGACGTGTCGAAGAAGCGCACCATCTCGCCGTACTCGCCCATACTCACGACCTCCGGCACCGCATCGCTCAGGAGGTGGGCGGTCGCGTAGACCCCCTGGCCTGCCAGCGCCAGCCCCGATCCAGCCCAGAAGATCCAGGCCAAGGGGCTCGCGGTGAGTGTGTAGGTGTTCAGCGAGCCGTAGCTGGACTGGGTGACCGCGAGGAAGAGCCGGGCGAAGGCCAGCGTGAACAAGGGAAGCACCAGCAGCAGGTGGAGCAACTCGAACGGGCCGACGGGCCAGCCCCCCGTGCTCGTGGGGCCCGATCTGCCCAGGATCTCGAGGACCTGCCAGAGGATCAGGACCCCGAGCACCCAGCGCACGCTCCCCCGCACCGGGGCCGCGCTTCGCCCGCCGATCATCGTGGTCCTCTCGGTGGCGGAACTCGAAGTGTCCGGGAGTTGTCGATGGGGCGATCCACAGGGCCGCTAGTATACAACGGCCTCGAGGGCGGCGCGGGTCGTATGGGAGGGAGCTTCGGCCCGCGGGCGGCACGCCGTCGAGTGACGGGCTGCCGAGTGACGGGCTGCTGAGTGACGGGTTGCTGAGTGACGGGTTGCTGATCTCAGGAATGGATGAGGCGGCCGAGAAGCGGGGTCTTCACGTAGATGGCGTGCTCGGGGCAGGTCTCCTGGCAGCAGTAGCAGCGGATGCAGACGCTGTAGTCGTAGGTGGGCGGCCTGAGCTCGGTCTCCCGCGGATCGTAAGCCCCCGTCCGGTCGTGTTTCGCGTGAGGGGTCAGCGCCTTGGGGGTGACCGGGCACATCTTGACGCACGTGTGGCAGGCGGTGCAGAGGGCGGGATCGATCACCGGACGCGGAACGAGGTGGTCACGCGCGAGCCTGCTCTTGAGGCCCGGCCCCGTGGGGCTCGGGGCCCTCTTGCGGTCGACTCGGAAGTCGGGTTCGTAGAACGAATCGAGTGGGTCACCGAGAAGCTGTATGTCTTTCGGTTCGCCGAGTCCCCAGAGGCCGCCCCAACGGATCGTGTCCACGATCTGCGGGTCGAGGCCGATGATCCTACAGGCGCAGGCGTCGATCGCGACGGGGTCGGCGGAGAGCAGCAGTGCTCCCAGAGGACGGGGATCGCCTCCTCGCGGCCCGTTGCCCTCCATGGCCACGATGGCGTCCATGACGAACAGACGGGGCTGGAGGAGTCTGTTCAAATCCACCAGCATCTGGGCGAAGCGCTCCGCGTCGGGCATGCGCACGTGGAACGTACCTTTGCGCATCCCCGGCACGCACCCGAACTGGTTCTTGATAGCACCGGTCATGCGGGTGAGGGCGTGGGTCTTGAGTTTGGGGAGCGATACCAGACCGTCTGCATCGAGGACCGCCTGCGCGATATCGAACTGCTTGATCAGGCCCCCGGAGGGGAACGAGACGGTCTGCGGGTGCCCGAACTGAACCCGCTGCACTCCCAGCTCCTGCGCCACCGCTTCGATGCCGGCCCTCCGCGCCACCATGCGCGTGCCACCGAACGCGGGCGAGTCGCCGTAGCTCAGTTCTGCTCCGGTCTCGGCCAGGTGGCGGCTCACGGCTCGGAAGACCTCGGGGTGGGTCGTGACCGCCTCACCGGGGGTGCTGGCCACCAGCAGATTCGGTTTGAGCAGGATACGTTCTCCCGCCTCGGCGAACCGACCGGCTCCGCCGAGGAGGTCAAGACCGCGTCCGACCGCAGCGTACACGGAGGAAGGGTCGTAGCCGTCGCATCGGACCAGCGCCACGGTCGACGGTACTCGGCGCGGCTCGTCGGTCGTGACGCTCACGTGGCCTCCAGACTCACATCGCCTCCAGACGGGTGTTGGTGGTCCTATCATGTCGCCCGCCTGAGTCGTGCGGAGAGGTCGGACCATCATGGCGCGTCGGTGCGCCACCCGACACAGTACCGGCGCGGAGACCTCTGCGCCAGACTGTTCGGCGGGGGCTCGGCGCCGCCGAACACTGACGCTCGGCGCCGCCGGCGGCGCGCGAACGGCGCGCGAAACGCGCGAGGGTCGCCTCGCGGGCTTCCTGCCCGCGAGGCGGAGTGATCAGGCGCTCAGAATGGCCGCGAGGTCGTCCTCCGGCGTGGCGATGGGGATGACCGCGAACCGCTCGGTGAGCATCTCGAGCGTCTCCGGGGTGAGGAACGCAGGCATGGTGGGGCCCAGCCTGATGCCCTTCATGCCCAGGTGCAGGAGCGTCAGGAGGATGGCCACGGCCTTCTGCTCATACCACGACAGCACCAGGGAGAGCGGGAGGTCGTTCAGGCCGACCCCTGTGGCCTCCGCCAGAGCCTGAGCGATGCGGATGGCCGAATAGGCGTCGTTGCACTGGCCCACGTCCACCAATCGGGGCACACCGTCGATGGCGCCGAGGTCCTTATCGAAGAAGCGGAACTTGCCGCAGGCCAAGGTGAGGATCACGGTGTCCGCGGGAGCCTTCTCCACGAACTCGGTGTAGTAGTTGCGACCCGGTTTGTCGCCGTCGCAGCCCCCCACCAGGATGAACCGCTTGATCGTGCCGGCCTTCAGGTAGGCGAGGAGGGTGTCTTTCACGCTGCCCATGGGATGGTCCTGCAAGATGGTGTTGCGGGCGTACCCCACCCAGACGGAGCCCGCCTCGGTGGCGTCGGGGAAGCCGGGCAGCTCCAGGGCGCGCTCCACGAGCGGACCGAAGTCGCCGCGCTCCACGTGCGGGACTCCCGGGAAGGCCACCTGGCCCGTGGTGAACAGGCGGTCGCTGTACTCGTCCTTGGGCGGCATCAGGCAGTTGGTGGTGAGCAGGATGGCCCCGGGGAACTCGGCGAACTCGGTCTGCTGATTCTGCCAGGCCGTGCCGTAGTGCCCGTGGAAGTGGGCGTGTTTCTTGAAGGCGGGGTAGCCGTGGGTGGGTAGCATCTCCCCGTGCGTGTACACGGTGACTCCTCTACCTTCGGTCTGTGCCAGGAGCAGCTCCAGGTCCTTGAGATCATGCCCGGAGATGAGCACAGCCTTGCCCGCCGCGTGGCCCAGGGGCACCGGCGTCGGCACCGGGTGGCCGTACGTGCCGGTGTTGCCGGCATCGAGCAGTTCCATGGCCCGCAGATTCACCCTGCCGGTCTCGAGGGCGAGAGCCGTCCAATCCTCGACTCCAAGCGAGACGTCGACCATCTTCGCAAGCGTCTCTTGCACGAAGGCGTACACGGCTGGGTCTTCTTGGCCGAGGATGGCGGCGTGATCGGCATACGCCGCCACGCCTCTCAGTCCGTAGAGCGTGAGTTCCTGCAGGCTCTGCACGTCCTTCGTTCGGGTGCGGTCCACGGGAAGACCGGTGGAAGCACCCTGATCGATCAGACCCATCAGGTCGGCCGCTAGCTCGAACGTCGCGGCTCCATCGATGGGTTCAGCCTCACCGGCGGGGCCGGCGGCGGCACGGAGGCCGTCCCGGAGCTCCGCGGCACGGCGGACGAGGGCCTCGAGACGCTCAGGATCGAAGTCCACGTTGGTGAGCGTGGCGAACAGGGCCTGCATGGTGAATCGATCGGCGGCGGGGTCGCCTGCCCCCGAGGCGCGGGCGAGCGTGGCCCAGTATGAGAGGCCGCGAAGGGTGTAGGTGAGCAGGTCCTGCAGGGCGGCCGCCTCAGGCAGCTTCCCGCAGACTCCCTCCACGCGGCAACCCGTCCCCTGAGTCTGTTCGCATTGGTTGCAGCTCATCTCGAGATCGTCGAACATCACCTCTCCTCGTTCGGAAGGGCTGCGGCAAACGCCGCGCGTCTCTCGAAAGAGGGCGGCGTCGTTCGACGCCGCCCTCTTCATCGTCCTCGTCATCCCGATCGCAGGCGCGGTCTGGATGGGAAGCCCATCGGCTCCTAAGCGCTCAGCATCGCCGCGAGGTCTTCGTCCACCGAGCCGACCGGCTTGATGGCGAAGTTCTCCACGAGCACGTTCAGCACGTTCGGTGTGATGAACGCGGGCAGACTCGGGCCGAGCCGGATGTCCTTGATACCCAGGTGCAGCAGGGAGAGCAGGATCGCGCACGCCTTCTGCTCGTACCAGGAGAGTACGAAGGAGAGGGGCAGGCCGTTCACGTCTGTCTCGAACGCCTCGGCGAGCGCCACGGCGATCTGCACAGCCGAGTAGGCATCGTTGCACTGACCAACGTCGAGCAGGCGCGGGATGCCGCCGATGTCGCCGAGCTTGCGGTCGAAGAAGCGGAACTTCCCGCAGGCGAGCGTGAGGATCACCGTATCCGCGGGAGCGTGCTCCACGAACTCGGTGTAGTAGTTGCGGCCCGGCTTGGCTCCATCGCAACCGCCCACCAGGAAGAAGTGCTTGATGGCCCCCGACTTGACGGCGTCAATCACCTGTCCGGCCACGCCCATCACGGCGTTCCGGGCGAAGCCCACCATGACCTCGTCGCGCACTTGGTCCCTGGCGAAGCCCGGCATCTTGAGCGCCATGTCGATCACCGGACCGAAGTCGCCGTTCTCCACGTGGCGCACACCAGGCCAGCCAACGAGGCCGGTGGTGAAGATGTTGTCCATGTATTCCTTGGGGTCCTGGATGCAGTTCGTGGTCATCAGGATGGCCCCGGGGAACTCTCCGAACTCGCCTACCTGGTTCTGCCACGCGGTGCCGTAGTGGCCGTAGAGGTGCGGGTACTTCTTGAGCTCGGGGTAACCGTGGGTGGGCAGCATCTCCCCGTGGGTGTACACGTAGATGCCCTTGCCTTCCGACTGCTTCAACAGTTCGTCGAGGTCTTGGAGGTCGTGCCCCGACACAAGGATGGCCTTGCCTTCCTTGTGTCCGAGTGGCACCGAGGTGGGCACCGGATGCCCGTACGTGCCGGTGTTGCCCGCGTCGAGCAGTTCCATGGCGCGCAGGTTCACCTTGCCGGTCTCGAGAGCGAGGCCCACCCAGTCGTTCAAGCCCAGGGAGGAATCGGCGAACTTCGCGAGCGTATCCTGGACGAAGGCGTAGACCTCGGGATCTTCCTGGCCGAGGATAGCCGCGTGATCGGCGTAGGCGGCCAGGCCGCGCAGGCCGTAGAGCGTGACCTCTTGTAGGCTGCGCACGTCTTCGTCGGCGTCCCAGGCGATGGGGAGGCGCACCTTCGCGCCCTGGCGTACGAGGCCGGTCAGGTCGGGAGCCGGGCGGAAGGTGGCCGCCGGGTCGTCGGCCGAGTACGAGATACCCGCGGCGGCGAGTGCCTCTTCGAGCTGCTCGCGGCGGAACACCGTTTCGTGCACGAGCGTCTGGAAGCGGGATGTGTCGAAGTTCACGTTCGTTAGCGTAGAGAAGAGGGCCCGCACCGTGAACCGGTCGATCCGCGGATCGGTGATCCCCTCCGCACGCGCGGTGAGCGCCACCTGAGACAGGCCCCTCAGCGCGTACGTGAGCAGGTCTTGCAGCGCCGACACTTCGGGCGACTTGCCACACACACCTGCGGTGACACAGCCTCCGTCCTTCCTCGTCTGCTCACACTGGTTGCAGAACATCGCAAGGTCTTCCACGTATGCACTCCTCCATTTTGACGGTCTCAGCAGTTCTAAGTGTTTACACTGTGTAAACGTGCGATACCATACGCGAGGAGGCCGGGCTCGTCAAGTGACGTGCGGGCGTTCAAGTCAGATGGCGGGCGTTCAAGTGAGGCGGCGGACACGCGTGACCACTTCGCCGGATGAGGGTACAGTGTAGCGGCGCAACGCCCGCGTGGTCGCCGACGGCGTGCTTGGAGGAGGATCCGCTCATGACATCATCACCTGGAGAATCCGGTCGGCCGGTGCGCCACGTGGAAGGCCCAAGCTCACCCGCGCCCGGCGGCTCGCGGCTGCCGGTGGCGGTCTGTATCGCAGCCGCTGTTATCGCGTGCCTACTGCTGGCGGCCCATTTCTTGCGGTCGTTCACCATGCCTCTCATGGTGTTCTTCCTGCTGCTGCCGCTCCTGTTGACGGTACGTAAGGCGTGGGCGCCGAGGGTTGTGCAGGTGGCACTGGTGCTGGGCGCCTTCGAGTGGGGCATGACCACGCTGGCGCTCCTGGGAGACCGGCGCGCAACCGGCGAGCCGTTCGGTCGCATGATGCTGATCATGGGTGGGGTGATCCTCTTCACCCTTGCCGCCGCCCTCGCGCTGGAGTGCCGGTCGTCGAGACGGCGCTACGGGCTGAAGACCGGTAGGTCGTTCCAGGCGGCGCCTCGGGAGTAGGTAGTCGTCCGTCGTTCTACGTCCTTCGCTCCCTCCTCGCCGGGGGGTGCCGAGATCGGGTGCGTGACCCGGCGCGACCCCCTCCCGGGCCCGGTTGTGTCGGGTCGCGGCCTGTACTACGCTGGGAGGCTGCTGAAGAACGAAGCCTTGGCCGCCAGAGCGCACTGGGCGAGCGCGATAGGGCGTCCTCAGTCGCGCACGTAGCGCTGCTACGAGCGCTCCCTGCGTCCTTCTCTCGCGCTCGCCCATCGCGCCCTGACAGCGCGGCGTCATTCTTCAGCAGCCTGCGAGGTGTCGGCATCGTCCGCCGGACCTCCGGCAGCGTGGAGCGTCGTAGACAGACCAGGGAGGCGATATGACGGCACCGGCCATGACGGCGCCGGCCATCCAGGTGGAGGGGCTCACGTACGCGTACGGTTCTCAAGTGGCGGTGCGCGGGGTGAGCTTCGAGGTGCAGCCGGGCGAGATCCTCGGGTTCCTGGGGCCGAACGGCGCGGGCAAGTCGACCACCATCAAGGTGCTGACCGGTCAGTTGACCCCGAAGGCGGGCGTGGCCCGCATCCTCGGCCGAGACGTCACTCTGGACGACTCCGAGATCCAGGCTCAGATCGGAGTCTGCTTCGAGGAGAAGAACCTCTACCTCAGCATGAGCGGCAAGGAGAACCTGGATTTCTACGCGTCGCTCTTCGGCATCAAGGACTTCGACGCCATGGCCGTGCTGCGCCGAGTGGGCCTCGCCGAGCGGGCGAACGATCGGGTGAGCAGCTACTCGAAGGGCATGCGTCAGCGCATGATGATCTCGCGCTCGTTCATCAACCGACCCAAGGTGCTGTTCCTCGACGAGCCCACCGACGGGCTGGATCCCGTGTCCTCCGCGGCCATCCGAAAGACCATCCGCGAAGAGGCCGACCGCGGCGCAGCCGTGCTGCTCACCACGCACGACATGTTCGAGGCCGACGAGCTCTCCGACCGCGTGGCCTTCATCAACGAGGGCGAGATCGTCGCGCTCGACACGTCCGAGAACCTCAAGCTGAAGTATGGCAAGCGCTCCATCAAGGTGCGCCTTCGCGACGGCGACCGCGTGCGCGAGGAGGTGCTGGAGCTCGGAGACCCCGAGGCGGGCGCCAGGATGGCGGTCGCGGTCGCGTCGCCCGACCTGCTGACCATCCACACGGAGGAGGCGACGCTCGAAGCCATCTTCATCCAGCTGACCGGGAGGGGATTGGCGTGACCGGGCGGCCGGCATCGCGGGCTGCCATCATCGCCGCGATCGTCAGGAAGGACTTCAAGGAGTTCTCGCGCGACAGGCTCTACGTGTTCCTGTCGGCTCTGATGCTCGTGTTCTTCATCGGCATCTTCTGGGTGGTGCCGAGCACCGTCGACGAGTCGATAGTCATCGGCATCTACCAGACCGGTATCGACGAGCTCGGCATGCTGCTCCAACAGGAGGGGGACGAAAGCGGCGGTCTGGAACTCGTGCCGCTCGCTTCCGAGGAGGATCTGAAGGGTGTCATCGCGGGCGACCTCGAGGCGTACCGCACGGTCGGCGGCGATATCGTGACGAGGGACGAGGAAGCGGGCGACGAGAAGCCCAAGGACGCCGAGCGCGTGCGCGTGGCGATAGGCATCGCCTTTCCGGAGGGCTTCGCCGGCCCGGCGGCGTCGGGCGTCGGGACCGCCGTGACCGTCTACTCCGACGCGGACGTACCGCCCGAGATCCAGGGGGCGATGAAGAGTCTGGTGCGCGAGTTGGCCTTTTCGATCGCAGGCCACCCGCTGCCGGTAGAGCTGCCGGCGGCCGACACCGTGATCCTCGGGCAAGACCGTGCGGGCAACCAGGTCGCCATGCGCGACCGAATGAGACCGCTGTTCGTGTTCTTCGTGCTGATGATGGAGACCTTCGCGCTCGCCTCCCTGATCTCGAGCGAAGTGATGACCCGCACGGTGCTGGCCGTACTGGTGACCCCCGCGAAGCTCGGTGACGTACTCGCGGCCAAGACCATCTTCGGGACTCTGCTGGCCCTGTCGCAGGCACTCATCCTGCTCGTGGCCGTAGGCGCTTTGACTGCGCAGAATTGGTCTGTGCTGATCGTGGCCGCGCTCATCGGCGCGCTGATGTTCACCGCCATCGGTATGATGGTCGGCGCCGCGGGCAAGGACTTCATCGGCACGATCTTCTACGCGATGCTGTTCGTGCTCCCGCTCGCGATCCCCGCGTTCGCCGTGTTCTTCCCTGGAACGGCGTCGGCATGGATCAGGGTGATCCCCTCATACGGACTCATCCAGACGATCACAGGCGTGTCCAGCTACTCCGAGGGCTGGGCGGACGTATGGCCGCACGTGGCCACCACGTTGGCGTGGGTGGTGGTGCTCTACATGGCCGGACTCTTCGTTCTCAAGAGGAAGGTGGAATCGCTATGAGCTCCACGCGTGCCTTCGGCCTCACACGCACCTCCAAAGGCTTCAGCCTCACACGCACGCTCAAGGTGTTCAAGAAGGACATGGCCATGGGACCGCGGTCTCCTTTCTTCCTCTACGCACTCGTGTTGCCGGTCGCCATGACCGTGATCCTCCAGCTGGTCTTCGGTACGCTATTCGAGCCCAAGCCCCGGCTGGGCTTGGTGGACTTCGGGGATTCAGCCGTGAGCGCCGGTGCACGCGCGATCGAGGGCATCGAACTCACCTTCCTCGACGACGTCGAGACGTTGAAGCGGCAGGTCGAAGCGAACGACCTCGATGTGGGCCTGGTGCTCTCGGCGGACTTCGACGAGGCCGTGCGGTCGGGCGGCAAGCCGCCACTCGAGCTGTACATCGGCGGGGAGAGTCTGGCCTCCACACGCATCGTGCTCGACGTCACCGCCTTGGATCTGATCCGGGCCGTCGAAGGATCGGTGCCGCCGGTGGTGGTGGAGTTGGTGCACCTGGGCGATGCGCCCTCACTGCCCATCTCGGCGCGGCTCGTGCCGCTCATCATGATGTACGCCTTGTTGATAGCCGGCATCTTCGTCCCGGCCTCAGGCTTGATCGAGGAGAAGGAAAAGGGCACGCTCACGGCGATGTTGGTCACTCCAGTTCGCGCGTCCGAAGTGGTGGCGGCCAAAGCGCTCCTCGGTTTCGTACTTGCCTTCGTCATGTCGGTGGTGACCCTCGTCCTGAACAACGCGCTCGGGTCGCGTCCCCTCTCCCTTATCGTCGTGGTGTCGGTAGCCGCCGCGTTCTCGGCCTTGCTCGGTGTCGTGCTGGGAGCCGCCGCCAGGTCGGTCACCGCCCTCTTCACCATCATGAAGAGCAGCGGCATCATACTGATCGGGCCGGTGATCTTCTATCTGTTCCCCGAGTGGCCGCAGTGGATAGCCAAGCTCTTCCCCACGTACTGGATGATCGACCCGATCTGGCAGGTGGCTCTGCAGGGGGCCGGATTGGGCGACGTGTGGGTGAAGGTGGCGATCGCCGTGGCTATCGGTGTGGTCCTCGCGGCCATCGCTGGCGTCTTGGCCGGGCGTATGGCTGAGCAGGTGGCCGGGGAGTAGCGATCGTGACCCCGATCGTGGGATCCTGGGGATCCGGGGGATCTGTAGGCCCGGCGATCTCGCGGAGGGCCTTCCTGCGCGGCGCTCTCGGCGTGGGACTGGTCGCCGGGTATCCGTTCGCACTCGAGCGGTACCTGGTATCTGTGAACCACTACGAAGTGCCGATAGACGGACTTCCCGCCGCGTTCGAGGGGTTCCGCATCGTCCACCTCACAGACCTCCACTACGGGAGTCTGGTGCCGCTGTCGTGGCTCTCGCGGGTCCTCGACCAAGCACTGCGAGAAGACGGCGATCTGATCGTGCTCACCGGTGACTACGTGCACGCCCGCGACACCCGCGCGGAGCTCGAAGCCGTCTGGCCCGAGTTGCTGCGGTTGGACGCGCGCCATGGTGTGCGCATGGTCCTGGGGAACCACGACCACTGGGCCGACAGCGATCTGGCCCTGTCGCTGCTCTCCGAGAGCGGGCGTTCGCTGAGGAACCGATCGCGCGTGCTTCGTCTTGACGGCGCGGAACTCGCGATCGCGGGAGTAGGCGACTACTGGGAAGACGAGGTGGCGATCGATCTCGCCCTTGCCGGTGTGGACCCCTCGACTCCACGGATCGTGCTCGCCCACAACCCTGATTGCGCCGACCTCGAGTACGAGTCGCGGGTCGACCTCTTCGTGTGCGGCCACACCCACGGCGGCCAAGTGCGTGTGCCTTTCGTGGGTTCGCCCATCCTACCCGTGAGCAACCACCGCTACGACCAGGGGCTTCGAGAAAGTGGCCACGAAGGCGGCCGCGAAGGCGGCCGCTCCCAGGTGTTCGTGAGCCGGGGCATCGGTTGGGCGGTGATCCCCGTGCGCTTCAACTGTCCGCCCGAGATCGCGGTCCTACACCTCACGGGTGGACTCGGGCGGACTCGGGGGTCCTAGCCCGAGCCTAGAACCCCAGTGCTCCGATGACTCCTTCCAGATCGACGGCCAGGGCTTCCGACGGAGTCACCACGACCTTCTTGTCGCCGACCGGGTACGAGTAGCGAGGCTCGTCGATGTGAGCGGTGTAGACGTCTCTCAGTGCATCGGAGAGGTCCTGTACCTGGTCTCCGCTGAGCCCCTTCTCCTTCATCACCGACATGAAGCTGTGCTCTTCGCCGTCCTTGTACCAGACGACGCCGAACTCTTTCGGCGGCTTGCCCACGTAGACGTAAAGCCCGTGGTCGGTCGGGATCGCTTCGAGCCGATCGTTAGCGCGTTTCAGCAGATCAGCGAGCGTGTCTGTTTGGCTGCTCAAGCGGGTCGCGGCGGCACTTGCCGGGTCGAGAGGTGGATGCTCCTCTTGCTTCTTGCCCAGGATCCCACTAAGTAGTCCCATGTCTTCCCCTTTCGATCATGGTGCCTTCGGTGCCGTGTTGCCTTCCCCGATCGCCCTCCACTACGCGAAAAAGCCGCTGCCTGGAGAGCTATCTCCAGGTAGCGGCCCGACTACCTGACCTGCGACCTCCGGACAACCCAAGCGTGCCCGGACCCCATATCTGTAACGGTCAGTACAATCATTATCGATTATTCCCGAGCCTGTCAAGGCATCCGGCTTGCCGTCGAAGGTCCCCGCCAACGCCCCGGGGCGTCTACTCGGGCAGTTCTTCCGCGGCGGAGAGCGTGAAGCGCCAACGGCAATCGAGCCCGGGCGGGCGGTCGTCGGGAGGGGCGACGTCGCAGTGCACGAGGATGCGAGGCTCGATGGCGTGAGCGAGTCCCTCGAACTCCAGCCTGTGCATGTCGCGGCAGGCGTACTCGCCGAGGCCGCGCGTGCGCCGCGCTTCTTGGGTCACGCAGACGGGCACCGTCACGGTGATCTCATCGTCGGTCTCTTCGATCTGGTAGCCCACGAGGAGGGTCCAAGGGAAGAGGCGCAGGGCTTCGGCAAAGCCGGCGAGCCCCACCTTCTCTATGCGGAACCGCCGGACGAGATCACCGGCCGCCATGCCCGAGATGCGGCCCCACACCTCCTCGTTGACCGCCTCGGCGACGGGTTGACCGTAGCGCTCCGCCACCTTGATGAACCAGAACGAGTCCATCACTCTGTAGTGCCACAGCAGGAACTCTACGTATTCGCGGAGCCCCTCCGCATCCAAGTGGTCGAGTCGCGAGAGGTCCAAAGGTGCCTGTGTCCTCCTCGTCGTGGGGCCGCCGGCGCCGTGGCGGGAGCGCCTCGGTGGCGGCGGCGCCTCGGTGGCGGGTGCCGGCAGCTGGTGCCGGCGGCCCTGGATCTACCCTGCCGCGCGCTCCACGAGCGCCTTGCCGTACTGCTGGCAGGCCTTCATGCCCTCGGGTGTGCCCACCACCGACTCCTCCATCTTGAACGGACCCAGGTCCATCATGTTCATCTTGAACACGTGGGCCATCGTGTCGAAGAGGATGCCGGGGCCTCGCCGGAGTGCGTGTGAGAACCGAACGCCCCGCCCGCCTTGCCGTCCAGGCCGCCTTCCTTCGCCTTGAACAGCCAGGCCTTCATCCCGTGCAGCAGGTCTTTGTGGTACGTCGGTCCGCCGAACACGTAGCCGTCGTAGCCCGCGAAGTCCTCGGGATCGCGAACATCGGTGAACGACTTCACTTCGGCTTCCTGCCCGGCGAAACGCATGCCTTCGGCGATGTAGCCGGCCATCTTCTCGGTGCTGCCTTTGATGCTGCCGTAGACGATCAAGAACTTCACGTCCGAACACCTCCATGTGTGGCCACCTGCGCTCTACGCAGAAAGCACGCTTGAGGGCGGGACCATCCCGCCGGGCTCCGGCGTACCCAGGAACGCAGTGTCGCCAAACTGCCGCGACCCTGGCGCCCGCAGCTTCCCCGACGGCTGCGCCCGCGTCTCAGATGGCTTCGTTTGTGTCTGGCGGACCTGCGCTCTTGCCCCACGCCGGTTCCTCTTGTAGCGTGGAGCCGTCGGCCGATACGTCACGACGGCGGAGTGAGGACGCATGGACATCGTGGACTTCCGGTGGAACACCTCAGGGCAGCCGAGAGCCGGAGCCGCAGCCCGGCTTGCAGCCTACTTCCTCGCGGCGCTCTGCGTGGTGGCGGCGCTTTGCCTGATCGTCGCGTCCCCCGCGCAGGCGAAGGATTGGCGCATCGACTCCCTGGACGTCACGCTCGACGTGCAGCCTGACAGCCGGGTGCTCGTCACCGAGAAGATCACGTTCACCTTCGAGGGATCGTATAGCTTCGTGGGGCGTCTGATCCCGACCGGGAAGGTGGACTCCATCGGCGCCGTCGAGGTGTTCCGCGATGGCACGGCCCTGCCCGTCGGCGACGGACCCGACTCGTACAGCACCTTCATGGAAGGCGAGTACCTGGTGGTGCAGCTCAACTTCGCGCTGGCCGACACCACCGCGACCTGGGAGATCCGCTACGTCGCCGAAGGCGCCCTCTCCTACTTCGACGACGTGGACGAGTTGGTCTGGCGGGTGTTCGACGCCGACACTCCCGTGCCCATCGGGTCCGTGCGGGTGACGATGAACCTCCCCGGATCGACTCCGTCCGACCTGCTCGTCGCGGCGGTTGACACCGGGCCCGACGTCTACAACACGACCTCCAGTCCCGGCCCCTCGATGATCGTGTTCGAGGCGGATGACGTCGCCCCGTACACGCATTTCTGGATTGCGGGCGGCTTCCCCAAAGGTGTGGTGGGGCACCCGTGGACCTACCGGCGCGTCATGTCGTTCATCACTCCGCGGGTAGGCTTCGCTTTGCCGATCTTCACGCTGCTCATGATGCTGCTCGTCTGGGTGCGCCGGGGCCGCGATGAGCCCTCGGTGGTGCATGCAAGCTTCATAGCCGAGCCGCCGTCCGGCCTGTCGCCGGCGATGGCGGGCGCCCTTCTCGACGAGAAGGTGGAGCACCGTGAGGTCTTGGCCACACTGGCCGAGCTGGCCCGTCGGGGGTACGTGAAGCTTCCCGACGCCACGGGCTCGAAACAGGCGTCGGCTCAAAGGTTGCAGCTGTTGAAGCCCGCGGCGGAGTTGCGGGGCCTGGAAGCTCTGGTGGTCTCGACCATCTTCCCGGGCGGCGCGGTGAACGTGACGGGGGCGACCATCGGCGAACGCCTTCGCGGCCTGACCGTTCCCTTCGAAGAGGCGGTCTTCGCTGAGATCGTAAAGGCAGGCTACTTCGCCGAGAGTCCAAAGGCAGCCAGGAGTGCCTGGAGGAAGCGCACCTGGTGGTTCGGCCTGCTCCTTGCCGTAGTCACGATCTTCCTCATGCTCGAGGACATCGGGGGTTGGGGCTACTTCTTCGTGGGCGCTGTGGCGAGCGTGTTAGCCATGCGCATGTTCGTGCGACGAATGCCGCAGCGGACGGCGGCGGGCGCACAGGAGCAGCGGAAGTGGGAAGCCTTCCGCAACTATCTGCGTGATCTGCAGCGTTTCCAGGACCTCGAAACGGCGCGTGATTCGTTCGAGCGGTTCCTCCCCTATGCCGTAGCGTTCGGGGTGGAACGGAATTGGGCTCGACGGTTCGAGGGGCTCTCGCTGCCAGCCCCAGGGTGGATGGTGCCCGTGCCGGTTCCCACATCCCTCCCCTCTGGGGACGTGCCTTCCCCGGGGTCGGTGGGCGGACCCGTCGGTGCGGGCCCGGTCTGGGCGCCGGCCGCCGACACCGCTCCCGCCGGCCCTTCGGGCGGCGGGAGCGCCCCTTTGACTCTCGACACTCTTTCCGACCGCATCTTCGGCGGTCTCGACGGCGTCACCCGCACCTTGCTCTCCGCCCCATCGAGCACTGGATCGGGCAGGGGGGCGTCCGGCGGCCATCGCAGCACCTCGTCGCGCAGTTCATCAGGGAGTTCCTTCGGGAGTCGCTCGTCCAGCCGTAGCGGCGGCTGGACCAGCAGCTCGCGGGGGTCTTCGGGCGGGTCGTCGAGGGGCTTCTCGGGAGGCGGCGGTGGAGGGGGGTTCCGCGCGGGCTGAGGTGGGCCTGTCGTCCTCGCGGCGCCTCGTTCGCGGGGCCTGGACGACCACGGAGCGCCGGCCTGCATGACACCCGGGCGCTTGACACCCGGGCGAGGCACGGGTATCGTGCCGGTGCCCGCATGGTGGCGTGGCGGGCATGTCTCATTCGTCTCGTCGTGGAGTGCTCGATGGATCGCCGACCACATCACGAGCGGCTCGCAGGGCCGCATTCCGCCGGGTGTCCAGTTGGAACCCGCGTCGGCGCTCGCGCACTTGGATCCCCTGTACGAGCCGCGCTTCCTCCTACGCCACTCCCCATCACGCGTCCCCACCTTCATGCGAACTTCGGCGAGGACTGGTAACCCGGATCTTCGTTCGTAGCCCGGCTCGTCCGGCGCTCTTCTTGGAGATGTGTTCAGTTCTGGTTCCCTGAGTCGTTTCACGGACTCCGGTCTGCATGTCTCTCCAGCGACCAAGCGCCCGCCCACGAGCCTCGGCGACGGACGTATCGGGTCCCGAGACGACCTCAAAGGAGCGCCACTGGATATGAAGGAACTTCGAAACGCATCACAGGTAGGCCGCCTCTCCTTCCTCACGGAGGAGAATAAGCGCGACATCTACATCGCGGCCCTCGACGTCATGGGCCGGGTGGGCATGCGCGTGTATCACGAGGAAGCCAAGGTCATGCTTCTGGAGGCAGGCTGCACCCTCACTCCCGACGACCGGGTGCTCTTGCCGCGGCACTTGGTGGAACGGGCGCGGCTCTCCGTGCCTGCCGTGGTCGATGTCTACGATCGCAACGGCGACCTCGCCATGGAACTCGGTGGCTACAACAGCTACTTCGGCACCGGTTCCGACCTCATGCACACCTACGACCTCGACACGGGGGAGAGGCGGGCGAGCGTGCTCGACGACGTGGCCCGCGCGGCCCGTCTCTGCGACGCACTCCCGCACATGGACTTCATCATGTCGTCCGCGCATCCCACCGAAGTCGACGCGCATCACTCGTATCTGCTCAGTTTCAAGACGATGATGGAGAACAGCACGAAGCCTCTGGTCATGACCGCCGAGAACGCCGGTGACCTCGCCGTGATGGTAGAGATCGCCCGGGAACTCCGCGGCGACGCCGAAGGCCTCCGCCAGAAGCCGTACTTCGTCGTCTACAACGAACCCATCTCGCCGCTCGAGCACCCGGAGGAGAGTGTGGCGAAGCTCCTCCTCTGCGCGGAGACGGGCGTGCCCTCGATCTACTCGCCGGCGCCGCTGGCCGGGGCCACGGCGCCCATCACGGTGGCCGGTCACACCGTGCAGGGCGTGGCCGAGTCGCTCTTCGGCTTGGTCATGCACCAACTGCACCGCCCGGGCGCCCCGTTCCTGTTCGGCATCGGCTCGGCCGTGCTCGACATGGTGACGGCGCAGTCTTCGTACAACGATCTTGGCTATCTCACCGGCTACATGTGCGCGGTCGAGATGGCCAAGTGGCTCGACATCCCCAACTGGGGCAATGCGGGCACCAGCGACTCGCAGGTGGTCGACGCACAGTCGGGCATGGAGTCGACTCAGATCACGTTCCTCGCCATGCAGGCGGGATCAAACCTGGCCCACGACGTCGGCTACCTCGACTTCGGCCTCACCGGCTCGCTCGAGGAGATCGTGATCGTGGACGAGTTCATCGCCATGAATCGCCGCCTTCTGCGGGGTATCGAGGTGAACCGCGACACCCTCGCCGTGGACGCCATCGCCGAGACCGGCCCCGGCGGCCACTATATGACCAGCGACCACACCTATCGCTACATGCGCGACGTGCGGTGGAGACCCACCATCTTGAACCGCAAGGGCCGCGAGAAGTGGGAAGCCGAAGGGTCGCTCGACCTCGCCGCCAAGGCGAGGCGCAAGGCGCTCGAGCTTCTGGCCACTCACCACGTGGAACCGCTTTCCGCCAACGTGAGCGCGAAAATGAGCGAAGGAGTGGAGGCTTTCACGGCCTCAAGCGCGTAGCACCTGTCCAATGGACTGACGGGTGGGAGCCCCACCCGCAGACATCTCCAGTAGGAGGGATCAGTACGATGGAAACGATCGACAGGCTCAAAGAAGCCATGGTCGAAGGTGACGAAGCCGGTTGCGCCGAGCTCGCCGCGGAGCTGGTGGCCGGGGGCGCCGACCTGAAGGCGTCCATAGCAGTCCTGGCGGCCGAGATGGAGGAGGTGGGCCGTCGCTTCGAGACGATGGACATCTTCCTGCCCGAAGTGTTGCTGGCCGCCGACGGCATGGCCGCGGTGATGAAGGTGTTCGCCCCGGAGTTGGCCAAGGATGCCACGGTCGAGAAGAAGGGTGTGGTCGTGGTGGGCACCGCCCGCGGCGACATGCACCAGATTGGGAAGGACCTGGTGGCTCTCTTCCTCGGCATCGCCGGCTTCGAGGTCGTCGACCTCGGCACCGACGTGGACGCTCTGGACTTCATCCACGAGGCCGAGCGTGCCAACGCCGACGTCATCGGCATCTCCTCACTCATGACCACCACCATGCCCGGCGCTACCGAAGTGCTCAAGTTGCTGCGCGACAAAGGCGTGCGCGACCGCTTCAAGGTGGTCGTGGGCGGAGCTCCCACCTCCCAGGAGTGGGCGGACAAGATCGGCGCGGACGCCTGGGCCGAGGAGTCCAGCGGCGCCATCGACGTCATCAAAGAGCTGATCTCGGGGAGGGCCTAGTCATGGCGTATCGTCAATGGGAGATCATGGAGCGTGCCGCGACCGGGCCCTTCATGGAAGAGAAGGAGTTCCTCAATAAGCGGATCACCGCGAAGATGCGCGAGGTGATCAAGAAGTACGGTGTGAAGTACGACCCGGCCCATCCGGTGCCTGCGGACGACGCCATGGCCGACGCCGTGTGGCAGGCGGCCTGGGAGTTCTTCCGCGACGTGGGCGTGTACAACCAGGACACGCACCGCATCATGGAGTTCTCCGAGGAGGAGATGCGCGAGGCCCTCTACTGCGCGCCCTCGAGCTACACCGTGGGCGTGGGCAAGGACTCGCGGGTGTTCGGTCACCGCACGGTGGAAGACCCGCGGCCGCCTTTCGTGATCTTCAGCCCCGACATCACCTACGACGAGGCCGACTTCTTCCAGGCCTGCGTCGCGTATCTCAAGGAACCCCTGCTGGACGCCATCTGCTCGCCGCTCCTCGAGGACTTCCAGGGTCGGGCCATCCAGTCGAAGACGCCGTTCGAGATCGGCGGCTCCATGCAGCACGCCATGCACCTTCGGAGCGCCGCCCGGCTCATGGGCGTGCCCGGGGTATGCATGATCGCGGTGGGGACGGCCGAGACCGACGTGGCCCAGGTGGCGGTGAGCCAGCCGGATTGGGGCATCCGTCCCTCGGACGGCCGCCTCGTGAGCTCGATCACCGAGATGATGACCAACAACGCCATGCTGAACAAAGGTGCCCACTACCAGATGTACGGCTCCTTCAGCGGCAACCTGACCGGCACCATCTACGGAGCGTACGCCGGCGGCGCGGAAGGCACGGCCATCATGCAGGCGGCGTACCACCTGATGGGGCTGCTCACCTACGGCTGCCAGTTCCAGCAGAACTTCCCCTTCCACCTGAAGTACGGCTCCAACACAGGTCGGGAGATGCTCTGGGTGGTGAGCATGTACTCCCAAGCGGTGTCACGGAACACGCACCTGGTGCAGGACTCGAACGGCTTCGCGAACGCGGGCCCCGGCACCGACATGCTGTTCTACGAAGCGGCGGCGCATGCCATGACGAGCACCGTGTCGGGCGCCAACCTGTGGGAGCACGCCCCGGCCCGCAACAAGCACGCCAATCACGGCACCCCGCTCGAGGCGCGCTTCGCCGCCGAGGTGGGTCACGCCGTCGCTCGCCAAGGCATGAAACGTGGGCAGGCCGACGAGATCGTGAACGCGCTGCTGGCGAAGTACGAGGAGAACATCGCCGACGCGCCGATCGGCCAGACGTTCCAGGAACTCTACGACGTGGCGAAGGCTGTGCCCACGCCCGAGTACTTCGACCTGTACAAGAAGGTGAAGGAAGAGGTGCACGAGATGGGCGTGGAGTTCATCTACTAGAGGTCACATCCGCCGGGTGGGGCGCGCCGTGGGCGCCACCCGGCCGGACTCATGCAGATGCCCGACGTCGCGGTCGGCTTGTCAGGCGGCCGCGCCGCGGCCGCGACCTGATACCAGGCGGTACGTTCGGACAAGGGCGATCACTCCCACGATGGCGAAGGCCACCGCCGCCACCATCTTGAGCAAAGGTTCAAGAGAGGCAGTCTCCGCGAGCGGCCCGGTCGCCAGCATGCTCCCGAGGATACCCAGGGTGAACACCGAGAGTCCGATCTCCAGCGCGCGGGTGAGAGGGCGCCAGTGACCGGCCGCGAGCACGCTCGCCGACAGCGCGATCTCCATGAGCCACAGAGCTGTGAGCCAGGGTACGAACCCGAAGAACACTTCGGAGAGCAGCGGGATCACCGTGACTTCCCCGTCATCAAGGCTGATGCCCTGGAAGAGGTGGGGGTACCAGTTGAAGATGACGATCGCCGCCGCCGCCATGCCGATGCCCACGACGATGTCGGCCAGGCTGTAGCGGTCGGGCGTGGTGGCCGGGGGCAGGCTGCGCACGTCCCACGTCTTCCCCTTGCCCGGCCGGCTCGCGACCTCGCGTCCGGTAAAGCGCTCGATCAGCGCGAACACGACGACCAGCGTCGCGAAGGTCTGCACGATCCCCCTGAGGAGGCCGTCGAGCGCTGCAAGCGGCTCGAACCCTGCGCGGTCGGTGCCTGCCGCCACGGCGATGCCGAAGAGCCACAACCCCGCCACCACCACGAGCACGATCGACGCGACCGTAATGAAGTGTGGGAAGAGAGCCGGTCCGATCAGGTAGCGTTCCGGCTGAGAATCGGCCGCCAACCGCTTCGGGTCGCCGAAACCTTCGAGAACGCGCAGCACGGTTTCCTCGTCAGCCTGCTCCGGGTCGGGGAAGCCGGCTGCTTCCAGCCCGTCGTGGATGAGGGAACGTATCTCCAACTCTGCGTCGCCCGCCTTCTTCGCGGGCAGTGCGCCTCCGACCGCAGTCACGTATCGGTCGATCCACTCCGCGGGTCTCATCTCTCCTGCTCCTTTCCTATTCCCAGGTTGTCCAGGGTGCCTACGAGGTCCCGCCACGCCGAGGTGAGCTCACTCAGGGTGTTGGCGCCCGCCGGGCTCAACTTGTAGTAGCGGCGCGGGCGCTGGTCGTCGACCACCTGCCATTCACTCTCGAGAAGCCCCTGGCCCTCGAGGCGCCGCAGCAGGGGGTAGAGGGTGCCTTCGCTGATCTCGACTCCGGCGTCCGCGAGAGACTGCTTCAGCGAGTAGCCGTACTGGAGCGCGCGGCACTCGTTCAGCACCACCAGTACGAGAGCGCCCCGGCGCAGCTCCGACGTGAGGCTGTTCGATGGATCAAGCTGTGGGTGGTGCGTTACCATGAAACCAAGAATACATGGTGGCACACAGTATTGTCAAGCGGGAGCACCCCGGGCGGTCCGGGCACGTCCCGGGTCCTACGCGAGGTGGGTCAGTCCGGCTGGCGCATCCCGTCGCGCCCGGTGAGAGCCGGGATGACCAACAAGGCGGTAAGCGCAGCCGTCGTCATAGAAACCCACATGATCATCGAGACCTGCCCGTGGTACTTGAGGGGGCTGAGCCACAGAGCGGTAAGACCGATCGCGATGCCGAGGGCGTTCGCGATTATCGGCCGACCCGCCTTGTCGATCGCGCGCAGCACGTATCCCGGACCATCGGCCCGGGCCCGTTCGATCGCGGCCACGAAGTGTATCGAGTAGTCGATGCCCACACCCAGGACGATGCTCGAGGCGATAGCCGTGAGCAGGTTGAGCTGGATGCCCGAGTCGGCCAGGAATCCAAGCAGCGTGAGGATGGTGAGCACGAGGGGCACGAGCGCCACCAAGGTCAGTCGCACGCGTCGGTAGGCGATGAGGAGCATCACGATCACCAGGGCGAAGGCGGCTAGGAGCGATCGACCCTGCGCGCGCAGCACGAGGCGGGCCATCTCGTCCCAGAGAACGGTCATGCCGGTGAGGGTGCGGATCTCGGGCTGGGTGGCCGCGAAGTCCAACCACCCGCGAAGGTCGGCGGTCGTGAAGTCCGAGGGGAAGAGCACGAAGCGCAACCCGTCGGAGGAGACCATCCGGCCGAGTGGCGACACGGTCGTCCCGCTCGCGAGGCCTGCCACGACGCCGGGTAGCTCTGCGGGGGGCACGTCCGCCAGGAGGTCTGCGGCGGAGAACACCCTCCTCACACCGGGGAGGCTCTCCAACTCGCGGGACACTTCGAGGATGCCGGGCAGCTGCCCGAGGCCCGCCGCCGGGTCGAGCACGAACTCGCCCATGAGAGGGGTCGCTCCCCCGAAGACCTCTTCCATCTTCGCGAAGTCGGCGCGGACGGGGTCGTCGTCCTTGAAGAAGAAGAGCTGGTCGGTGTCCACTGCTATGCGGGGGATGGAGAACGCCGCAAAAGCGAGGAGACCCACCGTCAGCACCGCGGCCACCCAGCGCCGGCGGGCAAGAGCTTTGACCGCCCCCGTGAGCCGCGGGCCGAGCAACGCCCCGCTGGGCTTGCTGGTGATCTCGGCGCGCGAGAGGAGTGCCGGCAGGAAGAAGAACGAGATCACTCCGGCGAAGACGATGCCCACAGCTGCGAAGACGCCCATCTGCTGCATGGGACCGACTCCCGTGGCGAGCAGTGAAAGGAAGCCGGCCGCGGTCGACACAGTGGTGAGGATCATGGGCACGCCGATGTCGCGCAATGTGGTGGTGACGCGCTCCACCTTGTCGTCGGTACGCCTGGCCTCCTCCTGGTAGTGAGTCACGAAATGCAGGCCGTCGGCCGAGCCCATCACGATCACGAAGATGGGCACGATCACGCTCACGATGTCGATGCGTATCCCGAGCCCCGAGAGGAGGCCGAAGGTCCAGACAGAGGCGAGAGCGGCCGGCACGATCGCCATCACGGTGAGCTTTCGGTCGCCGATCGTGACGTAGAAGGTGAGTAGCAGCAGGCCCATCACGACCGGAGGGATCACCAGGAGGAACCAGGTGATCATGTCGATCACCCGGGCGAAGATCACCGGGTTGCCCGTGAGCGTGAGCTCGAGGCCGTCGGGCGGATAGGCTTCCACGAAACGGGCTAGGTCGCGGGCGAGTCCGGTCGCGTCTCCCTCGGGAACGACGAGGGTCAGGGTGCTGCGGCCGTCTTCAGAGAGGAGCAGCCCGGCGATGGGGCCCGCGAAGACCGCCTTCTCGAGCGCCGCAGGGGGCAGCGCAGCCACAGCGTCCGCGGTCAGCGTGGCGCCGGTGAGCGGGTCGGTCTGGGGGACGATCGTCGCCACGCCCCCGACGCCCTCGAGTTTGGAGATCGCGTCGCGCAGTCCGATCAACTCCACGAGGGCGTCCGCGTCGCGGAAGGTGCGGCCCTCTGGCAGGGACACGAGCACGTTCACCGGGTCGCCGGTGTCGTACTTCTCCTGAAGCTCAACGAAGTCGCGCCCCACCTCGTTGCCCTCCGTCATGAACTGCGTGACGTCGGCGTTGAACGAGATACGGAACAGCGCGACCACAGCCAGTAGGGTGATCAGCCCGGTCAGGCCGAGCACGCGCTTGTGGTGCTTCACGATCAGAGCGGCGATGCGTTCCATGCCTGCCTAGTCGCCGATATTGACGTTCAACATGGCGATGACGCCGGCGGGTTCCACGAGGATGTCGTACGTGTCGTCTGAGAACTTGTTATCGCCCTCGTACAGGCCTTCGTTGCTCCGGGCGTCCCAGTAGAGGTCGGCGCTCACCGGCTCCATATCGACGAAGTACTGCGTCTCCAGCTTGGTGACCGCGTCACGCTCCATCCCCCCGATCTGCCACGCGTAGTTCGCCTTCTCGTTCAGGCTGTTGATCGCGACGTCGTCGAGTTCGAGGTACTCGCCCACTGGGGCGGGGTTCTGGGCGTTCTCCACCTTGGCTTTCAGCTCTTCGCAGCCGGTGAGGGACGCAAGGATCAGCAGTCCTGCCGCCGCAGTCAGTAGGATCCGAGTCGTCTTCTTCATGTGCGTCGCTCACCTTTCGTCTTGTGCGTCGATGCCGGTGGGCGGACTCGCGCGAAGCGTTCCCATCGTCCTAGCCGACCGCAAGATTTCACATGGGACTGCGTGCGGGGAAGGGAGCTCGACGCGCCGATCAGCGAGGCTTCGGTATTGCCGGCTGTTGTATCTCGATCTCGATGATGTCGGCGCCAAGTTGGCCGGGCTCGGCCAGGTGCATCTCGCGCGGTGCGCCGGCCGGTAGGTAGGGGCGCTCGCGCACCCAGCTCGCCAGCCGCTCGTAGGCGTGCACTGATCCTCCGGCCGCTCCGCGGTAGTAGACCACCGCGGCCAGGATGCGCGGTACCTCGCGCACCTCCAGGACGTCACCCGGCGCAAGGTGAGACGGCGACGGCGCTCGGTGAGTGGCTCCCATCGTCGCGGCTCCGTCGTTGGCTTCGAGGAGAGCCGCCCGGGCTCTTGCGGCTTCCGGCTTCGACGTGGGTAGGCAGACCCCGTATCTGCGGACGGCGGATGGGTCTGGAGTGGGCCGGTCGAAGAACAGGCAGACGGTGCTCCCGGTGGGGAGCACGTCCACGTCGGCCGACCATCGCTTGAGTCTGGAGAACGACTCCGCGAGGGTCTCGTATGGGCCGCGGTTCGCGAGCATCACCGCCGTGAACTCGGGGATGTGTCTCAACTGCACTTCGCCGACCACGCTCTGGTCGGCCGCTTGTCTGTCCGTCATCAGTACTCCCTGTGTTTCGTTCCGCCGGCTAGCGCAAACCTTCGAGAACGCGCCTCAGAGTGCGCGCGAAATGCTCTCGGTCTTCCTCCTCGAGCGGAGAGGGTCCGCGGGTCCTTCCGCCGCGGCGTCTGTGAACCTGCTCGGCGTGGCGCACTGCGAGTTCCATGTCGATAGTCTCGGGCAGGTACTCGCGCCCGCGGAAGGCGAGCGCGCGGGCTCCGCGCCCGAGCACCATGGCGGCGAGGCCCAGGTCTCCGGTCACTACGATGTCCTCGGGCTGGAGGCGGCTGATGATGGCGAAGTCGGCAACGTCCTGCCCTGCGCCCACCTCCACCGCCTCTACGCCCGCGCGCCCGGCGTGGCGCGCCAGGTTCTGCGTGGTGTTGCCCACCAGTACCACCGGTATCTTGTGGGTGCGGCCCGCAGCGAGCACTTCTTTCGTCACCGGGCAGGCATCCGCGTCTACGTATAGAGTAGTCATGCTGTGCCCAGTGTAGCGCGCCGCGAGGGAGCGCGCCGAGGGTCCGGGGTCTTGCGGCCGGGAGATCGCGTCACTAGACTCCTGCATGAGGTGCTCCCGAATCCACCAGCGCCTTCAGCCGGCCGAGCGTGTTTCCGCGGCCGAGGCGCATCGAAAGGAACGCGTGATGGAGTCCACACGACCCGACGTGAAGTGCTTGGTTCCCGATGGAGTCACCAAGACCACGTGCATGCAGTGCCCGTGGGGCTGCGGCATCGAGGTGGCCATCGAGGGCGGCGCGATCGCGCGCATCGCCGGCAACAAGTCACACCTGTTCAGCAAGGGCATCGTATGCCCCAAGGGACTCGCCTCGCCCGAGGTCATGCTGCACCCCGACCGCATCACGACGCCCATGCGCCGCACCTCGGAGGGGTGGCAGCCGATCGGGTGGGACGACGCCTACGACATCCTCGTGGAGAACCTCACCAAGATCAAAGATGAGTATGGCCCGAAAGCCCTGGCGGTGGCCATCGGTATGCCGGTGCTCCTTGGAGGTAACTCCACCGTCAGCTTCCTCCGCCGGTTCTGCGACATCTACGGCACGCCGAATTGCTTCTCGGTGGAGAGTATCTGTTTCCGCTGTCAGATCATCGGTCGGATCCTGACTCTCGGGACGTATCAAGTGCCCGACATCGACAACAGCGCCTGCGTGCTGGTGTGGGGCAACAACCCTGATGCTTCCGCTCCGCCCACCGCCGGTCGGGTGAGGGAAGCCCTGCGCAAAGGCGCCACTCTTCTGGTGATAGACCCCCGCGTGACTCCCATGGCGGAGAAGGCGCACCTGCACCTCCAGGTGCGGCCCGGCACCGACACAGCTCTCGCCCTCGGCATGATGAACGTGATGATCGTGGAGGATCTGTACGATCGCGAGTTCGTGGAGCGTTGGACTCTGGGTTTCGGCGAGTTGGCGAAGGTGGCCGCCGAGTATTCGCTCGAGACTGTCGCATCCATCACGGGTGTGCCCGCGGAGAAGATCGCCGAGGCGGCCCGGATATTCGCCGGAGCCCCGTCGGCCTGCATCGCACAGGGCACGAACTCCCTCGACCAGCACACCATCGGGTTGCAGAACTCCCGATGCGTAGCGATCCTGCAGGCTATCACCGGCAACATCGACACCACCGGCGGTTTCGTGAGCACGTCGAAGGTGGCCTTGAGCCCCATCCGGATGCCCGAGAAGATGGAGGGGGAGCCGCTCGGCGCCGACCGTTTCCCGCTCTTCAACGAGGTGTGGGGTCGGAACTTCGGCGAAGGGCAGTCCATGCTGCTCGCCGACACCATCCTCACGAGCGATCCGTACCCCATTCGGGGCATGATTGTCTCGGCCTCGAACCCGGTGATCACCTGGCCGGGGGGCAGGAAGCTCGAGCGGGCGCTCGAGAGCCTCGACTTCCTCGCCGTCATGGACCTCTTCATGACGCCCACCGCTACGAAGGCCCACCTTTTCCTACCGGCCGCGACGTACCTCGAGCGGGTGGAACTCTGCGACTACTACGGCACCCTGCACGCCGTCCCCTACGTGGGCATGCGCAGGAAGCTGTTCCAGGTTGGAGACGCGGTCTCCGACTTGGACTTCTGGATCGAGCTCGGGCGGCGCATGGGCTACGGCAAGTGGTTCCCCTGGGAGAGCGTCACCGAGGCGCTCGACTACGCCCTCGAGCCCTCGGGCCTCTCGATGGGCCAGCTGGACGCGCTGCCCGATGGCGGCATGCCGTTCGGCACCGTGAGGCTGGGCTACTCAGAGAAGAAGGGCGGCTTCGCGACCCCCTCGCGCAAGATCGAGCTGTACTCGGAGACGCTTGCGGAACTCGGGCACGACCCCGTGCCGCGGCACAAGGAGTCCCCCGACCAGATAGTGGTGACGGACGCGACCGGCGAGACCGAGTACCCGCTCATACTGACCACGGGGGCCCGGACCTTGCAGTACCTGCACTCGCAGCATCGTGACATCGAGAAGCTGGCAAAGCGTGGCCGGGATCCTCTCGCCGAACTCCATCCGGCGACCGCGGCGGCGGCGGGTATCGGCGAGGGCGACGCGATCGAGATCGAGACGCCGCTCGGCTCTGTGACGATGAAGGCGCGGCTGATCGAGTCGATGTTGCCCGACGTGGTCAGCCTGCCTCACGGTTGGAACGATGCCAGCGTGAACGACATCACGGGCGACTACATCGGCGACCCCATCACCGGTTACCCGATCTTGAAGTCGAAGCGCTGCCGCATCCGGGCGGGCGCCTGACCTATGACAGAGGCGGGGGCGGCCGTCGTGCCGCCCCCGCTCGCACTTCCACGTCTCTTCTGCCTGCGCGTCTCGCCTTGGCGTGCGACGTGCTGGGGAATGCGCCCTCACTCGACCTCGCAGTATCTTTACGGCAACTTGACCCGCGTAGGGCATGCTTCCTCAAACGATGTCGCGCCTGGCAAGCCTTTCGCAAGGAGACCGCACAGTGAGAAGAAGCAAGGCAGGGATCATCATGGCGGCGGGCTTCTTCGCGCTGGTCGCGGTCGCTTGGCTGTACCTCCAGGACCAGCAGCAGGTCTCTTCCGGCGCTGCGGCGCAGGCCGTCGCCCCTGGCAGGAGTGCCTCCGTGGACCAAGGTGGGTCCGCCGCTGAATCGCCCGGCGCGGCCCCATCCACTCGGCGGCCGGGCACACCCACCTACGTGGCCGAGGATGAGGGGGCCGGCGGCGTGAACGTCATGGCCGCGGCTCTCACGCCGGGGGCGTTGGAGACGGATCCATCGCTCGGCGACCTGGCGGCCCAACTCGATCCCGCGACCGAGGTCGGGTTCCTGATCGTGTTCGAGACGCATGCCGGAGATCTCTCCAAGTTGGATCTTGTGGCCCTATCGAGTCTCGACTCGCCGGACGGTGAACATCGTGCGATCCGCTGGGTGGGAGAAGACGACTCGAGCCATCATCGCTCGGGCATGCTGGTCTTCGAACGTGGAGGGCTGGACCTGGCAGCCCCGGGTGATCTCACGCTCACCGTGCGCGATGTGGCTGATGTGCCGAGCAGGGCGCTCACTTGGCTCCTCCCCCTCCAGTAGGCGCAGAGACGTGGAAGCACCTATACTGCTGGCCCTCGCAGCGGGAGTCGTCTCCTTCCTCTCGCCGTGCATCGTGCCCATGATCTCGGTCTACCTGACTTTGATAACTGGCATGACCATGGAGGAACTCACCGCCAAGCCGGGGCTCGTGCTCAGACGCACCATCGTGGTGAACACGCTCCTGTTCACTCTCGGGTTCACCATAGTGTTCACCCTCGCCGGAGGAGCCGCCGGTGCGCTCGGCGCGGCCCTGCAGCAGGCGACGCGCGGGCTCGAGATCGGCGGCGGACTTGTCATCATCTTGATGGGCCTGTCGATGGCCGGTGTGTTCCGCCTCGGCCTGCTGGACAAGATGCGACTCCCGCTGAAGCGACCTCTCACCAAGCCGAAGGGCCCCCTTGGGTCCTTGGTAGTGGGGCTGCTCTTCGCCGTCACGTGCTCTCATTGCATCGCCCCCACGCTCCTGTCGATGATGGCGGTCGCCGGCACGACCGGCTCGACCACAGCGGGCATGGTGACCATGCTGGCCTTCTCCATCGGGCTTACCGTGCCCTACCTGGCCACGGCCGTGGCCATCACTCCGGCACTGCGAGTCCTCTCGCGGTACAAGCGCACCACGAGATTCGTCGCCGCGGGCACCGGCGTGTTGCTGGCAGGCTTCGGGGTTCTCGTGGTGGCCGGCCAGTTCACAAGACTGGTGGAGATCAGCTCTCGGCTCTTGCCTTTCCGCGTTCCGCTCGGCATGTGATCGAAGAACTTCGAGACTAGGAGGCATCAAGATGCCCTATCGCACCTTCGAAATGATCGTGCTCGGCCCGCTCCACCTGCGCACGTGGGGACTGCTCGTGGGTCTAGGCATCGCTGCGGGCGCCTTCTTGACGGTTCGACTTGCTCGCGACCGCGGTATCTCGGCGGACAGACTCTGGACCCTCACGATCGTGGTCGCACTGGCCGGCGTACTCGGCAGCAAGGTACTCTGGGCTCTACAACCAGGTCTCATCGGCGAGACCATCGCCCATCCCCTGCGCCTTGTCTCGGTCTGGGAGGGCGGGCTCACCTTCATCGGAGGGTTGCTCGCCGCGGTAACTGCCGGGGTGGTCTACGTGCGCCGAGCCGGACTCCCTGTGCGCCGCACAGCCGATGTGGTCGCTCCCGGCCTCGCGCTCGGCATTGCGGTGGGACGCGTGGGATGCTTTCTGACAGGTCTTCACCCTGGGAGGCCGACCTCACTGCCGTGGGGCATTGACTACCTCGGAGCGGTACGTCACCCGATCCCGCTGTACGAATCCGCACTCGGTCTTCTGCTGCTTGCCGCTGGGCTCATCCTACTGAGACGGCGCACAGCACCCGGTATCACAGCGCTGGTCGTGGGCCTGGGGTACCTGGTCGGCCGCTCCCTGCTGGACCTTCTCCGCGCGGGGAGCGTCGAGGCGATCGCGGGGACTGATCCCCGCTTCTTGGGTGAGTTCACACTGACCCAGGGCGTGGCGCTTCTCGCGGTCCCTGGGTTGGCGGGCCTTCTTGTGTGGGTGCTGCGAGGGCGTGCCCATTCCAGCCCGCTTCGGTCTCGACTCAACCGCTGACGCTCACTGCCTCATGCAACGATCCTCGCAGACGACCCAACGAAGGAGGTGATCATGAAGCGGTTCACCATTCCACGGGTTGCCCATTGCAGCGAGGGCTGCTCAGCACGGTCCTGGGCATGACCTGAAACTGCCGCCTTCTTTCTCCCGAAGCGTTGGAGGGGTGCTGTCTGGGCACCCCTCCTACGCTTCGCCCATGCTCGACCGCGACGGGTGCGTCACGGTGATCCCTACAGGGGTGGCCCCACTATCAGCCGGTTGCCCACGATCTCTGTGATCACCACGCTTTCGCCCGGCTGCGGCGAGCCGCCGGTGAAGCCGACGGCCTGGGCAGTCCATAGTTCACCGCGCAGATGCAGCAGCAGTCCTCCTGGGCCAACGCGTCTCACACTGGCGTGGGCACCCAGCAACGCCTCCTTTCCCGTGACCACGGTGCGACGCATCGCCCGGATGATGGCTCCGTAGAGCAGAGCGGTTGCAGCGGCGATCACGAAGTAGGCCGCGAGCGCCTCCGGGAGCGGAAGCACCAAGAAGACTGCCAGGCCTGCGATCGGCGTGAGGAGTACGAGATGGCACATGAGTCTAGGCCGGGCTCCAGCCTTCGACCCAGATCTCTTCACCCTGCACCGCGACCTTCAACGCAGGCAGGGGGCTTGGGGGAGGACCTGCGAGCACCTCGCCGGTGGGGGAGAAGACGCCTGCATGACATGGGCAGAAGAAACGCGTGTTGTCGGGTTCCCAGGTGATGATGCAGCCGAGATGCGTACACACGCGCGAGAGACCGGCGTAGGTGCCATCCTCGAGTTGCAGTAGGGAGCAGGGGGTTTCCTGGTACTCGAAGTCGACCGTGTCGCCGAGAGGGGTCAGTTGGCCCGTCGATGCAACGCGCACACGTGCGGCGACTTCGGCCTTGGCCCTGGGAAATGCGTAGCGCACGATCGGCGCAAGAAGACCGACTGCAGCGAAGGCGCCCGTAAGACTGAGCACCATCACCAGAAAATCGCGACGTGTTATCGGGCCGGCCGGCTCTCCGCGCGGCTCCATGGATGCACCTCTCGGTTGCTTCTGAGAGACTTGTCTCTTTCCAGAATAGGCTAGGGGGGTATGCGGAACAAGCATCAACGCGGTCTTGTGGGCACATCATTACGTCATCTTCACAAGACGAGCGCGAAACCACGTTCGAACTTCCAGCGGCATGGCCCGGTCTTTACGTGTCTTTGACATGAGCGATGGATACTGAGGGCGGCGCCGCGCCTCGAGCCGTGACGAACGCGGCTGTGGGTTCCAGGAATCCGGCCATCGACGGATCAGCATCGGAGGATTCATGACCGTACCAGCATCGCCCTCTCGTCATAGCCGCAGCCGTAGGAGGTGGCGTCGTCGTCTGGCAAACTTGCTCATGCTCGCCGGCTTGGGCGTAGTGCTCTATCTGCCGGGCACGTGGGGCTTCACGTGGTGGCAACAGGGGTCCCTGGCCGGTGAGCTGGCCGGGGCCTACCCGGCGTTGGCCGAATCCACCCCGGAGGAGTACTTCGTCAAGGAAGACATGACTCTCCTGCGGGCCGAGCAAGGAGGGCTCGCAAAGGCGGGCTTGGAAGCCGAATCTCTCAGCCGTCGGAAGGCTCTGCGACAGGCCTCCTTGGATTTCTCCGCGTCACTGCAAGGGAAGACGGGGGAGCCTTTTGGCCGGCTCGTGATTCCCAGGATCGGCCTTGATGTGGTGATGATCGAGGGGATAGGCACGGGCGACCTCCGAAAGGGGCCTGGTCACTGGCCGGAAACACCCGCACCCGGCGCGGGGGGCAACTTCATCATTTCCGGGCATCGAACCACGTACGGCGCACCCTTCTTCAAGCTGAACGAATTGGAGCCCGGAGACGAGATCCAAGTCTTGCTCCCCTATGCGGCGGTCGTCTACAAGGTCTACCGGACGATCATCGTGCTCCCCACGGAGGTCGAGGTGGTGGCGCAACGTGGGGTCGACGAGATCTCACTCACCACCTGCGAGCCCATCTACAGCGCAAGTCGACGCCTCATCGTTCAGGCCGAGCTCAGTGCCTTCAGACTCGTGGGACCGGGCGGCGACTCCCTGACAGGCTCCTAGCCGCGGGCCAGCGCTGCAGGAGTTCTTGCAGCGGAGCGGTCGGTATGAGACGGGCTGGTCCCTGTATCTGCGCGCGACGCCTCAGGAGCGCAAGTACGGCACCGCTGTCTACCACCGGCAGCCGGCTCACAACGCTCGGGATCCCTCGAGAACGTGATCCGCTTCACCATCCGCTTCACTGTGCGCGACCTCAGCATCGGTGGAGGGAGACAGATGGAGCAGTTGACATCGGCCCGCCCAATGGTATGCTCCCGGGAATGGTGACAATTCGGATAAGCTTACTCATATTTGTTCATCGTACAGAGTCGGAGGGATGCGGGAATGAGCGCGAGAGCAATCACACGACGGCAACTGCTCAAGCTGGCCGGAGTCTCCGGCCTTGGCCTCAGCGGCCTCGGCTGGGTCGCGGGGTGCGCGGCCGATGACACGCCCGGCACCACGGCGCCGGGAACAACCGACGGGTCGCCGGCGCAGACGACAGCGGTCACGGGAGACGGGGCCCGGCTCCCCGCGGTGAAGATCGGCTACATCCCAATCACCGACGCCACCCCGCTCCTGATCGCGCACGCGAACGGTTACTTCGAAGATGAGGGCCTCGAGGTGGAGCAGCCCACCCTCATCAGGGGGTGGTCCGCGCTGGCGGAGGCCTTCCAGGCGGGCACGTTCAACCTTACCCACCTGCTGATCCCGATCCCGATCTACCTTCGGTACGCGCGCAACTTCCCCGTGAAGGTGGTCGCCTGGAACCACATGAACAATTCTGCCGTGACCGTGAGCGATAAGGGACCCATCCGCAGCACGGCCGACTTGGGCGGCAAGCAGATCGCAGTACCGTACTGGTACTCCATGCACAACGTCATCCTGCAGATGGTGCTGCGCTCTCACGGGCTCCGCCCGGTCATCCAGGATCAGAAGGCTCCTCTGACCGCCGATCAGACCAACCTGCTGGTCATGGCTCCGCCGGATATGCCCACGGCCTTGAGCGCGGGCGCGATCGACGGCTATATAGTGGCCGAACCATTCAATGCCGCAGGCGAGGTGCTCGCGGGAGGCCGGGTGATCCGTTTCACGGGGGACGTATGGCAGAACCACCCGTGCTGCGTCGCGGTGCTGCACGAAAGCGACGTGCGCGAGCGGCGGGAGTGGAGTCAGAAAGCCGTCAATGCTCTGGTCCGTGCCGAGCGCTGGTCTGGGGAGAACAAGGAGGAGGCGGCGCGAATACTCTCGAAGGAGGGCGGCGGCTACCTGCCGTTCGAAGAGAAGATCATCCTCCGCTCCATGACCAAGTACGACCTGGAGACCTATGGCGTCTCCGGGGGCACGGGAGCCATCCGGCATCCCGAGTGGGAGGCGGCGCGGATCGCCTTCGAGCCCTACCAGTTCCGCTCGGCCACGAAGCGCATCGTTCAGGAGCTGAAGCAGACCGTACTCGAAGGGGACACGACCTTCCTCCAAAGCCTGTCGCCGGAGCACGTGGCCGACGATCTCATGGACTACGAGCTGGTGAAGAAGGCACTGGCGGCAAACGGGGGTCTGGCCGCGTTCGACGGCGCCTATCCGGACTTCGAGCGGGACGAGGTGATCGAGGTATGAGCACCGCTCCCGTCGCCGCGCGGCGGATCGTGGGGACACAGTGGAGATCGTGGAAACCTCGTCTCGGCGACGTCGGTCTGAAACTGCTCGGCGTCTTGGCCTTCCTCTCCTTGTGGCAGGCGGCAACGAGCGCGGGACTGCTGGGTGAAGCCTTCGGGGCGGACTTCGGACCGGTGCGGGGTCTGCGCGCACTCGGCCGGTTAGCGGCCTCCGGCGTGCTCGTCGAGCAGTCGTCGGCTTCCCTCGGCCGCCTGGGGTTGGGCCTGGGGATCGCCGTGCTCATCGGAGCGCCTTTGGGGGTGCTCGTGGGCTATTCGCGACCCCTCGACGCGGCCACCAGCGTGGTCTTCCAGTTCCTACGCATGACCTCGCCGTTGGCGTTGGTGCCGGTGGCTCTGGTGGCGTTCGGTGTTGGGTCCCGGCCCGTCGTCTTCTTGGTGGCGTTCGCCGCGCTGTGGCCCGTCCTGCTCTCGACGGCGCACGGCGTGAGCCGCGTGAGTCCCATCTGGAAACGGGTGGTGCGCGGTTTCGGCGGGGGCGACCGGGCCGTCGTGCGGAGGGTCATAATCCCGGCCACCGTGCCCGATCTCCTTCAGGGCGTGCGTCTGGCTCTTGGCGTGTCCTGGGTGGTGATCGTGCCGGCCGAGATGCTTGGAGTCGATTCGGGCCTGGGGTACCAGATACTCGACGCCCGGGACCGCTTCGCCTACGACGAACTGGTGGCCACCATCCTCGCAATCGGGCTGCTCGGGTATCTCACGGACCTGGCTCTGCGGTGGCTCAAGGAGAGGTACTCGTGGAGCGTGTGAGACAGGCTCCGGAGCGCGACGGCGCGGATCAGCGCACCTCGCGGCCCGCGCCGAGCGGAGCCGGACAGGTCGGCGTGCGCCGGACCGTCCTCGGTGACGCGATCATCGTCGTCGACGGGGCCGGCCGCACGTTCGGACGTGGGAACACGTCCGTGGAGGCGCTGTCCGCCACCACCCTCGAGGTGTACGAAGGTGAGTTCTTCTGCTTGGTCGGTCCATCCGGCTGTGGGAAGAGTACGCTCCTCAACCTGATCGCGGGGTTCGACCAGCCCGACACAGGGCGGGTGCTGGTGCACGGTCGACCGGTCACAGGGCCCGACCCGCGCCGGCTGCTCGTGTTTCAGGACTACGGACTCCTCCCGTGGCGCTCTGCCATCGGGAACGTTGAGCTGGGCCTGGAGATAGCGGGGATCCCGCGCGAGGCGAGAAGATCCCGAGCCCGCGCCCTGCTCGAGCGCATGGGCCTGGGTGCGTTCGAGGAGAAGAAACCGCACGAACTCTCGGGCGGAATGCGGCAGCGCGTGAACATCGCCCGCTCCCTGGCTGTGGACCCCGACATCCTGCTCATGGACGAGCCGTTCGGCGCCGTGGACGCGCTTACCCGGATGGGACTGCAGGCCGATCTCCTTGAACTGCATCGAGCGGGGGGCAAGACCGTGGTCCTCGTGACGCACGACATTGAGGAAGCCATCTACCTGGGGGACAGGGTCGCGGTGATGAGCGAACGGCCAGGTGCCATCCGAGCGACCGTCACGGTGGACCTCGCCTGGCCGCGGGACCGCACCTCCGCCGAGTTCACCCACCTGCGTGAGGTGATACTCGAGCACTTCCGTTTGGTGCCGGAACGCTGTGCACCCGAGTATTCGATCTGAGGAGAGGCACGTGCGCTATCCCTACCCCAAGCTGAACACCGAGATGCCCGACCGGGCGGACGTCCTTCGTCTCACCCCTTCGGCGGCCCTCCCACCCCTGGCGGAGCACATGGCCTCGCTCGACCTCCCCAGCTACCTGGATCGGTCGGACGCTCAGCAGCGACTCTGCTCCTGGGGCCTCGACGGCACGTGCTGCCGCCGGTGCCTGTGGGGACCCTGCCGGGTGACCGACTCCAACCCGGGCATCTGCGGGGCGGGCCCGGCACAGGTGGTCATGGGCAACCATCTCCGCATGGTGGCCGCCGCGGCCGCGGCCCACGGATCGCACGCCCGCGCGCGGCTGGAGACGATCCTCGCGATCACGGAAGGGCGCGAGGAGGGGCCGTTGCGTGGGATGGACCGGGTGCGATGGCTGGCGGAACGCTTGGACGTGCCGCTGAGCTCGAGCGGGGCGGAAAGATCCGATCTCGAGGTGGCGCGGGACGTCGCTCTCGTCCTGTACGACGATCTCTCCAAGGCCCGGCCCGGACCCATGCGCCTATTGCACGCCTGCGCTCCGCAAGAACGCGTGGAAACCTGGCGCGAGCTCGGCGTGCTCCCCACCTCCACCATGGCCGAGGTGTTCGAGAGCCTGCATCGGACGACCCTCGGAACGGACTCCGACTGGCGGAACACGGCCCTCCAGGAACTGCGGCTCGCTGTGGCCTTCTTCTGGGGAGCCGTGGCGCCGGCCAGCTTCGCTTCGGAGATCCTCTACGGCCGGCCCTCGCCGACGTCGGGCGAGGTGGGGTTCGGCATGCTGGCACGCGGCAGCGGAGTCAAACTGGCGGTGCACGGACATCTCCCCGTTGCCGCGGAGGCACTCCTGGCCGCCGCCGAGGAGCCGGAGATGCTCGCGGAGGCCGCGGCGGCAGGTGCCGACGGTTTCGATTTCTACGGTATCTGCTGCTCGGGCCAGGAATTGCTGGCGAGGCACGGAGTACCCTCGGTCACGGGCATCCTGGGACAGGAATTCGCCCTGGCCACCGGGGCCCTGGACGCCCTGGTGGTGGATCTGCAGTGCGTTCTTCCGGCCATCATGCCGGTGGCTCGGGAAAAGGGCACGATCGTGGTGACCACGCACGATTCGAACCGGCTGGAAGGCGCCGTGCACATGCCCGCCGAGCCGGGGACGCTCCCGCAGGCGGCCCGGAAGATCCTTGGGCTGGCCTGCGACGCGCATCGTCGCCGTGTGGGAACGGTCATGTGCGTTCCCGCCGTGACGGCACCCGCGAGAGGCGGATTCGACGACGAGACCATCCTCGAGGCTTTTGGTGGAGCGGGCGAGCTGCTGGCTCTACTCCGCCGGGGCGACATCATCGGGCTGGCCACCCTGGTCTCGTGCAACACACCCAAGGTGCCCTTCGAGCGCTCGAACGTGGTGCTGGCGAAGGAGCTTCTGCGCCGAGGGGTGCTCGTCACCACCACGGGGTGCGCGGCGCACGCCTTGCTGGACGCCGGGCTTACGGCCGACGCGGCCCGCGAGCTGTGTGCCCCCAGCCTGCGCGCCGCCCTTGAGCGGGCCGGGCTGCCGCCCGTCATCCCGGTTGGTGCCTGCGTGGACAACACGCGCACGATGTTCCTGTGGCTTAGGCTCGCGGAGGCCGCAGGCACGTCGCTCTCGGCGCTTCCCCTGTTCTACGTGGGCGCCGAGCCGGGCAACGAGAAGGCGCTCGGGATGGGCATGGCGTTCCTCGCTCACGGCGTGAACGTGCTCTCCGGGTTCCCCATCCCAGTGCCCGTGCCGTCGGCGGAGCAGGTCCCGGGCGGTGCGGCCGACGACATGAGGCGGGTGGCGAATCCGGTGGCCGATTTCTTCAGCGGCGAGACGGTTTCGATCATGGGGGCACGCATCATGGTGGAGCCGGCGCCCGAGCTGGCGGCGGGGGCCATACACATGGACTTCAGGCGCAAGCGGTGGGCCCTGGGTTGGTAGCCGGGCTGGTAACCGGGAAGGTTGCGTCACGCGCCGATCCGGTTGGACGGAGCGATCGTGCTCCTCGGCCTAGTCTGCCTCGTGGTACTGAGTGTGTACGCTCTGCTGTAGGCCAGCCTCTCGGATCGGACCCGGCTCTCAGAGTCCTTGGAGGTACTCGATCAAGGCATCGACTTGAGCGTCGTTCACGCCCCAGCGAGGCATTGGCGACTCCAACTTGCCGCCATCGGGATCGACTCCGTCGCGGAGCGCTCGGGCGAAGCTGTCCCGATCGAAGGGCGGGTGCGGGGTCTCGCCTTCCGTGTGCTCCATCTCCGTCGATGTGAGCGTGCTCCACCGGATGTCAGGCGCTTCGAAGCTCCCCATCATCATCATCATGTTCACGCGTCCGCCTCTGCCGTCGGTGCCGTGGCAGTCCGCACAGCCGAGTCTGGAGCCGCCCATCATCCCGATCGAACCCCGGCGGGGAACCGCCCGGCCGCCGGCTGTACCGTAGAGGAAGATCTCCGCGCCCAATGATTCGGCGGCGGGCCTGAAGACAAGCGACCCGGTGCCGGCGCTGTACACGACGAACACCGCTGCCAGCCCGATCAGCCCCGCGGCGATGAAGACCACACCAACGTAGAATGAGTTCTTCACTTCGGCCTCATCCGGTCAGGTCGCTCTTGCGGATCATGAACTCCTCGCGGTCGATCTCGCCCCGCGCGTACCGCTCTTCGAGCACGGCAAGGGCCGCCGACTGTGGCGCGGCCTTGGGCGGATATTCCGCGCCTGGAGGCGGGCTGGCGACCCGAGGTTCGCCCGAGTCTCCCCGCCCTCGCGCCACGAGCACGATGCCTACTACGATCAGAGCTAGGAAGACCAGGGTAAGCACGATGCCTACCCAACCGTACCCACCACCTCCGAAACCGGTCATCATCGGTCATCCCTCCCCGGATTGTGAGTACGCCGCATCCAACGCGGTCTGCCGCACCGTACCCCACCTGCGAGAATCGACACGTTGTCCACCCGCTGCGGTGCGAGGAGGAGGCGAGTCGCCCGCATGACCCAGGCGACTTGGCGAGCGGTGGGCGGAGTTCCTCTTGCGGTGATGCACGTCAGCGTTATAGTATACCCCCTGGGGGTATGAGTATACGAATCCGGCGTGCGTTGGCTGATCTCTAGTGTGGGGGACGGGCTTCATGGATGGGACGTCGACAGAAGAACGACTCGGGACCGCTGGGTTCGCGAACGACGCCCACGTCGCGGGCCCGCCGCTCCTCGCCGCCTGCGGCATCACCAAAGCCTACCACCGTGGACGTTGGCCGCGACGGGGCCAGAATCGTGTGCTCAAAGGGGTGCACATGGAACTGCGTCGCGGCGAGATCGTCGGCCTGGTGGGTGAGAACGGCTCGGGGAAGAGCACTTTGATGAAGATCCTCGTTGGGGCTCTTGACCGTGATGGAGGCTCCGTGGACCGGACCGGCCGAGTGGGCTTCTGCCCGCAGGATCCAGTCTTGTACGAACGACTTACCTGCAATGAGCATTTCGAGTTGTTCGCCCGGGCCTACGGCATGTAGCCGGACCTACTAGAGCGATCACGAACGAAGATCTACGAGGCACTCGGCTTCGATTCGTGGGGAGACACTCGTGTGGAGGAACTCTCCGGAGGCACGCGGGCCAAGCTCAGCCTGGTACTAGCCTTGCTCCCAGACCCGGACATCCTGCTGCTCGACGAACCATGCGCCGGCTTCGACTGGGATACGTATCAGCGGTTCTGGGAACTCACGGCCGAACGGCGGGCCGCAGGCCGTGGACTCCTCATCATCAGTCATTTCATCGCGGACGAGGAGCGCTTCGACAGAGTGCTACACCTCGTTGGCGGCGTCATAGACAGCGGGGTGGTCAAGCCATGACCGGGTTGCTCACCGCCGACTACGTGCGTGAGTACGCACGGCGCCCGATCAGTCTCGTCCTCCTCGTATTGATCCCTATCATCTTCGTGATCATGGCCGGCGGAGCCCTCGCCGACGTCTATCTCGGTCTGGGTTCGGCCGTGGGCGCCCTGGTGCGTAGCGAAGTCAATGGCTCCCTGCTCATCGTCTTCATCTGGCTCTTCGACCTCTTCCTGGGCCCGGCCATGGGCTCAGGGGGAGACACGATGATCACCCGCGTGTTCCCCACACACTTCCCGACCCTGGTGATGCTGAACACGCCCTCGGGCTATGCCGGACCTCTGGGCGACGTGGGGATGGGACTGGCGTGGGTCGCCGGCTCCCTACTCGTGGCGACGATCCTTCTGGTGCGTAGCACTAGGCCTGCCGTCGAGAGGGAGGCACGGACACTGGGCGGGTGGCGCCGAACGGGGACGGCGCTCCGCTTTGGCTTCACCGAGTATCGACGGAACACAGCGTTGTGGGTACTGCTCGTGTTCCTCCCGGTGGCCTTCATCACCTTGAGCTTCTACGTGACACCGTCCACCCCGTCCCCCGTCGAAGTGACCAGCGGCGGCCGCGCCCAGCTGGTCATGCTGCCCATGGCCGAGATACACGGGGCCATCATGGTGCCCATCACCGCGGCCTTCCTGACGGGCCTGGCCGGGCTGTTCGTGGTTGTGGGCTCAGCCGAGGCGGACCGGCGCCTCGTTCTGGCGGGCTTCCGCACGCGTGAGGTGCTGACCGCACGCGTGGCGATCATCGCCGCCGCCGGCCTGCTCACCACCGGGGTGTCTCTGGCGGTGACGGCCTACGACTTCACCCCCGCGGCCTGGCTGCCGTTCGCCGGCGCCAACCTCCTGGTGGCCCTCACCTACGGCATGATCGGGGTGTTGGTGGGGCCCCTGGTGGGTCGATTGGGTGGGCTCTACGTGATGTTCCTCATCCCCTTCTTGGATGTGGGCCTGGCGCAGAACGTCATGTTCTCCGCCGCCCCGCCCTCATGGGCGCGCTTTGCGCCCGGGTATGGCGCAGTGCGGGTGCTGGTGGATGGTGCCTTCACCGCCGACTTCGACGAGACCCGCAGCCTGCTGCCGGCCCTTGCCTGGCTCGCGGCCATCACCGCGGCGGCGCTGGTGGTCTTCCATCGCTTGGCCCGTCCAAGGGTGGGGTGATCCAGCGGCCCGGTCGCACACGAGAGAACGGCTTCGGTGTCCGGCGCACGCTCCTGAGGGCGCCCGGTTCGAAAGACGTATGCCGGTCCTATACCGCGGGTGGCCGCTCCTAGTTCTTCGGCGTCACCGTGCTCATGTTCTCATCGACCACGTTCTCATCCTTGTAAGCTCTCGGTATCCACGCTTCCAAGTCGGCCGCTGGGACGAAGACGGTGTCTCCCCTGATCTCGGCGGTCAACTCCTCTGGTGGGTAGTCGAAGCACCCGCCTCCGATGCCGAGCAAGGTGCTCAGCTCCCAGCGTGTGAAACAGACATCGCACACGAGGATGTTGCCCTCGAAGTGGAACAGGGTGGACCGGCAGGGCTCGCAGAAGGAGGTGGCGACGACAAGCTTTCCACTGGGCGCGATATAGGCCAGTACCGGGAGGATGTTCCCGCCGGCCGCCATCTGATAGCCCTCCGGCATGGGATTCGTGCGGTTGTAGACTGCTCCGACGATGTAGTCCTGCTTCAGGTCGGCGAGCGGGATACTCATCCCCTCGTCTGTCTGGGTGGCTGTGTCCAACGTCACCATATCCACCTGGTACGCCGGATAGCGCACGTCGGCCATCACGATCACGCCGCCGACTTGCCTGGATACCTGCCAGCGCTGGTAGCCGATGAAGCCGCCGAACGCAAGGACCGCAACCGCAATCCCGATGACCACGAGCTTCCGGACGGGGAAGCGGCCCGCGTCCTCGAAGCGCTGACGTTTGATCTCGAGGTTGTCCAGTACTCGTTCCTCTTCAGAAGCATCAGTGACGCTGGTCACGCGACCACCGCCGCTCCGCACGTGGCACAGAATCGGTGGGCGGGTGACACGAAGGCTCCGCATTCGCCGCATGGAGCTTCATGGCCGCCATCATCACTCGACTGCATGGCCTCGTCATCGTGTGCCCATTCACGTATCAGAGCATGGGAACCGCTCTCGGACTCGATGCCTCGTCCGGCTCGGTCGGTTGCACCGGTGAGATCGTCCTCCCGGTACTCCTCGATGGCATCGATCAACTCGAGGGCGTCCGTCCGGTAGCGGGCGTCCAGCTCGCGGAAATCCTCTTCGGACAACTTGCCGGTGCGAAAGTCGAACTCGAGCTCCTTGATAGCCGAGAAGGTCGATTCCTTCCTGCGGTGTAGTTCGTCCAGGTCCTCCGACAGATCGAGATCCTCGTCCTCCTCGCGCGGCGGCGTGAGCAACGGGTAGGCGACGAAGGCGACTGCGAGTAGGGCGAGTATCACTTTTATGAACACTTCGGGCACAGCGGCTCCTTATCACGACGAGATGCCCGCGCATGGGGTGGCGGGCCGGAACGGGTGGCTCAGTCGAACTTGCGCAGCTCGTCTTCCAGTCTTCGCAATCGAGAACTGTCGATCGCGAGTGCCGGAACCCCGTCACCGATGGCAGCCGGGTCGTCTTCAGACGGTCTGGCCCACAGACGGGCCAAGAAGTAGATCGCTACTCCTCCGACTACCATGACGACGAATGGGGTCACCCAGGCGGCGACGTTGAAGCCGCGCTTCGTGGGGGCCGACAAGGCCTGTTCCCCGTACTGGGACACGTAGTACTGCACGAGTTCTTCGGGGGTCTTTCCGTTTGCCAGTTGTTGGGCGATGAAGAGCTTCGCGGGTACGCCCCAGCCACACTCCTGGTGTGGACAGTTGGTCAGCACCGCCCCGCAACCGCATTGGCACATGATCGCGTCGGACACCGACGAGGTTGGAGGCACGGCAGCCGCGGGTGCGGCTGACAGCATGAGGGCCATCGCCGCGAGACCTAGTAGCAGCGCCGCCCGATCCAGCCGGGAGCGCCTGTGTCGACGTGCATCAGATCTCATCGAGCCTCGCCTGCCTCTCGTACCGAGCGGCCAGCCGAAGGGAGTCTCGTCGGTCCGGCCAGATGGCTACGATGCCGCCGATCACCATCACTATGCCGCCGATCCACAGCCAGCTCACGAGTGGATTGATGTTGACTTCCATGTTCACTTGGCCCGTCTCGGGCGAGTAGTCCAAGAGCATCAGGTACACGTCTCTGCCAAGCGTGGATTGCCGATCGATACGGGTCCACGGCTGGTCCTTCTTGAAGTAGTACTCACGCACCGGGTACGCGAGGCCGAGGTCGCGACCGTTCTCCTTCACGTTGAAGGTGGCACGGCCCACGCTCTTCTCGCTGGTGTTGTAGTTCTCCATCGACACGTACGTGAGCTCGTACGAGCCCACCGTCATCGATTGCCCTTCCGTGAGAGTCTGCGTCTGCTCCTGCTTGAAACCGTAGGAACCGGTCACACCGATGAGCAGCAATACCACTCCCACGTGGACGATGTAGCCGCCGTATCGGCGCTTGTTCCTCCAGGTGAGGGAGCCGAGTGCCCTCACGATGTTCTCGCCGGCCATGTCTCGCCGTACCAGAGCGCCGCGGCCGAATTCGAGGGCCACCGAGGCGACAACGAAGGCGGCGAGGCTAAAGCTGATGACAGCGTAGATGTGATCCCCGATCCCGAACGCGACAAGCGCGATCGCTGTGACCACTCCCACCGCCGCCGGGTACATGAAGTTCTTACGCAGGTTCGCGAACGTGGCTCGACGCCACGCGATGAGAGGGCACACTCCCGTGACGAACATGAGCACGAGACCGATGGGCGTCATCACCTGGTCGAAGAAGGGTGGGCCGACGGTCACCTTGTTTCCTGTGACCGCCTCACTGATGATGGGGAACAGCACCCCCCAGAGTATGGTGAAGGCCATCCCCACGAGAATCAGGTTGTTCAACAAGAAGCTCGATTCTCGAGAGAGGAAGCTGTCGAGTTCGTTTCGTGACCTGAGAAGCTCGAGACGACTGAAGAGCAGGTTCAACGAGAGGATCAGTATCAGGCCCAGGAATCCTAGGAAGAATGGGCCCAGGCTACTCTGTCCAAAGCTGTGGACGGAACTGATGATTCCGGAGCGCGTCAAGAACGTGCCGAAGATGGTCAACGCGAAGGTGAAGATGATCAGGACGATGTTCCACACCTTGAGCATGTCCTTCTTCTCTTGGATCATGACGGAGTGCAGGAACGCTGTACCCGTCAGCCATGGTAGGAATGATGCGTTCTCCACTGGATCCCATGCCCAATAGCCTCCCCATCCCAGTGTGACGTATGCCCACCACGCCCCCACGATGTTCCCTATGGTGAGGAAGATCCAGGCGACGATGGTCCAGCGCCGGGTGGTCCGGATCCACTGGTCGCCGAGTCGTTTGGTGATGAGGGCCCCCATGGCGAACGCGAAAGGTATGCTGAATCCCACGTAGCCGAGGTATGTCGTGACAGGATGAAAGACCATCCCCGGGTTCTCGAGCATGGGATTCAGCCCCGCGCCATTTGCGGGTGGCGCGCCGGGGATCATCGCGAACGGGTTGGACCCGTGCGAGGTCGTGAGGATCAGGGAGAAGAAGAGACTCACGGTCATCAGCACTGAGGTGACATAGGGGAGGATCTCGCGGTTCTTGCGCCGGTTCTGGTACACGACGATCGCCGTGTAGATTCCCAGGAGTGCCACCCACAGAAGCATCGAGCCCGCGTTGCCGGCCCAGAAGGCGGAGATGGTGTAGAACCACGTGAGTTCCAGAGACGTGTAGCTGGCGACGTACTCGTTCCCGAAGTCACGGGTCAATAGCGCGTAGAGGAGCGCCACGCTCGCTATGACCGTCGCCGCGGCGAACGCGTAGCACGCGTTCTCCGCGCTCCTCGCCCACTCCTTCTGTCCGGTCCTGGCGGCCACGACGGGAGCCACCACCCCGTAGGCGGAGATCAGGACCGCGAGCAGGAGTGCGGTGTAGCCGACTTGATTCATCTGTGGTTATCCTCCGTACTTGTCTTCGGGCGTGTTGGTTGCCGTGGGGGAGCGACGCTTTGTGACGGCCCGCTCTCTCAGCCCGCAGCCGCCGCCGAGCGGGCGTTCCCAAGCAGTTCCGCAACGACTGCCTCGGCAACCGCCGGATCGACCGCGATCCAGTACAGGTCGCTGCCGACAAGGAAGTAGTAGTGCTTCTGTCCCATTCCGTCGAGCGCATACCCTTCCACATCGTCCCAGCGCATCGGGCGTAGGCCCTCGAACGGTGAGTTGCCCTCAGAGATTCGATCGGTCATCCGCTCGAACAGGGTACGGGCGTCTTCCGCGCGGGCTGCACGACTGATCCAGAGAGTCGCGTCGGCCATGCCGGACCCACTCACGGAGCCGTATGTGGCCGTCCACGCGGCCTCGAGGCCGGCACCGAGGCTCTTGCCGTGCAGCTGCTCCACCTGAGCTCGAGCCTCGTCCCCCTTTGCCAGGTCCGCGAGAGGCAGGCCGCCCAGCGTGGGCGGCACCATCTCATCGTTCGAAATAGTCCTCGCGGAAGCTCCGCCCTCGGAACCCGCTGCGGCAGTGGAGCCCAGGCTTTCGGAGGGCGAGCCAGGGGCGCCCTCCGACATGACCATGCCTTCCATGGGGACACCCTCAGCGTGCGGATTCAGCACATTCCCATAGAAGGACCACGCACCCGCGAGGACTAGGACGAGCGCGAACGCCCCGCTCATCACATGCCGTGGCCTCACGACCGCGTCCCGATCCCCTGGCTCATGTTCAGCTCTGTTCCTCTCCGCACTCAGGGCAGAATCTATCGACGCGGCGGATTCCAGAGCCACACGAGGTGCAGAACTTCGTGTCGGAGACATTCCCGCGGGAGCCCTTGCCGGACTTCCCGCCGCTGCGCGCGCGCTCGGTCCCCGATGCCCGCTCCGCGTTCAGTTTCGGTCGGGCACTCTGGGGGCGAGCCGAGCTTCTGGCGGCACCGCCACGCCGACCGGAGGAGGCCGGAGCGGGACGCATCACCTTGTAGCCGCCGATCACCAGCGTGCCGAAGGCAAGCGTGGCCAGCACCGCGAACAGCGCAGTGTTGGTGCTGCTGGAGCCGCCTGTGGTGGGGGCACCGGATGGCGCTGCACCGTTGTCCTTGGGTTTGACGGACGGGTTGACGTCGGGCTTGGAGTACGAGACCTTCACCGAGAGAGGCTCATTCATGGGGAGATCCGCGTAATCCTGCAAGTGATAGGCAAGCCCTTCAGAATCCTTGCTGGTTTTGGGGAGAGGCGGGTCGACTGTGAAACCGGACGAGCGCAGTGGCTCCTGCACTTCGATCGTCGTGTTGGCCACGGAGAACCCCGGGCGATACTGGAAGTCGAACGCGCGCTCAGGCGTGCCCGCCGAGAAGGCGTCGTAGTAGTACTCGAGGAAGATCGTCTTCTGGGCCTCGACCTCGTAGGTCAGAGCCTGGTAGTCGCCCATGTCGGCCAGTTGGTATGGCTTGCACGAGTGGCCGCCGCCGGAGTCGACTTCACACGCCATGCCGATCTCGGCGCCTTTGGGTATGTTGAAGGTCACGTCCGCAGGTAGTTGCACGTTCGGGTCGAGCTCGGCTTGGTTGATGACGAGCACTCGGGGGTCGTCGTATTCGGGCCACACCGAGACCTTCATCTGTGTCGCTGAGAGCTCGGCGGCCCAGGCTTGGGTGGTGAAGGCGGTCAGCATCAGCATCGACGCCGCGAGAGCCGCGATGCCGTAGAGGAGCAGTCGTGCAAGATCCCGGCCGACCTCCGCCACGGCCGCCCCCCGGTGACGATTCCTCAGTACTTGCGTGTGCATGCAACTCCCCTTCTGGTATGGGAATCCGGCACCCGGCCCGCAGGGTCTGCGTGTACAGACAAGACCGCCTCGGCGCCTCGTACTAGCGCCACAGAGGTCGCGACCTCGCTTGTGAAGATCCGGGCATGACTCGTTGTGAACCTACTACTCCGTGTAGTAGGAAGCAACGCATCGTGCTGCTCTTTACGTTCTCTTTACACCCGATGGCGATCGGGCGCGCGTGGGGAGGTGGCATGATGGTGAATCAAGCTACGGCCTGGGTGAGTCGGGCGACGGCCGCGAAGGGATCGGAGCTTACTCGACGATCAGACGTCCGCGGAACATCCCCATCTGGCACTGGAAGCCGAACTCGCCCACCTTCTCGGGCGTGAACTCGATGGGCACCACTGTGCCCTCAGGGAGTCGTGCAGAGCGGTCGAAATCAGGGAAGAGCACCATCTCGCTGCACGAGGCGGACTCCTGGCGATTGAAGTTCAAGCGGACCGGTCGCCCGCGCTTCACCACGATCGTATCCGGCGTGTAGCCGCCCTTCACCACCACTGTGAGCTCCTGCACTCCGTCCACGCTCGCCGCCTTCACCCCGCCTGAGGAGCTCAGCCAGAAGTACCACACCACGAGGGCCCCCAGCCCCAACCCACCTGCGATCACCACGATATCCAGGAGACTCATGCCGTCACCCCTCCCGCTCGGGCGTCGCCCACGGCGGGCGCGGCTACCATCCGAGGTTCGAAGAGCCGAAGCCGGTTCGCGTTGGTGACCACCGTCACCGAACTGAAGGCCATCGCAGCTCCCGCGATCATCGGTGAGAGAAGAGCCCCGAAGACCGGGTAGAGGATGCCCGCCGCCACCGGAATCCCGGCAACGTTGTAGATGAACGCCCCGAACAGGTTCTGCTTGATGTTCCGCATGGTCGCCCGCGACACCTCCACTGCCGTCACCACGCCCCGTAGGCTGCCGGTGATGAGAGTGATATCCGATGCTTCGATGGCGACGTCCGTGCCGGTCCCGATGGCCATGCCCACATCCGCCTGGGCAAGCGCGGGGGCGTCGTTGATACCATCGCCCACCATCGCCACTTTCTTGCCCTCCGCCTGAAGCAGGTGGATCTGGTGCGCCTTGTCCTTGGGCAGCACCTCGGCCAAGACCCGGGATATGCCCACCTCGCGGGCGATGGCTTCAGCCGTCCGCCGATTGTCCCCGGTGATCATGATCACCTCGAGGCCCATCTCCTGCAGTCGCTTGATGGCCACACGGGAATCTTCTTTCACCGTGTCGGCAACTGCGACGATGCCCGCCGCTCGACCGTCGACCACGGCGAACATAGGTGTCTTGCCCTGGTCCGCCAGCGTGCTCGCCCGCGCCTCGAGGTCCCCCAGATCCACGCCGAGTTGCCGCATGTAGGCCAGGTTGCCCAGCTGTACCGAGCGACCCTCCACCCGGGCGGTCACCCCGTGCCCGGGCACCGCTTCGAACTCGTCCGGGTCGACCAGCTCGTGACCTCGGTCGCGGGCGCCTTCCACGATCGCCTGCGCCAGCGGGTGTTCCGAACTCCTCTCCACCGAGGCCGCGAGTCGTACGAGATCCGTCTCAGGGAAGTCGTTCCAGGTGACCACGTCGGTGAGTGACGGTTTGCCCAGAGTGATCGTGCCGGTCTTGTCGAGTACCACGGCGCTCAGACCTTGGGCCTGCTGCAGCGCCTCTCCATTGCGGATCAAGATGCCCTTCTCGGCCGCCTTGCCCACGCCCACCATGAGGGACATAGGGGTGGCCAGGCCCAGCGCGCATGGGCAGGCGATGATCAGTACGGTGACCGCCACTACAAGAGCGTATGTGACGGACGGGTCGGGCCCGGCGACGAACCACACCACAAATGCGGCGATCGCTATCAGCATGACCGCGGGTACGAAGTAGCCGGCGACCACATCCACGAGACGCTGGATGGGTGCCTTCGACCCCTGCGCTTCCTGCACCATGCGCACGATCTGGGCGAGCGCGGTGTCTTTGCCGACCTTCGTGGCGCGGAAGCGGAAAGAGCCCGTCTTGTTGATGGTGGCCCCGATCACCTGATCGCCCTCCACCTTCTCCACCGGGATGGGCTCTCCGGTGATCATCGATTCGTCGACGGACGAATGGCCGCCCGCGACCACGCCGTCCACGGGGATCTTCTCACCAGGCCGTACCAGGACGAGGTCGTCCACCAGCACCTCTTCAACCGGGACGTCGACCTCAGCACCGTCGCGGATCACCCGGGCCGTCTTTGGCTGGAGACCCATAAGCTTCTTGATGGCCTCCGACGAGCGCCCCTTGGCCCGCAGTTCCAGCACTTGGCCGAGTACCACCAAAGCCACGACCACGCCCACGACGTCGAAGAAGGGCTCCGCGGTGCCTTCGGGGAAGAGCTGAGGCACCGCGATGGCCACGACCGAGTAGATCCACGCGGCACCCACACCCAACGCGATCAGAGTGTTCATATCGGCCGAGCGGTGCCGGAACGCGAACCACGCGCCCGTAAAGAAATGGTTGCCCGAGTAGAGCATCACCGGCAGCACTGCCACCGCCGTGAACGCCCAGATCATGCGGATGGTCTCCGCCGATAGCGACTTCAAGCCGGGAACGTACGCGGGATAGCCGAGAATCATGACCGGCACGGCGATCACGGCCGCCACGATGAACTTGGAGCGAAGACATCGGTACTCCCGGTCGCGCTCCCGCGCCGCCGCGTCTTCGGTTTCTTCGCCCTCTACGGGCTTTGCGGTAGCCGCGTGGTGCTCGTGCGGCATAGCCGCCGCCGCCCCGGCACCGCTCTCGCGCACCCTGTATCCGGCCGACTCCACGGCGATCCTGAGCTCCCCCGGAGCGACCTGCGCCGGACGGTAGTCCACGACCACCTCTTCGTTCGCCAGGCTCACCTCCGCCGACTGGACCCCCGGCAGAGCGCGTACGGCGCCCTCGATCTTGGTGACGCAGCTGGCGCAATGTAGCCCCTCGACGCTCAGATGCACCCGCGCCAAACCCACGTCGAACCCGGCCGCCCGAATCGATTCCACCAAGGTCGCCACGGGAGCCGTCTCCGGATCGTGCGTCACGAACGCCCGTTCGGAGACCGCGTTGACGCGCGCCTTCGCCACACCTGGTAGCTCACCAAGGGCCCGTTCGATCCGGGTTGCGCACTCGTCGCAGTGGATGCCGATGATCGGCAGTTCCAGTTCTCGGTGCCGTCCCATCATGTCTCCCTCTGGCCGCCTGCGGCGGTCGCGGTCACCTTCTCTGGGGGCGCAGGCGGAGTGGCTGGCGCGAGGTGTCTTCTGCCACTATACCCCCACCCCCTATCAGAATCAATGGAAGCGAGCTGCCGGGTGCGGTAGGGGGTGGGGGTATGTCTGTGGTCACGTATACTGATTGCATCCTCATGGCACAAGGGAGCAGGCGTGAAGTTTCTAGACCCGGCTCGGGCGACGTGACAGACGGCGGGCGCCTTCGGCCCTGCCGGCTCCTCTTCGCCCTCGTCACGATCGCGGTGCTCGCTCTTCTCGGACCGGGTGCCGGGTCGGCCGCTGCCGAAGTCGAAGGCGCCCCATCATCCACGAGCACCCCCGCCTTCCCGCAATTGTCGCTTGAGCCGGAAGATATCGGGCTCGTCGTAGACGGTGTCGCCTACCCACTCCTGGCGATCCAGGGCCACCTAGACTTCACGCGCAGGCAGGCGCTGGCGGCCGGTGACGCGAGGGGCTTCTACGAGTGGGGCGAGATCATCCATCTGTACGATACGGCGGCCGAGCGGGTCTTGGCAGCGCGGGCGGCCTGGGATGCAGGATTCCGGGTGACTCCTCAGGATCGCGTTGACTTCGCCGCCCACACAGTTGATGGCGCCCCGGGATACCTCGAGGAGCTCTACGGCGGCTGGCGCAGCGTCTTCGACTGGGACGCCGATCTTCAGATCCTTATGAAGAAATGGATGGTCTACGTCACCCACGGCGATCGGGACGTGAGTTGGACCCGGGCGGGCACCTTGATGAGCGCCGACCGCGCGGAGTTCGAGGCGTGGGACGCCTGGTATCTGCCGGTGCGCCGGATCGCAGTGCTGGTCGCCTACCCCGAGCGCCTCGAGCGAGGGGGGGAGGCGGCCCCGCGCTTCGGCGTGGTTCTTGTGGTGTTCGCCGGCGCCGCCATGCTGGGGGTCTGGCTGCGTTCCCTCGCCCGCGGCCCCGGCGGGGGCAATCTACTCGTGCGCCGGCCCTGGATCGACGGCCTCGTACGGCGGCGTATCTACCCTGAAGGCGTCCAGATCGGGGTGCTGGCCGTCTTCCTTCTGATGATGTGGGCGCTCGCGCTCGGTCCGTCCCTGTCGCACCGCAACCTCGGCTCGGTCTACCTTTGGATCCTGTGGTGGCCCCTCGTGCCCTTCCTGCTGTTCTTCAGCGCGCGCTCGTGGTGCGCGGTGTGCCCCATCGCGACCCTGGGCGACCTCGCGCAACGGGTGCCCGGTTTCGGGAGGCGCCGGACGCCTCGCTGGTTGGCGGTCAGCGGCATCTGGGTGATCGAAGGCACGTTCCTGGCCATCACCTGGTTCGACCGTTCGGTGGGTCTGGTGGACTCGGTCCGCCTCACCTTCACCGCCCTCCTCCTCCTGACCGGGCTGGCGCTCACCGTGTCCGTCGTGTATCGCCGCCGCACGTTCTGCCGTCACCTGTGCTTCTTCGGGGCGTTGGCAGGCAACTACAGCATGGCCTCGGTCGTAGAGCTCCGTCCCGACGGTCCGACCTGTCGTGGGTGCGCGCGCGAAGCCTGCCTACGTGACGAGGCAGCCTCCCTCCCCGACGCCTGTCCCATGTTGGAGCGACCTCGAGCCCTCGCCGAGAACAGGGAGTGCAACTTCTGTCTCAAGTGCCTGCGCACGTGCGAGCGGCGCTCACTCGCCCTCCGGGTGCGTCATCCGCTGCGGGAATTGGCCACCGTCCGAAATCCCAAGATGGCCGTGGCCGGTCTCGCGGCGGTCTTGGTGGGGGTCGTGGCTGTGCAGAATCTCGGCATGCTGCAGGCGGCCGGCACCCTCGAGAGATGGCTGAGCGACACCACCGGTCTCGGCCGGCAGGCCCAGGCCTCAGTGATCTACCTGACGGCCCTCCTCCTCCCGCTCGCCCTGCTCCTGCTTGCTGCGCGGGGCGACATGACTCGTGCGGCCTTGTTCGGCTACGCGCTCATCCCGCTCGATCTCGGAGCCCACGCCGCTCACAACCTTCTCCACATGCTTGGTGAAGGCAAGTCGGTGTGGTGGGTGACGGCACGCCTTCTCGGGCTGAGCTCTCCCTTGGACATCCCCGGCGGGCACCCTGGAGGAAGCATGGGGGCGGCGCTGCTCGATGCCCCGACGATCAAGGTGTTGCAGATCTCTTTGCTGCTCCTGGCCGCCTGGGGGAGCTTCGCTGTGGCACGACGCATGCGCGGCCGCCTGGGCGATCTCGGCTCGACGCTGCCGCTCTACGGTCTCCTGCTGGTGCTGCTGGGCCTGAATCTGTGGCTGTTCTCCGTGCCGATGGCCTTGCGCCACTAGCTCTCGCAGGGTCGTCCACCCCTGGCGTATTCGCGCACTCGCGCGCGCCTCGGCGCCTCGATCAAACCCCCCGGGAGGGCGATCGAGCGTTAAGGCTCTGTAAAGCCGGCCGTTCCGCGCTTCCAGAATTACTACGTCGTGTAGTAGTATGGGCCGCGCGTGTTTCACGCTTGACCTTGGAGGATCGTTCTCAAGGAGATGGCATGCTGAGAGAAGACAGCAACATCATGTGCTTGGACCGCAAGTCGCCCGGCGTGATCTGTGACAGCTACTTCAGGCAGCTCGTCTTGGTTGCTTCGCACGGAGATGACTGGGCACGCAGACTCTTCGTCCGGACGAACGGCCGGGTGCTCGGCGGATACACAGGATACATGCTCCACCTGTCGGCGGAGCACCTCCGGGTCGCTTTTTCCGACGCGCTGGTCGCTCAGCGGGGTTCGTGGCCCGAAACGCTGATGGGCTACCGCCTTGCCGTTCCAGTTCGCCTACCGTATCGACGCTCCGATGCCTGGGCCTTCTGGGAAGGGTTGGTGGACTATCGGCCCACGGGTCTCGCCGTCGACCCCGTGTGCGACATGTTCGTCGACCCGGACACCGCGCCGTACCTGATGCGCGACGGCGCTCGGATGGTGTACTTCTGCTGCCCTCGGTGCTTGGCCGGCTACGTACCGGCCGACCCGGACGCCGCCCAGGTCCGCAGGCTCCATTTCAATCAGGACCAGGAGTTGCCGACGAGCGCGTGAAGCGTTCCGGTTCCGCGAGGAACTCGTCGCGGCAGTCGCGCGCGCCCGTCCCAAACCGCCGCCTTCGCCATGTCCCGCGCGGGGTATCATGAGCCGCGCGAACCGGCAGAGGAGGTGGTGGTCATGGAGCGGAAGGTACGCGCCGCGCAGAACGTGAGCCGCATGTGCCTGGTGTGCGGCGTGGAGAACCCCTCGGGGCTGGGGGCGCGGTTCTTGGAACTCGAGGGCGGGGAACTCGCCGGTGTCTTCCGGCCTCGCCCGGAGCACCAGGGCTACCCCGGGCGACTCCACGGCGGCATCGCCTCGACCATCCTCGACGAGACCATCGGCCGGGCCATCAACATCGTGGAGCCCGGCACCTGGGGAGTCACGGTGGAGCTCACTGTGCGCTACCGTGCACCGGTGCCGCTCGACGGTGAGGTGAGGGCCGTCGGCCGCATCACAGAGGACTCCCGAAAGCTGTTCAGGGGGACGGGCGAGATCGTGCTCGACGACGGCACCGTGGCGGTGGAAGCGTCGGGCCGCTACCTCAGGATGCCCATAGAACTCATCGCCGGAGACGACTTCGACGGCTCGCAGTGGATCGAAGACGAAAGGCCGCTGCTCGAGATCCTCGACCTCTGACCCGGCGTCCTTACCGGGGCTCCGCACTCGGGAGGTGCGCACCCGTCGCCGCGGGGGCTGGCTCAGCGAGTCGATGAGCGACAGGATCTCGCTGGTGGGTGGGATGTCTGTCATGTTGTGCCCGTAGTGCACGAAACGCACCATGCCCTCCTTGTCCACCAAGACCTGCGCGGGCAGACGGCCGAACTTGAACAGCTTCACCTGCTGCTCGAGGGTGAAGTCCGGTGCAGGCATGCCCAGTTCGACTTTCGACACGTGTGCTCCTCCTTCGGGGTGGCGGATCTAGCGCGGCGAAGCGTCCGTGCGCAGGGTCGGAGATATCAGAACAGGCTGAGCCCTCGGGTCACGGCCTCGGAGAGACCCCAGACCACCCCGAACGCGATGGTCACCCCGATCGCCACGCCCACGAAGGCCCGACGCCACTCGATGCCCAGCAGCCACGCGGCCGCCGTGCCGGCGTAGGCTCCGGTACCGGGCAGTGGTACCGCCACGAACAGTGTCAGTCCCAACAGCCCGTACTTATCCGTCAGTGGGTGCGCTTTTGCCCGCGCCTTTTCCAGCTTGCGATGGAGCCAGCTGTCCTCGGGGATGTGCCGGTATACCCACGACAGGATGAAATAGGTGGGGAAGAAGAGCAGGATGTTCGCAATCAGAATGAGGGGCAGGTAGGCGCGGTCCGCCTGCTGGATGGCCCAAGGGATGGCCCCCCGCAACTCTATCCACGGAACCATCGAGACCACCACGTACTTCACGTAGGGTGGTAGTCCCGCGAGCAGCTCGAGCATCGTAGTGGTCTCCCGGTGGCTGTGGTCAGACAGGGTCGAGGTGAGGCGAGGTCGTAGTCAGGCAGGGCCGCTTCCTCGCCGGTGAGGGCAGGCGCATATACTAGTGCACTTCGGCGCGATCGGCCTCTTTCTATCGGCGCGAGCCGTCATGCGCGCCCGGGTGGTCCTCATCGGGGGCGCCGGTGGGGGCGGGATCTGGCGGCGCCGGTAGGAAGGGCTGGTACATCAGGAGGGCGTGGTTCTCAGCGACCATGACGTCTGTCACCAGGGTTCCGCACGCGTCGAACTCGCGGCGGCACAGCACGTTGTGTCGCAGGTAGGTCCCGGGGCCTCCCTGGGAGAAGCGGTGCTCCCCTTCGTACACCTCGTAGCGTCCGAGGAAGGGCTCCGCGCAGGTCCATCCGCCTTCCAGATGGGTGGCGGTGACGCACAACCCGAGGCGCCAGGGGAACTGGGTGCGGTTCTCGATCTGCAGGTCGAGGGCGGGCCAGGCGCAGGTGGCGCCGCTGCCGAAAGGCTGCGTGCGATCGGCGTCGGGGAACACGTCGTAGCTGTGCCGCCAGCGTTCGGTCACGGTGAGAGGCGTGTGTAGAGTCATCCAGTACGCAAGGTTCGTGAGCTGGCAGAGGCCCCCACCCACCCCGGCTGCGACGCGCCCGTGGTCCAGCACCATGCCGTCCAGGAACCCGCGCCGATAGGTGGGCTTTCCTACCTGCCGCCAGAAGGAGAGACGTCGGCCCGGTTCGATCACCAAGCCGTCGAGTCGTGACACGGCCAGTCTCAGATTCACCACCTTGTTCCGTTGCAGTCTCAGGTCGAGCCCGGGAAGGGTACGGATGAGAGGTGTGGCGTGGCGCGCGACGGCGTGCGGAAAACGCTCGGCAGGGGCGGGGCGTACGCGGAAGTCGAGGCCCGGCGCGCGCCACTGGAGCTCGCGACGCGCGCGGCGGACGGCGGGGCCGAGGAGGAAGCGGGCGAAGGCGGCCGGAGACCGCCTGTAGGCGAAGCGACGCCGAGCGACGCCATCCGTGCCCCGACCCCTTCGCTGTGTGCGAGCGCCGGCCCTCATGTGCGCATGATAGCTCCTCGGGAGCGCGAAGTGGTCACGCCGATCCCCAGAGGCAATTCGGCCGATGGGTCCGGGAACGAGCCGTCTCCGAAGAAGAGGTGTCGGGCCGCCAGACGGAGGGGCAGCACCCGCAGCGCGAGGCACATCGCTTCGATGAGCCTGGGGTCGTCGAGCGAGTCATAGAGCTTCCGCATCGCCAGTCTCGACACGAAGCGTGGACGGAAGTTGCCGCCTCGGTACTCGGCGAGCGTCGGCGCGCCCCCGGGGGTGAGGTGGTCCACGATGACCTCGGCGGCCGTGGCCGTGAGCCGCAGGCAGGGGTCGAGTCCGCCGGCGGTGAGCGGGGACGGGGCTCCCGCCGCGTCGCCCACCAGGAGCCCCCTGGTCGATGCCAGTCGCTCGAGTATGCCGCCCACCGGGATCGCTCCAGCCCGACGCTCGGGCGAGGAGGCACGAGTCAGGGCGTGCCGGGATGCGATCAATCCTTCGCCGGCGAGCAGCTCTCCTGCCAGCTCGCGCACTCCGCGGAGGGCACGGTCGGGGTCGAACCGGGACGGGTGACCACCCGTACCCACGTGTAGCTCGTGGCCGTCGTGAGCCGCCCAGGCTATGTAGCCGGGCGCCAGCTGTGGGTCGAGCATGACGTGCAACCGGGGCGGGCCCTGCACGTCGATGCCCCGGAACACCTCCTCCACGCCCACGATCCAATCACGGTTCCGGTCGAGCTCGAGGTGACGCGCCGCCGTCGAGAACGTACCGTCGGCCCCCACGACGAACCGGGTGCGCAGGAGACGGTGGGCGCCCTCCGGGTCCGTCAGCTTCACGAGTGTCGAGGTGCGGAGGAACTCGAGCCCCTCGAAGCGGCACCCCGGCGCCCACTCGGCTCCCGCTTGGCGCGCGCGACGTAGCTCGTACTCGTATAAGGGAGCCATGCGACCGATCCTGAACTCGTCGCGCGGGCTCTCGAGCTTCAGCGGCCTTCGTGCGGGCGAGTAGAGGGTGACGTGACGTACGGCCGGCCCCAGGCACTCCGGGGGCAGCCTGAAGCTCGCAAGCGTCCGCCTCACGAAGATGCCGGTGGTGTGTACGCCTCGCCCGAGGTCCGTCTTGCGGTCCGCCAGCAGCACCGAGAGCCCCGATTCCGCCAGGAGCCGGGCCATCCGCAGGCCCGACAAACCAGCGCCTACTACCACCACATCGTGCTGTTCCGTCATCGCGTCCTTCTTCCCGGGGTGTGCCCCTGGGGGTCTTTCGGCTGCGCCGACCTCAAGTCGTGCGCTCTGGACAGCGCTGCGCGCCGCGCTATCCTGAAGTTCTTTGTAATGTAAAGTATGATCCACGGCTTACCCCTCTCTGAGCTTCGGGTTTCGTTGTTGCGCGCCGCCGGGACTCAGCGGCAACGGGTCTCAGCGGTACCGGGTTTCAGGGGTACCGGTGTCCGAGGCACGTTGGCCGCGCGCGGGCCGACGCGTCAGTCTCTGCGCACCGCGCTGATGATCGCTTCCATGTGGGCGAGGTATCGCTCGAGGGCGTCGCGCCCTGACTTCGTGAGGCGGTACTCAGTCTTCGGCGTGCGCCCCTCGAACGACTTGTGGCAGGTGAGGTAGCCACCTTCCTCCAACTTGCGGGCGTGCACGCTCAGATTGCCGTCTGTGGCGTCGAGGAGTCGGCGGAGCTCCGTGAATGTGAGCGAGTCGTTCACCGCGAGTGCGCTCACGATGCCAAGGCGTACTCGTTCGTGGATGAGGCGGTCGAGTTCCTGAGGCCCGCCCGCCGCGAGACCGCCGAGGACGCGCTCCAAAGACCTCCGAGGTGTGGGCGCGGCCGCATGAGCGTCGGCAGGCGTCGAGCCGGGCGTGTCCGATTTCGCCCCCACCCTCTGCCTAGCCACCGTATCGCCTCGCGATGATGAGCCCGAAGGCCACGTGAAGTCCACCGAACCCCATGGCCAGCAGAGGGTCGTGCCAGTCGATAGGAGCGAACGCTGCCACGGCCCCGAGAGCCATGAAGCAGCCGCCCATCACCGGCACCGGCCGCACCGAGAAGACGCCGGCCGATAGCACGCCCGCTCCGTAGAGCAGTAGCCATATTGGCGGCAGCAGTTCGTAGAGGTCGGCCTGCACGAGTATCGCGGATATGAGGAAGCCGGCTACGAGTGCGGGAGAGAGGGCGAGCACGAACTTGCGTCCGGGAGCGGCGTGGAGGGGGGACCCCGCCCTGCGCGACTTACGGAGCATCGCTCCGGCCCCGATCGAGGTCGCCACAAGGGCGGCGCTCACCCACACGACAAGCCACGCTCGCGCGTCGGTCTGCAGGGAACCCACGACCGCCGCAGCAAGACCGGCGACACCCATCCCGACGCCGCCCCAGCCCGGCACCGCGGTGAACGAGCCCGCCCGTGACATGGTGTGCCTTATGAAACGAAGGTTGTCCATGGCGTGATCGTGCAGGGCCGTGGGAGCGGGCAACGAGTCTCGTGCCCTGTCGGTCTGGGAGAGTGGTGCCGGAGGGGTGCTCATTCGCTCACCATAGCCGGTCACCGTCTCCTCTGTCAAGTACTTTGCGGGAGAGAGTCGTGACGCCCACCCCCCGCCCACCCCGCGTGGTGGGACGGCGTCCACCCATAGTCACGCTCTCGTTCCCGGGTATGATGCTTACGATGGCGTATAAGGTCGTCGACATATACAAAGACCTGCCGCGCACGAATTGCGGCGATTGTGGCAAGGGCTCCTGCTTCGCCTTCGCGACGGCGGTCTACCTTGAGGCCTTCCCGTTGGAGCAATGCCCCCATCTGGAATCGGCCCCACGGGGGGAGATGGAAGCCAAGCTCGATGCAAGCCGGGAGACGGGAGCCAGCAGACGCCCGAGTTCGAGTGAGCAGGCTCTCCGGAGTCTGCTGGCGGCGATGGCCGAGGCCGACTTCGCCGAGTCGGCTTCTGCGGCCGGCGCCGAGTACGTGCCGGGGCGCGCACCGGGCGACGGGGAGGCCGTGATCGTGCGCTTCCTCGACGGGGTGTACCGCTTCACCAGGCTCGATGTGACAGCCGAGACCGGCGACCCACCCACGGTGTGGGTGAAGATCCTCCTTCTGATCTACCTCACCCGTGCCGCGGAGAGAACTGGGGACGGCCGCGGGGAGGAAGCGGCCGCGGGCGCGCAGGGAATCGCTGTCGGCGCCGCGGGAGCCGGGGCCGTGGGCGCCAGCGCCGCGGGAGACGCGGAGGGGGCCGTGGCCGCCACGTGGGTGGGCTACCGGGACCTGCCGAACACCGTGAGCAAAGCTCAGACCTTCGAAGCGTGTGTGGCCCGTATCGCTGAGCGGTTCGCCGATGCGGGGCCGGCGCTCGAGACGGCGGTCGCCGCAATCGGGGGGCGCGTGGTCGACGCGGGGCCCGCGGACCTGGCCTTCAGGATCGACGTCCTTCCGCGAGTGCCCATGCTCTTGCTGTTCTGGTGCTCGGAGGAAGACTTCCCTGCCCACGCGTCGTTGCTCCTTGATCGATCCGCGCTTGACTACCTCGATCAGGAGGCTTTGGTGTTCGCGGCCGAGGCGTTGGCGGGTCGCCTGCTCGGAGAGGATCTGAGCGAGTTGGTGGGGTGAGGCGAGCTGGTGGCGGGCGCCGGGCTATTGGCGTGAGCCGAGCTGGCGCCGGGCGCCGACCCACTGTCGGTGCCCCGCGTGAGCTTCCTATCTCGTCTGACGATCAGTTGGTTTCGCGCGCCGGCTTCATGGCTGTTGGCCCGTGACGTTTCCGAGGGCAGAGAGGTATTGAACTTCTCCGACTGGCAGCACCTGTCGCGGTGCTGGTTGCGACGCTCCTCGTTGCCGCGGGATGTGCCCAGTCGAGCGGCACGTCCCAGAAGACAGATCCGGTCTCCGGCAGCGCCGCAGTCCAGGTGGCCATGGTCGATTCGAGTTTCGAACCGGAAACGGTGACCGTCAAGGTGGGCCAGTCGGTCACCTGGGTCAACGAGGACTCGGTCAGCCACGACGCGACAGCCGATGACGGGTCATGGAGGACCGAGATATCCAATCAAGGTGGCTCGGTCACCCTGATGTTCGACACTCCGGGTATATACCCCTACATCTGTACACTCCACCCTGCGATGAAGGGTACGGTGATCGGTGAGTGACAGACGCGTTCGCGCGGAGGCCCGCCGAAGCGGGCCTCACCTGCGCGCCGATGCGCACGGTCGTTCCCGGCGCACGGGCCTTCGGGGGGCGCGCTCGACGCGGGCGCTCTTAGCGCGCGCGTACTCGGCCGTCGATCTCCTCCATGTCGAACCACCATTTGCGGCTCGGGTCGGGCCTGCCGTAGCCGAGGATGTCGTCCATCCAGATCAGGCCGCGCCGGGCCACGCTCGAGCGGGCGGCCAGGTCTGACGCCACCGAGTGGTACCAGGTGTCGGCCTTGTTCCAGGGGCACACCTTGATGCATCGCCCACAGCTCGAGCCGCGGGCATTGGTGGTGCGGAAGCGCGTGCACGACTCGGTATCGTTCCTCCACATCTCGTAGCCGTTGTACAAGCTTTTCCCACCTTCAGTGATCGAACTGGAGGGGCACTCCCGCGCGCACTTCTTGCAGGCGGCACAGAACTGCTGCAGGCCGAAGTCGATGGGCTTGTCGGGCTGTAAGGGTAGGTCGGTGGTCACGACCCCGGCTTTGAAGCGGGGGCCCATGAAGGGATGGAGCACGATCCCCCCGATGCGGCACACTTCGCCCAGGCCGGCCATGAGCAGTATCGGTGGCACCGCCACCTTGTAGTCCATGGAGTGGTGGGCTCGGGCGGAGTAGCCGAGCCGGCGGATGTAGTCGGCCAACATGCAGGCGATGAAGCCCGAGCCCGTGTAGGCGCGGAAGCTCTGGGAGTTGCTGAACCAGTCGCGCCCCGTGCTCGCGGCGAATGACTCGTAGCCCTGGTCGATGAGGATGGCGATGGCGTGCGTGTGTCCCAAGTCCACCGGGTCGCCGTTCTTATCGATCGAGTAGGGCGCGTAGGGCGGGAGTTCGCAGACGCCCACGTCGTCCGCCCGCATGTAGACCGCTGCCTGCTTCATGTGGCGGGCCATCATCAACGGGTCGTCGGGAAGGGGCGCGCGCTCCGGAGCGACAGGGCCGTCCACCACGGCCACCAGATGCTTCTGCATCGCGAGCATCGCTCCCGAGAACGGGTACTTCTCCACGAACCGCGTGCGTTCGCGCTGTGGCCCCGGGCCGTAGTCGCCTCGAAGCGCCCGGTTGAAGCCGTGCTCGCGCTCGTCGAAGCGGGCCACGTCACCCGTGATCCTGCTGGTGGGTCGGTCCACCCGGCGGAGCCGATGCGAAGCGTAGCGTTGGTTGAGACTGTCTCGACGGAGACCGTCGGGGATCGTGAGCTGTCCGATGCTCTTGATGCCCACCAAGGTCCCCCCTCATTGCCGAGCGCCCTCGCGCCCCATGACGTGAACACGAACCACGGTATCAGGCGTCATGGTGCCTACCAAGCTACATCGGCCACGAGGAACTTGACGCTCGGTAGGCCGTCGGTGACCACGTCCGTCGCGGTGCCGTCTCCGGGCCCGTCGTGCCCGTGGCGGTGCCCGTCGTCAGAGGAGGGCGGTCCGGAAGCTCCGCGCGCTTGACCGAGTCGGGCGCGCGCTGTTATGTTCATCGGGCTGCTCGGCCGGCCACTGCTCCGTATTGGGTGGGTTGGCGGTTCGCGGACGGAAGTGAGGGCGCTTCCCACCACGCGAGTGCGTGGATGGGAGTGTCCTCTTTTCGTACGCCGGCAGGGCGGAGAGCGGCAAACGACCCGGCACCGAGAAGGGGGAATGTATGAAGATCAAGGCAGCGGTACTGAGGGAAGTGAACAAGGGCTACAGCTTCGAAGAGCTGGAGCTGGCGCCGCCCCAGGCGGGAGAAGTCCTGGTCAAGTACGCCTACACGGGCTTCTGCCACAGCGACCTGAGTGTGGCCAAGGGCCGCATCGGTATCGCCCTGCCCCTCGTGGCCGGCCACGAGGCCGCGGGCGTCGTGGAGGCTGTGGGGCCCGGTGTCACCCGGGTGAAGGTAGGCGACCACGTGGCCAGCACCTGGATGATCCCCTGCGGGGACTGTCCCGAGTGCCGTGGTGGGCTGGGGAACGTGTGCACGGGCAACTTCCCCCACTTCCTGGCGGGCACGATGCTCGACGGTACCACCCGTCTCAGCGACGCCAAGGGCAACCCGGTGCTCCACGGCAACTTCGTATCTGGGTTCTCCGACTACACTGTCGTGCCTGAGACCGGAGTGGTCGCCATCCGGAAAGACATGCCTCTGGACTGGGCCGCCCTCATGAGTTGCTGTATCCCGACCGGGTGGGGTTCGGTGTCGAAGCTCGCCAATGTACAGCCGGGCCACAAGGTGGGCGTCTGGGGCATGGGCGGCGTTGGCCTCAACATCCTGAGGGCCGCCAAGATGCGCCAGGCGAACCCTATCATCGCGGTGGACCTCGAGGAATCGCGGCGTGAGCTGGCCATGGAGCTTGGGGCCACCCACTTCATCTGTAGCTCCAAAGACGACCCGGTCCCCATGATCCAAGACCTCACCGGCGGCGGCTTGGACATCGCGTTCGAAGCCATCGGAGACAAAGGGGCGATCGTGCAGGCATGGTGGTCTCTCGCCATGGCGGGGCGCCTCATGGTCATCGGGGTCATGCCGCAGGATCAAGTGGCCGAGATGCCGCTGACCTTCATGCCGCTTCAGCAGAAGTCCATCATCGGCGGGCTCTACGGGTCGATCTCCACGCACGACGACATCCCCAAGCTCTGCGACCTCGCGGTGACGGGGGAGATGAAGCTCGATAGGATCATCGAGGGCAAGTTCAAGCTGGAGCAACTCAATGATATCGCCGAGAAGATGGAGAAGCGTCAGCTTGGCGGACGTTGGGTCTGCGAGTGGGACTGATCTGACGGGAGAAGGGGGGCGGCGACGAAGGACGGGCACCCTGCGCCGCCGTTCCCACAGTACATGAATCCACGGGTCTGCATCATCGGGGGCGGCGGCACGGTAGGGTCGGCCGCCGCCTTCCGCCTCGCTGCGCTCGGCATCGCGGAAGAAGTGGTGCTGCTCGACGCGCGCGCGAACATGGCCCAGAGCCATGCTATGGACCTCGAGCAGGCGGCGAGCGTCATGGCGGGCACCGGAGTGCGGGCCGGCACGTGGGAGGATCTGGCGGGCGCTGGGATCGTGATCTTCGCCGCCGGCCTCCCCGAGCGTAACGTCGCGTCTCGCGATGAGTACCTCGCGGGGAACCTGTCCATCGTGCGTGAGGCGGCCGGGCACGTGGCCTCCCTTTGCCCGGATGCGGTGGTGATCGTGGCCACCAACCCGGTGGATGTCTTCACTGCCGCGTTCGCCAAGCTCACGGGGATAGACGACCGCCACGTCCTGGGGTACTCGTTGAACGACACACTGCGACTCCGATGGGCGGTCGCTCGGGTTCTGGGCGAGTCCGCGCGCGACGTGGAGGCCCTCGTGCTCGGGGAGCATGGAGAGATGCAGGTGCCGCTGTTCGACCGTATCTCCGTTCGGGGACGACCCGTCGTCCTGACCGCGGGACAGGAACGAGAGGCGGACGTATCCATCCGGAGCTGGTTCACCACGTACCAAGGGCTGAACAGCGGCAGGACCTCGGGCTGGACCTCGGCCGTGGGTCTCGCCACCGTCGTCGGGGCGATCGTCGAGGGAGGTTCGGAGATACTCCCCGCCTCGGCGGTCCTGCACGGGGAATACGGGGTCACGGGCGTGAGCCTGGGTGTGCCCGTGCGGTTAGGGTCGCGGGGCGTGGAAGAGGTTGTCGAACTTCCCTTGACCGCCGCCCAATCGAGTGCGTTCCACGCCGCCGCCCGCAAGATCGGGGAGCTTCTGGACGGGGTGATGGGAACAGTCGGCGGGCAGGGAGGCGAATCCTCCGCCCTCGGCGAGGCGGCGGACGCCGGCCGAAAGGGCGGGGTGTAGGCCTATGCGTATCCTGGTCCTGGGAGCGGGCGCCATGGGGTGCCTCTTCGGCGGCCTGTTGCATCGGGCCGGGCACGACGTCACGCTGATCGACGTGTCCGTTGCACAGATCGCGGCCATCAACGAAGCGGGTCTCATCTTGGAGCGGGGCGGCGAAACGCTCACTTTGCGGATACCGGCTGCCCTTGCGGCCGATGTCGGCGTGGCGCCCGAACTGGTCGTTCTTTTCACCAAGACCCTGCATTCGGAGGCCGCGCTGGAGTCGATCCGAGGCTTGATCGCTGATGACACCATCCTCCTGTCGCTTCAGAACGGGCTGGGCAACGAGGAGGTGATGGCACGCTTCGTGCCCCGGGCCCGCATCGTCCAGGGAGTCACAACGTTCCCGGCGGACCTCGTGGCGCCGGGTCACGTCCATTCCGTGGGTTTCGGCCATTCTCAGATCATGAGTCTCGACGGCCTCGTCACCCCTCGGCTCGAGAGCATCCGCGTGGCCTTGGATGACGCCGGTCTCGAGTGCGAGATCTCGCCGGAGGTCGCCACCGCCATCTGGGAGAAGGTCGCCTTCAACGCCGCGCTCAACACGCTGACGGCGGTCACGAGGCTGCGCATCGGCTCTATTGCCGATTCGCCGGAAGCCACAGATCTGGCCCGCCGTGTGGCGGAGGAGGTGGTGGAGGTGGCCAACCGCAAGGGCATCGGCGCGCGCAAGGAGGTCGTGCTGGCCACGATAGCGGGGGCGCTCGCGGAGCACCGCGAGCATCAGCCCTCCATGCTGCAGGATGTGCTGGCAGGGCGCCGCACCGAGGTGGGCTCACTGAACGGAGCCGTGGTGCGTGAGGCGGAGGCCATCGGCCTCCGCGTACCGTTCACCGAGGCCCTGTACCTCTTGGTACGCACTCTGGAAGCGGCGATTCCGGGGGATTCCGCGGCGCGTCTGGATCGTCCGTGAGGGCGTGGACTCTTGACTTCCGCGATACCTCCTGCTAGTTTGCGGCCAGACGTCATGTACGCACAGACGTCTGACTTCGATGGTCGGGGAGTAGGCCGTCGGTGGGGGGTAATGGTGCTTCCCGATGCGATTCTCGCATTGTGGGAGGGCCATTTTTTTGTTCTCTTGGAAGGGGGATCGCGCGTTGGGATCTAGGTGCACCCGGCGGAAGGAGGAGCGATGATGCACGGAGTGGATACTTCGGCATACGGGGTCCAGCCTCACCACGTGGGAGTGGTGGTGAGCGACATTGAAGCAGCCATCACCCACTTCGAGGCCCTTGGTTTCGGCCCGTTCAAGTTCAGCGACGAGGCCCGCACCTTCACCATCGACTTTGCGGGTGAGTATCGCGGGGAGCCGGCCGAGTGGAGCGTGACCATCAGCAACGCCAAGATGGGTGATGTCGAGTTCGAGCTCCTACAGCCAAGCGGGGGTCCCTCGGCCCTGCGGGAGACTCTCGACGCGCACGGCGAGGGGATCCACCACATCGGCTTCATCACCGACGATATACACCGCGACATCGCCGATCAGACTGCGCGTGGGGCCAAGATCTGGACCATGTCGCTTCGGGACGATGCCCCGAGCTTCCTGTTCTTCGAGCCGAGCACGGTCGGCGGCGTGGCCATAGAGTTGCGGACGGCGGGGGCCGACTGATGAAGGCCGCCGTGCAGTACGGCCCCAAGGACCTGAGGGTCGAGGACGTGGCCGAGCCTGTCTGCGGCTCCGGCGAGATCAAGGTGAAGATCGACTACTGCGGGGTGTGCGGCACCGACCTCGAGATCTACGAAGGTCGGTTCGGTCTCATGTACACGGAGGGGTGGCCCAAGGGCCCCAAGATAGAGGGGCACGAGGCGGCCGGAAGCATCGTCGAGGTGGGCCCCGGGACACGCCAAGGCTACCAAGTGGGCCAGAGGGTGGCCATGAACTTCCGCTCTTCGTGCGGGGCCTGCTACTACTGCCGCGACGGGCGCGAGCACTTCTGCGAACACGCGACGATGTCGGGCGGCTCTTTCGCCGAGTACGCGCTCTACCATGAGAGTGCGATCCACGTGCTCCCCGATGACGTGAGCACCCGGAAGGGAACTCTCCTCGAGCCTCTCACGGTAGCCATGCACGTCACCGACCAAGCCGCGATCAAGCCCGGGGCCACGGTCGCCGTGTCCGGCGCAGGTACGATCGGGCTGCTGTCTCTGATGTTGGCGTTGCGGTCCGGGGCATCCACGGTGCTGGTCTCGGAGCCGGTGGAATCCAAGCGCCGGCTTGCCAAGGAGCTTGGCGCCACCGTGACGGTGGACCCGCTGAATGAGGACGTGGGCGCGGTGGGCCGGGCTGCGACCGGGGGCAGGGGGTTCGACTCAGTCATCGAGATCAGCGGGAACCTGCGGGCCGCCCAGACCGCGCTGACTCTGGCCGACAGGTGCGGCACGATCGTGCTCGCCGGTGTGTACCCCCACGAGGAGACCATCCCGCTCAGCCCGTTCGATCTCTACGCCTCCGAGCTCACCATCCGCTCGGCGATGGTTTCGCCGTACCTCTTCCCGCGCGCCGTGAACCTGCTCAGCCGGCTTGACGTGGAGCCCTTGATCTCGGCCACCTACCCGCTCGAGCACATAGTGGACGCGTTCGAGAACCATAGGGGCGGGAACGCTGTCAAGACACTCATCCAGCCTGGGCTTGCCTGAGATGGCGGCCGGCCGGCGATATCGGGGAAGGGGGTAGGGGTGACCGAGACCATCAACTGTGGGCACTGTCAGATGCTCCTCTATTTTGGCGAGGAGTTGAAACGGCGCCTCTACATGCGGGCGATCCCGTCGGAAGAAACGGTGCTCGGGTTCTACGGCGACACGTGTCCCCGATGCGGAGGCGCTCTCTCCATGGAGACCGTGAGAGTGGCTACCGAGGGGAGGGCCACGCATGGCTCATAACGACGCCCTCGTAGCTGAGCTGGAAGCCAAGTCGAACAAACTGCGGAGTCACTGCTTCACCCAGTTCTGCACCTTCGAGCAGGGTCATGCCGGCGGCACGATGTCGGTCGTGGACGTGGTGACGGCCTTGTATCTGCATCACATCAAGTTCGACCCGAAAGATCCCGATTGGCCAGAGCGCGACCGCGTGGTCATGTCGAAGGCGCACTGCTGTGAGGCCATCTACGCGGCGCTCGTGGAGCTGGGGGTCTACCCCGAGGAGACGCTGGGCACATACTATTGCTACGGCTCGCCGTTCCAAGGTCACGCCGACCGCTGGTCTACCGCCGGCATCGATTACTCCGGCGGTTCCCTCGGACAAGGGCTCTCCTTCGCGGCCGGCATGGCCTACGCCGAGAAGCTCAAGATGATCCTCAAGCCGCCCAGCGCGGAAGAGACGTTCCTCCCCCGCTACATCAAGCGCTTCGATCCGGCCTACCGCTCGTACTGCATCCTCGGCGACGGTGAGCTGCACGAAGGCCAGGTGTGGGAAGCCGCGATGTTCGCCAACAAGTTCAAGTTGGACAACCTCATCGCCATCGTCGACTACAACAAGTGGAGCCTCGACGGCCCTACGAACGACGTGATGCCCATCGAGCCGCTGATGGACAAGTGGAAGGCCTTCGGCTGGTGGGTCACCGAGATCGACGGGCACGACATGGGGCAGATCCTCGACGCGCTCGACCTCAGCAACCGCATGTACGGCGACAACAGGCCGAAGTGCATCATCGCCCATACAGTCAAGGGCTACGGGGTGTCCCACTGGGAGACCCGGCGCATGCACCTGGGTCGCGGCGAAGAGATGATGAAAGGCGTGCGGGAAGGACGGGAGAAGTATGGCGACGTACGGTAAGCACATCCAGATCGGCGAGCCCGTCCTCCCGGCCAAGGGCATCGAGAAGGCCCTCAAGGCAGCCGCCCAGAAGGACCCGCGCATCCTCCCCGTGCTGGAGGACATGGGCTTCCCCGGCATCGATTGGTGGACCGAGAACTACCCGGAGCGCATGGTAGAGGTGGGCATCGCCGAGCAGAACGGGGCGGTCGTTGCAGCCGCGCTCGCGGCTGAAGGGTTCGTCCCCGTTATCTACAGCTTCCTGTTCGCCAACATCGGCCGGGCCCTCAACCAGGTGCGCCAGAGCATCCTCGTCGACCGCTTCAACGTGAAGTTCATCGGGCGCGAAGGCGCGTGGGGCGAGGTGGGCATCTCGCACAACACCATAGAAGGCGTGGGCTACAGCCGAGTGCTCCCCAACTTGGTGATCATGAACCCGTCTGATGTAGTAGAGGCGGAGAAGGCCACCGAGGCCATGCTCCAATACCACGGGCCGGTCCTGCTGCGGCAGGAGTCCAGCCCCACGCCGCTGCGGGTGTTCACCGACGACTACCCCTTCAACATCGGCAAGGCCTACTGGGTCAAGGAAGGTTCAGACGCCACTATCATCGCCACCGGCTACATGCTGACCGAAGCCATCGCGGCCATCGACCTGCTCGAGGCCGAAGGGCTGGACGTGGGAATCCTCAACATGTGCACGCTCAAGCCTCTCGACGTCACCGCTATCGTCGAAGCGTCCGAGCGGTCGGGGGCGATCGTCACCGCCGAGAATGCCAGCATCATCGGTGGCCTGGGAGAAGGCGTGGCGGCGGCGCTTGCCGAGAACCTCCCCGCGCCCATGGTGCGAGTGGGCATCGAAGATGAGTTCAGCCAATCGGGGCTTATCACTCCCGAGCGGGACGATCTCAAGATACACTTCGGATTGCGGGCGGAGGATCTGGTGGTGTCGGTGAAGGAGTGCATCGCCAAGAAAACGAGACTCCGGTGCCGCGACTAGGTGGCGGGGGACTCCGCCGTCCATCTCACGAAGACGTTGGGTGCTATCAGGGGGTGGCTATGAAATGAATGAAGTACGGTTCTTCACGCGCGTTCCCACGCCTTTCGTTACACACTTCAAAGGGGGTTTCGTGAAACACAGAAGACTTCTTCTCATCGGGGCGGCACTCATGGTGCTCGCTCTCGTCGCCGTATCGCTGGCGGCATGCGGTTCCACCACGACCACGACCGCGGCACCGGCAACGACCGACACGACCGCCGCAACGACCGACACCACCGCCGCAGGCGTTGAGATGGGCGATGACATCGTCATAGGCGCCATCAACTCATTGACCGGCTCGAACGTGCTGACCGGCCAAGAGGAGAAATGGGCGCAAGAGAAGGCTGCCGCGGACATCAACGCCAAGGGCGGTATCAAGCTCGCCGACGGCAAGATGCACAATGTCGTGCTGAAGTACTACGACGACAAGAGCCAGCCCACCGAGGGCGCCTCGGCCATGGAGAAGATGATCAAGACCGACGGCATCAAGATCGCCCTGAGCTCGAACATCACTCCGGTCAACCAGGCGGCAGCGCAGGTGGCCGAGAAGTACGAGGCCTACTACCACATCACGTCCAGCTGGACGGACGAAGCCAGCCCGGACGGATCGTTCCCGGGATTCATCGGCGGCATGGATCTTAAGTGGGCCACCGACATGTTCGAGTCGGCCGGCGATGCCGGCCTCGTGGCCATCGGCGGGGTCAATGCGATGGATGAGGCCGACCGTCCGACCAAGTTCGCCGTCATGACGGAGAACACGCCGGACGGCGTTGGTTTCGGCGACGGCACCAAGGCCGGTCTCGAGGCGCAGGGTTGGGAAGTCGTGTCGTACGAGAAGTTCGTCGAGGGCAACAAGGACTTCTCCTCGATCATCCTGAAGTTCAAGGAAGCGGGCGTCGACGGGGTGGTCACCCTGATCGCTCCCACCGACGGCATCACGTTCGTCAAGCAGATGAAAGAGCAGAACTGGGCGCCGAAGTACCTGTTCGGGTACAAGGGGTTCTGGCCCGTCGACTTCTACGCGGGTCTCGGTGATGACGCGGACTACATCGGCTACGACGGCTTCTGGTCGGAGACCTTGCCGTACCCGTATGCCAAGGAGCTGGGCCAGGCCTTCCAGGATGACCACAACGGCAATACGTCCAACAGCGTGGGCCTCTACTACGCCGCGGCGCAGATCCTGTTCATGGCCATCGAGAGGGCCGGATCGACCGACCCCGGCGCCGTGAGGGACGAGGTCTTCAACGGCAGCTTCCCCGGCACCACGATGGGCGACATCACGTACAACGACCAAGGCATCGCCGACATCCCGTTCCTCGCGTTCCAATGGGCCGCAGGTGGGGAGCGCGTGGTGCTCTACCCGACGGAAGTCGCCACCGGCAAGACGGTGACGTTCGTTCCCTGGGACGAGAGGTAGACGGCAGCCAGACTGTCGGAAGCACACCCACCCTCCTCGACGTTCGGGGAGGGTGGGAAGTCTCGCACCGCCGGAGTATCAATGCAGAAGTAGGCTGCATGGGCAGCCCACCGATGGGTGTCCACATGTCCTAAGACGTCGGACCGCGGGGTATGGAATCGTGATGCACGATGCAGATCAGCCGAGGGGTCATATGCTAGGCGGTAGTCCATCATGATGGCTGTCGGCGCGCCTCTTCTTACGCTGAGCGGAGTCTCGAAGCACTTCGGAGGTCTGCAGGTCATCAACGACCTGGATTTCGTCGTGCACGAGACCGAGACCGTGGGGCTCATAGGTCCCAACGGGGCCGGCAAGAGCACGGTGTTCAATCTCATCACCTCCATCTACCAGCCTGATCGCGGCAGCATCACGTTCAAGGGAACCGAGATCACAGGCCTGGCGCCTCACAAGATCTGTCACATGGGCATATCCCGCACGTACCAGCTTGTGAGGGCGTTCCTCAAGATGACGGTGATGCAGAACGTCATGACGGCGGCCGTCTATGGCGTGAAGCATCACGAACAAAGTCCCAAGCAGCGCGCCGCCGAGGCTCTCGAGTTGGTCGAGTTGTCTCACAAGCGCGACGTCAACGCGGCGCACTTGACCCTGTCGGACAGACGCTTGCTCGAGATAGCCATGGGCTTGTCGTCGATGCCGAGTCTGATCTTGCTCGATGAACCGATGGCGGGCCTCACCGAAGTCGAGATCCAGCACCTGCTCGAGGTGATCGGGACGACGCGAGACGAGCGGAGCTTCTCCATCCTGTGGATCGAGCACAAAGTGGACGCGGTTCTGGATTTCTGTGACCGCGTGGGTGTTATCGACTACGGCGTCAAGATCGCCGACGGCTGTCCCGACGACGTGGCCTGCGACGCGAAGGTCATCGAGGCGTACTTAGGAGAACCAGTTGCTTGAAGTCAAAGAACTGAGTGTCGCCTACGGGGATGTGCGGGCCCTGTGGGACGTCTCCCTGGAGGTCGAGGAAGGGTCCATTGTGGCCCTCGTCGGAGCCAACGGCGCCGGGAAGACCACTCTACTGAAAGCCATTTCGGGCCTTCTTCGCCCCACCAACGGGCGGATCCTCTTCGAGGACGAAGACCTAGTCAATCTGAGCACGAAGCACCGCGTCGACCGAGGCATCGTCATGGTGCCGGAAGGGCGCCGACTCTTCCAGACCCTCACCGTGCTCGAGAATCTGAGGCTGGGCGCATATCTGCCGAAGGCGAGGGCCGTCTTTGACGACTCCCTCGAGAGGGTTTTCACGCTGTTCCCGCTACTCAAGGCTCGGATGAACGGCAAGGCTGGCCTGATGAGCGGCGGCGAGCAGCAGATGCTGGCGATTGGGCGCGCCGTCATGGCTCGGCCACGGCTTGTGATGATCGACGAAGCGTCGCTTGGCCTCAGCCCCATCCTGACGAGGACGATCTTCGATCTGATCGTCGCGCTCAACGAGCAGGGCACCACCGTCCTCCTTGTCGAACAGAACATCCACATGGCTCTCAAGATCTGCAACAAGGCCTACGTGATGAAGACGGGCCACATGGTGTTGAGCGGCACGGGGGAAGAGTTGCTGGCCAACGATGACGTGCGCAAGGCCTATGTGGGCGAGAGGGGGAGCAGGCTGTAATGGGCTCTCTGGCACAGATCCTGGTCAATGGCATACTCCTGGGGTCCATGTACGGGATCGCCGCCATCGGCCTCAGCCTCATCTTCGGCACGATGAGGATCATCTTCCTCGCTCAAGGAACGATGATCGTCCTCTTCGCTTACTTGACCTACTGGTCGTTCGAGAAGGCCGGGATCGATCCGTACCTGTCCCTGTTTACCGTGATACCCCTAGCTTTCGTGGTGGGGTTGGGTCTGTTCTATCTCTTGTTCCGGAAGGCTGCGGCACTGGAGGACAAGAACGTCTCGTTGCTGCTCGCGGTGGGTCTGATGTACCTGGTCGACAACTTGATCTTGAAGATCTGGGGGGCCACTCCGCGTGGGATCAACCTCTCGTATTCAGGGGCCGTCCTGGTGATCGGGGAGATCAGGATCTCGTGGCTGCGTTTTGCCCTCCTAGGGCTCGCGCTTGCGTCTGCTCTCGTCGTGTACCTGTTCCTCAAGAAGACGCGGGTGGGCACGGCGGTACGGGCGGCCTCCGAGGACATGGAGGCTACGACGCTCCAGGGCATCAACTCCGTGTGGGTGTGCGCGATCAGCTTCGCCATCGGGATCGCCCTGGCGGGGGTGGCCGGTGTCGGTATGGCGACGGTGTACTCGTTCGATTATCAGTTCGGCTTCATCTTCGCCATCAAGGCCCTGGTCGCTCTCGCTCTTGGGGGCATCGGTAACGTGTTCGGTGCTCTGGCCGGGGGTCTTCTTCTCGGGATCATCGAGAATCTCGCCGCCTACTACATAGGCATCGCCTGGATCGAAGTGGCCTCGTACGGGGTCTTCATGTTGGTGCTGATCTTCCTGCCTCAGGGCTTGTTCGGCAGACGAGGGCTGGTGAAGAAGGTATGAGGTGGGGAGCGACCTTGGAATCGATGGCGCGGATATGAAGCTACTGTCGGAAACCGACAGGCCGGACAAGCGGAAGCTGGTCTGGGCGGGCTTCTCGGCCCTGGCGGTCTTGTTCTTCGCGACCCTGCCCTTCTACTACGATGTCCACAACGGGCAGTTCGGAGTCTTCTTCTTCAATGTCTTCGTGTACGTGATCGTCGCCCAGGGGTGGAATCTGGTGAGCGGGTACACGGGCCAGATCAGTCTGGGCCAGAACGCCTTCTTCGGCATCGGGGCCTACACCATGGCGCTCCTGTGGTTCAACGATGTCACCAAGACGGGGTACTACTTCGACCCCGTCCTGATGATCCTCGCCGGGGTGGCGCCGTTCATCCTTGCCGTCCTGGTCGGTGTGCCTCTCTTGTCTCGTCTACGGGGAGACTACTTCGCCTTCGGCACCCTGGGGATGGGCATGATCGTGACAGTCCTCTTCATCAATGGAGGCATGTTCACCGGTGGCGCTGAGGGCCGGATGCTGGTGCCGAAGATGCCCGAAGGCGCGGTGTTCAACCTGCGAACACACTATTGGGTGGCTCTTCTGGTAGCGGTTCTTGCGACCCTGGTGGTCTACGCTTTGACTACTTCCAGGATCGGGCTTGCCTTGCGGGCCATCAAGGAAGATGAGGTCTCCGCCGCATCGCACGGTGTGAACGTACTGAAGTACAAGGTCATGGCCTTCGCCGTGGGAGCGGCCATGGCAGGGGTGGCCGGCAGCATCTACGGCTACTACCTCCTCCAGGTGACGCCCTCGAACGTGCTCACGTCGAACTGGCTGTTCCTACCGATCCTCATGGTCGTGCTCGGGGGCACCGGAACGATCCTTGGCCCATGGCTCGGTGCGTTCTTGATCTATCTCATATCCTGGTACGGAGACTCGTACTTCGCGGGCTACCACCCCATCATCTCTGGGGTCGTCATCATATTGGTCATGCTGTTCCTACCGTCCGGCCTGATGGGATTGGGCCAGAAGCTGCCGGGCTTGGGGAGAAGGGGTCGCGGTTCCGGATAGGGCTACCGACCAACGGTTCTTCCGCACCGCTGAACCCGGCGGCGCGGGATGACCCCTAGGCGGGCGACCCGGTGTAGCGCCCCGGCTCCACAACTCGATCTTCGAGGTGGAGCAGGGATGTCTCTGTCAAGTGACGAGGGAGGGCGTACCTATGGCACATGAGTTGGTCGATGCGTTGGTGGGGATGAGACAGAAGGATGCTCTCCGGATCGTCGAGGAGATGCTCGATCGTGGGGAGGATCCCCAGTCCGTTCTCGACCTCGGACAAGAAGCCATGCAGATCGTGGGCGACAAGTTCGAGGAAGGTAGCTTCTTCCTTCCCGAGTTGATGATGTCGGGGGAGATGCTGAAGATGGTCGCGGCGATCATCAAGCCCAGGCTGGCTGAGCAGGCCACCGAGAAGGCCAAGATCGGCACGGTCGTCCTTGGTACGGTGCGCGGCGATATCCACGACATCGGCAAGGACATCGTCGGCTTCGTGCTCGACATGAACGGCTTCAAGGTAGTCGACTTGGGCATCAACGTGGCCGAGGAAGCGTTCGTCGAGGCCGTGAAGGAGCATCAGCCGCAGGTCCTCGCGCTCTCGGGTTTCCTCTCTCTCGCGTTCGACTCGATGAAGTCCACGGTCGACCAAGTACGCGCGGCCGGTTTCGATCCGAAAGTGATCATCGGCGGCGGGCAGATAGACGACACTGTGCGCGCCTACACCAGCGCGGACGCCTACGGTGGCGACGCCATGGCCGCGGTGGCCTTCGCCAAGCAGACTGCAGGAGTGAGTTGACAAGGCAGACAAGTAAGAGGCAGAGCGGAACGCTTGTCTCGACTGGAACTGGAGGATGCGCATGAACGCTGACGAGAAGTCCTGGTCCCAACTCACGCCGGATGAGAAGCTCGAACAGCGCTGGAAGGCGTTCGTCGAGGCTCCCATCGACTTCGTTAGCCCGGAGGCCGAAGCGGCCTACCGTGCGAGGGCTACGCGTCTACAAAAGGCCACTCTTCTCCAAGGCACGCCGGACAGAGTCCCCGTGACGCCTCTCACGCACTACTATCCCGGGCGGAGCCAGGGCCTGACACCGTACGAAGCCATGACCGACTACCAGCGGGCCGCGGATGCCTGGCTCCAATCGAACCTCGACCTCCAGCCCGACGCCATGATGGGGCCGCTCTTCGCAGCCATCCCGGCCCGGGCCTACGAGATCCTCGATGTGAAGATCATGAGTTGGCCGGGACACGGGGCCCCCATGGAAGGCGGCTTCCAGTACAACGAGACCGAGTGGATGCATGCCGACGAATACGATCTGCTCATGGACGACCCGACGGACTTCTTCCTTCACGTCTACATGCCCCGCGTCGCCGGTGGGCTGGAAGGGCTGGCCGGTCTCGTCTCTCCGCAGGACATGATCGAGATAGTCACCGGGCCTGCCTATTGGATGCGTTGGGCCAGTCCCGAGGTGCAGGAGTCTCTCGAGAAGCTCGCGGCGGCCGGGCGCGAGGCCCAGGCGTGGGGCGGCGCGATGTTCCCGATGCTCGGTCGTATGGTGGCCGAAGGGTTCCCGGGCCCGGTCGGAGCCATGTCCAAAGCTCCGTTCGACATCCTGAGCGACACCCTGAGGGGCACTCGCGGTCTCATCATGGACATGTTCAATCAGCCGGATACCGTGCTCGAAGCCTGTGACCGGCTCGTTTCCTTCGCCGTCAAGTGGGTGACCAGAAGGGCGACCCCACACAGTCCTCCGTGTGTGTTCATCCCGCTGCACAAGGGCGCCGACGGCTTCATGAGCGACGAGCAGTTCAAGACGTTCTACTGGCCGAGCCTGCGCAAGGTGATGCTGGGGCTCATCGAGGAGGGCTTCGTGCCGTGTCCGTTCGCCGAGGGCGGCTACAACGACCGACTCGAGGTCATTCGCGACCTGCCGCCGGGCCGGACTGCCTGGCACTTCGACCGCACCGACATGCGTCGGGCGAAAGAGGCCATGGGCGGCATAGCCTGCATCGAAGGCAATGTGCCTCCTTCGCTCCTGAACCTGGGCACCCCCGACGAGGTGACGGCCTACTGTCGCGATCTGATCGAGGCGGTCGCTCCAGGAGGCGGCTTCATCCTCGATGGCGGCTCCGTGATCGATGAAGCCAAGGTCGAGAACATGCACGCAATGGTTCGAGCGGCTCATGAGTACGGCGTCTACTAGACGGCTCGAGCAAGAAGCGTAGACCGCGAATGAGGCCGTGAGGGCGGAACACGCGCCCTCACGGCCTCGGCTGTGAGCGGAACTCCCTCCGGCGGTCTTCCGGAGGCACGGACGGGGTCGTCGGCTCAGGCCAGCTGGAAGCCGCCGTCCACGTAGTAGGAGGCCCCAGTACAGTAGCTGCTCTCGTCGCAGGCGAGGAAGAGCATGAGGTTGGCGACCTCCTCCGGCGTGCCGTAGCGCCCCATGAGGGATGAGGCGTGCAACTGGGCGGCGCCCTTGGCCGGGTCGTCGGGCGAGAACGTCCGCTCGAGCTGGTGGATCATGGGGGTCTCGATGGTTCCGGGGAGCACCGCGTTGACGCGGATACCGGCAGCCGCGTACTCGACGGCCGCCGTGCGCATGATGCCCTGTACCGCGTGTTTCGTCGCGCTGTAGGCCACGTTCCCCGGCTTGCCGCCCGTCCCCCCCGCCGACGACGTCAGGATGACGCTTCCTCCGCCGCGTTCAACCATACGGGGTAGCCCGTACTTCAGGGTGTAGAACACCGAGGTGAGGTTGACGTCTAAGACCCGCCTGAAGGTGTCGATGGGGTATCCCGCGATGTCGGACACGGTGCCCCAGATACCCGCGTTCGGCAAGAGCACGTCGATGCCGCCGTACCGCTCGACGGCCGCCGCCAGCATCGCTTCCACCTGGGCGGGGTCGGTGACGTCGGCCGCGAACCCGCTCACCCGAGGGCTGGCCGCAGCGACGACCTCATCGAGCGCGGCTTGATCGAGGTCGACGGCGAGCACACTCGCCCCCTCCTCCGCGAACCGCTTGGTGGTCGCAAGACCGAGGCCCGATGCCGCACCGGTGATGACGGCTACCTTCTGCTCGAGGCGTCCCATGAGTCGATCCCTTCTATCGGGTGCGTCCCAGTGCGTATGCGTCCGCCGCTAGCGCCGGAAACCGCTTTCGAGTACGAGATAGCGGGGCGAGAGCCTCGCCATGGGTTCCTTCAGTTTGGCCAGCTCCGCCTCGGGTCCGCAGACCTCGAAGCGGGCCATGTCGCAGTGCTGCATGAGTTCGTCGAGCAGCGGCCCGAGGTGTTGTGCGTGGTGGAGCAGCCCGTCGGCGTCGGCGTAGCCCTCGCGGCAGTAGGCCTCATCGCCTTCGTAGCTGAAGCCGTAGTAGAGGCATTTGGGCTCGGACTTCGTCTCAGCCACCATCTGCTCGGCAACGGCTTTGAACTCGGCCATCTTGCCCTCGTGGATCTTGAAATAGGGCTGGATCGTGCAGCAGGTGTCGTCGGTCGCCATGTGTCCCCTCCTCGAATTGGTTCCCCTGCGTGAATCTTCTCGCACTCTCGCCGTCAACGGAAGGGCGGAGCGCCCTTCTTATGGACAGACGTCTGAAGTCAAGTCGCTCGGGCGTGGACCAGTGGTCACCTCATCGCCGCAGGCAACCTCCGAACACGTGGCGCATCGCGGCGGCGTATTTCGCGCGCGGTTGACGTCGCCACGGGTGGTCGGTATCGTGCTGGAACCGCCCGCCGCCAGCTGCCCCCGTGCCGGTGGGGTACACTCTTGGCAACTCGACCCATGGAGGATCTGCGATGACACCGAGCGAAAGCGAGTCTCGCCCCGAAGACCTCTCGGCCGATGACGGCCCCGAGATCATCGACGAGATAGAAGTGGAAGACCTGGCGGTCGACGGCATCTGCGGCGTGTACTAGCGGCACATGAGTACCTGAGGTCGCGGATGAAGACCTATCACCTGTCTCCCTGGGCCCGTGCGCGCCAGGAACGGTTCGGGCTTCTCTTCTACGATACCCGTAGCACCACCATGACCTTCGTGCGCTCGGGCGACCGTCTCGTCGCCCCCCCGTTCGACGATCGCGCCCGGCCCTTGCGGGTCGTGACGCGCTCGCCGGCCGAGGAGCTTCGCGTGACCCGCGTGCTCGACGGTCTCGAGGCCAAAGGACTTGTCGTTGCCGCAGAACCTGAGTAGCGAGCGCCTGGCGGCGCCGGTCAACGTCACCTGGGAGATCACGGACCGCTGCAACCTCGGATGCCGGCACTGCCTGTCCGCAGATCTGCGGCGTGGGAGCGGGGGGGAGCTCGATCGGCGACGTTGCGAAGCGCTGATCGATGAGTTGGCGGCGCTGCAGGTGTTCCAGATCAACTTCGGCGGCGGCGAGCCCTTCCTGCGCCCGGACTTCATGGATATCCTCCGCTACGCGCAGACGAAGGGCATCGTCACGTGCGTGAGCACCAACGGAACGATGCTCACGCCGGAGCTGGTGGACGAACTCGTGGGCATGGAACTGCTCTTTCTGCAGGTGAGCCTGGATGGAGCCCAGGCCGCGACGAACGACGCCATCCGAGGTGAGGGCACCTTCGAACGGATCCTGGAGGGTGTGTCGCTGCTCTCCCGATGTTCGTTCCCCGATCTGAGCCTCAACATGGTGGTCACCAGCGTGAACTTCGAAGAGATCGGAGAGTTCCACCGGTTGGCCGGCTCGTTCGGGGCGCGCACGCGCCTCTCCCGCTTCCGTCCCTCGGGCGACGGGTCGCGCGTGTGGGATCGATACCGGTTGAGCCGGGAACAACTCGCCTGGTTGTCCGGCTTCTTGGGAGAGAACCCGGGGATCCTCACCGGCGACTCCTTCTTCTCTCTCACAAACGCCGACCGCCGGACGCAGGGGCTGCGCACCTGCGGTGCGGCCCGCATGACCTGTGCCGTAGGCCCCGACGGAAGCGTTTTCCCCTGTGCCTTCCTTTGCGACCCGGCTTTCCTGGCCGGGAACGTCGTGGAGGAATCCCTCGGCGCCATCTTCGAGCACGCCCCCATCATGCAGACGCTCCGAGATCTCGAAGTCGAGCCCTGCCGGACGTGCGACCGGTTCGCGTTGTGTAACGGCGGGTGTCCCGCGGTGGCCTACTTCGTCACCGATTCCCTGGGTCTGCCCGATCCTGAGTGTCTGCGCGTGGCGCTGCCTCGAGCGGGCGGCGCTCTGCCGGAGCACTCGCCGGCCCCCGAGCGCGCGGAGGTTGCGTGATGCAGTTCCCCCTCTTGTTCTCTCCGCTGCGCATCGGCCGGGTCGAGGTGCCCAACCGGATCTCGTTCTCGGCGCACCTCACCAACCTGGCGGAGCACGGTCTGCCCACCGACCGACTCACTCACTACCTCGCCGCCCGCGCCCGGGGGGGCGCCGGCCTCATCATCACCGAGGAGCAGTCGGTGCACCCCACCGACCGGGCCTACGAGCACCTCATCGAGGCCTTCCTTCCGGAGGTCGTGGCGGAGTACCGAAAGCTAACCCGGGCTGTGCACGAGTTCGACACGCGCATCTTCGCCCAGCTGAACCACAACGGGCAGCAGTGCAGCGGTCATCTCTCTCGGCTGCCGGTGTGGGCGCCCTCGGCCGTGCCCGATGTCCTGTACCGGGAAGTGCCCAAGGTCATGGAGCCCGAGGACATCGCCGAGGTGATCGAGTACTTCCAGCGCTCCGCGGTGCACGTGCGCGAAGGGGGCTTCGACGGCGTGGAACTGCAGTTCGGACACAGCTCTCTGGCCCGGCAGTTCATGTCGCCCCTCACCAACTACCGCGACGACGAGTACGGGGGCGACGCGGAGAAGCGGCTGCGTTTTCCGCTGGAGCTGGTCGCTGCTGTGCGCGGGGCGCTCGGCTCGGACTACACGTTGGGCGTGCGCCTCTGCGCCGACGAATTGATCCCGGGCGGACTCACCCTCGACGACGCCAAGGTGATCGCCCAGCGGATGGAAGCCACCGGTCACCTTGACTTCATCAACCTCACCCTCTCCACCTTCTACAACCTCTACCTGGTGGGCGGCACCATGCATCTGCCCCTGGGGTATACGGTGCCGCTCGCGGCCGGCGTCAAGGAAGCAGTCTCTCTGCCGGTGTTCGCCACCGGCCGCATCAACGACCCGGCCCTGGCCGAACGGGTGCTGGCCGACGGCCAGGCCGACATGATCGGCGTGGTGCGCGGGCAGATCGCCGACCCCGACTTCGCGCGCAAGGCTCGGGACGGTCGAACCGACGACATCCGCTACTGCATCGCCTGCAATCAGAACTGTTACGGCCGAGTGGGACTCAACCGCTCCATCGGCTGTGTGCAGAACCCAGCGGTGGGCGCGGAGGCCGCCGAGGGCGAGCGCCTGCTCAAGCCCACGCGGAACCGCAAGCGCGTGATGGTGGTGGGTGGCGGTCCAGCCGGTATGTGGGCCGCGAAAGTCGCGGCGCTGCGGGGGCATGACGTCACCCTGTACGAGAAGGGCGACGAATTGGGTGGTCAGGTGCTGATCGCCGCCAAGGGAGCCGGTCGCGACGAGTTCGGCGTGATCGTGCGGAACGAACGCAACCAGCTTGAGCGGGCGGGCGTGTCGGTGGTCCTCGACACCGAGGTGACGCTGGAACTTGTGGCCGAGGTCAGGCCCGCCGCGGTCATCGTGGCCACGGGGTCCCGGCCGAAGACCTGCCCGGTCGCCGGAGGCGACGGGCCGGACGTGGTGAACGTCTGGCAGGTGCTGCGCGACGAGGTGACCCTGGGGGAGCGGGTGGCGCTGATCGACTACGACGGGCACCACCAGGCCACGGCGACCGCCGAGGCGCTCGCCGACCGCGGCAAGACCGTGCACGTGGTGACCTCCAGCCTGTTCGTAGGCTCGGAGTTGGGCCCCTCCCAAGACCTCTACCTCTCGCGCCAGCGCCTCCTGCAGAAGGGAGTGGCTTTCACCCCCGACTTCGCGGTCATGGAGATCAAGGGCACCGAGATCCACGGCTTCAATGTGTACTCCAACGAGTGGGACGTCCTCAGCCCCTACGACAGCGTGGTGACCGCCATGGGCAACGACGCCGACGACTCCCTCTACTTCGCCCTGAAGGGAGTGGTGCCCGAGCTCTACCGGGTGGGCGACTGCGTGGCGCCCCGCAAGGTGGATATGGCCATCCTCGAGGGGTACGCGGCCGGCAAGCGGGTATGAGCGGCGGCGCGAACGTCCTGGCGGTGCTCGTGCCCGGGGTCGAGGGGCGCGACGACGCCTCCGCCGTGCTCCTGGCCGAGGCAGGGCGTGTCGCCCATGCACTGGGCGGCGAGGTGACCGCCGTGGGGCTGGGGCCCGGCGGTGGCGACCCTTCTGGCTCGGGCGGTCCTTTCGATGTCGAGCCGTGCGTGCGGACGCTGGCCGCCCATGTGGGTGCGCTGCGACCCCGCACTGTCCTGATGCTCGACGGCGACCTGAGCCGTGAGCTCGCCCCCCGCCTGGCTCTGGCGTGCGGCAGCTCCGCGCTCGTCGGCTGCACGGGGGTCGCCGTCATGGACGGCGCCGTGACCTACTCGAAACCGGCGTACGGCGGCTGGCTCGAGGAAGAGCTGACCTACGCCGCGGGGTCTCTCGAGGTGGTGACACTCGACCGAGGAGCTCTTTCACTCGCGGCGCCCGGCGCGACGGACGCCTCGACGGACGCCTCGACGGATGTCTCAACGGACGCCTCGACGGCGGGGGCGCCGGTCACGATGCTGGAGGTTGGTCGGGGGGCAGGCGCGCGGGCGATCCGTCACGTCGAGACGCGCCCCCCCGACTACCGCACCGTCGACATCGTGCACGCGAAGCGGATCGTGGCGGTGGGCATGGGAGTGGTCGCCCCGCTGACTCTGTCGGGCGGCGCGGATGAGGCGGATGGCTTGGATGGGGCTGGCGGTGCGGACGAGTCGGGCGCTGACGGCGAGGGACTGATGGTCTACGTGGAGGAGTTGGCCGCCCTGCTGGAAGCCTCCATCGCAGCCACCCGTCCGGTCGTGGACGAGGGGCGGCTTCCCAAGGAGCGCCTGGTGGGTCAGACGGGACGTACGGTAGCTCCGGAACTCTATCTGGCTCTGGGTATCTCTGGGTCGCCGCACCACGTCGCCGGCATCCAGGGGGCCGAGACCATCCTCGCGGTGGACCGGGACCCCGCCGCCCCCGTGTTCCAGTTCGCGGACGCCGGCTATGTGGCCGACCTCCATCGGGTCCTGCCCGCACTCATCCGGCGCATCGAGGAGTGGCGCGATGGCCGCGACTGAGTTCGACGCGGTCGTCGTCGGTGCCGGGCCGGCCGGCTCCATCGCTGCTCTCACTCTCTCGCAGAAGGGCGTCAAGACGCTGCTTCTGGAGCGCGGTGAGCGCCCGGGCGCCAAGAACATGTTCGGCGGTACCCTGGCCTGGTGTCCCGCGCCGGAGGAGCTAATCCCCGGCTTCTGGGAGAAGGCTCCCTGGGAGCGCGAGGTGGTCAGGCGGGTGTTGACCGTGGTGGCGGAGACGTCGGCCACATCGATGGTGTTCCGCTCCGACGATGTCGACCGGCCCTTCCGGGGCCGGGTCACTCTCTTCCGCCCCGCGTTCGACGCGTGGCTGGCCGCCCAGGCGCAGGCGGCCGGGGTCACTGTGGTGTGCGGCTGCACCGTCGAGGGTCTCGTGGTGTGCGGGGGCCGCGTGTGCGGGGTGCGGGTGGGCGGGTCGGACGGCGTGGTGGAAGCGCCACTGGTCGTAGCGGGCGACGGCGCCCTCTCCTTCCTCGCCCAGGAAGCGGGTCTCCATGCCGGCGTGCACGCGGAGCAGATGGCTGTGGGGGTCCGCGCGCTCTATGCACTTGAGGAGGACGAGATCGACGGCCGTTTCGGTCTTGTACGCGGGCAGGGAGCCACCAACGAATACTTGGGCGGCACCGAGGGCGTGCGCGGCGGCGGCTTCGTCTACACCCAGACCGAGAGCCTCTCGGTGGGTCTCGTGCTCCACCTGGATTCGCTGAAGACCCGCGGGTTCGCTCCCTACGATCTCCTGGAGCGGTTCGTGGGCTCGGTGCACGTGGCACCGCTGCTCCGTGGGGCTCAGCTCGTGGAGTATTCGGCACATCTTCTGCCCGAAGCGGGCCTGTCTATGGTGCCCCGGCTTTCGACGAGTGGGTTCCTGGTGGCAGGGGACGCCGGCGGTCTGTGCTACACCAACGGCCTGACCCAGGAGGGCATGAACCTGGCGATGACCTCCGGCCACCTGGCCGGGCTTGTGGGTGCAGAGGCGCTCGAGGTGGGAGATGTGTCGGCCGCCCGCCTGGCGGCGTACGACCGGCGTCTGCGCGAAAGCTTCGTACTTCGCGACCTGAAGACCTACGATCGGGCGATCAAGCTCTTGCGGCGCGACCGCTTGTTCTCCGACTACCCCGAGGTGGTGGGGGCGATCATGGAGCAGCTCTACGCGTCCGACGGCGCACCGAAGCGCAGGGTCGGCTCCATCGCTCGCGGTGCCCTTCGCGACCGCATCCCGATCCGCGAGACGTTGGCCGATCTGATCCGGATAGGGAGGTCGTACCTGTGAATCTTGACGACATCTTCGATCTGGTGAGCTATCGCATCCATCCAGAGCCCCACATCGTGGTGGATCACGACACCTGCGCTTCCTGCTCACACCGAGCCTGCACGTTCGCCTGCCCCGCTCGCTGCTACGAGTGGAACGAGGTGCGGGGTAGGGTGGACTTCGCCTACGAGTCGTGCCTGGAATGCGGCACGTGCCTTCTGGTGTGCGACCTGGGGGCGTTGGACTGGAACTACCCTGCGGGAGGGTACGGCGTGCGTTTCCGGGCGACGTAGGAGGGTCATGAGGGGTTGCCGCCACAGTCGGCGCCGCGCGCCGATCGCGTCTTTCGCGAGTGAGGTGCTCTCATGAGGATCCTCGTTCTGCTGGAGTGGGCGGATGATGTGCGCATCCCGCCGTGGAGAGATCCCCGCTCGGGCCGGGTGCGCCCCGAATGGCAGGTGCCCCGACTGGAGCCGGGCTGCGCGCGGGCACTCGACCTTGCGCTTGAGTTCAAGGCAGCCGCATCCGCCGCTGAGACCGATACGGCGTCCGACGCCCCCTCCGAATCTGCGGCCGGCCCCGCATCCGGCCCCGCGACCGACACCGCGGCTGATTCCACAACGGACGCTGTGCCGCGCGCGGCCACCCACGTGGGGGTCGTCGCGCTGACCATCGGCCCCGAGGAGGGCGACTCCCTCCTTCGTGAGGCCCTCGCTCGGGGCTGCGATGAGGTGGTCCGGGTCTGGTCCGCGGAGTGTTTGGGACTGCATGCCCCGGGCAAGGCGGTGGTCTTGGCGGCTGCGGCCCGCGCCCTGCGCTGCGACTTGGTCTTGGCCGGCACGTCGAGTCCTACGACAGCGTCCGCACGAGTGGGTGTGCTCGTCGCCGAACATCTGGACGTGCCGAGTGTCACCCAGGCGGTGGAGTTCGCCGCGACGGGCGAGCCCGCCGCGGCGGCCGATGCGGCGAACGGCAGCCAAGCGGGCACCCCGGGCACCGAGCCCGGCACCGACCCTGTCATACCGGCCGCCGCCGCCCGCCCCGCCACCGGCTCTGTTCGTGCGGTGAGGGGCCTGGCGGGGGGCTATCGTGAGGTGGTCGAGGTGTCGTTGCCGGCGGTGGTGACGGTGCTCCCCGGCGAACCGGCCGTGACCTCGGCCCCGCTTCCCGCGGTCCTTCGCGCGCATGCAACCGCGGTCCCCGTGTGGGATCTGGCCGAACTGGGTGTGCCCCTCGAGCAGGTGCGTCGGGCGGATTGCTCGCTGCGCCACCTGGGTGTGCGCGTCCCCCGGCCGGCCGTGCGGCGCGTGCCCGCCCCCGACCCCACCGACTCGGCTTTCCGACGCATCGGGGATCTCGTGCGCGGGACCGTTCAGCGACGGGAGGGGCGGGTGGCCAACGGATCTCCCGAAGTCCTGGCCGGCGAGTTGTTCCAGGCGCTCCGCGACGGAGGTTGGCTGGACCACCTGCGTCAGGAGGAGACGGAGTGATCGAGCCCCGGGAAGCGCCGGTGGGAGCCTCCGCGGCTGAGGCCTCCCCGGCTGGAGCTTCCCCGACTGAGATCACCCCGGCGGGAGGGGGCACGATCCCGCTCTGTTACCGGCTCCGAGACGGGGTGCGCATCGAGGAGGTCGCCGCGGGGTGGAGGGCCGTATGCGAACTACCCTTGGCTGTCCTGCGCGTGAACGCCGCGGCTGCCAGGTTGTTGGAGCTGACCAGAGGAGGCTGCGCGGTGCCGGATCTCGCCGCCGCCCTCTCGGTCGATCAGGAGCGTATCCTCCGGCTGTGCGAACGGTTCCGGGGCCGGGGTCTGCTTGACGTGGGCCTCGTGCCGGCCGAGACCGTCGCCGGCCCGGCCCTCGGCGGTGTGGACGCGGGCGGTGTGGAAACAGGAGGTGTGGCCGACATCCCGGCCGCCCCACCTTCCGTCACGGCGATCGTGCCCACGAAGGACCGAGCCGGCGAACTCGACGACTGTCTCACCGCGCTCTTCGCGGTGGATTATCCCCGCGAGAGCCTCGAAGTGATCGTCGTGGACGACGGGTCCACCGACGGGACCGCGGAGGTGGTGAGCAGGCACCCGTGTGTGTATCTCGCCAACGACCGGAACCGCGGGCAGTCCTACTCCCGCAACGCCGGGGCGCGCATCGCCTCGGGAGAGATACTGGCCTTCATCGACAGCGACTGCGTGCCCTCTGTGGAGTGGCTGCGCGACCTCGTACCCTTCTTCTCTTGGTCGAAGGTAGTGGCGGTGGGCGGCTTCGTCGCGGGCTACCACACCGACTCACGGCTCGATCGGTACGAGCAGGTCGCTTCTTCCCTCAACATGGGGGATCGCATGGTACTCATGACCGACGACCGATCCATGTCGTACGTACCTACGTGCAACCTGCTCGTTCGGAGGGATGTCTATCGTGCCGTGGGCGGGCTTCGGGAGGAGATGCGCGTGGGTGAGGATGTCGATCTGTGCTGGCGACTGCGGGGGGCCGGATGGAACCTGGTCTACTCGCCCACCGGCACAGTGTGGCATCGGCATCGCAACCGACTCAGCGAGATGCTCCGCCGGCGCGCGACGTACGGCACGTCAGAGGCACTGCTTCATGGGCTCCATCCCGAGAAGCGCAAGACGATGCCCGTTCGCCTTCTCCCGTCTTTGTCTTCGGGACTCATCGCCGCCGCGGTGGTGGGGCTCGAACCGCGGTTGCTCCCTCTCGCCTTAGTGCCGCTGGCCGCAGACGGGGTGCGGGCCACGGTCCGTCTAGCGCGGGAAGACGCGGGGGTCCGTGTGAGCCGGGTGTGGTTCTCGGTGGTCAGGGGCCACCTGTCGTTCCTCTACTCCGTGGCATTCCACCTGGTCCGCTACTACCTACTTGTGTTGGTCGCGGCCGGGTTGGTCTTCCCCGGTCTCTGGTTTCTCGCGACGGCCGCGCTACTCTACGTGGTGGTGGTCGACTTCGCGGCGAAGCGGCCGCGTCTGGCCCTTCCCGTCTTCCTGTGGTTCTCTCTGGCGGAGCATGCGGCATACCAGGTCGGGGTGATCGCCGGGTGCGTGCGCACGGGTTCCTTCCGCTCCTACCTGCTTCGGTTCACCCGCACCGCTACCCCGGAGCCGGCGGATCGTACCCCCAGATCCGCGCTTCCCCCGATCTCTCTTCGGAAGGCGCACCCCGGCTCCTAGCCCGCACCCCCGCGTTGCGGGGGTGTCGCGCGAGCGCGGCCGCAGTGTCACGCGCCGCGTGGCGTCGAACTCGGTGGGGGTTACCCCTCCTGCTCCTGGCGGGCCTGGGCTATGCGCACCTCCATGTTCTGCAGATGTCGAGCCATCTCTTGAGCCGCGCCGGCGGGGTCGTGCGCGGTGATGCGGTCGCAGATGCGCTCGTGGTCATCAAGGATCTCTTGGAGGGCGCCTTCCTGGGCGATCAGTTCGTTGGTCTCCTTCTTCATGGAGGTGCGCACGGAGGTGATGATGTCGACGAACACCTCGTTCTTGGCGGCCTCGGCGATACGTAGATGGAAGCCCACGTCCTGCTCGATGAAGCGTGCCGGCACACCCATCACGCTTCGCATGCGTTCCAGCTCCTCCCACAGCACTGCTATCTCGTCGTCCTCCGCCCGCGCGGATGCCAGCTCGGCGGCCCTTGTCTCGATGAGCTTCCGTGCCTCCATCAGCTGCTCCCAGCCGGTGGTGGCCATGCCGAAAGGAGTGGTTGCGGCGAACGAATCGGCGGGATCGGGCGGCTTCACGAAGGTGCCGCCGTTGTAGCCACGTTTCACGTACAGGAAGCCGGTGAGCTCGAGTACTTTCAAAGCCTCCCGGATGGCGGAGCGACCCACGTTGAACTGCTTCGCGAGCTCTGTCTCGCTGGGCAGCTTCTGGTTCGGAAGCAAATTGCCCAGCAGGATCTCACGCTGGATGCTGTTTGCCACTTTCTCGAAGAAGCGCTCATTCTTGAGCGCTTTGAACATCTTCGCCATCGATGGTCACCTGCGCCTTTCGCGCGGTCGCGAGCGTTCCGATGGGACCCCCCAGTGAAGCTGGACGGGGAGGCTGTCGCTCACGTTTCGCGAGGTCGTTGACAGCTGACGTCCAAGCCGCCTATCATCCTATCCTCAGACGTCAGATGCAGTCAACGTGCCGGCGACGGGATCGTCCTCGAGGGGATGGGCGGTATGCCGACCGCATAGGACGTCCTTCGGGTTGACACGCAGTGTAGTGGCCGCTTATCATCCCTGTTGTCAGACATTAGACTTCGCCATGCTCACGGACATTCGGGAGGGGGAGAAGCCTTGGGGGAAGATTTCCTGAACCGTGGGATGGAGACGATGACTCCGTCGGAGTTGGTCGCCGTCCAGGAATCCAAGCTGCGGAAGCAGGTGGAGTACGTCTGCGAAGGTTCACCCTTCTACCAGAGGAAGTTCGCCGAGGCCGGACTGACCGCGGCCGACGTGGCGACGCTCGAGGGGCTGGCTCGTCTGCCCTTCACGACCAAGGAGGAGCTGCGCGACAGCCAGCTGGCCGATCCACCTCTCGGCAACCACGCGGTCGCTCCGATGAGAGAAGTCATCCGGATCCACTCCTCCACCGGCACCACGGGTCGTCCGAGCTACGTGGGCATCACCCACCACGACGCGTTGGTCTGGAGAGACCTGACCACCCGTTCGCTGTACACCCAGGGAGTGCGCAAGGAGGACATCGTCATCCACGCGGTGGGATTGACCATGTTCGTGGGGGGGCTGCCCGTCAAGGACGCTACGGAGCACCTTGGGGCAACCCTGGTGCCTATCGGGACAGGCGCGTCTGAGAAGGTGGTGATGGCGCTCCGGTCGCTGCACGCCAGTGTGCTGCACTGCACCCCCTCCTACGCCGTCTACTTGGCTGAGTATGTGCGTTCCCACTACGGCATGGATCCGAAGGAGCTGGGACTCGAGCGCATCATCAGCGGAGCCGAGCCGGGGGCCGGCATTCCCGCTGTTCGCAAGCGCATAGAGAATGACTGGGGAGTCAGACTGACCGAGGGCCTGGGCAACGCCGACATGGCCCCCATCATCTTCGGCGAATGCCCCGAGCAACGCGGCATGCACTTCAACGCCCAGGAGTACATCATCCCCGAGATCATCGATCCGGATTCGGGCGAACGGCTGGGGATCGAGGAGGGCGTATCGGGGGAGTTGGTCTACACGGCGATCGATCGCGAGTGCTGTCCCCTCCTGCGTTTTCGCACTCGCGACCGGGTGGTCGTCACGGCCACGTCCTGCGGCTGTGGTCGCACCAGCTTCCAACTGCGCTGTGTGGGCCGCACCGATGACATGCTCATCGTCCTCGGAGTGAACGTGTTCCCCACCGCGGTCAAGGACATCGTGGCCTCCCTGGTGCCGGAGACCACTGGGGAGATGCAGATCGCCCTCGAGAAGCCGGGGCCGGGGGTGGCCCCGCCCATGAGGATCATGGTCGAATACGGCGCGGACGTGAGCGACCTGCCGTCGCTGAAGTCCAGACTCGAGGGGCTGCTCAAGGACAGGCTCTCGATTCCAAGCAAAGTGGAACTGGTGCCCCCCGAGACGCTCCCGCGCTACGACATGAAGGGGCAGCTCGTGCGTAAGCTCTACGAGGAAGCCCGCTAGGATCATTACCGAAGCGGCCGCCCGTACACCGAGTTCGAACAAGTGTGGTCACAGAAGCGGCCGACCGATGAGATAATCTTGAGATACGGCGACCGGCCCGATTCGTGAGCGAGGGCCGAAGGGGGAGCCCCGTGCTCGACGTCATTGCAGGCCGCCAACTCGTGCGGAGGTGCATCGAAGGTAGGCCTATCGATCGGTCGCCCGTCGTGCTGCACCTCGGTCTGACGTTGTAGCACTGTGACCGTCACCACCGAGACCCGCATGCTCCTCACCGGCAACCACGCCGTCGCCTACGCCGTGATGCTGGCGCGGCCGGCTGTGGTGCCGGTGTACCCGATCACCCCGCAGACGCCCATCCTCGAGAAGATCAGCGATCTGCAGCTGGCCGGTGAGTTCGAGGTGGACCTCATGACCGCCGAGTCCGAGCACTCGGCCATGACAGCCTGCATCACCGCCTCGCTCACGGGCGCCAGGGTGTTCACCGCCACCGCCTCCCAAGGTCTCCTGCTCATGCACGAGATGCTGCACTTCGCCTCCGGGGCGCGCACGCCCATCGTCATGATGAACGTGAACCGCACGGTCAGCTCGCCCTGGGGGTTCTGGCCCGATCAGACCGACAGCCTCTCGCAGCGGGACACCGGCTGGATCCAGTACTACACCGAGAGCGCGCAGGAGTCTCTCGACACGGTGATCCAGGCCTACCGGGTGGCCGAGCAGGTGATGTTGCCCACCATGGTGGTGCACGAGGCCTTCTACATCTCACACTCGCTGGAGCCGGTGATCGTACCGGCGCAGGCCGCGGTCGATGCCTATCTTCCGCCGTTCGATCCCGCCATCCGGCTCGATCCGGATATCGGCCGGTCGTGGGGCAACCCGGTGAACCAGGAACTCTATTATCGTTTCCGCGAGGCGGTGGGCGGGTCGATGGACACCGTGCCGGCGCTTGCCGTGGAAGCCGACGCGGAGTACGGCCGCGCCTTCGGGCGCAGCTACGGCATCGTGGAGCGCTACCGCATGGAGGAGGCCGAGATCGCGATCGTGGCTTTCGGTGCGATGGCCGGGACGGCCCGGGTCGCGGTGGACGCTCTCCGTGCGGCCGGCGTGGCCGCGGGGTTGGTGAAGCTGAGGTTGTTCCGGCCCTTCCCGATCGAGGCCATGCGCGAGGCGGTGACCGGGGTGCCGAAGTTGGTAGTGATCGAGCGGAACTTCTCCCCAGGCGCGGGTGGCATCCTTCACCAGGAGCTGAAAGCCGCCCTGTGCGGCATGGACGGCCTGCCCAAGGTGCACGGCTACATGGCCGGCGTGGGCGGGGTGAACGTCTCACCCAAGCGGATCGAGGAGCTGACGCGCGAGGCTTTGGCCGAGGAGCCCGTTCCACAATCGGTGTGGCGTCGATGAGAACCAACTACGAGATCGATGAGGCCGGCGTCTTCCTCTCGGGGCATCACGCCTGTGCGGGCTGTGGCGAGGCGCTCGCGGTGCGCTACGTCATCAACACGATGGGGTCACGCACCATCGCCGTCGTACCTCCCTCGTGCATCGCCATCATCGCCGGTCTGCAGCCCAACAGTTCCATGCACGTGCCCATCGTGCACGGAACCTTGGAGTCCAGCGCCGCCGCGGCCGCCGGCATCAAGCGGGCGCTCGTGAGCCAGGGGAAGGACGGCGTGAACGTGTTGGTGATGGCCGGCGACGGCGGCACCTACGACATCGGCTTCCAGGCGCTGTCCGGCGCGGCCGAGCGCAACGAAGACATGGTGTACGTGTGCATGGACAACGAGGGCTACATGAACACCGGCGCCCAGAAGTCCGGTTCGACGCCACACTTGGCCTCGACGGCCTCCACCCCAGGGGGCAAGCTCACCGGGAAGAAGAACATCGCCGAGATCATGGCGGCTCACCGCATCCCCTACGTGGCTACCGCCACCGTAGGCTACCCCGACGACTTGGCGCGCAAGGTGGCCAAAGCGCGTGACATGAAGGGCATGCGCTTCATCGTGGTGCTCACGCCGTGTATCGACGGATGGGGACTGCCCGAGAATGCGGCGGTGGGTATCTCGCGCTTGGCGGTGGAGACGGGGGTCTTCCCTCTGATCGAGGTCGAGGACGGCGTGCGCTACACGATCAACCACGGCTCCAAGGGCGTGCCCGTGGAACGATACTTCGAGGGGCAGAAGCGGTTCCGCCACCTGAGCCCCGAGCAGATCGCCCAACTCCAAGCCGAGGTGGATGAAGGTTGGAGTCTGCTCCAGTCCCGCGTCGAGTGCGGGCCGACCGGCTAGGTTCTACGCCAGGATGGCCTCGGGGTCTCCAAGCCGGTCCAGCAGCGCCTTCAGGAACTCCGCCGCGGGAACTCCATCGACGATCCGGTGATCGAAGGTGAGCGAGAGCCCCACCGTGTGGCGCACCACGATCGAGCGGTTGACCGCGATGACATCATCGATCACGCGCCCCACGCCGAGGATGGCCGCCTCGGGTTGGTTGATGATCGGGGTGAACCAGTCAACGGAACCGTAGCCGCTCAGGCTGGTCACGGTGAAGGTGCCTCCGCTCACCTCGTCGGGCAGTAGAACGCCCTCGCGCGCACGCCGAGCGAGGTCTTGGAGCTCGCCGGTGATCTCGACAACCCCCTTCAGGTTCGCGTCCCTGATCACAGGTACGATCAGCCCGTCGGGCACCGACACGGCCACGCCGATGTCGATCTCCCGCCACACGTGGATCTCGTCGCCCGCGAGCGTCGCGTTGATCGCGGGCTGCGTCTCGATGGCCGCCGCGACCGCCTTGACTACGACGGCGGTGACCGACACTTGGTCGCCGCCGGAACGCCCCTCGTTGACCCGGGTGAGGGATTCGATCAGTTCGTGCACATCGGCCCGCACATGGTGTGTGACCGTGGGCGAGGTGTCGCGACTCGCGGTCATGTGCTCGCCGATCGTGCGGCGCATCCCGGTGTAGGCGATCGTGCGGCGCACCGTTCGCGTGGTCCGCCCACCCACGTCGGCACCGTGCGTAGCGGGTGCGACGGCAGCGGGTGCGACGGTCGCTGCGGCGCCCGGTGCGGCGCCGGCTTGGGGCGGAGCCAGGGCGGCGCCAGGCACGCCTGCCTCGTGCGCCGCCTGCACGTCGTCGATGGTGATGCGGTTCCCCGGGCCCGAGCCGGAGACCGTGGCGAGATCGACGCCGAGTTCCGCCGCGAGCTTCCGCGCGGCGGGCGACGCGAGGACGCGGGCTCCCGCCTGGGTGGGACGCTCGCCTGCGGGGGTCGCACGTGGCGCGGGCGGGGTGGCGGGTGGGCTCACCGGCGGGACGGCGGGCGGGACGGCGGGCGGGACGGCGCCGCCGGTGGGTGCGACCTGGGCGCCGAGGGCGTCACCTCCCGGGGAGAACTCCGTGCGCCCCCCGAGTAAGGCTGTGATGTCCTCGCCGGGCTCCCCGATCACGCCGATCGTCGTCCCGACAGCGACCTCTCCCTCTTCCACCACGATCTTGAGCAGGACGCCGGCTACCTGAGCCTCCACCTGGTACGTGATCTTCTCCGTGGTGATCTCTACGATGACGTCCCCCACGGCAACCCGCTGCCCCTCATCGGCGACCCAGAGCGCCACGGCTCCCACGGTCATAGTGAGGCCGAGCTTGGGCATCACGATCGAAGTAGCCACGGTGGTCGTCTCTCCTTGGAGTTCGGTGCGCGTCGTTCGTCGGGCCTACATCAGGTCGAGCACGGCAGCCTTAATCTTCTCGGCGCTGGGCAGGTAGGCGTCTTCCAGCACCGGACTGAACGGCACTGGAGTGTCGGGCGCCGTCACCCGCTTGATGGGCGAGTCCAGCAGGTCGAAGCCCTCGTCGGCCACGATGGCGGCGATCTCTCCGCCGAACCCTCCGGTCCGCACCGCCTCGTGCACGATTACGAGCCGATGCGTGTTGGCCACAGACTCGAGGATGGCCTCCTTGTCGAGAGGCACGATCGTGCGCAGGTCGATGACCTCCACGCTGACCCCTTGTTCGGCCAGTAGCTCGGCCGCCCGTTCTGCCTGGGGGACCATGGCCGACCACGTGACCAACGTGACGTCATCACCCTCCCGCTTGACCGCCGCCTTGCCGATAGGCACGATGTACTCGCCCTCCGGCACGTCCCCCGCTATTCCGAGCAGGATTTTGTGCTCAAGGAAGACCACGGGGTTGTTGTCGCGGATGGCGGCGATGATCAGGCCCTTCGCGTCCGCCGGTGTGCTCGGGGCGACCGTCTTGAGGCCCGGCACGTGCGCGCACCAGGCCTCCAGAGACTGCGAGTGTTGCGCCGCGGCTCTGATGCCGGCGCCGCACGAGGCTCTGAGGACCATGGGGATCTTGACCTTGCCGCCGAACATGTAGCGGGCCTTGGCTGCCTGGTTCCCGAGCTCATCCATGACGATCCCGAGGAAGTCGTCGAACATGATCTCGGCCACCGGTCGCAGGCCGGCCGCCGCCGCGCCCACGGCGTGGCCCACGATCGCCGTCTCCGAGAGCGGCGTATCGCGCACTCTCCTCGGACCGAACTCGTCGAGAAGGCCCAGGGTCACACCGAGGCCTCCACCGAACATGCCCACGTCCTCACCCACCACGTAGACGTCGGGATCGCGCCGCATCTCGACGGCGATGCCGTCGCAGATCGCCTGGGCGTAGGTCATGGTCTTGGTCGAAACGGTGTCAGTTCCCATGCGCCGTCCCCCTCACTCGCTGTAGACGTCGGTGAGCAGGTCCGCCTCGTCCGGCCACGGGCTCGAGCGGCCGAACTCGATGGCTTCCTCGATCTCCGCCTTGATCTCGGAGGTGAGGCGCGCGATGGCCTCTTCTGTGGCGAGGCCTTGCTCGATCAGCAATCGAGTTCCGCGCAGGATGGGGTCTTTCGCCATCCACTCCTCGTGCTCGCTTGGGTCCCGATAGGCGCAGGGGTCGCCGACGAAATGCCCTTGATGTCTCCACGTCTTGCACTCCAGGAGGGTCGGACCGGCGCCTTGCCGCGCCAATGAGACGGCCGTCACAGCGGCTTCGTAGACCGCCTCCACGTCGTTGCCATCGACCACGACTCCCGGGATACCGTACGCTGCCCCCCGTTCGGCGACATCGGTGATCCTCATGTGATCTCGCTGGCAGGTGGAGACGCCGTAGAGGTTATTCTCGCAGACGAAGATGACCGGAAGATCCCACACGGCCGCCATGTTGACGGCCTCGTGGAACGTGCCTCGATTCGAGGCGGCGTCGCCGAAGAAGCTGACAACCACGCTGTCGGTGCCTCGGTACTGGCACGCCAGGGCGGCGCCGGTGGCGATCGGGATGCCGCCGCCCACGATGCCGTTGGCGCCCAAGATGCCGAGATCGAGGTCGGCGATGTGCATGGAGCCGCCTTTGCCCCTGCAGTAGCCCGTCGAGCGTCCGAAGATCTCGGCCATCATCAGACGGATATCGCCGCCCTTCGCGATCAGGTGGCCGTGGCCCCTGTGGGAACTGGCTACCCAGTCGTCGGCGCGAAGCGCCGCCGTGACCCCCGCCGCGATGGCCTCCTCGCCGAGGTAGAGGTGGAGGAAGCCCGGGAGTTCACCCGCGAGGAACACCTCGTGGGCGCGGTTCTCGAACTCGCGGATCTTGACCATGCAGCGGAACACCTGGAGTAGTTGCTCCTGGCTCATCGACATGCGTGTCCTCCTTCGTGTTCGGTCCTCGCTGAGAGGGCCTCCAGCAGCGGTTCGCTGGTGGTGACCCAGCCAAAGAACGTGCTCACGTTGAAGATGGTGGCGTCATGCGCCGTGGGCGGTCCGGCCTGCATGCACGCGTCGCTGACGAGCAAGGGCCAGTATTCGAGGAAGTAGGCGTCGCGCAGCGTCGACTCGACGCAGACGTTCGTTGCGATGCCGGTGAAGATCAGGTGGCGCTTGTTTCGCACGCGGAGCAGTTGGTCGAGGTTGGTGCCGGCGAAGCCGCTGTAGCGGGTCTTGTACACCACGAGGTCGCCCGGTTCCGGCTTCAACCGATCCACCACCTCGAAATCCCAGGTTCCGTAGGTGAGGACCTTCCCGCGCAGCTCAGGCCGAGCCCGCATCAAGCACAGCGCAAGCTCCTTCATGGGATTCGGCGATGCGGGGCCGCCGGCGTTGGTCTGCTCGGCGTCATAGCCTATCTGCAGGAAGACCACGTCGATGCCCGCGGCTCGGGCCGCAGCGAGGACCCGGTGGTTCACCTCGACAACCTCGTCCGCGCCGGTGATGTCCATGCCCGCCAGTTCGAGCATCCCGCCCTTGCTGGCGAAGGCGTTCTGCATGTCTACCACGATCACGGCGGTGCGCGCCGGATCGATGTCTAGAGATTCAGGTTCGGCAGGTACACGGATCACGCGTCAGCCTGAGAACTCGGCCATGCCCAGATCAACGATACAGGCGCCGCCGTCCACCGGGATGGTGGCTCCAGTGACGAAAGACGCGTCATCGGATACGAGGAACTCGATGACACTCGCCACCTCTGACGGCTCCGCGGTGCGGCGGAGCGGATAGTTCCGGGTGGCTCGGAGCGCCGCCTCTTCGAGAGTCAGCCCTACCTGTCCGCCCATCGCTTCCAGGGCTCTGTCGCCCATCTCGGTGCGCGTGAAGGCGGGGCAGACCGCGTTGACCCGGATGCCCTCGGGTCCGTAGTCCACGGCCAGGGAGCGCATCAGTCCGATGACCGCATGCTTGCTGGTCACGTAGGAGACGAACGAGGGCACCCCGAACAACGACGCCACCGAGCCCATCACTACGATGGCTCCGCCACCTCGTTTTCGCATGGGCCCAAGTGCGGAGCGCGCCGAGAACAGCACGCCATCCAAGTTGACGCGGAGCACCTCGCGCCACTGGTCGAGGTCCACATCGACGGCGGAGCCGAAGAGCTCCACTCCGGCGTTCGCCACCAGGATGTCGAGGCCGCCGTAGGTGTCCACCGCCAACGCCGCGAGCGCGTCGCAGTGTGCCGCGTCGCTCACGTCGCCCGCCAGCGCGATCCCCCCCACTTCTCGAGCTACTGCCTCGATGGGTTCGAGCCGACGCCCGGTGACCACGACCTTCGCTCCCGCGGCGGCGAACCTGCGCGCTGTGGCCGCTCCGATACCGGTGCCCCCACCCGTGATGACAGCCACCTTGTCCTGCAACCGTCCGCTCATGTGTCCCCCCGTCCACTGCGAGTCCTGCAAGGTGCCCCAAACTACCACCGTGTGTGGGGCAGTGCAAGGACTGACGTCTGAGTACAGTTTGCGCCCATCGCGGCCGGTCTTGTCCTGGTGGTCGGCGAATCGGAAGGCGCGGGGGAGGGCGTGTTTTGAGTTCGCCGCGCTGTCTGCTACGTTGTACCCCGACCTGGGGGACGAAGTGGCGAGGATCAAGCGGCGCGAAGCGCTGTGGGTGGACAAGGGCAGGTTGGGATTCGAGGAAGCCAACCGGCTCCAACTCGAGCTGGCTGCGCGCCGACGTGTTGGTGAGATCCCCGACATAGCGATGCTGGTGGAGCACGACCCGTGCTTCACGCTGGGCCGCGCAGCGAAGGCGGAGCACGTCCTCGTGGATGCCGACGGATTGGCCGCGGCGGGGATCGCCGTGCACAAGGCTGATCGCGGCGGCGACGTCACCTACCATGGGTGGGGTCAACTCGTGTGCTACGCGATCGTGGATCTCGCCGGGTATGGGCGGGATGTTCACGCTCACGCACGCCGTCTTGAGGAGATCATGATCCGCGCCGCCTGCGCGATCGGGGTGCCTGCGTACCGAGACCCTGACTATCCAGGGGTGTGGTGTTCTCAAGGCAAGCTCGGCGCGATCGGGCTCGGGGTGCGGCGTTGGGTGACCATGCACGGCGCTTCTCTCAACGTGAGCCCGTACATGCCGCACTACGATCTGATCGTGCCCTGCGGGATCCACGGGCGGGCGGTGACCTCGCTCGAACGGGCTTCGGGCCGGACGATCACCCTGGAACAGGTGGGCCGGGAACTCAGACGGGCGTTCGGGGCGGTGTTCGAGACGGAACTGAAGAGCGAAAGGGGAGTGTGACCATGACGCTGAAGGTGATGCTGGCTCCGGGCCGGTACGTTCAAGGACCCGGCGCTCTCGACCATATGGGGGAACAACTGGAGATCCTTGGCCTCCGGAACCCTCTCATCCTCGTCTCGCCGAGCGCGAAGAAGGCCGTGGGAGCGGCTATCACGCGGAGCCTTGAGGCGAGGGGGCTCGCCCACGCCTTCGTGGACTTCGGGGGTGAGTGCACCCGCGTGGAGATCGAGCGGATCAAGAACGTCTGTATCCAGGGCGGACACGACGCGATCATCAACTGCGGGGGCGGCAAGGTCCTGGACGCGGGTCGGGCGGCCGCCACGAGATCGGCCTTGAACGTAGAGATGGTGCCGCCGGAGCACATCCCCGACCTCGGGGCGGGAGTCGCGTGCATCAACGTCCCCACCGTCGCGGCCAGTGACGCATCCACATCATCGGTATCCCTGGTCTACACGGACGACCACGTGGTTGAAGCCACCATGCTCTTCCCCTCCAGCCCGGCGATGGTCTTCGTGGACACTACCGTCATCGCCGCGTCTCCGGTGCGCCTCTTGGTGGCGGGCATGGGCGACGCCCTGGCCACCTACTTCGAGGCGGACATGTGCCTCCGCACCGGCTCACCGGCGGTAGTCACCCGCTCCCACAGCACACGCGCCGCACAAGCCCTCGCCCGGCTGTGCTTCGACCTACTGATGACCTACGGAGTCCAGGCCAAACGTGAGGCGGACGCGGGGGTGGCGGGTCCCGGCCTTGAAGCGGTCGTAGAGGCCAACATCCTTCTGAGCGGGCTCGGCTTCGAGAGTGGCGGCATCTCCGGCTCTCACGCGGTGGGCCACGGCTTCTACCACGTCGCTGAGTTCTTCGCCTCGCCCCGATACCACGGCGAAGTGGTGGCGTACGGCACGCTCACACAGTTGATGCTCGAAGGACGGCCGCCCGAGTTCCTCAAGACGGTGTTCGACTTCTGCCGCGCGGTAGGCCTTCCCACCACCCTCGAGGAGCTTACGCTCACCGACACCTCGGACGAGGTGATAGAGCGGGTGGCGCTCGCCGCGGCGCGCGACGTCGTGCTGATCAGTTCCATGGCCGGAGCGTCCTCGCAGCCCGACGAGCTCGGCAGGTACTACGACCACCGGGTCATCTTCAACGCGATCAAGGCGGTCGACGTCTTCGGCCGGGAGTACGGCGCCTGACGCCAAGCACCCGACTCCGGGCGCCCGGCGCCTGACGCCTGACGCCTCAAGCCATGTGCATACCGCCGTCGATCATGTAGATCCCGCCGGTGCAGAAACCGCTCTCGTCGGAGGCGAGGAAGAGCATGAGTTCGGCTACCTCTTCCGGGGCGGCATAGCGCTTGAGAGGGATCCCATCCTGGATCAGCGCCTGAGCCCCCGCGGGGCGTTCAGGGCTGATCCCCTGCTCGAGCAGCCTGGTGAACGGGGTCTCGGTGGGCCCTGGGTTCACCGTGTTGACGCGGATCCCGGCCGCTGCGTACTCGACGGCGGCGACGCGCATGAGGCCGATGAGCGCGGTCTTGCTCACGCTGTAGGCGACGTTCCCCGGGTTGCCCATCATCCCCGTGACCGACGACGTGATGACGATGCTGCCCCCGCCCCGAGTCTTCATGTGAGGGACGGCGTACTTCAGCGTGAGGAACGCGCCGGTGACGTTGACCTCGAGCACCTCGGCGAAGGTCTCATCCGGATAGGAGTCCAGCGCGGACGTCGTGCCCCACACGGCCGCGTTGGCCAGGACGATGTCGATGCCACCGAAGCGTTCGGCTGCCGCGGCCATGGCGTCTTCTACCTCTTCCGGGCGGCGCACGTCGGCCGCGTACGGACTCGCCGCGTCGCCGATCGCGGCTGCGACCCGGTCGGCTGCCGCCTCGTCTCGATCGACCACCAGGACGCTCGCTCCCTCGCCGGCGAAGCGCTTTGCCGCCGCCAAGCCGATTCCCGAACCCGCTCCCGTAATCACTGCCACCTTGTCGGTCAGTCTGCCCATGTCCCCCTCTTGGGTCCGCGTCTTGTGCGCCCGCGCCTCGGGTGTCCCGCCCTGTCGCCGGGCACGTCCGATTCCAGATGCTACTCTACAGAGGTCCGTGGCGACAGATGACGGGTGACCGGGGGGCGCTTGTGGGTCGATACCTCGAAGTAGGTTCTGCCGCCGCTTCGGGCACCGATGCGGCGACGGTCGCGGCCCAAGCGGCTCAACTCTGCATGAGCCGGCTCCGGGTCTTCCGGCCTTCTCTCGTGACCGTGTTCGCATCTGCTCGGTTCGACCCGGAAGCGGTCGCGAGCGGCGTGGCTGCTGTCGTGGGTGACTACCCGATGATCGGTGCGTCCAGCGCCGGCGAGATCTGCGGCGCCCCCCTCGCGGACTCGATCGTGGTGAGCATCCTCGCGTCTCCACACCTGAGCGCGGAAGTGGGAGTGGGCGAGGGCGTCTCGGGCGATTGGCAGGCGGCGACGCGGGCCGCGCTTCCCCGGGGTCGATCAGCCGCGTACTTCCGCGATGGGCCGAAGGTCGGCCGACCGTTCTACTTCGCACACCCCGCCTCCGGGCTCTCGCCGCTGTTCGTGATGCTCTTCTCGCCGGGCAAGACGCTCGACCAGCCTTCGCTCGGCCACGAGATCCAGGGGTTCCTGAAACGCGGCACACTCGGGCGAGTGCCCATCGTGGGCGGGAACTCGAGCACGCCCGACCTTGCCGTGAGCAACTTCCAGATCGCTAACGGCCAGGCCTACCGCGATGCCGTCGTCTTGGCCGTGGTGGAGTCCGATCTCTTGTTCGGGGTGGGAGTCGCTCATGGGTTCAGGCCGACGAAGCGGCGCGCTGTGGTCACCCGCGCGGAGGGCCATGTGGTGCACGAGATCGACGATCGGCCCGCCGCCGACGTCTGCGCCGACCTGATGGGAGTGGATTCCATCGGAGTCGACGACCAGAGCACCGATTTCTCGCGCACGCCCTTCGGCGCCGCCGACGTCTACGGCGAGCATCACCTTCTCGTTCTCGAGAGAGCCCTGGGAGACGGCTCCGTTCAGTTCGGCCCGAACATGCAGGGCATGCAGGCCATCACCGTGATGGAGATGGACCTGGAGAAGCAGCAGTCGGCGGCCTCCGACGCCGTCTCAAAAGCCATCGACATCGGTCACGTGCGGGACCCGGCGGCGGTGTTCCTGTTCGCATGCTCGCTGTTGTTCGGCAACAACGAGCGGGAACCTCGGGTCGATGAGCGGTTCCTGCGCCGAGTCACGGGTGGAGCCGCGGTCGCCGGCTTTCAGACGGCCGGGGAGTACGGTCTGAGCGACGAGGGCCTGCCCATCTACTGCAATCAGTCGGTCGTCGCCTTGGTGATCGGCGACAAACTCGATCCCCTGGCGGCGGCGACGCGTCGCAACGCGAACGCCCTCAAGGAGATAGAAGCCGAGCTGGAGGGGCGCACCCGGGAGCTGGCGGCCGTACGAGCTGCCAACGCGATTGTGCTGGACAAGGACAACTGGCCCGACCGCCTCGGTCGCTACGAGCGCATCATCGGCGAGCTGACGGGCGCGTCGCGTGCGCGGTTCCACGTTGATGTGATGGGAGCCACCGGCCGCGAACGGCTCGCGACTCCCCCGCGGGGCCGCGCCGGCAGCTCCGTGCTACCCCTCATGAGCATGGGGCGGCCCCTGGGCTTCTTGGAACTCGAGGCCGGCGAGCCTCTGCTCAGTATGGAGGTGGCGGCCAGCATCTGCGACCTGGTGGCCCGTGCGGTCCACCGGGTCATCATGGAGCGCACCATCGAGGAACAGGCACGCGAGATCGAGACGGTGAATGTGATCGCCCGGGAGATCGTCACTGCAGACGACAACCGCGCGGCGTTGACCAACATCGCCACCGTCATCGAACGGCACATGGGCGCCCACGGCTTCTCGCTGTGGTTGAACGGGGAAGCCCCCGAGCTAGTGGGTAGGGACGGTGGGGCGGAAGAACTCGTGATCGAGGCCCGGCTCGCGGCCCGCGCAATGGAGTCTCGGGTGATCGAGCGGAGCGTCGACGTCGACGCAGTACGGATCGTCGCCCCAGTACGGATCGTCGCCCCCCTGCTCCTCAAAGACCGGGCCAACGGTGCGCTGGTATTGAGATTCGCAACGGACGCCGTTCCCCGGGGCATGGCATTCTTGAACTACCTCTCGATGCCCCTTGCCGTCATGGCCGAGATGTACGTGCGGTATCGTGAATCCAACGTGGCCCGCGAGATGCACCATCGGGTGAAGAACAACCTGCAGATCATTGCCAGTCTGCTGAATCTGCAGCTGCGTCGCTTGGGCGACCCGTCGGCCAAGGAGGCTCTCGAGAGTAGTATTCGGCGTATTCTGAGCATCGCCGTCGTCCATGAGGTGCTTTCGGAGAGGCATTCTGGGTTGGTCGATCCGGTGTCCATCGTGCAGAACGTGTCCGATTTCGTGCTCCGGGCGATGTCCGGGCCGAATCAAGAGATAGCGGTGTCCGTCGAGGGTCAACCGGGCCTCGCGTTGAACTCACAACAAGCCACGAACGTGGCGGTCGTGGTGAGCGAACTCCTGGGGAACGCGCTCAAGCATGGATTCCGAGACCGCACCGAGGGCACGATCACGGTCCGCTTGGGTCAGGAGAACGGAGCGGTTACGCTTGTCGTGAGAGACGACGGCGACGGCCCTCCCGTGGGCTTCGATCTCGCACGTGACCAAGGTCTCGGGCTGCAACTCATCGGGACTATCGTCGGGGGTGAGCTTCGTGGGAACTTCGCCGTGTGCCGGGCGGAACCCGGAATGGAAGCCCGGATCACCTTCCCTGGGGACCCGGTGCAAGTCTAGGTGGACGGTCAGGTGCAGATGCTGCGGATCTTGATAGCCGACGACGAATCCATCATCCGCATGGATCTTCGCGAGATGCTCGAAGGCCTGGGGCACGAGGTGGTGGGCGAAGCCGGCGACGGCGACGAGGCCGTGCGTCTGGCGCGCAGCCTCGATCCCGACCTCGTCTTCCTTGACGTCAAGATGCCCCGTACGGATGGACTCGAGGCGCTACGTCTCATGAACTGTGAGCGGATCCGACCCGTGGTGATCCTCACGGCTTTCAGCGAGAGGTCCGTCATTGAACGGGCGATCGAACTCGGGGCGAAAGCCTACCTCGTGAAGCCGTTCGATTCGATCAACCTGCTGCCCGCCCTACACCTGGCGATGGCCCATTCCGCGGAGCTGCGCACGTTGCGCGACGAGAATGAGTCGCTCAAGGAGACCATCCGCGCCAGCAAGCTGGTCAATCGCGCGAAAGCCCTGCTCGCGGCGCATGAAGGGCTGAGTGAGGCGGAGGCGTTCAGGCGTATCCAGAAGCTCAGCATGGACAAGAACAAGAAGATGGCGGACATCGCAGAGGCGGTGATCACGTTGCTCGCGAAGACCCCGGCTTCGTAGCGCGGCCGCGACCGCCACCTTCGTAACGCGGCTGCAGGCGCCGGGTTCCTTGACACCCTCCATGGCGGGTTGTATCGTCTATCGCGGAAGTGAAGGCGCTTCCCGACGCGGAGATGGAGCCGCGCGGGGGGTGCTTTTTCTGTTTGCCGAGACTGGTCGGGGCACTGGGTCAAGGGCACAAAGGGAGGGAGTCTCATGTTGCAGGGGGGATACACTGGGAAGATCCTGCGGGTTGATCTTTCCCGCAAAGAGGCGCACACCGAGGAACTCTCTCCTGAGTTCGCGAAGGGCTATATCGGTGGCGCGGGATTCGGCATCAAGACGCTCTATGATGAGGTGCCCGCGGGCGCGGATCCGCTGGGGCCGGACAACAAGCTCATCTTCGCATCGGGGCCGCTTTCGGGCAGCGACACACCCTGCGCCAGTCGGATGGCCGTCACCTCCAAGAGCCCGCTGACGGGGGCTGTGGGCATGGCCACCACCGGAGGCTTCTTCCCAGCGGAGCTCAAGTTCGCGGGGTACGACGCCCTTATCGTGGAGGGCACAGCCGCCTCGCCCATGTACGTGACCATCAACGACGGCGACGTGCAGTTCAGGGACGCGGCGGGGTTGTGGGGCACGCACACGTCCGACTGTCAGCAGATGATCAAGGACTCGCTGAAAGACCAGGGATACCGGATCGCGTGTATCGGGCCGGCGGGCGAGAACCTGAGTCGCTTGGCGTGCATCATCAACGAGCGCCGGGCCGCGGGCCGCAAAGGTTTGGGGGCCGTCATGGGCTCCAAGAACCTGAAGGCCATCGCTGTGCGCGGTCATGGGGAGATCGCGGTCGCCGACCCCGATGCCTACAAGACCGCCCGTTCCTCCTTCCGCGAACACATGCGGGAGAGTCCCGTCCTGTACTCTGCGTTCGCGAAGATCGGTACGCCGATGGTGGTGGATGTTCTGGGTGCCATGGGGATGCTGGCCGCCAAGAACTGGCAGGCTACGGGCGAGTTCGTCCCGGTGGACGAATTGGGCACCGAGGCAGGCAAGGCCGTCACCGTGGGCAGGAATCCGTGTCAGGGTTGTCCTGTCGCGTGTAGCCAGTTGAAGCTGGCCCGGAACGCGCCCTATACCGGCATCATGGCCGAGGGCCCCGAGTTCGAGAGTCTCTACTCCCTTGGCACTCAGTGCGGAGTGGACAACATGGACGCCATCATCGCCGCGGACCGTCTCTGCGACGAACTCGGCCTCGATACGATGTCCGCCGGCGTCACGATAGGCTTCGCCATGGAACTCTCCGAGCGGGGCGCGCTCTCCGCCATCGACAGCGGCGACCTCGACATCTCCTTCGGCAACGACCGCGCGATGATGGCGCTTCTCGAGAAGATGGCGTACAGGGACGGCATCGGCGACCTGCTGGCCGATGGGGTGAAGGAAGCCGCCGAGCGCATCGGCGGTGACGCGGCCTACTACGCGATGCACGTGAAGGGCCTCGAGTTGCCCGCCTATGACGTGCGTGGGGCGAAAGCCCACGGGCTGAACTACGCCACCTCGTACACCGGAGCAGATCACAACCGCGGGTACGCCTTCCAGGAGATCTTCGGCATCCCGATACCCAAGGAAGTGGATCGCTTCGCCCTCGAGGGTAAGGGGGAGCTCTGCAAGTGGAATCAGGACATGCGCACGGCCACGTGCGATTGCCCGACCATGTGTGCCTTCCTCCTCGACATGGCGGTTCCCGCCGTCGCGGCCGAGAACGCCGCGGCGCTGCTCACCTCGCTCACCGGCGTCAGCTTCACGGCCGAGGAGGTGTTCCAGGTGGGCGAGCGCGTCAACAACCTCGCTCGAGCCTTCAACGCGCGTGAGGGGTTCTCGCGCAAGGACGACACGCTGCCCGACCGGCTCATGAACGAGCCCCTGCTCGTTGGTGGGTCCAAAGGGCATCACATTCCCCAGGAGGACCTGGACCTCATGCTCGACGACTACTACACGGCCCGTGGCTGGGATGTGGCCACCGGCACGCCCACGCGGGCGAAGCTTGAGGAACTCGGGTTGGCCTCCGTCGCGGACGACCTGGGTGTGTAGCAGCCGAGCGGTGGCGTGATGCGGATCACGGCGCGCACGGTCATGCACCTTGCGTCGCTTCTCGGAAGCCGGGAAGTCGAGTTGGAGCTGCCGGCGGGCAGTCGCGTGCTGGATGTGCTCGTGCGCATGGCCGATCTGATGGGAGACCAGGCGGTTCCGGCGCTTCTCCGGCCCGAGGACCGTAGGCCGCAGGGTCACCTGCGGATCATGCTGAACGGGCGGGACATCGGCGTCCTTGAGGGGGTAGAGACCGTCGTGCAGGATGGTGACGAAGTCCTGGTGGTACCGCCTGCCGGAGGAGGATAGGCGCTCGCGATTCGTCGCAGAAGCGAAGGTCCAGTCGAGTGGAGGAGAGACAATGAAGACCATCGCCGCCGTCGTTCACGAAGCGGGCGGGCCGTTCTCGCTCGAAGACGTGGTCCTTGACGAGCCCCGCGCGGACGAAGTGCTGGTGCGGATGGTGGCCACCGGCCTCTGCCACACCGATCTCTCGGTTCGAGCCGGCTATATCCCGTTCCCGCTCCCGGGCGTGATGGGGCATGAAGGCGCTGGGGTCGTGGAGGCGGTGGGTTCCGCGGTGAAGCGTGTCGCTCCTGGCGATCACGTGCTGGCCACCTTCACTTCGTGCGGGCAGTGCGCCAATTGCACGGGCGGCGAACCGGCGTACTGTCACACGTTCATACCCTCGAATCTCATCGGCGGCACGCGTTCGGACGGCAGCTACACCATCCATCAGGGCGGCGCCCCCATCAACGCGCACTTCTTCGGCCAGTCCACGCTGGCGCGGCATGCCCTGATCGATGAGCGGAGTCTGGTGAAGGTCGCCCACGACGCTCCTCTGGCGACGCTCGCACCCTTGGGTTGCGGCATCCAGACAGGTGTTGGGACGGTGCTCAACGTACTGTGCCCCGAGCCCGGTAGCTCTGTCGTGGTCTTCGGCGTCGGAGGGGTGGGGCTCGCGGCGATCATGGGGGCGGCCCTGACGGGCGCCGTTCAGATCATCGCGGTCGACGTGGTCCCCTCCCGTCTTGAACTCGCTCTGGAGTTGGGGGCCACTCATGTCGTCGACGCGCGAGATGCCTCTGTGGTGGAGGCCGTGCGCGAGTTGAGCGCGGGGCAGGGTGTGAACTACACTATCGAGTGCACGGGCATCATCGAGGTCGCCGGCCAAGCGGTGCAGGTGCTCGCGCCGCTTGGAACGTGTGCTCTGGTGGGGGCCCCGCCGACGGGGTCGACCCTCCCGATAGATGTGCAGTTCATGCTCGACGGCCGGCGCGTGGTGGGCGTCACCGAGGGAGCGAGCACGCCGGAGTCCTTCATCCCCGCGCTCGTAGATCTGCACGGGCAAGGCAAGCTGCCGCTCGAGCGCCTGATCCGCTGCTATCCGTTCGAAGACATCGAGCAGGCCGCGGCGGATGCCTCTTCGGGCGCGACCATCAAGCCGGTCCTGGTATTCGATTGATCCTACCTTGACGCTCGACCGTCGGTCCGGTGGTTCCGGCCGACGGTCGAGGCGAACGCAGCGAGGGTCCTAGGGCTGCACGAGCGGCAGCCCCGCTTCTTGGCGCGCATCGTTGATGTGGATCAACACGGCTTCCTCGATAGGCATGACCGAGAAGCCGAAGTCCTCTTTGGCCCGGGCACAGCTCACCAGATACGGCAGTTCCTCGCGCCCTTGTTCGTCGCCGAATGTGATCCGCGCATCGGGAAGGTAGGAACGCACGACATCCGCTAGGTCGCGCAGAGTCATGGGAGGTCCCCCGAGGTTGTACACGGGATGTGGCGACGACTCGGCATGCAGGAGGATCCGCGTGAACTCCCCGATGTCGTCCGGACACAGAAGCGACCACAGGCTCTTGCCGTTGATGTCGTAGTGCAGCGGCTCGCCGACGGCCGGTACCGAGACCATGTCTGAGAACCACTTGACCACGAACGGCGCGTAGGCTCCGTGACCGAACACTATGCACGGGCGCAGGCCGGTGCACTCGAGACCATATACCTGTGAGTACTCGTCGGCCATGATCTCGGCGAGGCGCTTGGCGTACGCGTAGAAGTGGCCGGGTCCCATGTACAGCCGGTCGTCTTCGACCACCTCTCGGTCACCGTAGTCGTCCTGGCTCCCGTACACGGTCTCCGAACTCGCGTATACCACGCGCGTGATCCCGGTGAGGCGGGCCGCTTCGAAGACGTTGCACATGCCGAGGATCCCGACCTTCGTGTTGAGTCTCGGCAGCGGGTCGAGCGACATCACCATGGCCCAGTTCACCAGCCGATCGATGTCGTAGCGGCGGATGATGTCGAGTATGTCCTCGAGTTGGGAGATGTCGCCCCGGGCGAAGCGGAACTTGTCCTGATGGTCCGCGATGGACTCCATGAACCAGCCGGCCGGTGGATTCAGGTCCATCGAGACCACCTGATCGACTTTCGGATCCGCCACTAGGCGGGCCACTGTCTTGCGGCCGAACTGCCCGCTGCCTCCGATGACCAACACTCTCACGTGAGTCCTCCCCTGCCCTGGGCGCGTACCGTCGAGGTCTGACGTCTGTCAGTAGGTCAGCCTACCACGCCTAGCGGCTTCTCCGCTCGAAGATGTGCGGCTGTCCGTCGTCGTCGACGTATGCCATGTGGCGCGTGGCCACAGATATGGCGCTACCGAACCAGGGTGGTGTGGTCTGCTGTCCCACCACCTGCTCGGAGCCGTCGGCCAACCCGAGGGTGACGATGTCCCACGCGGAGGTGTCGGTGCGCGTCGAGGGCCGCAGGTACGTAACGTACGACTCGGCGAGCGCGGGCCAGTCGCCCTCGGCATCGAGGAGGCGCACCTCGTCGGTCTCCAGGTCGCGCAGGTAGAGACCGTCGCCGTCCCAATAGGCGACGTGCGCGCCGGCCACCGAAGGTCGCCAGGCATCCAGGCCCAAGTACGTCTCTTCGCCTGAGCGGAGGTCCCGGACGTACGATCCGTATGCGGCACCGCTGCGCTCATCGTGGTTCTCCCACGCGAGGTGGGTGGGGGAGAGGTCGTATATCCACGTCGAGTCCCCCAGGACGAATCCTGTGGGCGCAGGCACGAGGAGTTCTGCCTTACCTTTGGGGCGACCGGTTGGATTGACGCGGATCCCGTAGATGGGGAACTCCCAGATCTCGTCGGGCGCGTACGTGGAGGGGCGCGCTTGGGTCCAGGTGAGGCGACTTCCGGCCACGAGTGGGAATCCGGGCGAATGCTCCGTGCCGACGAGTTCAACGCGTGGGCCCGAGGGGAGGCGGTACGCGAAGACGGCCTGCTCCGCCCACTCTTCGACCGTGGCGCTATACGTTCCCTCCCACCAGACCAGCTGATCTCCATCGATATCGGCCGAGCCGACTGTCTCCAGTTGGGTGGGGATCTTCTGAAGTCGATTGCTCGCGAACTCAAGCGCGAAGAGGGCACCTTCCTTCTGGAAGATAGCGGCGTTGTCAGAGACCGCGACGAAGTAGGCGTCTCCAGGAGGGGTGGCCACGGTCATCTCGACCCATTCGCCCCCCGCGTAGTCGTCGCCGGAGGTGGCACGCGTGGTGGGTGTCGTGGCGGACGTGGTGCTCTCGGTGGTCGTGGAAGGTGGTTCCGCCGGCGCGGTAACATCGGTGGCCGTGGGTCCGCCGCCCCCGCTGTCGCGTCCCATCATCAGCACCGCCACAGCTGCCGAGGCGAGCGGGAGCAGCACGATCAGCCCGATGATCACGCCGATCAGAAGGCCTCGGCCGCCGCCTCGGGGAGGAGGAGACGCCGTCGCGTGTGGGGGCTCAGGTGAATAGGGAGGAGTGTACTGAGGCTGCTCCGCCGGCGGCGTGGCAGGGGGCTGTTCGGCGGCAGGGGGCTGTTGGGCCTCGGTGGGCCACGTCCCGTCGCTTCCAGCTTCGGCGGGTGCGAACCGCCAACCGCAGTGCCGGCAGAACGACGCAGTGTCTGAGACTTCACGGGTGCAGCTCGGGCATTGCATCGTTCGCACCTCCCTGATGTGACAGCTATCCGTCCGCGGCGCCCTTCGAGGGGCGCAGCCCTGCGACTCTCGGTGATCGCCAATCAGCTTGGTCTACCCGCGCGCGAGCGCGGCCATGCGTGAAGCAGGTGATCGGCAGCAGACCAAGTCACTTCCCCGGCTCAGGTAGGCCGACCGTGCGTCGTCGGCCGAGGCCGCTGCGATAGTCCGGCTGATCTAGTAGCGCCGGAGGGCCAGCAGCCCGCCGAGTCCGAGGAGCCAGAGATCCATGATCGTGGTGGTCAGCCGGTCGCTCGGGGTGCGGTCGAAGCCGATGCTCACCTCGAAACCGAAGTCGTAGAGGGCGAGGAAGACCAGGGCGCCGGCCGCGAGGAGCGACAGCGTCCGCCCGCTCGGCTTCTCCCTGAGCAGCTGGATGGCGGCACCCAGCAGGACGCCCGCTAAGACGATGTCGGGCGCCACGAAGGCGTGCTCATGCGCGAGGAACCACGATGATCCGTCGGGGGAGGACATCGCCCCCGCGAAGAAGAGCACCCAGAACCCCAGGATCCCTGCCGCAGTGGCCAGTTCGAGATACGCGACTGCTCTCGTATGCATGGCCTTCACCCCCGTCCCCCGCCGGCATCGCTCGATCGCGAACCATCCTAGCCGAGAGGGAGGTGGCACCACAAGCTGACGGTCCGCGGGGGTAGGCGCTCGTATCCGTCGGGGCGCCGTAGGCCGCGCCCCCGTATGGGCCGGTGCTGTCGTCTACTGTTTGAACGGGGGGGCGGATGGGAACACGATCCGATATCATTTGTCACATTGAGGTGGGTGAGCTGCGTGCGGGCAGCTGCGTGCGGGCGCCGGGCGCTCGTGCTTCTGAGCCCGTCCGCTTGGAAGGATGGAGGTGCTCGAGATGTTCCGTTCCGAGCCTCGACCGGGTCCGCGACGCGATTGGATTCCGTGGCGGCTGTCGTCCCGTTCCGTGTTGTCCGCACCTCGTGCGCTCTTGGTCGCCCTCTCTTTGATCCTGGTCTTCGGCGTGGCGGCCGCTGTGGGTCTGGCGGCGCCGCCATTGTCCGGACCCGGCGGTACCGATCATTCGGGGCAAGTACGGGTCATTGTTGCCTTCGACGACTCCACGTTCGGGAGCCCTAGGATGGATCGGGAACTTGCGGCGATCGGCGCCGGTGTACTCAAGCAGATAGCGGGGGCGCGGGTGGCGGTAGTGACCCTTCCCTCGCGGGCCGCCGCCGCGGCGCTCGCCGCGAGAGCGGGTGTGAAGCGCGTAGAGGTCGATAGCAGAGTCCGTGCGACAGCCAAGCCGGACCGTTCGGGCAAACCCACCACCACTACCGTGCCACCTCAGGCGCAGACGGTGCCTTGGGGCGTGACGCGCGTGGGCGCGCCGGGAGTGTGGGCCGCGGTGTTCGCGGCACCGGCAGGCGCTCGCGGCGACGGCGTGAACGTGGCCGTCATCGACACGGGGATCGACCTCGACCATCCTGATCTTGCGGTCAACATCGAAGGCGGATACATGGCGATTGCAGCCACCGGCAAGTATCGCAAGAACCGCTCCTACGACGACGACAACGGTCACGGCTCGCACGTGGCCGGCATCGTGGCGGCTGCCGACAACGTTCAGGGTGTCGTCGGGGTGGCTCCCGGGGCCGACCTCTACGCCGTGAAGGCGCTCGACAATAACGGTTCCGGCTGGACCAGCGACATCGTAGATGCGGTCTATTGGGCCATCGGCACCCATGCCGACCGCGATTCCGCGGGCAGCCTCACCCCCGGCAACGACATTCAGGTGATCAACATGAGCCTGGGATCGGACTACACGTCCGCTACTCTCGCGCAGGCTGTGAAAGACGCGTTCGCGGCCGGGATCCTCGTGGTGGCGGCGGCAGGTAATGACGGCGGGGCGGTGGACTACCCGAGCGCGTACCCCGAGGCGCTGGCAGTCGCGGCGACAGACGCTTCCGACACGGTTCCCTGGTGGTCGAGTCGCGGTCCCGAGGTGGACCTGGCGGCGCCGGGTGTCGGCGTGTACTCCACCTACAGGGGTGGCGCCTACGATAGCCTGAGCGGCACGTCGATGGCCGCGCCGCACGTGAGCGGTTCCGTCGCCTTGGTCTGGGGAGCCAATCCAGGATGGTCGGCCTCCGCCGTGCGCGCAGCGCTGGAGAACTCCGCGCTGCCCCTAGGCGCCGTGCCGAACGACCTCACGGGCCACGGTCTGGTCAGGCCCGACCTGGCGCTCGGGCTGTAGGTGGTCGGAGCGGCGGGCTAGGATGTCGCCCGCCTGATCTCGCGGAGGAAGTCCCCGACGGCGGGGACGGCAGACGCTCCGCGGTTCTCGTCTATGCGTTCGAGGACCGCGGTCCCGACTATCACTCCATCCGCTACGGCGGCGACCTTTCGCGCCGTGTCTGGCCCGGTGACGCCGAAGCCCACGAGTGCGGGAAGGTCGCTGTGGCGTCGGACCCGCTCGACGATCTTCTCGGCCGTCGAAGCCGAGGCCGTATCTCCGCCGGTGCCGCCCTCGACGGACACGCAGTAGACGAAACCACGTGCCCCTCGGAGGAGGGTCCGGTACCGCCGCTGAGAGGTGGTGGGGCCTACGAGGACCACGGTCTCCAATGTGCAGTCGCGTAGGTGGGATGGGCGGGCGTTCGCGTCCGGTCTCTCGGGGTCGACGATCAGAAGGCCGTCGACCCCACTCCCGGCGGCCTCGGTCGCCAGTCTCGCCCCGGCGGCCCGGGCGAAATGGTCCGTGTACGCCATGAGTGCGACGGGGACTGTGAGCCCCCGGCTCCTCGCCAGGGCGATATCCGCGAGGACGTCGTATGGGGTGGTCCCTCGGGCGAGGGTCTCCCGGACTGCGCGACGTATGACGGGTCCGTCCAAGACCTGGTCCGGAGAGGGCAACCCGACCTCGATCGCCTCGACGCCCGTTCTTTGGGTCTCAAGGAGCAATTCGCCGAAGGTCTCGCGGTCGGGGTATCCGCCCACGAAAAAGGGGACGACAGACTTCCCTCCCCCCGCGCGGCGGGCGCGCAGAGCCGCTTCGAGTCGACCGAAGGCTCCACCGGCCCGCTCGGCCACGTCGGCCACGAAGACCCGACCCCATTCCTCAGAGGCGTGAACCGGTTCCCCGCCTGGGCACGTCGCGGCAGCTTCGCCCAGTGGTGGGGCTGCTGGTTCTTCGAGTTCGGCCCCGGCTCTCTTCGCCTGCCCGATGAACGACCGCAGCTTGTCGGGGTCCTTGCGACCAGGCCGGCTTTCGGTGCCCGATGCCACGTCGACCGCCCAGGGGCGGGCCACCCGCACCGCTTGGGCGACGTTTTCGGGCCGGAGGCCGCCGCTCAAGACGATCCGCGCGAATCGGCGTGCCGAGGCGGCCCAAGCCCAGTCGAAGGTGGTGCCGGTTCCGCCCGTGACAGTGCGCCGTCGACCGTCCTCCGCCGATTCCACGACGGCCGAATCGAGGAGGACTACGCCGAGCGAGCGATATCCCGCAAGCGAACGGAGGTCGTCGGGGCCGAGTAGCCCCACTGCCTTGAGAACGGGGAGGGCCAGGCCCTCCATGTAGGCGGCATTCTCCGCCCCGTGGAGTTGTGCAACGTCGAGGCCGCAGTGGAGCATGGTGCCGCGGACCACCTCGAGAGGCTGGTCCTGGAAGACCCCCACTGTGGTCACCGTGGAGGGGAGTTCCGCGACGATGCGCGCGACCATGGCGGGGTCGGCCTTCCTTCGACTGCGCAGGGCGAACACGAAACCCAGCGCGTCCGCTCCGGCCTCCACCGCCCTCAGGGCGTCGTCTCGCCGGGTCAGGCCGCAGATCTTGACCCGGGTCACGTGGCGCTCCCGCCGGACACTGCCCGATACGGTGATGGTGGGGCGGTCCGTCCACGGTTCGGGGCATCAACGCGAACGAGCCCGCGCAGGGCGTCTTCCGGATCGGATGCGGTCACCAGAGCCTCGCCGACGAGGAAGGCGCGGGCGCCGTGGCGGGCGAGATCGTCAAGGTCCGCTGCACTCTTGAGACCGCTCTCCGCCACCGAGAGGACCTCGGTGGGGATGCGAGGCAGCAGACTCCTGCAGACATCGAGATCGACGCGCAGCGTGTGCAGATCTCTGTTGTTGACGCCTACGAGCCTGGACCCGGCAGCGAGCGCGATGTCGAGTTCGGCGCCTGTGTGCACCTCGACAAGGGGTTCCAAGCCGGCGCGACGCGCCAGCGTGATGAAGCGTTCGGTCTCCCGACCGAGCACCGCGACCATGAGCAGCACCAGATCGGCGCCGGCGGCGCGGGCTCGGAGTATCTGATACGGGTCCACCACGAAGTCCTTGCAGAGGACCGGTAGGTGCACCGCCCGCCTGACAGCGGCCAGGTCTTCGAACGATCCGCCGAAGTAGTCGGGTTCGGTGAGCACCGAGATGGCGCAGGCTCCGGCCAGCTCGTATGCGAGTGCCAGCGACACCGGATCGAGACCGGGGCGCAGATCGCCCCGTGAAGGGCTGCGCCGCTTGACCTCGGCGATCACCGCCCGGCCTCGGGGAGGTTGCGACGGGTCGGTCGTGTCGACGGGAGCATCTGGGTCGAGCCTACCGAGGAAGTGCGCAGCCCGCCCTGCGGCGTGAGGCGCGGGCGGCCTCTCCGCGTGGGGGTCTCGGGCCTTGTCGAGATCCACCCGCCTGCGTCGGTCTCGCACGATCTCCTGAAGTGTGCTCATAGCGCGGCATCCACGAGTCCGGCCCGCTCCGTCGCCTCCACGAGACCTGTCAAGGCAGAGAGGGCGCGACCCGAATCGATCGAGTCGGCAGCCATCCCGGCGCCTTCGCGCATGTCTCGAGCCGCGCCGGATAAGCGGAGGGCGACCCCCGCGTTCAGCAGGACCACGTCCCGCGGCGGGCCGGGCTCCCCCGTTAGGATGCGCCTTACGATGGCGGCGTTGGCAGGCGCGTCGCCACCGCGGATGGACTCGAGCGGAGCGCGCGCGATGCCCGCCTCCTCGGGTGTGATCATGTACTCTGTGACCGCTCCGTCCCTCACCTCCGCGACGAGAGTCGGCCCAGCCAGGCTGACCTCATCGAGGCCCTCGCATCCGTGCACGACCATGGCCCGGGGGGTCCCCAGCCGAAGCAATGCCTCGGCCAGCAATCGGGTGTGGTCGGGGCGAGAGACTCCCACTACCTGATGGACCACGCCGGCAGGGTTTGTCAGCGGCCCGAGCAGGTTGAACACGGTACGGATTCCCAGGTCGCGGCGGATGGGTGCGACGTGACGCATGGCCGAATGCAGGAGCGGCGCGTACAGGAACCCCACTCCGATCTCCTCGACGCAGGTGCACACCGTGTCGGGGTGCACCTCTATGCGGACGCCGAGCGCCTCCAACACGTCTGCGCTGCCACAACAACTGGACACGGCTCGGTTACCGTGTTTCGCCACGTGCCTGCCCGCACCGGCCAGCACGAAGGCGCTCGCCGTGGAGATGTTGAAGGTGTGGGAGGCATCTCCACCTGTGCCGCAGGTGTCCACCAGATCGGCCACCCGAGGGCGGATCGCGGTGGCGTGACGGCGCATGACCCGTGCCGCCCCCACGATCTCGTCGACGGTCTCTCCCTTGAGCCGCATGGCGGCGAGGAAGGCTCCCACCTGCCCTTCTGAAGCACGCCCGCACATGATGTGCTCCATGGCTTCCATGACGTCGACCTCGGTGAGATCGATGCCCTCGGCCAACTTGGCGATCAGCGGCTTGAGCATGACGCCTCCTCTGCGTGCGCTCGCTCCGGGTGGGGCGAGTGGGTGGTGATGTCCTTGGGCGACGAACCGACCGTTCGTTCCAAGGCCGGGGCGGTGGTGATATCCAAGAAGTTCCGCAGCACGTCCATGCCTGCGAGCGTCAGGATGGATTCAGGGTGATACTGGAGCCCGTAGAGACCTCGGTCGTCGTCTGCGATGGCCATGACCGCGCCGTCGTCGCGGGCGCGGGCCGTGACCCGGAAGCCGGCCGGAAGGGTGTCCTCGCGCACGACGAGCGAGTGGTAGCGAGTGGCTGGGAAACCTTGCGGTATCCCGGAGTGGAGTCCCGCACCGTCGTGCTGCACCGACGAGGTCTTGCCGTGCATGATGCGGCATGCTCTGACCACGTCGCCGCCGAAAGCGTGGGCCAGACACTGGTGTCCAAGGCAGACGCCGAGCACCGGGATCCGTCTTGAGAGGCGGCGGACGAGGTCGGCGCAGATGCCGGCACTGGAGGGATGGCCCGGCCCGGGCGAGATGACCACCCTTCGCGGACGCATCGTCTCCACATCTTCGACTGTGATCTGGTCGTTCCTGATCACGGTCACGTCCTGTCCCAACATCCAGAAGCACTGGGCCAGGTTGTGCGTGAACGAGTCATAGTTGTCGATGAGCAGGAGCGGGGGAGGCGTGCTCATGGGGCGACCTTCCTTGTCGGTCGGGGGTGAGGCGGCCGGGTGGTGTCGTACGCGCGCTCCGAGCGCTCGGAGGTGAGGCCGGAGCCACCGGAGGCCAGGATGAGGGCTTGGCGTAGTGCCTCCCCTTTGTGCAGTGTCTCCTCGTACTCGCGGGCGGCGATGGAGTCGGCTACGATCCCGGCCCCCGCCTGGTAGGTGACCATCCCTTCGGCGAACACCAGAGTGCGTATGGCGATGCAGGTATCGAGCGACCCGTCGAAACCCAGGTAGCCAACCGCGCCGGCGTACGGCCCGCGCTCGTGCGGCTCGAGGGAGGCGATGATCTCGAGCGCGCGCACTTTCGGGGCGCCGGAGACCGTGCCGGCGGGAAATGTCGCAGCCAGGACGTCCAGGGCGTCGGTGTGGGCGCGCAGCTTTGCGGAGACCGTGGAGGTCAAGTGCATGACGTGTGAGTAGCGCTCGACCTCGAATGATCGGTCGACGCTCACGCCGCCGGGCTCCGCGACCCTCCCCAGGTCGTTGCGTCCCAGATCGAGCAGCATGACGTGCTCCGCCCGCTCCTTGTCGTCGCAGACGAGCTCTTCCTCCAGCGCGAGGTCTTGCGCCGGTGTGGCGCCTCTCGGGCGCGTGCCGGCGATCGGCCTGACAAGCGCACGTCCATCTTCCACCCGCACCATGACCTCGGGGCTGGCTCCGACCAAGGTCTCGTCGCCCAGGGCGAGGTGGAACAGGTAGGGGCTGGGGTTGAGCACCCTCAAGGCGCGGTAGACGGCGAAGGGATCGAGGTCGGTGGGCCCGGAGAACGATTGCGAGAGTACCACCTGCACGACCTCACCGGAGTGCACCGCTTCCTTGGCCGTCTCAACCATCGCTTCGAAGCGTCCGCGCGGGATGGTGGGGCGGATCACAGGGGGTCGGCCGAGCTGCGGGTCGCGCACGGATGGAGGCAGAGGACGGGCCAGGCGTTCGAGTACGCGCTCGATCTGCTCTTGAGCGTCGTCGTATCCACCGGGCCCGTCACCCGCGTGCGCCGGCACTATCACGGTGAGCGAGGAGTCGAGGTTGTCGAAGGCGAGGATGGTCCGCGGAGCGAACATCCGGATGTCGGGGAGCGCAGAGGTAGCCGGCTGAGGTTCGGGCAGTCGTTCGAACAGTCGGGCGCAACCAAACCCGAGGTATCCGACCAGGCCCCCGTTCAAGCGGGGGAGACCGGGCAACGCGGGCATCTGGTGCTCGGCCGCGATGTGGCGCAACGCCGCCATGGGGTCGTCGTATCGGCGGACCGCACCGTCCCCCGTGACAGTCAGTTCGCGACCCCGCGCCTCCACAGTCAGGAAGGGATCGCAGCCTACGAGGGAGTAGCGGGCCCAATGCGCGCCGCCCTCGACGCTCTCGAGTAGGAACGACCACGGGCCGGCGGCCACCTTGAGGTAGGCGCTCACCGGTGTCTCCGTGTCGGCCGACACTGTGCGGGTCACGGGTACCAGGGGGTAGTGGCGGGCGAGCCGGGCGAACCCCGGTCTGTCTGTGTGGTGGAACATGTGCGTCCTCCTCTTGGCGCGGCCGCGGAATGCAGAAGAGCCGCGGAGTACTCCGCGGCTCTTCTCTGGTCGTACAACTAGAAACGCCGCGGACGGTCCCTGGGGACCGTCCGCGGCGTCTAAGTTCCTATGTCAAGAAACGTGCCGGCGCTCAGCCCCGTGTATCAGGCCAGCGCCACCACGAGCCCAGCGAGTTATCGCGGGTGTGGGCGACGAGTGTTCGATCGACGGCAGTCATGAAAACCACTCTACCACGGCCCGGTCGCCCGTGCCAGGTATTGAACGGCGGCGATGCTCTGCCGGTCGGCGGGTCGATGCGGAATCCAGGGCGCCGCGTAGGGCGCACGGGGGGCCCATCGTGGCGCCCCGCCGCGTGCAGCGTTCCGTCCCAGTGCCGGCGCCCCGAACGGCTCCTACCGTCTGCGCCCGGAGCGCCCCGCGCCGCCCTGCCGGCTTCGGTGACGGTTGCCGCCACCACTACCGCCGCCGTAACCACCGCCACTGCCTTTCGGCCCGCGCACCTGCCGGGCCGGGTCGGGCACCACGCGCGCGCCGTAGGCGAAGCCTTCCAGGTCGTGGCAGGGGATGGTCATGCCCAGAGCCTGCTCGATCTCGGCCAGCCGTTCGAGTTCTTCGATCGCCAGGAAGCTCACGGCGCTGCCTTCGGCGCCCGCGCGCGCGGTACGGCCGATGCGGTGCACGTAGTCCTCTGGGGTGTTCGGCATGTCGTAGTTCACCACGTGGCTGATGTTGTCCACGTCGATGCCGCGGGCGACCACGTCGGTGGCCACCAGGATGTGCGACTGACCCGCGCGGAACGCGCCGAGAGCCCGCTGGCGCTGAGCTTGTGAGCGCCCGCCATGGATGGCGGCGCTGCCCAGGCCGTGCTTCTCGAGCTGTCGGCTCAACTTGTCGGCCCCGTGCTTGGTGCGGGTGAACACCAGGGTGCGCCGGTGACCGCCGCCCTGGAGCAGTCGAACGAGGAGCTCGGTCTTCTGATGCCGCCCTACGGGATAGACGGTCTGATCGACCTGCTCCACAGGCGTGGTGACGGGCGATGTCTCCACGCGCACCGGATCGTGCAGGGTGGACTGCACCACTCTCAGCACTTCAGCCGACATGGTGGCGGAGAACAGCAGGTTCTGGCGCTTCGCGGGCAGCAGGCCGAGGATGCGGCTGACGTCGGGCCAGAAGCCCATGTCGAGCATGCGGTCGGCTTCGTCGAGCACGAGGGTCTCGACACGCGAGAGGTCGAGGATGCGTCGCGAATGGATATCGAGCAGCCTGCCGGGGCACGCCACCACGATGTCCACGCCGCGTCGCACGCGGTCGATCTGAGGGTACATGCCCACTCCGCCGATGATGACGGCCGTGCGGTGCCGCGTGTGCTTTGCAGCGGTGCGGATCACCTCGTCGATCTGGAGCGCCAGTTCGCGGGTGGGGGTGACGATCAAAGCGCGCACGCCCTGCTTGATCGGGGTGCGCTGCAGCATTGGCAGCACGAATGCGGCGGTCTTGCCGGTGCCGGTCTGGGCGGCTCCCACTACGTCGGACCCGCGGAGGATGTGGGGGATGGCCTCTCGTTGGATAGCCGTGGGCTCGGTGTATCCCATGGCGGCCACGCCCTGGAGCAGGCGCGGCTCGAGGCCGAGTGATTCAAATGACATGTCTCTCCTGTACTGTGCGCCGCTGGTGGGTCGCACTGCGTTGTAGACGCAGTGGTCCGGGATGGCGGCATTTTGGGCAGCACAGGACGACCGAGTCTTGAATGGATACCGAAGGAGTGTAGCACAGGGCCGCCGAGCCCATCGTCGGTGCGTCCGGAGCCGCCTCACTCTTCGGGCGGCTTCCTTCGTGTACTCCGAAGCCCATTCGGGAAGATGACATCGATGGATGCACCTTCAACCCCAGACGTCGAGGCCTCTTCAGGCGACGGATCGACCTCATCCGATGGCTACACTCCGCGGCGGGTGGTCGTGGCCTACCTCATGGTCTCGACACTCTTCACCCTCGCGTCGGCGTTGATCTGGCCCATCAACTCCATCTTCCTGCTTCGCGAAGGCGGGCTGACGCTGCTCGGGGTCATGGTGGTGAATGCGGTGTTCACCTTGGGCTCGATGGTCTTCGAGGTGCCCACGGGAGTCGTCGCCGACACGGTCGGCAGGAAGGCGTCCCTGCTCATGGGGATGTTCACGCTCGTGGTCTCCACACTGCTCTACGTCGCGACCCCGCGCTGGGGCATCGGGATATGGGGGTTCATCGGCGCCAGCGTGATCCTGGGGATCGGGTTCACCTTCCAGACCGGGGCCCTCGAGGCGTGGCTCGTGGACGCCCTCGACGCCACCGGCTGGGACTCGCCGAAGGAACGCGTGTTCGCCTGGGGTCAGATGGCATCGGGCGGGGGCATGCTGACAGGTTCGTTGTTGGGGGGCCTGCTGGCGCAGGTGGGCCTATCGATGCCCTACATAGTCAGGGCGGTCTTGCTCACCGTCGCGTTCGTCGCAGTGGCGGTGCTCATGCGCGATCTCGGCTTCCAGGCGCGTTCGCTGCGGCTCGCCACGTTCGGGGCCGAGACGCGGCGCATCTTCGACGCTGGGGTCACTTTCGGCTGGCGCAGCCCGGTGGTGCGTCCGCTGCTCTGGAGTTCGGCGGCGGCCGGGGTGTTCTTCATGTTCGCCTGGTATGCCTGGCAGCCGTACATCCTCGAACTGCTCGCCCGAGACTACGTGTGGTTGCTGGGAGTGGTGACGGCCGCCTTCTCGCTCGCCGGGATAGTGGGCAACTCGCTGGTGGGGCGCATCATGGGGAATGGCGCGGGTCGACGGGACTCCTGGAGAGTCCTGGCGTTCTGCGGATGGATGTATCTGGCGCTTTCCGTGGGTATCGCAGCCGTAGGGCTGTCCGGGGTCGCACCCGGGTTGGCGCCGGCAGGTATCGCCATCGCCCTCTGGTTGACGTTCGGATTGGTGTTCGGCATATCGGGGCCGGTGCGCATGGCTTACATCAACACCCACATCCCGTCCGCTCAGCGTGCGACGGTGCTGTCGCTCGACGCCTTCTTCGCCGATGGAGGCGGAGCCGCGGGGCAGCCCGCGCTCGGCTGGTTGTCGGAGCGGGCGACCATACCCATCGCGTGGGTCACCGGAGCGCTGTTCCTCGTGGCCCCTCCGCTGCTCTACCGGGCGTCGGGGAAGGCGGCCGAGCGTGCGGAGAAGAGCTCACCCACCCCTTGAACTGAGCTCACTCGCCTCGTGGACTGAGCTCACCCCCTCGTGAACCGTGGCGGGCGAAGGTGCCGTCCCGATAGTCGCGGAAGGCCGTGCGCAACTCTTCGTCGGTGTTCATGACGATCGGGCCCTGCCACGCGATCGGCTCGTGGAGTGGGCGACCCGAGACCAGGAGGAACCGGGCCTCGCCTCCCCGCGCGACGCCGTCGGCATCGGCGCTTCGGGCCACGACCGTGTCGCCGTCGGTGAACAGGGCCGTGGAGAGAGCGGGCACGCGTGTGCCGCCGTCTTCCTCTCCGAAGAACACGTCGCCCGACACCACGTAGGCGAACACCGTGTGGCCGGGCGTGGTGGGGTGCAACCATGCGCCGTCGCTCATGAGGGTCACGTCGAGGTACTCGGGCTCGATAACCACCTCGCGCACCGGACCCTCGACGTCTCCTACCCGACCGGCCACGATGCGCACCTTGGCCACCCCGTCTTCGACCACCGGCATGTCGCAGGCGTCCACGCCGCGATAGCGGGCATCCATCATCTTGCTGACGGCCGGGAGGTTCGCCCAGAGCTGGAAACCGCCCATGCGGCCGCTCTGCTCGCCCGCGGGCATCTCTTGGTGGATCACGCCGCTCCCGGCGGTCATCCATTGGACGTCGCCCGCGCCGATGACGCCCCGGTTGCCCATGGAGTCTCCGTGCTCGCACGAGCCCTCGATCATGTAGGTGATGGTCTCCATGCCTCGGTGCGGGTGCCAGGGGAAACCCGCCTCGTAGTCGGCCGGGGTCTCGCCACGGAAGTCGTCGAGCATGAGGAAGGGGTCGAAGCGCGGCACCTCGGCGTGGCCGAACGCCCGCCGCAGCCGCACTCCGGCGCCTTCCAGCGTGGGCCTACTCTGGAACACTTCTTCGATGTGTCGGGTAGCGGACATGTTGTATTCTCCAATCGCCGGGGGTGGCGCAGTCAGATCGGCCAGAGTCGCGGCGTGGTGGCTTCTCCTTCGACTCGTATCTACCCTCTGTGGCACCTAGGGAAGCGCCCGCCGCGTAGCATGACGTGCTAGCATCTTGCGCAGCCCGGCGCGGGGCGCGTTGGCGATGGGGGTGCCCTGGGCTCCAATGGTCGCCGCTGAGAGGCTCGCGGCGATCGATACGGGAGGACTGGTGGCCGTTCCGTCGGACGAGATCTCGAGCAGACGCCCCTACACCCTCGGTGAGGAGATCGCCAACAGCGTGACCCACGGCCTCGGGCTTGGCTTGAGTGCGGCCGCGCTCGCGCTCCTGATCGTGTTCGCGGTCGATGGCGGCGGCGGTGTGAAGCTTGCGAGCGCCATCGTCTATGGCACGACTCTCGTGCTCTGTTTCATGGCCTCCACCTTGTACCACAGCTTCCCCCAACCCAAGGTGAAGCACGTCTTCAAGGTGCTCGATCACGCCGGCATCTATCTGCTGATCGCGGGCACATACACGCCGTTCATGTTGGTGGCGCTGCGCGGGCAGGGGTGGTGGATGTTCGTGCTCGTGTGGAGCCTGGCCGTCATCGGGATCGCGACCGAGGCGTTCTGGGTCTACCGGCCCCGGTGGGTGTCTGCGGCGGCGTACCTCGGGATGGGATGGATCGCGGTCGCTGCCCTCGGCCCTTTGCGGGACGCGCTTGCCCCGGCCGGCGTCTGGCTCCTGGCCGCGGGCGGCCTCGCGTACACGTTCGGTACGATCTTCTACGTGCTGAAGCGAGTGCCCTACATGCATGCCGTGTGGCATCTGTTCGTGCTGGGCGGCGCGGCGTGCCACTTCCTCGCTGTCGCGCTCTTCGTGTTCTGATGGGAACTAGCGCGAACCCTAGCCGAGGAACCTCCGCCTGAGCGCCGCCCGCAGGATCAGATCGGTGAGCTGGGTCTGCTCTCCGCGATCCAGCGCCTCACGTATGCGGCGCACGATCTCGAGGTGCTCGGCATCCGGTTCCCAGGAGTAGCCGGCGTTCAGGATGGCGGCGCGCAGTTCGGGCGTCAACAGCGGGCTCTTTGGGTCGGCATAGGTGAGGGCGTCGGCGATCTTCGCGTCGAACGAGGAGTGCACTTCTCGCACGAAAGCCAGGTCGCCCGCCTCGAGCGCTTCGAGCGCCAGAAGCTCGGGGGGTAGCCCTGCCGAGTACATCGCGCAGGTGAACGAGATGGCGCGGGGGAGGGTGACCCCCTCTATCTGGCGGGCGTAGCCGAAGAGCCCCACGTGGAGTTTACGGGCGCGCCGCGACGGCACGAACCGGGCGAGGAAGTTCACGGTGTCTGTGAGATCGAGGAGTTGACGTCGATAGAGCTCGCTGTAGCGCTCCATGATCGGGGTGGCGCGTTCGACGTCGATGGGCACGGCCGGGCCGATCTCCCTCCGCTCCAGGTAGTCGATGGCCGGGCGCACCTCGTCGGCCGGGTAGTCGTACTTGAAGGCCGACTGGATGGTGAACGTGACGCAGCTCGGGTACTCGGCGCCCACGCGTTCGACCGTGCGGGGAGTGAGCCCGCCGCGGAAGGGGGCCGAGCCCATCCCCAGTATGGGGTGCAGGCGCACGCCGCGTCTCTCGGCGAGCCGGTCCAGATTCCACAAGGCGATCTTGTTCGAAAGTGCCGCTGTCACCAGGCCGTAGTTCATGGCGGTGTCCGAGCGGGCGAGGAACACTCGCTGGTCGGTGACGTCCTTGTCGGCCAGGTACTCCTCGACCACGTCGGCGGCGGCCAACATACTCTCCAGATCTTCGAACAGGGGGATCACCTGGATGCGCTCGGGGCGGAACTCGCCGATCCATTCGGCGATGGTGAGGTCGTCGTCGCGGAAGCGCAGGTTCTGGCGCCCGACGATGAAGTCGGCGTAGTACCGATAGATGCGGTCGATGCAGCGGGCGGAGGTCGTCATAGGGAGGATGACCTCGAAGATGGGGCTCACGTCGTCGTCGTAGAAGAGGCGTGCCGCGTCGTACGAGCGTGGGATTGACTCCAGCGTCTCGAGGAGGATCTTGGCTTCAGCCGTTTCGACGGTGGGGTTGGGCACGCGCAACGTCAGACGCACGTCTTCTCCGAGTCGGTTGTCGCGGAAGTACTGCTCGTAGTTCGTGAGCAGCTTCTTGACGACGAAGGTGTCGATCTCCTTGCCTTCGCAGTCCCACATCTGCTCGTCGCATCCGAGGTGTGAGTAGGCGTAGTAGGCCTCGCGGATCTCGTCTTCGCCGGCGAGGACCGGCGACGCCGCGAAGAAGGGCACCGAGGCGTTGTCGGGGTGCTGGGTGCTCATGCAGCGGGGGATGCTGTTCAACTGACTACCTCCATGGGGTGCTCGGGGCCCGTGAGTGGATCGGAGGACAACCGCGGGCTTCGAGGGCTGCGCGATGCGAGCCTGGCCGGACGCTGTCGCCCGTGACCTTCGGCGTTACAGGGACAATAGAGCTACCGGGGTGGCGTGTCAAAGCGCGTGCCGTGCGTGCCGGGGGCGGTCGCTGTGCGTGCCGAGGGCGGTGCTACACTTGCGGCCGCATGTGGACTTTCGGACGCACGTATCCTTCATGACCGTTCTCCGCACGTATGTCTCCCGGCTACGCGATCTCGTGTCCGCCGGTAAGCCTCGAGTCGTCCTGCTCTTCCTGTTCACCGCGTGGGCGGTATCGGTGCTGTCTTCGGGGCGCCTGTGGTCCGAGCAGACTCCGGCGACATTGGTGGGCCTCGGCCTAGCGGTGGGTGGTGCCGGCGCGCTCAACCAGTACCTCGAGCGCGACCGCGATCGGCTGATGGCCCGCACCCGGCTCCGTGCTCTCCCGCAGGACCGCTTACCCGCGTGGTCTGTGTTGGGTTCGGGTGCCGTCGCGTGCATCTCCGGCGTGGTGCTTCTTGGGGTGGCGGTGCGCCCCCTGTGCGCCGTTCTTGCCGCTGCGGGCGCCGCCTACTACCTGCTGGTGTACACGATCCTGCTCAAGCCTCACTCCCCGTGGAGCGCTGTGTCCGGCGGGCCGGCCGGTGTGTTCCCACCCCTGGTAGGCTGGGCTGCAGCGGGCGGCCCCTTCACGCTGGTCACACTCTACGTGTGCGCGCTGGTGTTCCTCTGGTCGCCCGCGCACTTCTGGGCCCTCGCCGTCGCCCACGGGGACGAGTATGCGGTGGCCGGCATCCCGACCCCGGTTTCCGCATGGGGAAAGGGGTATGCGGGGCTCCTGGTGCTCCTGTACACGGTTGCTACGGTCGCCGTGTCCTTGCTTCCGGCAGCGGGTGGACACTTCGGCGGCCTCTATCTGGGCGTTGCGGTCGCCGCAGGGGTGGCTCTCGGCGTGGCGGCCGTCCGAATGTGGCGCACCCCCGTCGCTCCGCGTGCTCGGCTCCTCCACAGAGCGAGCGGGGCGTACCTCGCTGTGATCCTCGCGGCCATGGTCGTTGACCGCGTGGTTTGAGTCCAGGTACGGGGTCGGAGTCGTGCGGCGTGGTTCAAGGAATAGCTGCGGGAGGTACGTTCGCAGGATGGCGGGATGGCGCAGTACGGCTGGTGGTCGAGGTGGAGGGCGCGCCGTGGCAGAAGCGATCACTCTGACGGTCGGCGGACGGGAGGTCCGTCTCGGTCACCCGGACAAGGTGCTCTTCCCCGAGCGGGGGTGGACCAAGCTCGATGTGGCCGAGCACTATGTGGCCTGCGCCGGGGGAGCCTTGCGGGGGGTCATCGGCCGCCCGACGGTGCTGAAGCGGTGGCCGAAAGGCGTCTCCGCGAAGCCCTTCTTCCAGAAGCGGGCGCCCAAACCGAAGGACGGCCCCCTGCACGAGTACGCCACGGTGCGGTTCCCGTCGGGACGTTTCGCCGATCTTCTCGTGCCTCGCCATGCGGCCGACATCATCTGGATGGCCCACCTCGACTGTCTCGACCTGAACCCCTGGCCTGTTCGCGCGGATGACGTCGACCGGCCCGACGAGCTTCGACTCGACCTCGACCCCGAGCCCGATGTGCCGTTCTCGGCGGTGCAGACGGTGGCGCTCCGCTGCCGTGAGGTGCTCGAGGAGCAAGGTCTGGTGGGGTGGCCGAAGACGTCAGGTTCCAGGGGCATCCACGTGTCGGTGCGCATCGCTCCCGACTGGCCCTTCACAGAAGTGCGCCGCGCCGCGCTGGCGCTTGCGCGGGAGGTCGAGCGACGGGAGCCGAAGCTCGCCACCAGCTCGTGGTGGAAGGAAGAGCGCCTCGGCGTCTTCATCGACTACAACCAGAACGCGCGCGACCGCACGGTGGCGAGTGCATACAGCGTGCGCCCTACGGGGTTCGTCTCCGCCCCGTTGACCTGGGACGAAGTGCCCGACGCGGAGGTAGCCGACTTCCCACTCGACACCTTCGCACGTGATCGGTACGCGCGGGTTGGCGACCTCACGGCGGGCATCGACGATGCGGTGGGCGATCTGGGGAGTCTACTCGAACTCTCAAAGCGTGACGCCGAGGAGGGTCTGGGCGACGCTCCCTGGCCGCCCCACTTCCCAAAGCAGCCGGACGAACCCCCGCGCGTGCAGCCCTCGCGCCGTCGCGTGTTGGACGCCGGGGGCTCCGGCGTGGGCGGCGATGATGCGGGATCTAGCGCGGCCGGCGCCGGTCTGGGGGTGGTCGGGTCGTAGGTTGACTCGGGCGATGCACCCGCGCTGGAGGAGGTTCCGACGGCGGGCTACGGGACGGCCGACACCACGTCGGCGAAGCCGAAGCCGCTTGGGCGCTCGAGCTGGTCCATCGTGCAGTCGCGGGGGTCCTTGTCCGGGCGCCAGCGCTCGAGGCGGGTGGCATGACGGAAGCGGCCGCCGGTGAGTTGGTCGTAGCTCACCTCGGCGACGAGTTCCGGGGCCAGGGGTTCCCAATCCAGGTTTCGGTCGCCGGTCCAGCGGCTTTCCGCCCCCGGGCGGCGGGCGTCGGCGCCGAACGATTCTTCCGACCGCAGCTCTTCCAGGTGCGGTAGCAGCTCTTGGGCTTCGCGATCGCTGAAGCTCGAGGTGTGCCTGATGAAATGCAGCGCGCCCTGCTTGTCGTAAAGGCCGAGCAGCAGAGAACCCACCCGGTCTCCCTCGGCCTGCACGCGGTAGCCTCCGATCACCACATCGATCGTCCGCCGGTGCTTGACCTTCACCATCTCGCGCTTGCCCTCGATGTAGGGGCGGTCGAGCGCCTTTGCCACGATGCCGTCGCATCCGGCGGCTTCGAAGTCCACGAACCAGCGTCGAGCTGTTTCGACGTCTGTCGTCGATGGCGTCAGGTGCCAGGGAGCTTCGAGCTTCGCCATGAGGGTCTCAAGTCGGGCGCGTCGGTCCGCGAACGGTAGCCCGCGCAGGTCCTCGCCCTCGAGTGCGAGGAGATCGAACGCCACCAGCTGTGCCGGCGTCTCCTTGGCGAGGCGGATGATACGGCTCTCTGCCGGATGGATGCGGTTCTGCAATACGTCGAACGCGAGTACTCCGTCCCGCACCACGACAACCTCGCCGTCGACCACAGTCCCCTGGGAAAGCGCGCTGAGCGCGGGCGCGAGCTCGGGGAAGTAGCGCAGGAGAGGCTTTCCGTTGCGGCTGTCCAGGCTCGGAAGATCTCCGCTCCACGCGAGGGCTCTAAACCCGTCCCACTTCGGTTCGTAGGCCCAACCGGGTGGCGCGGGAAGCTCGGTTCGGGTAACGGCCTCCATGGGCTTGATCGGCGGGCCGAAGGGCCGGCCGGATGAGGCGGCGGGTTTGTCGTCTGCCTTCATGGTTCCGACATGGTGCCCCGGAATCGATTCTTCCAGTCGAGCGGAGCGCGCGGCGGAACAGGTAACGGCGGGTTGAGGAGGCTTGCGTCGGGCTCCGTGCGGGCACATAGCCGGCGTAGGGGCGTGGCGCCCAAGGATCGAGCCGATGAGGATCGATGCGTGAAGACAGAGCCTAGGACGATAGGACGCATGAAGCGCGGGCGTATATGGAGAGGGGTGCTTCAGTCGGGCATCGCGGCCGTCCTGCTGGTTGGTGCGATCGCCTTGGCCGCGTTCGCCCAGGGGTGTTCGGGCTCGGAGCCGACCGATTCGTCGCCTGACTCCCCGTCGGTCTCGGAGACGACCGGGCCGGGGGATGCAGCCGGAGAGGCCGACCTGACCGTGGAAGTCGTGGCCCAGAGTCTCACCGTTCCCTGGGAGATCCGCTTCTTTCCCGACGGTGCCCTTCTCGTGACCGAGCGCACCGGTCGTGTCCTTCGGATCGACGCGGCGACCGGCGCGGTCAGCGAACTCGGCAGACTGCCGGTGGCCTCAGAGGGGGAGGGAGGACTCCTCGGCGCGGCCCTCGACCCGGGATTCCCAACCCAGCCCTACCTCTATGTCGCGTACACGTATCGGGACGGCGCGAGCGGTGGCCTCGCCAACAGAGTCAGCCGGCTCACGCTGAACGGCGACGCGGTCGGTGAAGAGAAGGTGCTTGTCGACGGGATCCCCGGAGCGGGGAATCACAACGGCAGCCGGGTGGCGTTCGGCCCCGAGGGCGATCTCTGGGTCACCACCGGCGACGCCTCCAAGGCCGAGCTGGCTCAGGAACTCGGTTCGCTCGCCGGGAAGGTGCTGCGCATGGACCGCGAGGGACGCCCCGCCGCCGCCAACCCGTTCGGCGATTCCCTGGTGTACTCGTACGGGCACCGGAACCCCCAAGGTCTCGCCTGGCTCGCGGGCGACCCCGATCCTTTCGTGACCGAGCACGGTCCGAACGAGAACGACGAGGTGAACCACCTCCAGGCAGGCGGCAACTACGGCTGGCCCCAGGTCGGGGGGACGGGAGGCGGACCCGAGTTCGTGGGCGCCATCCACGCGTGGACGCCCACGATAGCCCCGGCAGGAGCCGTCTTCTACGAGGCCGACGCTATCCGGGGCTGGCGCGGGTCACTCCTCTTCGTCACGCTCAAGGAGTCCGATCTGCGCCGGCTGGTCCCCACCGACTCGTCCTTCTCGGCGGTCGCCGAGGAACACATACTCTTCGACGAGCGCTTCGGCCGCCTGCGCTCCATCGCTGTCGGCCCCGACGGCGCCCTCTACCTGGGCACGAGCAACCGCGACGGCCGCGGGGACGAGAACGAGGATGACGACAAGATTCTGCGGATCACCGTGAGGTGACGGCGTGACCAAGACGCGTGACAGCGACCGGGAAGCCGGCCGCCACGAGGACCGTACCGAGGGCGGTGTCGGCGGGCCCGGCAGACTCGACGTCGAGACGCGCGAGCACGTGCCGTCCTGTCGCGCACAGCAGGCGTGTCGACGCCGTTCGGGATCCTGCTGTCGCCCCAGGGGCCGACCACCCTCAGTGCGCCCCTACGCACCCTACGCTCCTACCGAGTCGAGATACCTCCGTGCCGCCGCGAGAAACGCGCCGGCTCGACGGATCTGCTCCTCGGCGTTCTCCTGAGGCATCTCTGGTCCGAAATCGTAGTCTCCGAAGTGTCGCGCCTCCTGAGCTTCGAGTAGGTAGCGATGAAAGTGCGGGGGCAACACCCCGGTAGCGGCGAATCGAACGCCGTATGCAGCGTGCACAGCTGAGTGCTTGGAGAACGCGAGACCCAAGGACTGGAGAAGCACCTCGGCGGCGTAGAACATCGCGTGGTAGGCCCGCGATGCGGCGAAACCGTAGAAGCCCTCTTGCGCCAACACTTGCGCCCCGGCCAAGCTTTGCTCAGCCTTGCGGAGCATCGCCTGCTGATCGGGAGTCAAACCAGCACCCCTTCCCGGCGGACGTTCATCAGCAGTGGGGTCTGCTCGACTCCATACCGGTCGAGCGAAACGAACACGCACGAAACAACCACTTCATGTCGCAGGGATAGCTCAGCCACGATCTCCCCCGTGCGGGAAATCTCTTCCCACGGACGGACCAGCCCACGGAGGACCACCAGCACATCGATATCCGATCCCTCCTCGGCGTCGCCACGGGCCTGGGATCCAAACAGCACCACTTCGACCAGACGCTCGTCGTAGACGACTTCCAGCCTCCCGCGTAGCTCAGATGCGATTCGGAGGATCCGCGCTTCCATGAACTCGACTCCTGCACCAGACGCGGCAAGATTGCGCTCTCGAGATCATTGTAGATGGCCTCTGCCCGGAGCAGGGCCCACCGCCTGCTCGTACGCGATGGTGGCGGGCGGGCTCAGGCTCACAGCACCGGCCGGGGCCTCTCCAGACACAGGTCCACCAACTCGTCGATGACCGCCGTGCCGGCGCACATCACCGTGTCGGCTCCGCCCCAGTAGATCTTCACCGTTCCGTCGTCCTCGGGTATCGCGCCGCAGGTGAAGACCACGTTCGGCACGTAGCCCACTCGCTCCCAGGGTTCCTCGGGCTCAAGGATCCACTCGTCGGCCACCCCCAGCAACAGGGCCGGGTCGGCGAGGTCGTGGAGGGCTGCCCCCAGCCGGTAGACGGCGCCGGCCATGGTGGGGTAGACGCCGTGGTAGAGGTGGAGCCAACCCCGCGGCGTCTTGATGGGCGTCGCGCCGGGGCCGATCTTCTGCTCGTCCCAGTGGTAGGGGACCGGCTTCATCACCACCCGCGAGTCGCCCCAGTGGATCAGATCTGTGGAGTAGGTGATCCAGATGCTCCACGGCGAGATCTCGGAGTGCGGTCGGTCGAGGCGCACGTACCGGCCGCCGATCTTCTCCGGGAAGATCACCACGTTGCGGCTGTCCGCCGGGGTGATGAGCGCCACCCGCTCTACCGAGCGGAAGTCGGCCGTCTTGGCCAGTGCGACCCGCACCCCGTGCCGGGAGTAGGCGCTGTAGGTGAGCAGGTACTCGCCGTCCAGAGGGCACACGCGCACGTCCTCCACGCCCCACTCCTCGTACTCGGCGAAGACCCCTTCGGTGGCGGGCACGAGGAAGGGCTCGGGACGTACGGTGAAACGGAAGCCGTCGTCGCCCTCGGCCAGGCCGATGATCGAGCGACCGTTGCGGCGGTGGGAGCGGAAGAGGAGCAGGTAGCGGCCCTCGTGCTTGACCGCTCCGGCGTTGTGCACCGTCGCCACCGGGTAGGGAACGTCGGCCTTGGTGAGGATGGGGTTACCGGGATGGCGTTGGACCAGGGTCATCGATCACGTTCCTTCTTCGGCTATGAGGGCGGCCAGTTCATCCAGAGGGATGGCGGTGATATCCGCTGCTAGTGGGTACACTTCCTGCCCCGGGTACACCACGAACCGCCTCTCGGGGCCGAGGTCGGCACAGGCGGCGTGGAATCCACGCTCGGGTCGGGGCGCGAGGCTGCGCTTGATCTCCACCGCCCACACCCGACCATCGGGCCAGGCCAGCAGTAGGTCTATCTCGGCGCCACCGCTCGTGCGATAGAAGTAGCCTTGGACGCCCCGTGGCGCTGAGGCCAGCAGGTTCTCGATGACGAAGCCCTCCCAGCCGGCGCCGACCACGGGGTGGCCGAATAGGGTGTCCATGTCGCCGATGCTCAGCAGCGCGTGCAGAAGACCGCTGTCGCGCACATAGACTTTGGGCGACCTAACCAGCCTCTTTCCCAGGTTGGCGTGCCAGGCCGGCAAGCGCCGCACCAGCAACAGGTCGGAGAGCAGGTCGATGTAGACGGCCGCCGTCTTGCCGTCTACACCCAAGTTGCGCGCCAACTGGGCCACGTTGAGCAGGCCGCCTTGATGGTGGGCGAGCATGGTCCAGAAGCGGCGCAGGGTCTCGGCGGCGATCCGCGGACCGAACTGAGGGATATCGCGCTCGAGATAGGTGCGTATGAAATCCTCGCGCCAGCGGAGGCTTTCGGCGTCATCCGTGGCGAGGAAGCTCTCCGGAAAGCCGCCACGCAACCAGAGTCGGGCGACCGGCATGTCGATCGGCTGCCTGCGCACCTCGAGCACGGAGAAGGGGCTCAGTTCCAGATAGCTGATGCGCCCGGCCAAAGTCTCGCCGGACTGCTTGAGCAGGTCCAACGTTGCCGAACCCAGCAGCAGATACATCCCGTTGCGATGACCGGCGCGGCGGGCCCGGTCGATCAGACCGCGCAGCGACGGGAAGAGGTTGGGAGCGCGGTGCACCTCATCGAGGATCACCAGCCGCCCGAGATGATCGCCAAGATACAGTTCGGGCTCGCTGAGCTTGGCGCGATCGCGCTCGGATTCGAGATCGAGATAGAGAGCCTGATGCGCCTCGCCCTCGGCCAGAGCCAGCGTCGTCTTGCCGGCCTGGTGCGGTCCAAGCAAGGCCACGGCGGGCGCCTGTTGAAGGCGTCGATGGAGTTCGGAGGCCAGCCTGCGCTCAATCATGTATGCAAGTATGGAGTCGCGCTACGTGATTTGCAAGGTTAGAGCGCCGACTCATCCTGCCCTCTACGCGGCGGTCGAGCTTTCGTACGTTAGTCCGAACACCGTGTCGGTCAGCCAGCGCCTGAACGACTCGTTGTCCACGAACTGCTTGAAGAGCTCGGTGTCATCCTTGAGCACGGCGGTCATCACGCGCTGGAGGGCCTTGTCGTGCTCGATGCGGGCGTTCTGCTTGTCCGAGTTCTTCTGCGCGTTCTGGTAGGCGGAGTCGGCGGCGACGCGCGCCGGGATGTCCTCGGTAATGAGTTTGTGCACCCGGTCGGCGTCGGTCCAGGGGATGTTGCCGAACTGGTCGTTGAAGGCCTTGATGATGTTGGAGAGGCGGTCCAGCTCGGGCTCCGGTTTCCTCCCCGCGCCCGCGGACGGCACGGGGCCGATCTCGGTGTCCTCATCGTGGAGCTGGATCCTCATCACGGCCTTCTTCTCGACCCGGTAGCTATCCATGTCGATGGACTCGAGGATGCCTTTCGACAGGTCCTCCTCCATAGGCGCCGGCAACTTCGGCACGAGGAAGTCCAGGAAGATCGAGAGCTTCTCCCACTCGGCGTTGGTGTAGGGCAGGATCGAAGCCAGGAACCCGTAGGTTCGTGTGAAGGCCTTGGCTTTGCTCTTGAAGTCCACCTGCCCGTCTTCGCCGAGCTCGGCGTTGTAGACGGCGACGCAGCCGTCGAGGATCGGGTCGAGGCGATCGCGGTCGGCCCCGCCCAGGTAGAGCCTCACAAGCTCCTCGATCTCGGCGTGGCCGTAGACCTGGTATCCGTCGAGTGCTGCTTTGAGGTCGTGGAGCTTGTTGGGATCGGTCTCCTCGCTGAGGATCGTAGTGCGGTAGTAGTCGGCGAAGGCCGTCTCGATGGTGTCGGCGCTGTTCAGGAAGTCGAGCACGAACACATCGTGCTTCCTCGGATGCGCACGGTTGAGACGCGACAGCGTCTGCACGGTCTTGATCCCCGAGAGCACCTTATCCACGTACATGGTGTGCAGGAGAGGCTCGTCGTAGCCCGTTTGGAACTTGTCCGCGCAGATCAGGAAGCGGTAGGGGTCCACCTGGATGCGGTCTGGGATCGCGCTGGTGGGGAAGCCGTTCAGCGAGGCCTCCGTCACCTTCGCGCCGCCGAACTCGTGCTCGCCGGAGAAGGCCACGATGGCCCGATGTGGACTCTTGCGCTCGATGAGGTAGCCGCTGATCGCACGGTAGTACTGGATGGCCCGCTCGATGCCGCTCGTGACCACCATGGCCCGCGCCTGTCCGCCGACCTTGTTCAGAGCAAGTACCTGTTCGTGAAAGTGATCCACCATGATCTCGGCCTTGAGGCGGATGGCGTGGTCGTGGCTCTCGACGTAGCGCCGCAGCTTCTTCCGGGCCCGCTTGGTGTCGAACTCCGGGTCGCCTTCCACCATCTTGATGAGCCGGTAGTAGCTCTCGACCGGGGTGTAGTTGCGGAGCACGTCAAGGATGAATCCCTCCTGGACGGCCTGCTTCATGGTGTAGCTGTGGAACGGGCGGTGCTTGGTCTGTTCGCCGACCTCGAAGGGCCCGCCGAAGACCTCGAGCGTCTTGTTCTTGGGCGTAGCCGTGAAGGCGAAGTAGCTCGCGTTCGGCAGAAGCTTGCGCGCTTCCATGATGCGGTTGATAGTGTCCTCGGCGGTCTCGTCGTCCTCCTCGGCGCCGGCCACTGAGAGGGCCATGGAGACCGCCGCCGAGGTCTTGCCGCCCTGGCTCGAATGCGCCTCGTCGATGATGATCGCGAAGCGCCGGCCGCGCTGTTCGTTGCCGATCTCGTCGAGGATGAACGGGAACTTCTGAACCGTGCTGATGATGATCCTCTTGCCGCTCTCGATGAACTTCCTCAGATCGCCGGACGCGTCCGCGTGGCCCACCGTCGCGCCCACCTGGGCGAACTGTTTGATGGTGTCCTTGATCTGCTTGTCGAGGATCCTGCGATCGGTCACCACGATGATGGAATCGAAGATCGGCGCGTCGGCCGTGGCGCTCCGCAACCCGATAAGCTGATGAGCGAGCCAGGCGATGGAGTTCGACTTGCCGCTCCCCGCCGAGTGCTGGATGAGATAGCGTCTGCCCACCCCCTGCTCCGCGGCGTCGGCCAGCAGCCGGCGAACAACGTCAAGCTGGTGAAAGCGCGGCCAGATCTGCGTCGCCTTCTTCTTGCCGGTTTTCTCGTCCTTCGTCTCGACGATCTGGGCGTAGTTCTCCAGGATGTCGGTCAGGCGCTCGCGGGTGAGGATGCTCTTCCAGAGGTAGTCGGTCTTGAGGCCGGCTGGGTTGGGCGGGTTGCCCGCGCCGTCGTTCCAGCCACGGTTGAAGGGGAGGAACCAGGAGATCTTGCCCTGGAGGTGGGTACAGAAGCGCACCTCCTGGTCGTCCACGGCGAAGTGCACCACGCAGCGCCCGAACTCGAAGAGCCGTTCGCGCGGGTCGCGATCGCGCTTGTACTGTTGGACGGCGTCCGCGACCGTCTGCTTGGTGAGGCTGTTCTTCAGCTCGAAGGTGGCCACCGGCAGGCCGTTGATAAAGAGTCCGAGGTCGAGCGCGAGCTGAGTCTCGTCGCGGCTGTAGCGGAGCTGGCGGGAGACGCTGAAGCGGTTCTGGGTGTAGCGAAGGGCGGCCGCCGGGTTCCCGGGCGAGGGAGTGCCGTAGAAGAGGTCCAGATGGTGCGCCCCGTGCTTGATCCCGTGCCGCAGCACGTCGATGGTGCCACGCTTGGTGATCTCGCCCTGCAGGCGGGCGAGGAACGTGCGCCTGTTGGGGCCGTCCTCGCCGAGATTGAGGGCTTCGGCGGCCTCGGGCTGCGTCTCTCGCAGAAAGTCGGCGAGCTGGGGGAGGTCGACGGCGTATTCTCGGTCGTAGGCGGCGGGGTCGCCGCGGAGCCAGCCGCGCTCCTGCATGTCGCGGACGATGAGGGTCTCGAGGTTTTTCTCGCTGGTGTCGGTGGTCACTCCGAAGCCTCGCCGAGGCAGTCAGGCGTCCCGCCGATCAAGTACCCATCAAGTACGCGAAGGCTTCGCAATGCTTAGTGAATCCCATTACTTACGAGAATGAAAGACTCCTCAGACAGGCCGCCCATCAAGTACCCATCAAGTACGGCGCTCACGGATGTCCCTCTCTACTCTCCTGGGCAGCCCACCAGGGGGCATATCTCATCAGCTTTGGCGCCGCCGCCGCCTCGTCCGGGACGATCGCGCCTGCTTCGACGGCCTCGCGAATCAACCGCGAGACGCTCGAGCGATTGCGGTCTTCGATCCCGAACCGCGCACGAAGCGACGTGTTGGTCAGGAAGCTGCGCGTCATGTATCGCAGGCAGGCGTGCAGGTAGCATGCTCGTATGCGGTCTTGCCTGTCCATGTCCTTCAGGTCTTTATACGCGAACAGGACGGTCCTCGTGAACCCATCCGGCTTCTCGAACAGCGGCGCCGGCAACTGGAATAGCTCCACCTGGAAGACGACCTTGTCGATGCCACTCCCTCGTTCCTCGCAGATGCGGGCGCGACGCATCTTCCTTCCTCGTGGCTGGCGACCCCACGACGGTACCCCTTTGCTAATTCCTTTGCTAGGACATAGGTATCCGTCACAGCCTAGCAAAGGCGTAGCCCCTTTCCGCCTAGGACTTGTTGGGCCTTACCCACAACCCTCGTTCGCTTCCGAAGCGGATTGCTTTGCTTAGTCATCAGGCGCTTTCGACAGGACCCACTCGGGATGCGATCGCGTACCACGATTGACGATGTCGCCGCAGAGCCGGAGCTCTTGCAGCAGGTTGTGGACCTTCCGCCGTTTCTGTTCGTGGGTAAGCCGGTCAGGTAGTTTCGCCAACAGCGCATCGTCGACCTCCTTACGACCCACCGGCTCATGCTCGTGTACCAGCGCCAGGATGAGGTCCAGGTAGTACTGCTTGTCAAACCCACGCTCCCGGATGTGCCGCCCCGTCTCGCCGGTGGCTCTTGCGATCGCACCTGCCACGATCAGATTTGGATATCGGCCCTCGACCAAGCCGGCGGCTTTCAGGCGACGGTGCTCGTCCCGGCCCATTCGGTGCCTCTTCTGAACCCGGTCGAGCTGCATGACCTGCCATAGATCGAGATCGGTTCGCTCCATCAAGAGCCGTGTGTATCGTTCGTCGAGGATTCGGCCACTGATCGTAACCGCAACGCGCCCCGGCTCGGACAGGTCGTAGTCGGGCAAGGGGAACGAGCGCCGCCGTTGCGTCTCGAACATGCGCTTGATCCCGCCACCCTGCGTATCGATCAAGTTCAACTCGACCATAGCATCCGCGAGGAAGGGGTTACGGTAGATGGCCTGCGGAGCATCCTGGCGAATCACCGTCTCAACATCACCCGGCAGGAAATCGCCAACGTTGGCCAAGAGAATCCGGTCGGGGAACTCGACCACGACGACACGCCCGTGCAGGCCGTAGTCCTGGTGCGCGACGCAGTTGTGCAGAGCCTCACGGATGACCCACGGGTCGTATTGTGTAATCTCGTGCGGGAACAACGTCCCACTGGGCAGGGCGCGCACAATCAGGTTGCGGATACGCTTCTGCAGACGATCGCCTGCAAGCAAGAAGGGCGGGCCGAAGTGCTCGTAGTCGAGTTCACGGTTGTCGGCTTCCTTCAACACCCATGAGATCTTGGCGACTGCAGGCGAAAGCAGAGCGGCCGACTCCGGGCGGCCGAGCAGGAGCAGGGCAGAGTGAGTCACTGCCCCGTGCTTCATGAGCCTTGCCTTGTTGAGAAAGGTGATGTCGTCCCAGTCGGCTACTTCACCCGCCTGCCCCGGATGCTTGACTGAAAACTGCTCACGAGCCTTGCTCAGCGCCTCGGGATCCAAGTCTGCTACCGTGGCGGCGTCGCATACGTCCGCCGACCAGTCACGCCGCCGCGTCCAGATCGCCCGCGCCTTCTCGGGGTGCTTGGCCAGTTCGGTCTTGCTCGAGCCCACACGGATGTACGGCGTTCCGTAGAAGCTGACAGGCTGATCGCGTGCCGGGCAAACCTCAAGCACGAGGACGTGGCCATCGGGATGCTCGACGACGAGCACCTCGAAGCCCGGGTTCGGACGGAGTCCTGCCGCAAGCCAGGGAAGCAGATCCTGGTTGCCCTTGCCCTTCGTCGCATAGGGATCGAAGCTCGTGCCGACTACTTCGTGCGTGGAGTTGTCGACGCCGAAAACCAGATAGCCACGCGATTCGCCCGCCAGGCACGCGGCGTTGGCGAGAGCTGATAGGTACTCACCGAGAAGCTGGGCTTCAACGTGATTGGCCTTGAACTCCAGCCACTCGGTCTCCCTGGGTCGGGCGCGAAGGCGGTCGACGAGTCCGATGTCTCCGCTGCCGGTCATGCCTCGACTTCCGCGAAGGCGCCGTCGAGATCTTCGGCCACCTCATCCCCAACCTCGTTGGGAATGGAGGCCTCGTCGAGGGGCTCGGGCTCGTAAGCCTCGTCTTGCAGGCGCGTCGCCGCGTCGCGCACATCCAGCTTGCCGGTGACTACGTCAGCGATCAGGCGGGTGCGGTATTCGCGGAGGAGGCTCGAGCTTCGGCTCGCCGCATCAATGGCGCTCTGAAGTTTTGCTGCCTCAACCCCCACAGCCGCGAGAATCGCGTCCTGTTCGTCAAGACGTGGAACGCCAAGCCACAGACGGCCAAGAATCTGCATGTTGAGGCCCTGGGGAGTCGCAAAGCACAGATAGCCGAACGGCGTGTGGGTCGCCTTTGCCACCTTCTCCGCCTGGCCGAATCCCAGCCTGCCGGTGCGCTCCCACTCGAGGACCCGTTCGGGCTTCGCTCCGACCTTCTTCGCTAGAGCGTCTTCGCTTAGCCCGGCACGCTCGCGGGCCCAGCGGAGTAGGGAAGGTTCAAGGGCAACATTCACGGCACACCGCGCTGCACAGATGGGGCGATTGGTCTAACTCACGTTCCGGAGATGATCTTATCGCTTCTCTCGGACAACAGTGGCGGTGCTATGTGGTGGTGTCGGTGGTCATGCCCGGCTCGGTTCGCAGAGAAAATGGGTCACGATGCGCACGAGTACGTCTTTCTCTTCGGGACGGCTTTCGGCGATCATCAGGGTCGTGGAAACCAGAGCGGCATCCGAGATCAAGTGCTCACCGGCGGGAGTGGTCAGAACGCCGTTTCGCTCCAGGAACCAGAGAAAGAGCGCAGCGGCGATGCGCTTGTTGCCGTCCACGAAAGCATGGTTCTTGACGAGGAAGTAGAGCAGGTGGGCGGCCTTCTGCTCGAGGCTTGGATAGACGTCCGCGCCGCCGCCGGTCTGCATGACCGCACCCAAGGCGCTCGCCAGCCCTTTGTCCTTCTCCACCCCGAAGACGGCGGACTCGCCGAAACGCCCGCGCAATTGAGCGACGATACGCAGGGCTTCCTCGTAGCTCATCATGTGAACGACCTTGCCTGTGGCGGCCGGCGCGTCCACGCGCTGATGGTCGTAGTCGTCGAGCAGGTCTAGGGCGTGGCTGTATTCGCCGACTACCCGCAACAACGCTTTCGCCTCGTCGCCGGACAGGTCGCGCCGGTTCACCGTATCGGCGATGAGCCGCACGGCCTGATTCAGGTCGCGCAGGCGGTTCTGGTTGACCGAGTAGCCCTTGAGGATATGGTCCTTCAGGACGTTCGTCGCCCAGATCCGAAACTGGGTGCCGCGCCTGGAATTGACGCGATAACCAACGGAGATGATGGCGTCCAGGTTGAAGAACTCCACCCGGTACGTCTTGCCATCTGCGGCAGTTGTTGCATTTTTTGCAACAACTGCTTCCCGCTCCAGCTCTCCTTCCCGAAAGACGTTGCGAAGATGGCGGGAGATCACGGACTTGTCCCGGTCGAATAGCGAGGCCATCTGGTCGAGGCTCAGCCAGAGGGTCTCCCGCTCCAGCCGGACATCCAGTTCGACCGTGCCGTTCGGGGCCTGATAGAGGACTACATCCCCGCGAAAGTCATCGCTCTGGCTCGTCATTCCAAGACCTCCTCGGGGGCCACGCGGCTGTCGCCCACATCTTCGTGGGCGTCGGTCGGGGTGGGGGTGGTGGTCACAGGGCGCCCTCCATCAATTGCCCGTCAAACAACCGTCAAACAAACGCGGCCACAGCGGCCGGCAGCTGTGGCCGGCAGTCGTCAGCAGACCACATCATGCTCAAGCAGGCCTTCAGTTCGGAGCCGGTCGGCAGCAAGGCTGATCTGGGCGGGGTGAAACGCCTCTTGCGCTCGTCCCAGGCGTATGTGGCCTGTTCTATGCTGCTCTGATCGTGAGAGTGCTCCATGCTCGCCACCCAGTGAACGGTGGCGAGCAACTCCAGACCGAAGGGCGTCTCGAATCCCTCAACCAGCCTCGCCACGTGGCTGAAATGGGCCTGGGTCGTGGGGTGAGCCGCGAGGAAGGTGTCCGCGTCTTTGACCGCCCCGGGCACCAGCGTCAGCTGTTTGTCCGGCGCATCGCCCCCATTGGCGTAGCCTGAAACCAGATGCCCTTCGATCGCGTGCAGCACATGGCGTAGGTTCTCGGCGTAGGGCCCGTATGGGCCCTTGACAAAGCGCAGGCGAAGCGGCTCACCGGAGACCTGCAGGAAGTACATCAGCTTGTGCACCTCCAACAATGAGATGGAGGTGTCCATCAGCGCACCCAGATATCTGTCCATGAGGCCGACCAGGGCCGCCCGCCCCGCTGTCATCCGAGGCACGTTGGTCGAGCGATTGGCCCGCGCTCCAGCCGGTGCAGTACTCGGCTCGAACACCAGAACGTTCACATCGGCGAGCGCGCCTAGCGCGCCCTCGATCAGCGGACGTACGTCACGCCAATCCAGTCCGCCGAGTCCGCTCCCGAGAGGGGGTATCGCGATGGAACGAATGCCGCGAGCTTGGACTTCGGCCACAAGGGCCTCGAGCCCGTCGCGGATATCTTCGATCCGGCTCTTCCCCCGCCAGTGGCGCTTGGTCGGGAAGTTGATGATGTATCGTGGCCAAGTCAGTTCCCCCGTGTCGAACACGAACATCCGGCCCGGCTGCACCTCCCCTCTCCGGCAGGCTGCGGCATAGGCCTTGAAGTTGGCCGGATAGGCCTGCTTGAACTGCAGCGCGACGCCTCGCCCCATCACGCCCACGCAATTGACGGAGTTCACGAGGGCCTCGCATTCGGCCCGCAGTATGTCACCTCGTGCGAATGTGATCACGGCATCCTCCTTCGTCAAAAGTACCATTCGGGGAGGACAGCAACTACCGGCTTGCGCCCGGCGAAGTTCAGTGCGCGCAGCACCGTCGCGCGCGTGCCGGCAGATCGGACGCCGATGCGCCTCACAAGATGTCGGGGGAAGAGGCCGTGCACCAGGAACTCCGCCTGCGTGCCTTCCTGGACCTGCTTGTCGCGGAAATCCGTGCCCTCGATCGCCGTCCAGTCCAGCTCACCGAGCTGGTCCAGCCGGCTCCGGAACTCAGTGTAGGCCGCTCCCGCGTTGGAGAGGGCACGTAGTCACCAACGGAGTCGCCCGGATGGCACCTCACCGGCAGGGCGAGACGCCTCTCCTTGATGGTGCCCATGCCGATCACCGTCGCTGGACCACCGCGTTCGGCCATTGCCGAGTCTGACAAAACGCCGCCGTTCGCGAGGATCGACGGTAGGTTCTCAACGTGTGTGATGTGGTAGATGCGGGGGCCGGGAAGGGGGCGGAGTCATGCTTCGACCTCCTCGAGGGCACCGTCGAGGACGGCGTCGCCGCCCACCTCATTGTCATCCGGGGGCCCATCGGCATCGTCCAACTGTTCCGGCTCATCGACTTCATCCGGCAGTAGCGCCGCCGCTTCGCGCACGTCGAGCTTGCCGGTGACCACGTCTGCGATCAGGCGGGTGCGGTATTCGCGGAGGAGGGCGATCTCTCTGGTGGTCCGATGCGCCGCAATGTCTAACAAGTTAGTCTCGTGAGCAAGGTAATCGAGGATCTCACGTTGCTCCTTCAGCCCTGGCGCCAACACCCAGAATTCAACTGCGTGCGCTATATTGAACTGCTTTTGCGCCGCTCCGTACTTGACTGCGTCAATCTGACGCCTCATCACGGGAGAGTTGAACAGGTGTTCGACCCATCGAGGCTCCACCTCTCGCCCACGACGCACAATTACCATCGAAGCGCAGTTGCACGCATCCAGTTCATCGGGCACCATTGCTGCCACGCCAGGCGCACCAACGCGAACGACAACGACATCACCCGCATGCAGTTGGCTCTTCCGAAGCATGCGATTGCTCTCAGGGCTAATCATGCGGACGTTATCCAACCTGAAGCGTCCCGGCAGTACGTTATTCCCGAGAAGCATTGGTATACCGGCGTCCACGAAGTAGGAGGAAGGGTTCACCACAACGCCAACGGTGATCTCCGGTGATACGTACTTGAGCCGCTTCACCTCCCAATGCTCCGGCACGTCCCCCAGCCACGCCACGCCGGATGGCTTGAGTCGCACGCCGGGATCGAGGCCGCGGGTGACGGCGCGGTGGATGATAGCCTGCTTCTGCTCCTCCAGCAGCTCGATCAGCTTCTGCTTGGCGCGGATGTAGCGGTGGATGCGGCGGTCGGCGTAGTCGAGGAAGCGGACGATGACGGCTTGTTCGGGGAGGGGTGGGACCGCCAGAGTAAGCCGTTTCAGTTGAGCGGCGTAGATGTGGATCACAGTGAACCCCCGTCCCATGCACGCCTTCTGAAGGATCGATGGGGGCGAATCAGCAGCGTAGCCAAGGAATCTGGGCACTGTCTCACCGTTAGGACGGAAGACGATCACGTCACCACCGCAGCGTGCGCCGGACTCAATGAGGTTGACTGCGGACTTGCCAATCTCACCAACGGTCTCACCACTAGCCGCGAAGAGAACATCGCCGTACAGAATCGGGGTGTAGTGGGCAGCCCGTTCTGGCGTTACGAATGAGTCGCAGCTTCGGATGAAGAACTCACGCCGCGTATAGAGACTGCCGTACCTGACGCACGGCACTCCGGCGGGCACCTCGTCCTCCTTGCTGCCCCCGTTCCCCTTGAACAGCTGACCCATGCGGCCAATCGGCACCACTTCCCAATGCTCCGGCACCTCCCCCAGCCACGGCACGCCGGAGTCCTTCATCGCGGGATAGGACTTGAGAGCCTGAGTCAACGGGCCACCTCCTGCCATATGGGCATCCGCTCCCATGCGGCGGGGAAGTCCATCGCTGCTACCTGAATTCCGTGCCGTGACAGTAAGGCTTTCAGGCGGGCGCGCCAGTGGTGATGTGGGGCGATCACGTCCATGCAGTGGAGCAGGATGACGAGGGTGTTGTGGAGCCTGCGCGAGCCGACGCGGCACTGGGCCGCAAGCCCAGCCGGCTTGTGACGTGGCAGCAGTGGCGTGATGGTGAATTCCCGATTCCACAGCCGACTGTGATGGGCGCAGAAGTTCCGCACGTGCGTAAGGTGATGCAGCCAGGATTGCAGCACCCGTTGATCCACATCGTACGCACCTGCAATCGACCGCCGGGCGGGCATGGGTCGGAGGTTGCCGTACCATCGGGAGAGTTGGCCCAGCGACATCACCTCGCACACAGCCCACACAGGTGGTAGTGCCTCGGCATAGGTGTATTTCAAGTGGCGGATGAAGGTCTCGTCGGAGCGGTTCACCTCTTTTATGAGAGCAGCCAGGTTCTGCTCCCAGTGGTGGCGATTGGACGCCAGACTGGAATCCAGATGCGCGTGGGGCCCGTGCTGGTGGGCCATCTGGTAGGCCCATTGACTGCGCGCCGACACTTCTACTCGCTCGATGGCATCCAGCATCAGGAGGCGCAGCTCACGGTCGAAGACATAGAGGTTCAGGACATCGGAAAAGCGTGTGCCAGGTACGAACCGGTGCGTGACATGATCGGCTTCGAACGGGAGCCAGTAGGCGCTGAGCCGGTAGTAGCTGAGGTGTTGTAAGTAGAACTGCGCGGTGGCTGCGTCTTCGATGATCATGCCGCGCTGCCGGAGTAGCTCAACTTGCTGGTCGTAAGTAGTGGGCGGCTTGCGGAAGGGTTGTTTCACCGACCACACCCGGAAAAGAAGTAACCCGCCGGTTTGAGGATACTCCGAGGAGCATAGCCTTGGCGGGTTTTGTTAATCACCATGATACTCGCTCCCAGGGCCGAAGCCAACGACCGCCCGCAAGAAATGACCGGCCCGCAATTCACTACCCCAGACTGCGTTGATGCAGCCATCGACCGAATCGCCCAACCGCCGCACCTCCCAATGCTCCGGCACCTCGCCCAGCCATGGCACGCCGGAGTCCTTCATCGCCGGATAGGGCTTGAGACTGTGAATCACAGCGCCACCGTCCGCCATATGGGCATCCTCTCTCCCTTGCCGGGGGACACTCACCACGGCTGCTTCGATGCCGTGCCATGCCGAGAGGTCTTTCACGCGGGCGTACCAACGGTGCCTGGGGCGACCACGTCCGTGCGGTGGAGCAGGATCACGGCCCAAATAGCGCTAGGCAGCGGAGCTACCCACGAGCACCGAGATCCGATCGTACACCTCGCGGGCGACAGATAGGGACTTCTCGGCGGCCTGCTGAGCGTGAAAGGCCGCATCCTCGGCCAACGGGGGTACCGCCGCCAGGTCGACATCCGCCGCCCTCAAGTCCTGCGCGGCCTTGGCCAGCCAGGCATATGCCTCGCCGGCCCTCGCAGGATCAAGCGGCATGGAGCAAACGCCCTTCCCGGAGAACCGTTCCCGGCAACGAGCTGCGCAGGTGACTAGATCGGGCGAACTGACCCTCAGTCCACACCAGAATGTCGCCGGCAGATCTGAGCCCCCACAAGACCTGGTACGCAAGACGACTCCGTCGCTGGGCAGTTGGGGCGGAGTCGGGCACGACGACCATGATGTCGTAATCGCTGTCCGGTCCAAAATCCCCGCGGGCGCGTGAACCAAATAGGTACACGCGTAATGGGTTGTACGCATCGACGAGCCGGCGAACGATCTCCGCCAGCAACTCGTCCTGCTCGATCAAGGCAACAACTTGGTCGGATGAGCGCATAGAGTGACCACCTCCGCGGCCTGAACGGCTCCTTAGGTACGTGCGGCCCGCGTCCGTCCCACAACGTGCGTCTATCATATAACCGCGAGTGGAGCGTCACGGGTGCGCCCCGGGGTCCTTTGTTCTGTCGCAAGGTGTGGCGATTGGCGCAAGTGAGTCCTGGCCCGCTTGGCCTCCCAATGCTCCGGTACGTCCCCCAGCCACGGCACGCCGGAGTCCTTCATCGCGGGATAGGGCTTGAGGTCGGCGGTCATGCTCGCTGTCTTTCCGCTTGGGGCGGCCGGTCTCCAGCGGTTCGTTCATAGCGTAGAACTCGTAGAGCTTCGCCGCGAGCAGTTTCTTGTCAGGCAACTGCGTCTGGTACTCCGCGATCAGCGCTGGAGAAAGCGAGCGGCTGAGAGCGTGTTCCACCGAACCGACGAAACAGAAATCACGGCCCAGCTCGGCAAGAAATCGCCCCAGGTTGCGCAGCAGGGCTGAATGCAGGTCGGCCTCCGAATGCGCGGCGGGAATGCTCAGGAATTCGAGCGAATACGCGTCCTGAAGCAATCCTGAGCCTGCGGATGCAGTTCTCTCAGGGTTGTTGAGAGCATTGGTGGGTTCAGCACGGTGCGCTCGAAAAGGACCGCAGTCATCTGGCGCTCAAGCTCCCGGACCGGCCACCAGTTGGCGCCGGCCACGCACAGATAGAAGTCCCGCTCTTCGACGCTCTTGGCACGGCCTATGATAAGCAGATGACTGGACCAGGGAACTTCTCTCAACAGCGTTGAGAGTTTTGGGCAGTCGTGCCACGTCTCGAAGAACTGCCTATTCGCCATAGATTCTGAGGGGAAAAGCCCCGAACTCCGGGCTGCTTCCGCTGAACATGGGCGGAGAGGGCTTCCGCTGTCCCGTGCCCCCAGCCATGGCACGCCCGTGTGCTTGTAGTCCGGATAGGGTTTGAGCCGCCGATCATCTCAGAGTGCCTCGAACCAGGCCTTGATCTTCTGCGCCATGAGCTTGCGACGCTCGTCCAGGAAGTCATCGTAGGCGGGGATCTCGCCGTCGAGCAGCGGCTCCGGAAGGCAGCTCATGCGCAGGTTGGCACGCAGCTCGTCGCGGTTGGTGATGCCACCATACTTCTTGTCGGCACCGGCGCACTGCTCGGCCAATTCCGCGAAATATTGCTCAGGCGGCTTGTCGCCGATGGCGATGTTGATCTCGCTCTGGGCCAGAACGAAGTTGGCGATCTGGTTGTAGCGGCCGCGAGGCAGGCCCTGCTTCTTGAGGTGGTTTCGCGGATAGACATGGTGCACGTCGCTGCGGTTCATCAGCAGGTCAAGCACCGTAATGTCCCTCGAGAGAAAGCCCTTGTCGCCGAGCTTCACCTGCGCGGCCTTGTAGGCCAGGAAATAGGGGCTCTGCGCCGATGATGTGTCCATGAGCTGTGGGAGCATCCCGGTCCAGAAGCTCTCGGGCAGCTCCGTCTGGATGACCGTCTCAGCATGGGCCACGAGCCCGTGCGACTCAACCTGCCGGATGTCGAGGTCAAAGGCCGTCTCTGGACTCCCTGTGTACCGCCCGCGCAGCACTGCCATCGCGTACCACCGCCGTACCAGCCGTTCGAGGTCCGCGGGTGGCAGGTTCTCAGCACGGCCGCGGAGGAAGAGGATGTAGGCGAAGTTGACGGCGTTCCGGCCGCCGATCATGTCGTTCGTTACAAAACCCGCCGACCGCAGAATCATCGTGATGCGGTCGAAATGGGTCTTGTTGATGAAGCGTAGAATGCCCCGCTTCAGACGTTCGAACGACTCCTCCGCGATGGCCTCTTCGTACTGCTTGGTCTCGAAGTTGCGACCGGAGAGCAGCGCCACGAGGTCTGCTAGCTTTCCGCGCCGGAACTCCGACGTGAACGCCACGCGCAGCATGTCGGTGTACGTGGGATCGTAGATGTCGTCGTTGACGTCTTTGAGCCACCGCATCTGGGCGAAGAACTCAGACGATGCAAATGTAGGGTCATTCTTCTCGACACGCGCGAAGAATTCCGGCGCAACGGCGAGGTGACAGAAATAGTCGATCGCCTTGCGTAACGCGTTTCCACTATACGTCTCATTGGCGGCGATCTTGGACATCGCGAAGTCTGCCTGGCTGAGCGTCGCTCCGGCCGAGTTCACGCGGATGAAGATCTCCGTCACTGTCTCGATATCCAGCTCGGGGGCAAGGTCGATAATGCCAACTTGGTTGTTCTTGATCCCGCGCAATCGCTCGAGCGCGGAGAAAATACTGTTCTCATCCATGCCGGCGTTCGCGGCCACGTAGGCCCGCGTTAGTTCGAGCAACTTGGCCTGTGCAGAGAAGAGCTCCGCAACGTCAGCGAACCACGCCTTGTTCTTGAGAATTGCCGGGTTGGAAACCTCGAACCGCTCTTCCTGTGGATTGAAGGCGATCCGAATACGTGTGGTTTCGTAGTCCTTGGTCAGGACCTCCTGACCAAGGATCGCCGCCATCAATGCGGTGACTCTCTGCTGGCCGTCAATGAGGATCCGTTTTCCCGCGGAGAAGCTGCCATCTTTGAGCTTTACTGTGGGGTTCTGCCACGCAATAAGGTATCCAACGGGAAAGCCCTGGTAGAGCGAGTCCAGCAGGTTGCGAACTTTGGTGGCTTCCCACACAAAGGGCCGCTGTATCTCCGGGATAGCGATCTGTCCGGCCTCCACCCAGGCCAAGATGGTTCCCACGGGGTGCGGTGTGACTGTGTAGCGCTGGGCGGACATGACTCAGACTCCTCCCCCGACAATCTCCCCGAGCAGCCCCTCCGTCTCCTTCTCCAGCGCCAGGATGTCCGCCCGGATCTCCTCCAGCGTGCGCAGCGGCTGCGGCTTGTAGAAGTAGCGGGTGAAGCTGATCTCGTAGCCGGTCTTGACGCTCTCCGGGATATACCACGCGTCGGCGGCGTTGGGCAGCACCTCGCGGCGCAGGAAGGCTTCGATGCCGCCCTCTTCCAGCAGCGCCACCTGCTCGGTGTCGCGCAGGTCGGGGTCGGGCTCGTACTCCACCACGGCGGGCTTGCCGGCGATGGTGGCCGGGAACAGCCCGCGCAGGGGGTCGGGGGCCGTGCCCTTCTTGTGGATCTTCTTGATGACCGGCGGGGCGTCGTCCGCACGCTCGGCGGTCTCCTTGAGCGCCTTGATCTCCTTGGCCGCGTAGGCGCGCTCGGGGTCGATGCTCTGCAGCCGGAGGGGCCGCTCCACCGTCACTTTCCAGTAGCCGAAGGCGGCGTTCGGGAAGATCTTTGACTGCTCGGTCTCCTCGAACGCGAGGAACGCGTCGCAGATACGGCTCATGTCCTCTTCCGACAGCTCGCAGTTCTTCTTGCCGAGGTTCTTGCGGAGCGGCTTGAACCACCGGGTGGCGTCGATCAGCTGCACTTTTCCGCGCCGGTGCTCGGGCTTGCGGTTGCTGAGCACCCAGATGTAGGTGGCGATGCCGGTGTTGTAGAACATGTTCAGCGGCAGGGCGACGATGGCCTCAAGCCAGTCGTTCTCGATGATCCAGCGGCGGATGTTGCTCTCACCCTGGCTGGCGTCACCGGTGAAGAGCGACGAGCCGTTGTGCACCTCGGCGATGCGGCTGCCGAGCTTGGTTGCGTGCTTCATCTTGCTGAGCATGTTGGCCAGGAAGAGCATCTGGCCGTCGGAGGAGCGGGTGATAAGCGAGTACTCGGGGTCGCCGGCGTGCTGAATGACGAAGCGCGGATCGCGGATGCCGCCCTTGCCGCCCATGCGCTCCAGGTCGCTCTTCCAGCTCTTGCCGTAGGGCGGATTGCTGAGCATGAAGTCGAACTCGCGCGAAGGGAAGGCGTCGTTGGCGAGGGTCGAGTACTCCGGTCCGCCCACGATGTTGTCCGCGGCCTCGCCCTCGCCCTTCAGGAGCAGATCGGCCTTGGCGATGGCGTAGGTCTCGGAGTTGATCTCCTGGCCGTAGAGGTGCGTGGCCACCTGCTTGCCGTGCTCCGCGGCCAGTTCCTGCAGGGTCTCCTCGGCCACGGTCAGCATACCGCCGGTGCCGCAGACGCCGTCGTAGAGCAGGTAGGTGCCCGACTCGATCTCGTCGGCGATGGGGAGGAAGACGAGCTTCACCATGAGCTTGACGGCGTCGCGGGGGGTCCAGTGCTCACCCGCCTCTTCGTTGTTCTCCTCGTTGAAGCGGCGGACCAGCTCCTCGAAGATCGTGCCCATGGCGTGGTTGTCGAGGCCGGGGTGCTTCACCGAGCCATCGCCGTTCAGGACGGGGTGCGGGCTCAGGTTGACATCCGGCGAGCACAGTTTCTCGATGAGCGTGCCGAGCGCGTCGGCCTTCGAGAGGCGCGGTATCTGGTTGCGGAACTCGAACTTCTCTAGGATGTCCTGCACGTTGGGGGAGAAGCCGTCGAGGTAGGCTTCAAAATCGGCCTTGAGTTGGCTCTGGCTCGCACGCGCACGGAGATCGCGCATGGTGAACTTCGACGTGTTGTAGAAGGCCTGGCCGGCTTCTTGACGGAGGGCGGGGTCCTGGTGGATAACGCCGGCGGCGTCGAGCGCGTCCTTCAAGCGCAGCACGTTGCCTTTGGTGGACTCGAGCACGGCGTCGAGGCGGCGGAGGACCGTCATGGGCAGGATGACATCGCGGTACTTGCCGCGAACGTAGAGGTCGCGGAGCACGTCGTCCGCGATGCCCCAGATGAAGTTCGCGATCCAGGTGACGTCACCGTTGGTCACGCGTAGGGCCTCCTTGCGGCGTGGCGGACAACTATCCTACAACTGCGCACGGACAGACAGAAGCCTTCGTGGGTCCGAGCAGGGTCGCTGCAACTCCTGTAGGCTGTCATTCACGAGGGCCGCGGCCGCGGAGCGCCCGGGCTCACGATCGCCCGAAGTCGTCTTCGAGGCGCTCGATGTCGTCTTCGCCGAAGTAGTCCCCGCGTTGCACCTCGATGAAGGTGAGGGGGTCCGTGCCCGGGTTTGCGACCCGGTGCGCGGCGCCCATCGGGATGTCCACCGACTGTCCGGCGCCGAGGGGCAGCTCTTCACCGTCGCGGGTCACCACGGCCTGACCTGAGACCACATGCCAGTGCTCCGAACGGCGCCGGTGACGCTGAAGGCTCAGCCGCATGCCCGGCAGCACTACGATGCGCTTGGTCTTGTTGTCGGGTTCGTCGCCGAGCACCGTGTAGTAGCCCCACGGTCGATGATCTTCCCGCCGTGACTGCTCCAGAACCCTCTGGTAGACCTCCAGGTAGCCATCCACCATGCGGTCCACCGTGAAGTGCTCCTCGACCCAGCGGCGGCAGGCCCGGCGGTCGAGGTCGGCCAAGGGACCATCGGCGCCCGCCGCTCCGATCGCGGCCACCGCTTCCTCGACCGAGTCCACCAGGAACCCTGTCTCGCCATCGGCGATCACCTCGCGCATGCTGCCCTTCTCAAAGGCCACGACCGGCGTGCCGCAGGCCATGGCCTCCACCACCGAAAGGCCGAAAGGCTCCTCGAAGGCGATGGGGTGGAGCAGCGCCAGCGCGCCACCCAGTAGTTCATCGCGGCGGGCCGGATCGGCGGAGCCCACATACGTCACCCGATCGCCGTCCAGATAGGGCTCTACGTCACTGCGGTAGTAGAACTCGTCCTGGATGACTCCGGCCATGATCAGTCTCCGGCCCGTCTGATGGGCGATCTGGATGGCCTCGTAGGCGCCCTTGTCCGGGTGGATGCGGCCGAAGAAGAGGAGGTACTCGCCCGGGTCCTCCCGGAAGGTGAAGCCCGAGAGGTCGATGCCGTGGTGCACCGTGGCCGCGTAGCGCAGGCCGGGGGCGCGATCGGCTTCGCTGATGGCCACGTAGTGGGCTGTCTGGTCGTACTTCTGATAGACGGGCAGGATGCGCTCCGAGGAGAACCCGTGGATGGTCACCACCAGAGGGGTGGTCGTGAGGCGCGAGTACGTGAGAGGCAGGAAGTCGAAGTGGTTGTGGATGAGGTCGAACTCGTCCGCCCGCTCGAAGACGTGCGAGATGTGCAGTCCCTCCCAGACTTTGGCGTCGAGGGTGCGGTCTTCCTCGTAGCCGGTGGGGGAGACGGCCTGTAGACGGGCGCTCGTGAGGGAGTCTGCGGTGGCGAACAGCGTGACGTCGACCCCACGGCGCACCAGCCCTTCGGTCAGCAGAGACACCACCTGTTCCCACGGGCCGTAGTGACGGGGCGGCGTTCGCCACGCGATGGGAGCCAGCATGGCGACGCGCATGGGCCTACTACCCCCTGGCGGGGTCAGGCGGGGAATGCCGGCGAAGCCATTCCAGGACCTCCGAGACCCGAGCGGTGGCCAAAGCCATGCTGCTGTCGGCCGCGCCGTAGTAGAGGCGTAACTCGTCGCCTTCGGCTACCCAACCACAGGGGAAGACCACGTCGGCCACGTCGCCCTGCCGCTCGTAGGTCTCCTCGGGACCGAAGACCCACTCGTCGGCTCGGCGGAGGACCCGTCGAGGGTCTTTCGCATCCAGGAGGGCCAGCCCCAGCCGGTAGATGCCCCCCGCGATCGTCTGCCGGACCCCATGGTACATGAGGAGCCAGCCCTCGTCGGTGAGAAGGGGCGGAGGCGAGAGTCCGATCTTGTTCGCGTCCCACCAGCCCCCCCTGCGGCAAGGGATCAAGATCTGGTGGTCTCCCCAGTGCAACAGGTCGGGGGAGAAGGAGAGCCAGATGTGCGCCCCTCCTATGTACGGGGTAGCAGACGGCCGGTGAACCATCGCGTACCGTCCGTCAAAACGTACGGAGAAGACGGCCGCGTCCTTGTTCTCCGGATGCGTCACCGGACCCAAGCGGGTAAAGGTGGCGAAGTCGCGAGTGGTAGCCAGGGACACGAGCGGCCCACCGGCGGAGTAGGCCGTGTAAGCGATCACGTAGAGACCCAGGTCTTCGACCCAGGTGATGCGGGGGTCCTCGATGCCCCAGAGTTCCTCTGGGTGACCAATGGGATCGGCCGGCATCGAAGGAGCCGGGTCTACGCGCCAGTCGCCGCGGCCGTCCTTGCTCCGGGCCACGGTCAGATGCGAGAGGCCGCGGCGGTCCTCCACGCGCAGCAGCAGAAGGGTCTCGCCGTCGACCAGGGCGGCGGCGGCGTTGAAGACCGAGTTGGCCGGGTAGGGAAGGTCGGCGGCGGTGAGGATGGGGTTGCCGGCGTAGCGGTGGAACGGTCCGTCCACAGTGTTCCTCTCTTCGCGGGCGCCATCCGGTCGCGGCGCCATCAGGTGGCGCTCGCGATCGTGGCGCCCGCCACGGCTTCGAGTCGGGGAAGGTGATTCAGACTTCGGTCCGCCCGCAGCAGGTGCATCTGCACCAGCGAGAGCAGCCAGGCGAGCGTGGATTCCGCTCCCTGGTTCCGGTTGACACCATCGGGTTGGAGGCCGTCGAAGCAGCCGCCCCCGCGGAGATCGCCAAGGAAGGCCTTGAGATCGTTCTGGCCCAGGTACCACTGGAAGGCCAGCATGGCCGCCTCGACCCACTTCTCGTCACCGGTGATCGCATTTGCCGCTATGCAGGCGTCGATCATGGAGTGGGCTTCCAGCGGCTGTTGATCGAAGCGGGCCCGGTGGCCGCCGCGCACGTACCAGCCGTTGCTGCCCACGGGCACGAAGTAGCCGTTCTCGGTCTGCAGGTCCGCCAGCCACTCCAGCGCCCGCAGACCCACGTCTAGCATGTCGTCGCGTTCCATCGAGTGACCGGCCAACAGAAGCGCGTGCGGAATCTTCCCGTTGTCGTAGGTGACGATGTCCTCAGGCCAAGGCCAGGCGGCCGTCGCGTGGTTGGTGAAGGCGCGCAGAAGTCGCTCGGCCAGAGATCCCCTCAGCCGTTTGGCTTCGCTATCGCCGGAGAAGCGCTGGAGATAGGCTTCGAGGCCGAGCAGAGCCATAGCCTGGGACCGGAGGTACTTAAGGTGCTCGGCGCTGGACATGGCTTGGTTGAAGAGCGACGTGGCCAAGCCGAGCTGGCCTGAGTCCGTGCTCTCGCGGATGGTGATGCCAAGGCCCCAGAGTGCCCGACCCTGGCTGTCCTCAGAGCCCACCGCCTCCACCCAATGTCGATCGTAGGGGAGGAAGTTGCGGAACCGCCCTGTCTCCTCGTCGAGGGCGTACTGCAGGAAGGCCAGGTACGTTCCCCGCAGGCGGCTGATGGCGGCGTCGGCCGGTAGCACCTTCTCGGCCAAAGCGGCGAGGATGAGAGCTCGGGCGTTGTCGTCGGTGCAGTAGCCGTGGCGTAGATCGGGCACGTTGAAGGTGGCGTGCTGCAAGATGCCGGTATGGTCGGTCAGCCGACGAAGATGGTCGAGTTTGAGCTCGGGCACGTCGGCGAACTCGGCCTTCAATGTGCGCAGGCTGAAAGCGTAGCCCGACTGGCGGGTACGTTCCTGCCTCGCCTCCTCGAACACCTGCAGGTATTGCCCTGCCACCTCGGGCCACGCCGCGTCGCGGGTGAACAGGTATGCACGTTTGCGCATGGCGCTGGCCTCGACTGCGTTGTCGAAGAGATCGAGCACCTGGGTGGAGATGGCTTCGGGGTCGTTGAAGGGCACCAGGCGGCCCCGACCCTCGGCCAGCATTTCGGCGGCGTACCAGTACGGCGTGGAGACGATGGCCTTGCCGGCTCCCATGGCGTAGGCAAGCGTGCCGGAGGAGATCTGGGCCTCGTTGATGTACGGTGTGACGTACACGTCGGCGGCTCCCAGGGACTCCCTCAGCTCCTGAGGGTCGACGAAGCGGTTCTGGAAGATGAGGTTGTCGGCCACCCCCAGGCTCCCGGCAAGCTGCTGGAGCGACAGCCGGTAGGACTCGCCGTCGTGCCGCAGCACGTGCGGGTGGGTCACGCCCAAGACGATATAGACGGTCTCAGGGTAGCGCTCCACGATCGCCGGGAGAGCCCGCACCATGTGCTCTATCCCCTTGTTGGGGGAGAGCAGGCCGAAGGTGAGGATGACCCGGCGTCCCTCCACCCCGAACTGGTCCTTGTAGTAGTTGGGATCGACGAAAGCCACATCGGGGATGCCGTGATGGATGAAGGCGATCTTCTGCTCGGGGACGTGGTAGATATCCCGGAGGAAGTCTCCCGCCGTGTGGCTGAGCACGACGAGACGGTCCGAGAGGTCTGCCAGCTTGCGCAGGGTGTCCAGCTGCCCCGGGGTGGGGTCTTTCAGGACGGTGTGGAGGGTGGTGACCACCGGCATCCGCAGTTCGCCGATCAGGCGAAGGATGTAGCGGCCGTCGTCGCCGCCGAAAATACCGTACTCGTGCTGCAGACAGGCGACGTCCACTTGGTTCATGTTGAGGAACTCGGCGGCCAGGCGATAGTCGGTGAGGCGGGACTCGCTCAGCTCGAAGCGCACCTGTGGCGGGTAGCTATAGCCACCGACGACATCGTTCATGACCACGGTCCAGAAGGCGGACTGAGGCGACTGCTCGGCGAGTGCCTCGGCGAGATCGGCTGTGAAGGTGGCGATGCCGCATTGGCGAGGCGTGTGGTTGCCGATGAGGGCCACCTTGTGGATGCCGGAGCGTGTGTGCACCGGCGACGTCGAGCGGCTCTTTCGGCCGCTCAACGTGTCACTCTGCTCAACGGCTTGACAAAGGTCGGTGCTGCATGCCGCTGGGATCGAGGCCTGTGATCGCGCTCACGGCCTGCTGCGCCTCTTCTTCGGTTGGCGACTGACCTTTCGCCACCAGGCGACTCTGCTCCCACACCCACCAGAGCCAAGGGTTGGGGGAGGGCTGCGCGGAGGCCGACAATCGAATCTCGGTCCTCATGGGGCTACCTTCTTCCTCGGAGACCTCGGGGGCGCGGTAAGAGACACGAAGGCGCCGGGTTGCCCCGACGCCTTCGGATCCGCGCTACAGCGCTGAACGACTACCAGCGATTGCCGCCGCCGCCGCCATAACCGCCGCCGCCGCCGCGACTGCCGCCGCCGCCATAACCGCCGCCGCCGCCGCCGCCGCCGCGACTGCCGCCGGAGCGAGGTTCACGTTCTTTGGCGATGTCGACCTTGATCGCGCGGCCGCCCATGTCGGTCCCGTCAAGGGCCGTCTTTGCTGCCAACGCTTCTTCGTCCGAACCCATCTCGACGAAACCGAACCCCTTGGGGCGACCGGTGTCGCGATCTGTGATCAGAGCGACCGAAGTCACCGATCCGTGGGCGGCGAACGCCGCCTCGATGGTGGTCTCGGTTGTGTCGTACGTGAGGTTGCCCACATACAGCTTCGACTGACTCATCATTCCTCCGTTGCAGAGTTACCTTACGGCATTCGATTAGGGAAGACTGCAAACGGGCGAGGAGAACGGTGAGGAGCTCAGCGCGGCGCCTAGAGAAAGAACCTATCGGATGCTGAAGTCAACGATACCACATCTGGTCGTCCGGCATCCCGGCGGACTCACGCGGTCTCGGCACGGTTCAGAAGGCGCCCGCGGTGGGCATCAGGGGCAGTGGCGGCTGAGTGAACCTCTTCCGATCTTGGCTGATGCAGCCTATCACTGACAAGGAGACCCTGGTGAATAGCGACACGTCCCGAGGTGACACGTCTCACTCGTCCCGGTACGACGCAGTGGTGATCGGGGCCGGTCAGGGGGGCAGCCCCTTGGCGATCGCGCTGGCCGAGGCGGGCATGAAGACCGCCGTGATCGAACGGGAACACGTGGGCGGCACCTGCATCAACGTGGGCTGCACTCCCACCAAGACCATGGTGGCGAGCGCCCGCGCGGCGTACGGGGCGCGAAGGGCCTCGGAGTACGGCGTGAACGTGAGTGGAGTGTCGGTGGATATGGCCGCCGTGCGCCGTCGCAAGCAAGAGATCGTCGAAAGCTGGCGGGCCGGCGGGGAAGGTCGATTGGCCGCAGCAGCAGGTCTCGACCTTCTTCGTGGGGAGGCGGCCTTCTCGGGGCCGCATTCGCTGAAGGTGCGGATGACATCGTCGAACTACCCGAACGCCGTTCGGTCGCTCGTCGCCGAGCGCATCTTCATCAACGTGGGTGCCCGGCCGTCCGTGCCCGCGCTCCCGGGCCTCGCGAGTGTGCCCTACCTGGACTCCACCAGCGTGATGGAACTCGACGTCGTGCCCGAGCACTTGCTGGTGTTGGGAGGTGGGTACGTTGGAGTGGAGTTCGGTCAGATGTTCCGCCGGTTCGGCAGCGAGGTCACCCTCATCCAGCGACGTGACGCGCTACTCGCCGGGGAAGACCCCGACGTGGCAGAGGCCGTGGCGGCCATCCTGCGAGGGGACGGTGTGGGTCTCGCCCTCGAGACGCGGCCCGTGCAGGTGGGGACCGACCCCGACGGACAGGTGACCGTGACCGCCGAAACGCCCCTCGGTCGAAAGACCTTCCGCGGGTCGCACCTGCTGGTGGCCGCCGGCCGCGTTCCCAACACCGACGCTCTCAACTTGTCGGCCGCCGGCATCGGCACCGATGCCCGCGGCAACATCTTGGTCAACGATCGGCTCGAGACCGGCGTGTTCGGTGTGTATGCCATGGGGGACGTGAAGGGCGGCCCGGCGTTCACGCACATCTCATACGACGACTATCGCATCCTGCGCACCAACCTGCTGGAAGGCGGCACGGCGTCGACGAGGGACCGATTGGTGCCCTATGTAGTGTTCATGGACCCGCAACTCGGGCGGGTCGGTTTGACCGAGACCGAGGCCCGCGAGCGCTGCCTCGACATCCGCGTGGCAAAGATGCCAATGAGCTGGGTTGCTCGGGCGCTCGAGGTGGGAGAGTCACGGGGCCTGATGAAGGTGGTGGTGGACGCGCACACCGATCTGATACTGGGTGCCGCCGTACTGGGGATGGAGGGTGGCGAGATCGCGGCTCTGCTCCAGGTGGCGATGATGGGCGGCGTCACCGCGTCCGAACTGAGCGAGACCGTGTTCGCGCATCCGACCCTGGCGGAGTCTCTGAACAACCTCTTCAAGAACTGGGAGGAGCGGTGAGCGCCGCCATGGGTGTGAGCGCCGCCATGGGTGTGAGCGCCGCCATGCGGGTGGGGGTCGCCGCCGACCACGGCGGTTTCGAACTCAAAGAGGAACTGGCGGCTGCCTTGCGGGAGCAGGGTCACGAGGTGGTGGACTTCGGCGCGGCGAGTCTCGATCCGGGCGACGACTATCCCGATTACGTCGTTCCTCTAGCCCGCGCGGTGGCGGCGGGGGAGGTCGATCGCGGACTCGCAGTGTGCGGCAGTGGGGTCGGCGCCTGCGTGGCCGCCAACAAGGTCAAGGGCGCCAGGGCCGCTTTGGTCACGGAGTCGTTCTCGGCTCATCAGGGTGTCGAGGACGATGACATGAACACCATGTGCGTTGGCGGGCGGGTTCTGGCCTTCAACCTGGCTTGGGAGCTGGTGCAGTCGTTCCTGGGCGCCAGGTTCATAGGCGGCGAACGTCACGTGAGACGACTGGCCAAGGTGGCCGCATTGGAGGATACGCGATGAAGCCGTCGTCGCCCGGCCCACATGGACCGCTCGACCCTCATGGACCGCTCGACCCAGATGGACCGCTCGACCCAGATGGTCTGTCGGACCACGCGCGGGTGAACCGCGGGAGCTGGAATGCCGACAGCGATCAGTACCAGACAGATCACGGACCGCAGTTGGCCACGTCCGGAGGCCTGGCGTGGGGCGTGTGGCAGATACCCGAGTCGGAACTCGGGGTGCTGGGTGACGTGCGCGGGCTCGACATCCTGGAATTCGGGTGCGGGGCCGCCCAGTGGTCCATCGCTCTCTGTGGGGAGGGCGCCAGGCCGGTGGGCCTCGACCTGTCCGAGGCGCAACTCGCTCACGCGCGGCGGCTGATGGCGGAAGCGGGGGTGGACTTCCCCCTCGTGCACGCCAGCGCCGAGAGCATCCCACTCCCCGCGGAGAGCTTCGACATCGTGTTCTGCGACTACGGCGCCACCACATTCGCCGACCCGTACCTGTGGGTGCCAGAGACCGCCCGACTGCTGCGTTCGGGTGGCTTGCTGGCCTTCAGTGGGGCGACTCCGCTGATCCAGATGTGCTATCCGGACGACAGCGACCACCCGGCCGACCGGCTGTTGCGCGACTACTTCGGCATGCACGATCTTCCGTACGAGGGGTTCGTGGACTTCATGCTGCCCTACGGAGAGTGGATCGCGCTCTTCCGCGCCAATGGGTTCGACATCGAAGGCCTGTTGGAGTTGCGCCCGCCCGCCGACGCGGTCAGCAGCTATCGTGACGCGACCGATCGGGAATGGTCGCGGCGCTGGCCGGCTGAGCAGATCTGGCGGGTGCGGAGACGCTGAACTTCACACTTCCGTCACATGAGCGGAGTAGGCTTGCAGCACAGGCTGCACGATCGGAGTAGGCTGGTAGCAGGGTTACTTCACGACAGGAAGTGGAAGAGTAGAATGTACGGCAGCGCCCGCCGATGTGCGGCCGCGCGCGGACTGATAGTGGTAGGGAAGGGGTCGGAACATGCGTCGCAAGAGGTTCTTCATAGGGTCTTTGGTCGTGGCCTTCGCCGTTGTCCTGACGGTCGGCATCGCGGTGGCAAGCAGTCAGAGCGGCGGCGACCTGCCCGCGCTTACGCCTGCCGAGTTGCTCGTCAAGGTCGCAGAGGAGGCTCCCAATACCACGACCGTGAGCGGCGACATCGCGTGGAACAACGACCTACTGGGGGTCGGGGCTGTCCAGCTGCCCGGAGACCAAGGAGCCCTCTTCTCCCTGCTCCTCGCGGGATCGGGGCGGTTCTGGCATCAAGACGGCATGGTGCGTTTCGAGTCACAGGGCCGGAACGGCGACATGATAGTCGTGGCGAACGGCGAGACCGTGTGGGTCTACAGTTCGCAGTCCGCGACGGCCACCGAGTACACCCTACCAGCCAAACCCGCCGATGCCTCGGACGCTGAGACCTCCACGACCACGGGCGCGACCTCGACCACCGACGCGACCTCGGCCGCCGACGCGGCGGGCGCGGTCGATCTGCCGCGGAAGATCCAAGAGATGGTCGAAGGCCTTGCTCCCTATGCCGATCTCACCGTCACCACCGGCGTCGTCGCCGGGCGCGACAGCTACGTCCTGGTCATGACGCCGACGGCGGAGAACACCGTGGTCGGCTCGTTGCAGGCTACCTTCGACGGAGAGACCTTCCTGCCCTTGCGCGTGCAGGTCTTCGCCGCAGAGGATCCGAAGCCCGTGATCGACGCCGGCTTCACCACCATCTCGTATGATCAGGTCGCGGCGGGCAGTTTCGAATTCACGCCCCCGGCCGATGCCACGGTGGAGCTCACGATCCTCTCGATGCCCGCCGGCATGATGAACGGCATGATGGGGATGATGGACGGCACGATGGGAACCTTCGGTCATCGCGACGGTGATGGCTCGCCCGCCGATCGGATGGAGAAGGAAGAGCCGCTCACCCTCGAAGAGGCTGCTGCCAAGGCCGGCTTCGCTCTGGTCACGCCGACGGATCCCGCTCTGCCCTTCGAGGGCGCATACGTGATGACTCCGCCCGCGGACTTCGCCCTGGCAGACATGATGCGTGGCACGCATGGCGACGCCGCAGGCGGCGTGGGCGACGGTACTGCCGATGCTGCGCTTCCGCCGACCGCGCCCCTTGTGGCGCTCAAGTATGGCGAGGGCTTCGGCACTGTCATGATGATCGAGACGCAGGTCGCCGATACTCAGTGGACCGAACTCACGACGGCATTGGCCGAGGTGCCTCTGTTCGGCACGTCGAGCCCCTTCGGTGGCCGGCAGGTGTATCAGCTGAGCACCAGGCTCGGTTCGATCGTGGTGTGGCGCCAGGGTGATACGGTGGTCCTCGTTGGCGGGAGCGTGTCTCGCGCCGACCTCGAGGCCTTTGTCGCCGGTGTCCGATGACGCGGGTCGAACCCGAGTGAGTGAGGTCGCGACCGAGGTCGCACTCACGGCGGAAGAAGGACGGCCCGCGGTGGAAGAAAGGAGGCCGGAGCAGGAAGCCTGCGCCGGCCGCCGCGTAGTCCTCTCCACTCACCAGCTCACCAAGGACTTCAAGGGTCTGCGGGCTGTCGATCATCTCGACCTGAGCGTGTGTGAAGGTGACGTCTTCGGCTTCCTCGGCCCCAACGGTGCAGGTAAGACCACCACAATCCGCATGATCCTGGGCCTGATCTACCCCACCCAGGGTCACGTGCAGATCTTGAATCACCGCGTGCCCGACCAGCGCCTCGACGCGCTTCGCCACGTGGGCGGTTTCGTGGACGTGCCCGCCTTCTACAACAGCATGAGCGCGCGGCGCAACCTGCGCATCCTCGGTCGCATGAGCGGCGACGTGACCGAAGCGCGCATCGACGAGGTGCTCGAGATGGTGGGGTTGTCCGAGCGGGGCGACTCCCGGGTGGGGGGCTACTCTCACGGCATGCGCCAGCGCTTGGGGATCGCCCAGGCTTTGATCCACCGGCCGGCCCTCATCATCCTCGACGAGCCCACCAGCGGCCTTGACCCCCAAGGCATGAAAGACGTCCGCGAGTTGGTGCGCGAATTGGGTCGGCAGGGCACGACGGTGTTCCTCTCGTCGCACCTCCTGCACGAGGTGGAGCAGGTGTGCAACCGGGCGGTCATCATGGACAAGGGTCGTATCGTCGTTGAAGGTCCGGTCTCCGAACTGCGCCCGGCGCGCATGTCTGTCAAATTCCTCACCAGCGACCAGCCGCGGGCGGCCGAGGTGCTGGGCCGGCTTCTGGGCGTCGGTTCCATTGCCGAGAGCGGGGCCGAATCGTTACGCGTCACGGCCGGTGACGGACTCGTGCCGGAGATGGTGCGTCACCTGGTCGCCGAGGGCATCGACGTGCGGGCGGTGGTGCCGGCCGTCGAGCAGGGGTTGGAGGACTTCTTCCTCCAGTTGACGGGCGCCTCCTCCGAAGGGAACGACCAATGAGCCACCTGCGCCGCGAGATCGTCAAGGTGCTCTTCCAGAGGCGCACCTACGTGGGTTGGGCCGGCCTGCTGGCCATCCCCTTCATCATGACGATCGCACTGCGTCTCTCTACGGAACAGCCCTCGGAGGGCCATGGCCCTCCCTTCTTCTCGAGCATCGCGAGCAACGGGCTCTTCGTGCCCCTGGCCGCCCTGGCTTTCCTCTCGTTCTTCCTGCTGCCGCTGGTATCGGCGATGACGGGCAGCTTCGTCATCGCGGGGGAGGCCGAGACCGGCACACTGAAGACGTTGCTCACGCGGCCTGTGAGCCGCAGCGGCGTGCTGTTGGCCAAGTGGTTCGTGGCCGTACTCTATGTGGGCGTGGGTCTGGTGCTCGTGGGCGTGGGAGGGGCGCTCGCCGGCTGGCTCCTGTTCGGCGTCCAACCTCTCACGACGTTCTCCGGGGGCCAACTCGGCATCGCCGAAGCCCTCCGGCTTACCGCACTGGCGTACGCGATCAGCCTGGTGGGCATGGCCTGCATCGTCTCGCTCGCGGTGGCTCTGTCGACCGTGACTGATTCCAGTCTCACGGCTGCCGTCGGCACCCTTGTCATCGTGTTGATCCTTCAGGCGCTGGGCCAGTTCAGCTACTTCGACTTCCTCAAGCCCTACCTCTTCACGGCCCGCTTCGAGGATTGGTTCAACCTGCTGCGCCAACCCATCCCATGGCGTCCCATCTGGGAGGCGCTCCTGGTCTACTCCGGCTACATCGTAGTCCTTGTGGGTGTGGCCGTGGCCGTGTTCCGGCGGAAGGACATCTTGTCCTAGGGCAGCACTCGGAATCCCTCATGGCGAAAGTGGTCGTCGGTAGCTAGGGCTGTGTCGAGGCCGAGCCTGCGCATCACCGTGAAGCTCAGGCAGTCGGTGAGAGAGTAGCTCTTGTCACTGCGCTCGATGAACAGGCGCCAGGCTGCCATCTCCTCCTCGAGACCGGGATGGACCAGCTCGACTTCGCGGGAGCGCCTGATCAGTTCGCCCATGCGGCCCGCCTCTGCGTGACCGAGGCGCGACACCATGAGCGCCGCGAGTTCAGCCAGCACGCAGGTGGTCGTGACCAGCCCGCCCTCATGCGACTCGACGATCTCGCGCATGGCCTCGCCTCGCGGAGCCGTGCGGTCCCCCAGTTCGTACCAAGCCGACGTATCCACGAACAACGGCTTCACCGTGTGCGTTCCGAGAGTTTCCGCGCGGCGAGATCGTCGCCGAGGATCCGGTCGTGGTCTGCTCCGGAGATCGCGCCGTCACTGAACATGCCGTAGATCGAGGTGATGCTGGGCGCCTCGTCGTGCTGCTTCCGCATCCGCCCCTCGATCATTTCACGCAGAACCGCCGAAAGGCTCATTCCTCTGCCCGCCGCCTCGTTCTTCAGGTAGCGGTACTGATCTTCGGCCAGCGAGATCTGCGTGCGTGTCATGCGTGTCATCGTGCCTCGTCCCCTCGAATGATTGCGATCGGACTTTGGGCCTACGGTGGCGAGCCGTGGGGAATGCCTGGCCACCTCCGGTATTTACATCATACATCATACATGATGACGCCCCGATGTCTCTCAGGGTCGGTCGAACGGCGGATGCCGACCCGGTCGCTGGGCCGCTCCCCGGGGTGGCTGGACGACCGACGTTCTGTTATAGTGCGATTTGTTGGTTGGTCGGTCAGTTAACGATTCGCAGACCCGTCCTCCGTGGACGGCGGGGCATCCGGGGGTGATCCGTGCATCTGCCTGATCTCGCACGCTGCACGTGGTGCACCCTTCGGGAAGGAAGAGCTCTGATTCGGGCGATCCAGAAGGGGACGACATGAGGTACGCGGAAACCGGGTTCAATCTAGAGATTGATCTCTCTCGAGGAAGTATCGAGCGGGTGGCGACGGACCCCAGAGACACCGCGCTCCACCTCGGGGGCCAGGGCACCGCGGCCAAGATTCTCTGGGAGAGAGTAGGCCCTGAAGTCGATCCCTTCTCTCCCGACAACCTGCTCATCTTCAGCACCGGCCTGTTGCACGGCACGCCCGTCCCCGGGGCAAATCGCACCTCTGTGGACACCTTCTCTCCCCAGACCGACCGCTACTCCCATTCGCTCTTCGGGGGCTTCTTCGGGCCCGAGTTGAAGCACGCGGGCTACGACAAGATCATCATCCGGGGCAAGTCCCCCGACTTCGTGTACTTGTGGATACACAACGGCAAGGTCGAACTGCGTGACGCGACCCACCTCCAAGGGAAGGGCGCGTTGGACACCGCGTCCACGATCAAGGCGGAGTTGAAGCAGCCGGAGGCCCAGGTGGCCGCGATCGGCCTGGCCGGCGAGAACCGGGTCTTCATGGCCACCATCGAGCACGCCAACTCGAGCGCCTCCCGGGGTGTGGGCGTCATCATGGGCGACAAGCGGCTGAAGGCGATCGCCGTTCGCGGGACGAACGACATCAACGTCGCCCGCCCGGCCGAACTCTTCGGCATCAGCAGCCCCATGTATGCCGCGATCTACGACAACCCCGATTGCGGGGACCTGCTGGCCCACGAGGACGACGAAGAGTTCCACGTGAACAACTTTGCGTGGGGCAATGCGCGCGAGCGCCAGAAGGGCTACTGGAACGAAGAACGTGAAGAGAAGTGGACGGCGGTCACCGAGAGCGTGCGGCTCCGGTGGACGGGCTGCTACAACTGCCCGAAGGACTGCCACATGGCGGTCTCGTACCCGGGGCGGCCGCCGTACTTCCAGAAGTGCTACAGCAAACTCACCTATGCGATGGCGGCGTACGAAGAGATCGAGTTCAACTACGACATCCTGGGCGTCACGCAGGAGCATGGTCTCGACGGGTTCTCGACCCCGCAGGTGCTCGCCTTTGCGGTGGAGCTCTACGATGCCGGCATCTTGACCGACGAAGATCTACCCGACTTCCCGCCTGACGGCGCGGGGCGGTTCTTCTATCTCGTCGAGAAGATCGTGCGGCGCGAGGGCATCGGCGACATCCTGGCCAACGGGGTCTACCACGCGGCCCGCGCGATCGGCAAGGGCGCGGAAGAGTACGACCACAACACCATGAAGAAGTTCGAGCAGGTGCCCCTGAAGCTCAGCATGATCAACTACCCGTACTTCCTGATGTACGCCACCGGCGAGAAGATGAACATCACCCAGATCGAGGGCTCGTACCCGCAGGTGCCCATCGCCGACCCGGAAGAGCGGAAGGCGTTCACCGAGAGGTGGGAAGCCGCTCCGGAGAGGTTCAAGGAATACTTCATGGAATGGGAGCCGCGAGCACACCCCACGGTGGAAGCGTCCATCAACATCGCGGACTGGAACGAGACCATGCACTACGTGGACGACGCCATCGGCACGTGCGCCTTCCTGTCTTCGTTCACGGGTCAGTGGGCCGGTCAACCTCCCTACCACATCCACAACCTGCCGGCCTTCATCTCCCATGCCACCGGTCTGGATCTCGACTCGGACGGACTGTGGGAGATCGCCCGCAGGAACCGGAACCTCATCCGGGCCATCAACGTACGGCGAGGTCTGCGCAGGAGCGACGAGAAACCCCCCGCCGACCATTGGAAGAAACGGGACCCGGAGATGGAGCAGAAGCTCCTCGACGCCTACTACGAGTTCAAGGGGTGGACCAACGACGGCATCCCCACCAAGCAGACGTTGGACGACCTGAGCCTGGGCTATGTCAGCGACGACCTGGTCGAGCGCGGCATCCTGTCGGGCGACGAGCAGTCGGGGTCCGAGGCGACCGTGGGAGCGAGTGCGGAATGACCGACGCCAAGGGGACAGCAGCCAGGATGGAGATGGCGAAGAAGAAGGTCTTGAAGCACATCAAGGTCGACCTGGATAAGTGCATCGGCTGCCGTGCGTGCGAGATGGCCTGCTCGGCGTTCCATGCCCGGCCGAGGTTCAGCAGCACCAATCCCGCCAGGTCGCGCATCCGCGTGGTCATCGACGAGAAGAACGACATGTACGTGCCGATACGCGCCGGGGACTACACGCCGGCGGAGTGCACCGGCAGGCACAAGTACACGATCAACGGCAAGGAATACAACGAGTGCAGCTTCTGCGGGGTCTCGTGCCCCTCGCGGGACTACTTCCTGGAGCCCGACTCCGGCCTGCCGCTGAAGTGCGACATGTGCGAAGAGGATCCCACGCTGGAGGAGCCCTGGTGCGTGCAGGTGTGCCGGTGCGATTGCCTCACCTTCGCCGAAGAAGAGGACGACAGGGAGGACCAGCCGGAGAAGCGGGACGAGATGGAGATAGGGCTGGAGTCCTTGATCCTGAAGCACGGGCTGGACAAGGTGCTGGACATGGTCGCCCGCATGTCGAGCAAGGGCTAGGGCCCGTGACCAGTCGACAGGGACAGGAACAGGGACAGGGACGCTATGGAGACTGAGAACCTATCTGACTACACAGAGATCAGTGAGCTCATCGCCGAGAACGGCGGGCAGGGCTTCGATCGCTGCTATCAGTGCGGCTTGTGCGACGTGGTCTGCCCGTGGAATCTGGTGCGGCCCTTCAGCATCCGCAAGATCGTGCGCGAGGCCACCTTCGGCATGACGGAAGTCGAAGAGGAGGAGATCTGGCGGTGCACCACCTGCGGCCGATGCCCCCAGCGGTGCCCGAGGGACGTGCAGCAGATCGAATCAGGGGTCGCGCTCCGCAGGATCGCCACTGAGTTCAAGGTGTTCCCGGCCGCCGTTCAGCCCATGCGCACCGCTCGGGCGAGCCTCATGAGCGAGGGCAACCCGCTCGGGCAGAAGCGGGAGGACAGGGCGAAGTGGGCGGACGGCCTCTCCGTGAAGACGTTCAGCGAAGACATGGAGATCCTCTACTTCGCCAGCTGCTACCTCAGCTACGACCCGAGGCTCATGAGCGTCGCCAAGGCCACCGTGAAGTTGCTGAACCAGGCGGGCGTGAGCTACGGCATCCTGGGTTCGAAGGACAGCTGCTGCGGCGAGAGCATCCGCAAGACGGGCGATGAGGACGTGTTCAAGAGTCTGGCGAAGCAGAACATCAAGTCGTTCATCGACGCCGGGGTCAAGAAGATCCTGGTCTCCTCGCCGCACTGTTACCACACCTTCAAGAACGAATACCCCGACTTCCAGGTGCACTTCGAGGTGGTGCACATCGCCGAACTCCTGCTGGACCTCGTCGAGCAAGGCAGACTCGAGCTGAAGGGCGAGTACGCGAAGAAGGTGACGTACCACGATCCCTGCTACTTGGGTCGGCACAACGGCATATACGAGGAACCCCGCTCGCTCCTGCGGAACGTGCCCGGCCTCGAGCTCTCCGAGATGCCCGATTCGCGCGTGGACAGCCTCTGCTGCGGCGGCGGGGGCGGCAGGATCTGGATGGAGACTCCCAAGGAGGAGCGGTTCTCCTACCTCCGCATGGAGCAGGCCGAGGGAGTGGGCGCCGAGGTGCTCGCCACGTCGTGCCCGTACTGCATCACCATGTTCGAGGAAGCAAGGCTCAGCATGGATCCGAAGACCGCCCCGGTGGTCAAGGACATCACGGAGATCCTGCAGGAAGTCTCGAAACCGACGGGGATGTAGAGACGTGGAAAAAGAAACGGTCAAAGCACAGAGCTTCAACATCGCGGCCGACGACGGCCTTGGTGATGTCATGGTGGTGGGTGGAGGCATCAGCGGCATCCAGGCCGCCCTCGACCTTGCCACTGCGGGATTCAAGGTCTACCTGGTCGAGAGGGCTCCCACCATCGGTGGCAAGATGGCCCAGCTCGACAAGACCTTTCCCACCAACGATTGCTCCATGTGCATCGAGTCTCCCAAGTTCATCGAGTGCGACCGGCACCCCAACATCGAGATCCTCACCTACACCGAGGTCGACACCGTAGAGGGCGAGGCCGGGAACTTCGACGTCACCTTGACCAAGAAGCCCCGGTACGTCAGAGAAGACGTGTGCACCGGCTGCAACACCTGCGTGGAGTACTGTCCGATCAAGGTGCCCGACAGGTACAACCAGGGACTGTCGGAGAGTAAGGCCATCCACATCCACTTCTCCCAGGCTGTGCCCTTGGTCACCTACGTGGATGAAGAGCACTGTCTCTACCTCAAAGACAAGAAGTGCAACATCTGCGTGGGCGTGTGCAAGAACAAGGCCATCGACCTGCATCAGAAGCCCGAGAGGGTCAAGATCAACGTGGGGGCCATCGTCCTGTCGCCGGGTTACGAGGTGTTCGACCCGCGGCTGCGCGGCGACTACGGCTACGGTCAGATCGAGAACGTGGTCACGAGCCTTGACTACGAGCGCCTCCTCTGTTCCACGGGGCCCTTCGAAGGTGAGGCGCTGCGTCCCTCCGACAAGAAGCACCCGAAGAACATCGCATGGATCCATTGCGTCGGCTCGCGACAGGTGATCCCGGGCGGCAACACCTACTGTTCCGCGGTGTGCTGCTCGTACACCCAGAAGCAGGTGATCCTCTCGAAGGACCACGACCCCGACGTGAAGGCGACGGTGTTCCACAACGACATCCGTTCCTACGGTAAGGATTTCGAACGCTTTTACCAGCGGGCCGAGAACCTCCCTGGAGTGCGCTTCATCAGGAGCTACGTGTCGATCGGCAAGGAGATCCCCGACACCAAGAACGTCACCATCAGGTACGCCACGAACGAGGATGGGGTCAAGGAAGAGGAGTTCGACCTGGTCGTGCTCTCGGTGGGCATGAACCCGCCCACCGGCGCGCAGGATATCGCGGCGAAGTTCGGCGTCGAGCTCGACTCCTACGGGTTCTGCAAGACCGATCCGTTCAACCCGATCCTCACCTCTCGCCCGGGCGTCTTCCTGAGCGGGGCCTTCAATGGGCCGGTGGACATCCCCGAGTCGGTGGTCACGGCCAGCGGGGCCGGGTCGTTGACCGGTGAACTCCTCAACTACCGGCGAGGCAAGCTCGCCCGGGACAGGATCTACCCCACGGAACGCGACGTGGAGGAGGAGGAGCCGAAGGTAGGCGTGTTCCTCTGCCACTGCGGGGCCAACATCGGGCGGGTGGTCGACATCCCCGACGTGGTCGACTACTCCCTGGGCCTCGAGAACGTGGTGCACGCGGAAGAGGGGCTGTTCATCTGTTCCACCGACGCCGCTCAGCAGATCTCGGAGACCATCCGCGAGAAGGGTCTGAACCGCGTGGTCGTGGCGGCCTGCACCCCACGCACCCACGAGCCGCTGTTCCGGGACACGCTCCGCGAAGGGGGCCTCAACCAGTACTTCTTCGACTTCGCCAACATCAGGGAGCACTGCTCCTGGGTGCACGCCCGCGAGAAAGAGGAGGCCACCAGCAAGGCGAAGGACATCGTGCGCATGTCGGTGGCGCGCTCGGCCCTGCTCGAGCCGCTCGAAGAGTACGACCTGCCTGTGAACAAAGCGGCTCTGGTGGTGGGGGGCGGCGTCGCCGGCATGACCAGCGCGCTCAGCCTCGCGAACCAGGGGTTCGAGACATACCTGATCGAGAAAGACTCGGATCTGGGCGGCATGGCCCGGCGCCTGCACTACACGTTGGAAGGTGACGACGTGCAGGCGTACGTGGCCGACCTCGTGCGCAAGGTCTACCGGCATCCGTCGGTGCACGTCTCCACTGACGCCACCATCACGCACGTCGCCGGGTACGTGGGCAACTTCGTCACCACGGTGCGTGCGCAAGGCCGGACCAAGGACATCGAGCACGGTGCCGCGATCCTCGCCACCGGCGCCGACGAGTACAAGCCCACCGAGTACCTCTACCACGAGCACGAGCGGGTGATCACGCAGTTGGAACTCGAGGAGCGCATCGCCGGCGGCGACGAGTCGCTCGACGACGTCGAGAGCCTGGTGATGATCCAGTGCGTCGGCTGCAGGCAACCCGACAAGAACTACTGCGCCCGTGTCTGCTGCGGTCAGGCGGTCAAGAACTCCCTGAAGCTGAAGGACGCCAACCCGGACATGGCCATCTACGTGCTCTTCCGCGACATGAGGACCTACGGGTTCGCCGAGAACTACTACCGGGAGGCCTCGACGAGGGGCGTGAAGTTCATCCGCTACGAGCCGAGCGACAAGCCGGTGGTGGAAGCGGCCGGCGATAGCGGTCAGGGTGCCCTCAGTGTCACCGCGGCCGACCCGATCCTGGGCAAGCGACTCGCCATCGATGCCGACATGGTCGTGCTGTCGGCCGCCGTCGTGCCCGCCGCGGGCACGCAAGAGGTGGCCCGGCAGTTCAAGGTGGCGACGAGCCCCGACGGCTTCTTCCAAGAGGCCCACGTGAAGCTGCGCCCTGTCGATTTCGCCGCCGAAGGCGTCTTCCTGTGCGGCACCGCCCACTATCCCAAGCATCTGTCGGAGACCATAAGCCAGGCATACGGCGCCGCCGGGCGGGCCATCACGCTCCTCTCGCACGACACGGTCACCGCCTCGGGCTCCGTGTGCGAGGTGAACGAGGCCGACTGCGTGGCCTGCGGGGCCTGCATATCGGCGTGCACATACGGGGCCATCGAATGGCGCGAGACGCCGCAGGGCAGGAAGGCGCACGTCAACCCCGTGCTTTGCAAGGGTGACGGTCTCTGCAACTCGAAGTGCCCGACGGGCGCTATCCCGCTCAAGCACTACACCGACGAAGAGGTCCTATGTCAGATCGATGCGGCCCTTCCAGCCCTCGTACCGGTATCGTGACGATGGCCCATCCGATCGTAGCTGAGGGGGTGAGCAACTCGTGAGCACCGACGTCTCGTTCAAGCCCAGGATCGTGGGGTTCCTCTGCAACTGGTGAGGGTACTCCGCCGCGGACCTGGCTGGAGTTTCCAGACTACAATATGCACCCGATATCAAGATCATCCGCCTCATGTGCACCGGCAGGGTCGACCTGTCGTTCGTGCTGCGGGCGTTCTCCAACGGCGCCGATGGAGTGTTCATCGGCGGCTGCTGGCTCGGTGAATGCCACTACCTCACCGAGGGCAACTACGACGCGCTGAGCCTGATGCATATATGCAAGAAGCTGCTCGGGTACATCGGCGTCGAACCCGACCGTCTGCGGCTCGAGTGGCTGTCGTCCTCCGAGGGCATCCGGTTCGCCGACATCATGAACGACTTCTCGGCTCAGATCCGGAGGCTGGGTCGCCTTGGCGAGGGCGAAGGCCTCGATGCCGACGTGCTGCGCCTGAAGCTGGAGGCGGTCACGCAGCTGATCCCCTACGTGAAGCTCGTCGAGCGCGAGCGGTTGCGGGTGCCCTTGAAGTCGGAGGAGGAGTACAACACGTTCTTCGCCAGCGACGAGCTGACCAGGCTCTTCGACGAATCGGTCGCGGGCAAGCTCACCATCAGTCAGATCATGCTGCTCCTGCGTGAGGGCCCCCTTTCCACCCGGGAGATCTCGGAAGCCCTGCGCCTCGATCCGGCTGAAGTGTCGAGACAGCTCAACACGTCGTCACGACAAGGTTTGGTGCGGTACGACGAAGGCCTGAGGAGCTACGCCCTGGCGTAGGTCTTCGGCGCCCGGTAGGCGACCGGAAGGTAGGCGGCCAGAAGGCAGGCGGCCGGAAGGTCGATCAAGGCAACGAACACGATCGGGACGGTATATGGACAGCGAGCGGGTCGACCAGATCATCGAGGAGTACCAGTGCGAGGCCAGCGCGCTGATCCAGATACTGCTGCGCATCCAAGAGGAAGCGCACTGGCTTTCCAGCAACGCGCTCCACAGGGTCAGCGAGCGGCTTGGGGTCTCCATGACCCGCATCATGCATATCGCAACCTTCTACAAGGCCTTCAGTCTGGTCCCGAAGGGACGTCACGAGGTCCACATCTGCGTGGGCACCGCATGTCACGTGCGGGGCGCGGAACGCGTCCTGGATTCGGTGGAGGACGCCACGGGACTCAAGCCCGGCGAGACCGACCTGGATCTGAAGTTCAGTCTGGAGACCGTCAACTGCGTGGGGTGCTGCGCCTTGGGGCCGGTGATGCAGGTGGACAAGAAGACCTACGGCAAGCTCTCGGCCGCCGATACCGTCAACCTGCTACAGAGCTACGAGTAGGGGTGTGACTATGGCATCGCTACGTTCCCCCGAAGAGCTCGAACTGCTCAGGCAGGAGACTCTCGCCGCGAGAGAGGCGACCACCGCCCGCGTGTCGGTGTGCGCCGGGGCGGGTTGCATGGCGTCGGGGGCCGATGAGGTGATCGCGGCCTTCCGAGCCGAGATCGAGAGCCAAGGCCTGACAGCCGACGTCGACACCAAGGGCACGGGTTGCCCGGGGTTCTGCGAGAGGGGGCCGATCGTCGTCATCTATCCGGAAGAGATCTGCTACCTGCAGGTTACGCCCGATGACGTGCCCGAGATCGTGGCGGCGACGATCAAGGAGAAGGGGGTCGTCGAGCGGCTGGTGTACGCCGATCCCGTCTCGGGAGAGACCGCTCCGCGCGAGTCGGATATCCCCTTCTACAAACACCAAGAACGCATCGTGATCGGCAACAACATCAGGATCGACCCCAAGAACATCGACGACTATCTTGCGATCGGTGGCTACGCGGGGTTGGTCAAAGCCCTCTTCGAGATGACCCCCGAAGCGGTGGTGGACGAGGTCAAGAAGTCCAACCTGAGGGGGCGTGGGGGCGCCGGCTTCCCAGCCGGGCTGAAGTGGGAGGGGTCCCGCGACGCCCCCGGTGAGCCGAAGTATGTGATCGTCAACGCCGACGAGGGAGACCCCGGCGCGTTCATGGATAGGGCCCTGCTCGAAGGCAACCCTCACTCCATACTCGAGGGTCTGATCATCGGCGGCTATGCGATCGGCGCTCACGAGGGCTACGTCTACGTGCGCCAGGAGTATCCGCTCGCGGTCGAGAACGTGCTTCTCGCGATCGAGCAGGCCGAGGCGCACGGACTCCTCGGGAAAGACATCCTCGGCTCGGGGTTCGACTTCACCGTGGTGGTGCACCAAGGGGCGGGGGCGTTCGTGTGTGGCGAGTCCACCGCCCTGATGACCGCGCTGGAGGGCAGGGTCGGAGAGCCTCGGCCCAAGTACACCCGGTCGAACGTCAAGGGGCTGTGGGAACGGCCGAGCGTGTTGAACAACGTCGAGACCTGGGCGAACGTGCCGCTCATCATCAACAACGGCGCCGACTGGTTCACCGAGTTCGGCACCGAGAAGAGCAAGGGCACTAAGATCTTCTCCCTGGTGGGCAAGATCACCAACACCGGTCTTGTGGAGGTGCCCATGGGCATCACCCTCAGGGAGATCATCTACGAGATCGGCGGCGGGATACCTGGGGGCAAGGAGTTCAAAGCCGTGCAGACCGGGGGACCCTCGGGAGGTTGTCTGCCGGAGGCGCTCTTGGATCTGCAGGTGGGCTTCGACGAGCTCGCCCAGGCCGGCTCGATGATGGGGTCTGGCGGCATGATCGTCATGGACGAGGAAACCTGCATGGTCGATGTCGCCCGGTACTTCCTCGACTTCCTCACCGACGAGTCATGCGGCAAGTGCGTCCCCTGCCGCGAGGGCACCAGGCAGATGCTCAATATCCTCACCAACATCACCCAGGGGCGGGGGAGAGCGGGCGACATCGAACTGCTCGAGGAGCTGTCGGAGGTCGCCGTGGGGGCCTCCCTCTGCGCGCTGGGCAAGAGCGCGCCCAACCCCTTCCTCAGCACACTCGCCTACTTCCGCGACGAGTACGAGGCGCACATCAACGAGAAGAAGTGCCCGGCCAAGTCGTGCAAGGAGCTGGTGACCTACTACATCGACGCGGAGAGCTGTCAGGCCTGCATGACGTGCCAGAAGAAGTGCCCGTATGGCGCGATCGACGGCGACCGGGACCGTATCCACGTGATCGATCCCGCCTTGTGCACCAAGTGCGGTATCTGCTTCGAAGTCTGCCCGCCTCGCTACGACGCCGTGCGGAAGATCTCGGGCGAAGCCGCTCCGCCTCCCCCGGCTGAAGAGGAGCGGACCATCTCCAGAAAGAGCAAAGTGACATGAGCGAGGTCCTCCTACAGATAGACGGGAAGGAAGTCAGGGCGACGGAGGGCGCGAGCATCCTGGAGGCCGCGTGCGCGGCCGATGTGTTCATCCCCACGCTCTGCCACCACGAGAAGCTGGAGCCGCATGGCGGCTGTCGTCTCTGCATGGTCGAGGTGGAAGAGCACGGCCGGTCGAAGCTCGTGGTCTCCTGCATCTACCCCGCGGCGAACGATCAGGTGGTCACGACGAGATCCGAGCAGGTGGACAGGATCCGAAAGATGATCCTCGAGTTGCTGCTGGCGCACGCTCCCGATTCCGAGACGTTGCTCGAACTGGGTCGCGAGTACGGAGCCGATAGGAACCGCTTCGACAAGGAAGCCTCGTTCTGCATCAACTGCGGCCTCTGCGTGCGCTACTGTGCCGAGGTCAAGAAGGCCGACGCGGTCGGGTTCCTCGACCGAGGCACGCGGCGGGACATCAGTTTCATCCCGGAGATCGCGGCCAGGGAATGCTGGCAGTGCAAGGAGTGCTTCCCGCTGTGCCCCACGTCGGCGCTGCAGGCGGCCTATGTCCTGGTGAGTTCACTGGCGTTCCCTGGGGCACGGCACCAAGCTCCGTCGGAGTGCTAGGAGGCTGCTGACGAGGGATGCCCTGGCGCGTGTCGTACGGCCGGCGGCATTCTGCCGCGTCAGGCTCTCGGTGTCGGCATCGCCCGCCTGACTCGCAGGTCGCGCACGAGCAGAAGCACCGCGCCCAGCGCCACCGGAACGGCGGACACGAGGAACACCGCGCTCAAGGAGAAGGCCGCCGCGATGAGGCCGCCGCCGATAGACCCCAGCGCGATCCCCAGGTCGAATGCGGTGAAGAAGGCGGCGGTGGCCGCCCCCCGGCGCTCGGGAGGTACGCGGTTCACCGCGAGCGCGTTCAGACTGGGCTGCGCGGTGCCGAACCCGACCCCGTACAGCACCGCCGCGGCAAGTACGCCCCAGAGCGAGTGCGAGACGGCTATCGTCACCACCGCAGCCGCGATCACGACCAGACCGACCGCAGCGGTTCTTTCGTACCCTCGGCGATCGGCGAGGCGCCCGCTCACAGGTCTGATCAGGGTCTGCGTCACCGCGTAGACGGTGAAGAACAGACCCACGTTGCCCATGCCTCTCTCCTCACCGAGTAGAGCCATGAAGGAGATCACCGGCCCGTACGTCATGGTGACCAGCAGACCGAGAAACGCCGGGAACATGGGCGAACGCTCGTACAGTGCCCGCAGGCCGAAGGGCCTGCGGGATCTCTGGTGCAGCGGCACCCGAAGCGCCAGGAGGAGCACCAGGGACATGGCTGTGAGCGCCCCCGAGAGCGCGAACAGCCACGTGAAGTCGCCGCTGGCGATGAGCGCGAGGCCTACGACCGGGCCCACTGCCATTGGGAGGCTCATCGCCTGCGAGAAGAACCCCATGCCCTCGCCGAGTCGCGCCCGCGGGATGAGGTCGGAAGCCAGCGTGCCGGCTGACGTGGTCGCCACTGCAAAGGTGGCGCCGTGGGCGAACCGCAGAGCGAGGAGAAGGGGGATCGCCGTCACCCATTCGTGACCGATGACCACCGCGAGGGTGAGCGCGGTACCGAGTGCAAGGAGGGCGTAACGACCGTATGCGTCGAGCGCCCAACCTGTCACAGGTCGCACCAGCACAGCCGCCAGCGTGAAGAGCCCCACCACCAAGCCGGCGGAACTCGTGTTTCCACCGAGCCGCACGGCGAACACGGGGAGGGTGGTGGAGAGCAGCTGGAACCCCAGGAAGAAGAACAGGTTGTAGAGCATGAGCATGACGAAGCCACGAGTCCAGAGAGGGGGTTCGGTTCCGCGCTCTTGGGGCGGAGGTGCGTCAGGGTCGTGAGGGGGCATCCGGGGATTCTAGCTCATGCGGGATGGCCGGGGGCGGAACTTCGGGCCCCAGGCTCGTCGTGCCAAAGCGTGGCCGGTCGCCTCCTAGGGTTTGAGACGCCAACCCCGAGCCAGCATCCAGGTGCCCAGGGAAATGAGCCCGAGTCCCACGGCGGAGGCCACCACGAGCGAAAGAGCCACCGGCTCCTCTTCAATCCCTACGAACCCACGGCGGGCCGCGGCGACCAGGTAGTAGATCGGGTCCAGCCGGGTGAGCACGGCCCAGATGCCGGAGAGCGCACGCACCGAATAGAAGACGCCCGCGACGAGCGCAAGCGGGGCGATGACCAGGTTGGCCACGAACGAGAACTGATCGAACGTCTCCGCCCAGATGCCCGTGACCACGCCCAAGGCCGCGAAGAGCACGCCGGTGAGCGCAAGGCTCGCGAGCGCCAGCCAGGGATCATGGATGGGATCGGTGAAGGGGACGGCGATCACGATGAGCACCGTCGCCGCGATGCCTGACCGCACCAGCCCGCCCACCATGTAGGCCAGCGTCATGCGCCACGCGGCGATCGGGCTGCTGAGCACGTCCTCGATGTGGCCCTCGTATTTGGCCTGAAACAGGCTCGTTGCGCTGTTGGCGAAGGCCTGACCGGCCACCGTCATCACCACCAGTCCGGGGAAGATGAAACTCAAGTAGTCGACTCCCTCCAGCTGGCGCACGCGGGCGCCCAGGGCGCCGCCGAAGACCAGCAGGTAGAGGAGGGCCATCAGGACCGGCGGAAGGATGGTCTGCGTCCAGAGGCTCAATACCCTCCGCACCTCCCGCCCGGCCAAGGCGATGGTCCCTCGCCGCTGCACGAGGACAGGCTCGCGCAACACGATGGTCTCTGGGTCCGGGTGTGAGCCGATCGCGCCCGGGGAGGGGCTCCGCGCGATGCCGGAGCCGTGTGGGGCGGGCGGCGCATGGGGCGCGGGTGTTTCGGTGGCCGGCGCATGCGTCGTGGGCGCCTCGGCTGGCGTCTGGGGTCCGCCCTCGGCCGTCTGGCAGGCTTCGGTGGTCAGGCAGGCGTCTATCTCCAAGCCTGCCCCCGGCGTCGCCCTGGTGGGTTCGACGTCCCGACCCATCAGCGTGTAGTAGACATCCTCGAGCCGTCTCCCGCGATACGCGGCCCGTAGCTCGGCCGGGCTCCCCTCGGCGACGATGCGACCCCCGCGGATGAAGGCGATACGCTCGCACAGAGTCTCTGCTTCCTCGATGTAGTGGGTGGTCAGCAGGATGGTGGCGTCTTCCTCCTGATGTAGTCGGCGAAGGTAACGCCACAACTCGTTTCTCAACTCCAGATCGACGCCGGCGGTGGGCTCGTCGAGCACGACGAGGCGCGGACGATGCATGAGCGCTCGGGCGATCAGCAGACGCCGCCGCATCCCGCCCGAAAGCCGGTTGGGGCGCACTCCGGTCTTGTCGGAGAGGTCGAAGATGGCCAGCAGCTCGCTGGCTCGGGCCTGGGCCTCCTTCTTCGTCATGCCGAAGTAGCGTCCGTGGTAGACGAGTCCCTCCCGCGAGGTCAGGAACCGGTCGAGGTGCACCTCCTGGGGGGCCAGACCGAGCAGTTGGCGCGCGGCGCTCGATTCGCTCACTACGTCGCGCCCGAAGACGCGCAGGTGTCCGCTAGGGATGGTGACAAGGCCCGCCGCCGCCCCGATGAGAGTGGTCTTGCCCGCCCCATTGGGCCCGATGAGCCCAAAGAAGGAGCCTTGAGGGATGACGAGGTGCAGACCGTCTAGGAGCTTGTCGGGCAAAACCCCTTCAAGAAATAGACTCGCCGCCCCCTCCCCTGTAGTCTTTCCGGAGAGCGAAGAGCGAAAGAGGAGGCCGGAAGGAATGGCACGGGACTTTCTCCCCTACAACACCGA
>JAHJSA010000096.1 GCA_018830645.1 Actinomycetota bacterium
CCTACGAGAAGGGCATCAAGGTGCGGGACGAGGAGTTGGCCGCCGTGAATCTCACGCGGGATGCCTTCCACGGGGAGTGGAACTATGCCATCGCCCCATGCGAGCCTCAGATTGGGCCGGTTAATTCGTGACGGGCCCTTACCACAGACATCCGGTGGCGGCTACGCACCCGCCCCGTCCGCCGCACATGGCCCGCTGCGCGGGCGGCATCCTCGCCATTCCACCTCCGGCTCTGAGTACCCCACGGACTGCGACCACACGAAACGACCCAGATCCTCGCGCCAACAACCGAAGACGGCGATGACCTCGGCTCCCAGGCCCGGGGCAGCGGTGTCGACCGCCTCGACGATGGCGCCAAGACCCAACGAAAGACGTCGCACAAGAGCTTGGCGCAGGGGTCGGGGCAGATCGTAGCCACGGCGTGCGCGCAGAACCTCCACGAACCGCACCGCGCTATCCTCCGATCCCGTGATCATGTCGTAGAGCAACTCGACAGCCCAATCGAGGCGCTCAGTGTCGACCTCCACCATGTCGGCCAAGAACTCGAACAGCCCATCGCCTCCGAGGAGACGCTCCTCCAGTCTCTCATTGACTCCCGGAAGCCGGCGTTTGTAGATGGTGCAGAGCAACCGGCCGGCGGCAGGCCAATCGGTGTGGTCGCAGGTCAACACGCTCTCGGGCAGACAACCGAAGTCGATCGCCAACAACCGCCTGGCGAGCAGGTCGAGGAAGCGCGCCTTCTCTTCGACGGAGAGCGGACGCCGAACCGCGGCAAGACGGGCAGTACTCGGCCGAGACTCGCTGAACGGCAAGTGAGCGGCGCGCTCGACGAGATTCCCCCGACCGAGCTTCACGCCTTCCATGTAGGGCCCGAGCCACCAGTCGGGTTCGACGCAGTCGAAGACGCGACCGAGTAGTTCGGCGGCGTGCGCGAAACCGTACTCCAGATCGTTCCACACCGTGGTGACGAGATCGACGGCGAGGGCGCACAAGTCGTCGGGCCAGCGCCGAAGGGCAAGCGCGAGGAACTCCGGAGCCCAGTCCTGGCGCGGCGGGCGCAACCGCACCGAGTGGAAGTCGGAGCCCAGCACGACGTCCTCGTCGAGATCGAATAGCTCGTGCAGGTCCACATGCTCCATGCCCACCCACAGGTCCTCATCGTCGTCGAACAACCCGTGCCTCGCGAGCACCTCCCAGACCAGGTCCCAGGGAAGACCGAGCACCTCCGCGATCTGGCTCAACCATACGGGCGTACGGGGGTGCATGTTGAACTCGGCGGCACACGCCAGCAGCACTTGGCGATCGATCGGCGCGAGGTCCAGGCGCCGACACGCACCTATGCCCAGGCGCATGCGCTCGCTGGACGAGCCCACCCGCGCGGAGATCTCCCGGGCGCGCGCCGGTCGAGGGTCGCGAGCGGGTCGTTGGTGGTGTGCACTCATGGCCGGCCTTCTCCTACGTGACGGCGGTCGGAAGACCGCCGGAGCGATAGCGGAGACTCGAGCATAGAGAACCGGTCGGACAGAAAGACGGGGGGTAGAGATGCGATATGCGCGCGCGGCGGCATTCATCGTGCTACTCAAGGTGGTGATCGGGATTCTTCTACTCACTCCGCTCCTTGCCAACGCCAAGGGACCGTCCTCAGCCGGCACCTACGAGGGTGTGGCCCAGGGGGGATCGAGCGGCAAGTCGTCGGCGGTGACCGTCTGGGTGGAAGACAACGGCGACACCCTTCGTTACACGTTCTACGTCGCCCGCTTCGACGCGTCCTTTGGCGCCGAGGGCGCAAAGCAGGGTGCCGACGGCTCGGGCACCGTGCCGCTCACCGTGCCGCTCACCGTGCCGCTCACCGTGAGCTCCGCGGGCGTCAAGGGCAGGGGCCAGATCACACTCACGCCTAACGGCAAGATGTGGGCGATGACCGGGGCCGGCAGGGGCAACGGCTTCGGCTACGAGGGGGACGCTTCGCTCACAGCGTCTCGGGTCTCCGCGGGGATCGTCCTGCCGAGCGTGGGCGATCAGTTGGCCGACATGATCTCGTCCCTCACCAGGGGATCACCGGGCGACGGCGACGCCGCCGCGCTCACGGAAGCGAGCGAATACGTCGACGGCGTCTTCCTCGAAAGCCTCTCGCCCCACTTCTCTCCTGCGCAGGCGGGGCCTCTCATCGTCGAGACCCGAAAACTGGCTTCGACCGGGCTCGGGCTGCTGGTCCTGATCGCGGCCATCATTTTCGCGTGAGGAGCATGACATGGAGGCCACCGCCGGCATCTACTACTTCGGCCGACTCGGACTCCTCTTGATACTCGTCATCTTGTCGATCGCGCTGACCATCCGTCTCATGCGCGCCCGTCCCTTCTCGATGGGCCGAGGCTTGGCGGTGACGGCGGTCGGTGCCATCGCACTCGCCGGACTGTGGGTGATCACCGGGGCGACTCCCGGCATCGCTTGGGTGGCGGCGCTGCTCGCCGTGGGTGTCATCCTGGGTATCCTCACCGGGAGAGCCGCGCGTCCGGCGACCGGGGACCCAAGCAAGCTCCGCCCCTCGCCGCTGACCGGCATCGTCACCGGGCTGGCATCCATCTTCGCGAGCATCACCCTGCTCTTCGGCACCTCATACCTCTTCAGCCTCTCGCTGCTGGGGATCGCCTTGGCGGTGGGGTGCCAGTTGGGGCAGACTCTAGGTGGGTCGGCAGTCGTGGAAGTTGCTCCACGGGCGGGAGCTACCGGGCAGATCACCTGAGGAAGGAGTCCGAAACTCGCCCGGTGCCCCGCATGACGCCGCGCTTGGCCATGCTCCTCTGTTCCGTACAAAGCGCCGCACACTGGGGGGAGTTCATGCATGGGAGGCAGCGCGCGATAGGGCTCGCACCGTCGCTTCTGATCGCGGCGGCGCTCATCGTCTTCATGGCAGACTGTGGTGGCGACTCAGATGCCGCATCGACCGGAGCGCCCGCCACGGCAGTCACGGCCAGAAGCGCTGACTCGCCGGAAGCCGCCGCACTGTACGGCGACCGACTCTCGGCGGCTGAGATCACGGCTCTCGCCGAATATGTGGCAGCGCTGGAGTAGTTCGGGGGGATAGTCCCTCCAAGCGAGAGAGGCGCCACAGCCGCGGCCAGCGGCCTTTCCGCAACAACCGCTTGCGTCCGAGGAACGATAGGAATACGTTACGAATGGACTCATCCGTGGCTTCGGGATGTGTCGCCGTGGGGATGGGGCGCGAAGCGTCACGTGGGTTGAAGTCTCAACGTGGCATGCGTCGCCGGCAGGGCGCGGACGGAGAGGTTGTGCGGACGGTCCTCCGTTCGGGGGCGGAAAGGCGATCCCGAGTCTCCGTCTTGTCTTTCCTCGTGCTATCGCTCCTCATGGCGTTCGGCAGCCTCGGCTGCGCGACCACCAACGAGACACAGTCGACCACGACACCGTCCGGCGCGGGGGGCGAGACGACGGTCGGCCAGAATATTGCCGACGGTTCTGGAGGTACAGCCTCCGGCGGGGGCTCGGATTCAACCTCCCCCAGCACCCCCGGATCGGGCGGCGATCGGGCGGCGATCGAGAGTCGTCTAGCTCTGCCGCCATTCGCCTACGTGGCCGAGACCGACGTCAAGGCGGATACCTCTGGGACTGCCGCTTCTGCAGTCCGCACGGCTGCCTTCGCCGTGGTCGACTCCTTGGTCGACACGCTCGCTGCCCGACCCGAATGTGCCGGCAACCCGGTCAACGTGGCCGTAGCCCCGGACGGGGGACTCGTATACGTGACCGACTGGAGCCGACCGGTCGTACACGTCCTGGATGCGGAGACCCAGGCGCACCTGCGCGACATCGACCTCCCCGGAGTCAGGGCCCCCGATCTCGCGAAGATGCAGGCTGTCGCGATGAACCCGAGCACCCCCGTTCCCGGGGACTGGAGCGAAGGTTGCAGCACCGGCATCGCCGTGACCCCCGACGGGGCGCTCCTCCTCGTCTGCACGCACGAAGGACTCACGGTGGTGGACGCCGCCACCGAGACGGTGCTGCGGACCCTGTCGGACATCCACGGGCTGGCCGTGGCCGTGAGTTTCGACGGGCGACGGGCATATCTCGGCACAGACGACTGGGCGACCCGCGACCCGCGTCCCGTGCTCGAATGGCTCACCTTGAGGAACCAGGGTGTGGGCGGTGCTCTCATCGCGCTCGATCTCGAGACGTGGGAAGTCGTCAAGGAAGTCCCGATCGGTTTCGTGAACGGCATCGCGATGAAGCCCGACGACACCGAGGTGTTCGTGAGCGACCACACGAAGAGAGCGCTCCGCATGGTCGACGCTGTCACGCTGGAAGACCGGGGTCTCGTGCCGCTGGGAACCTCGTTCCCGGTGGGGGTCGGAGTGCTCCCCGACTCCAGCAAAGCCTACGTCGTGTGCACAGCCGACACCACCGAGCTATACGCGGCCGCAACTCAATACACCGCGGTCAAGCCGCCCTCGGCCGAGGACTACTTCTGCGCCGTCGTCGATGTGGAGCGGGAGGAGCTGATCAAGCAGATACCGCTCGAAAGCTACTGACCGCAGGAGATCGCCGTCCGGTCGGACGGCACGAAGGCCTACCTGAGTGGAGGCGGCATCCGGCACGCCGTCGTCATCGACACGGTCAACGACGAGGTTCTCGGAGACGTTGGCGACACCATCTACAACACGTCGGGCGTCGCTGTCCGTCCCTTCTGGTGGTCCACGGAGTGCATCGAGGTGCGTTCTGAAGCGTGGTAGGCAACGCGATGGACGGCCCGACCGCGGGTTCGAACCGTCCGGACCATCCGGCGTACCTGCTCCCGCTCCCCCTTGCGGCCCCGGACCGAGTCACCTACGGGGCGATCAGCCGCAACCCCGGAAAGTGGGTGCGGTGGCGGGCGGGGTCCCGCGTCACCAGGGTCATCTGTTCCACGACGGCATGCGCGCCGATGAAGAAGTCTGGGAGCGGGGACCGCTTCGCCCCGCCAGCACGCCGGTATCTAAGGAAGGACGTGCCCGCCAAGAAGGCGGCCTCCCAGGGCAGCGGGAGGCGGGCGAACGCTCCCGCCGGCAGGGCCTGCTCGACGTCTTCGATGCGCTCGAACCCGGCGGAGACCTCCGCGTAGATGACCGGATTGATGGCCAGCATCGAGGTCTCGGCGCACTCGGCCAGGGTGGCGGCGGACCACTCGTACCACGCGGGATCCTCCGTGAGCACGTCCAGCAGCACACTGGAATCCACCAGGACCGGCGTGCTCACCCCTCGCCTCGCGTCAGCGCTAGGATCTCGTCGGTCGACAGCTTCACGGTGGCGCGCCCGGTCAGGTGACGCACCAGCTCGTCGCCGCGCGTGGACCGCCCGAGTTCCTTCTCCAGGTACACCCGGTCGCCGTCTACCCGGAACCGGACCTCGGTGTGAGGGAGAAGCCCGAACCGCTCGCGAATCTCTTGAGGGATGGTCACTTGGCCCTTCGTCGTAACCCGCATGCCGGCCTCGTCGGTGGTAGAAGTACTACTGGTATGCATCTTACCTCACCTCTCCGCCAGTGCCGACCCCTGCCGCGGTGACCTCGCCGCACCCTCTTCCCAGGGGTCTGCCTCGTCAGTATTCCAGGGTCACGGCGGTATCAGAAGCATCGATGCTAGCCGACATGTGGGCGCATGGCATACACAGAGAAGGTCGCAGGATGGCGCCGGGGGGGTTCGACGCCATCCTGCGTAGGGGTGGGGGTCTGTGCGTGTTGGGCACAGACTCGGCCGCGGCCCGCGGCGTCAGTCCACCGCGCGCTCGAACACCACCCGGCCGGCCGTGATGGTCATCTCCACCTTGAACTCGGCGATGGACCCGGGCTCCGCGAACGGATCCCGGTCGAGTACAACCAGATCGGCGAGCTTCCCTGGTTCGATGGTGCCCTTTTCGTTCTCTTCGAAGGCCACCCACGCCCCGTTGGCGGTAAACATGCGAAGCGCGTCCGCCACCGCCACACGGCGCGACGCCCGCGGGTTGTTGACCGCGCCGTGGATGCCCACCAACGGGTTCACCTCGGTGACCGGGCTGTCCGAACCTCCCGACACTACCAGACCGCGGTCGCGAAGTTCGGCGAACGGCTCGGCGCGGGCTGCCCGCACCGGACCCCACAGGCGTTCGTAGGCCGAATCCTCCGCGTCCCACAGCAGGGAAAACACGGGCTGCATGGGCAGAGCCAGGCCGTGGCGCTCCGCCAGCTCCATCGCCCGGGGCGACGGCAGGTAGAAGTGCTCCACTCGATGACGGGCGTCCTCCCGGGGCGACTCCTCCAGCACTTGGTCGTATGCCGAGACAAGCACATCGACGGCCTTATCGCCGATGGCGTGCATGCCGATCTGCAGGCCCGCTCCGTGAGCTTCCCGTACGAAGGACAAGATCTCGTCGTCGCTGATGTACTGGTCGCCGCACGTGGAGGGATCGTCGGTGTAGGGCTCGTACATGAGTGCGGTGCGCTCGAAGCCGGCCCCGTCGATGGTCAAGCAACCCCCGATCCTCGGCAGGCCAAGGTCCAGGGCTTTCTGCACGTCCATGGTCTGATACATGACGACGGTGTGCACGTCGAGCTGGTCGCCCGCGTCGAGTAGCACGCGGACGTCGCGGTCGCCTTCGATGAACTGTCCATCGAGACAGTGCAGGGTGGTGACGCCCCGGCTCGCGGCGAACGAGGCGGTCTTGCGATACAGGTCGGCGATCTCCTCGTCAGACAGGCTGCCGAAGGCCACCCCGGCCGCGGCGAAGTGGCTGTCGTCCGAGAGGAACGCGCCGGTCGGGCGGCCCTCGGCATCGACCTCGACCCCATGTTGTCCGGGCCGAAGGCCGATCAGATCGAAGCCCCGCACATTGGTCGACCCGGAGTGGAACGTCACCGCGGCGATGTACGCGGGATGGTCGGGGACTGCTCGCTCAAGCTCTTCCTTCGTCGGGTAGCGTCCCTCCGCGAGCGCCCACGGCACGCAGCCGATGCCATACACCCACGCGCCGGCCGGCGTGCGACTCGCCTGCTCGGCCATCCGCTCGCACACCTCCGCCACAGAAGCGGCCGTCTCCAGCCGCGCCGCCACCAGGCTGATACCCGTGATGAAGCAGTGCATGTGCGAGTCGATGAAACCGGGGAGGACGGTCTTGCCTTCGAGATCCACGACCCGCGCGTCGGCGGCGGCCGCAGAGCGCACGCCGCCCTCGCCGCCGACCGCGAGTATGCGTCCGTCGCGGATCGCCACCGCTCCACCGGGCTGGTCGGCGGCCGTCGCGCCGGCGGTCGTCATGGTGATCACATTGCCGTTCACGAGGATCATGTCCACGGGGATGCCTCCATCTCTCGGGGTCGTCTCGATGCCCGAGCGCCTAGACGACCAGGTACTCGTTGATGACACGCTCCTTGTCCATGCCGGCCACGGGGCCGCCCTCCACGACCACGCCCTTCTCCATGACGAAGAAGTCTCGTGCCACGCTGAGCGCCAGCTCCATGTTCTGCTCGACAAGTAGGATAGTGAGACCTTCCTCCCGGTTGATACGCACCAGAAGCTCGAGGATCTCGTCGACGATGCTCGGCTGGATGCCCTCGGTGGGCTCATCGAGCAGCATGATCTTGACTTCCCCGGCGAGGGCCCGCGCGATGGCCAGTTGCTGCTGTTCGCCGCCGCTCATGGTGCCGGCCTTCTGCTTCCTGCGCTCAGCGAGGATCGGGAAGTACCCGAACAGCTTCTCGAAGATCTCGGGGTCGCGCTGCCGCTTGTTGCGGAGCCCCAGACGGAGGTTCTCCTGCACGGTCAGGTACGGGAAGACGTGGCGTCCCTGGGGCACGTATCCCACGCCCAGGTCGAAGATGTCGAAAGGTTGAAGGTGGTCGATGCGTATCCCGGCGAGTTCGATTTCGCCGGAGGCCGCCGGGGTGAGGCCCATTATTGAACGGAGCAGCGTGGTCTTGCCCATGCCGTTGCGGCCGAGGAGTGCGGCTATCGAGCCGGTCTCCACGTTCAGCGAAGCGCCGTGCAGCACGTGGCTCGGGCCGTAGAAGGCGTGAACGTCTCTAACTGCCAGGTGAGCCATGAGCACGCCCCCTCCCTAGGTACGCGTCGATCACGCGCTCATCGCTCTTGATGGTGTCGTAGTCGCCATGGGTGAGAAGACCTCCGCGGAACAGCACGGTGATGGAGTCGGCAACGGAACGGACGAACTCCATGTCGTGCTCGATGATCAGGATCGTCCTTCCCACGCGTATCTTCCGCACGAGTTCGACGGTGCGGGCGGTCTCGTCGGCTCCCATACCCGAGGCGGGCTCGTCGAGCAGCAAGAGGGTGGGCTCGGTGGCGAGGGCCATGCCAATCTCGAGCCAGCCCTTCTCCCCGTGCGCCAAGGTCCCGGCGATGTCGCCCCGCTTCTCCCAGAGACCGATGGACGAGAGCAGGTCTTCCGCGCGCTCCATCTCGCCGCAGTCGCGGGCGGAGCGGCGCAACTCGCCAAGGACGGGGCGCGGCCCCATGAGGCCGAGGAGGATGTTGTCCAGGACCGAGAGGCCCGCGAACACGCTGGTGATCTGGAACTTCAAGGTGATGCCCAGTCGAGCCCTCTCACCCGGATCGCACTTGCGGATATCCCGCCCCTTGAAGAGCACCTGCCCTGAGCTTGGGGCGTGGCGCCCGGTGATCGCGTTGAAGAGAGTGGTCTTCCCCGAGCCGTTCGGCCCGATGAAGCCGCGCACTTCGCCTTCTTCCACCTGCAGGTCGAAGTCATGCAGGGCCCAGACCCCGCCGAAACGCACTCCCAGATCAACTGTCTCGAGCAGCAAGGCGGACCCCTCTCTCCCAGACAGAACGCGCAAGACCCAAGAGACCGCCCGAACCGAACAGCACCATGGCGATGAACAGGGCGCCCAGCAGGATGAGCCAGAAGTCCACGGCGATATCGCTCAACCAGAACCCCATGGCGCGCACGACGAGGGCGCCAACGAAGGCGCCGATCAGACTCCCCCTACCGCCGACGGCGACCCACACCACGGCCTCGGTGGACAGAAGGGTGCCCATAAGGTCGGCCGAGACGAAGTTGGCATGCGAAGCGTAGAGAGCCCCGGCGAGGCCGGCGACACCGGAAGCCACCGCGAACACCACGAGTTTCGTGTGGATGGTCTTGAAACCGAGGAGCACGAGCCGTTCCTCGTTGTCGCGGACTCCGTCGACGGACAGTCCGAACGACGTGTTCAGCATCATCCGCATGAGTACGGCGGCGACCGCCGCCATCACCGTGGCGAACAGGTACCCGGCCACGACACCTTTCGTCGACCCAGGGATCCCGAGAAAGGCCAGCGACACGCTGGGGATGCCCGAGATGCCCATCGAACCTCCGAACACGCGCGACCACCCCATCCCGAGGGACTGGAGCAGGAACGACACGGCCATGGTCACGATGGCGAAGAACGCGCCAACCACCTTGCCGTAGAAGAGGAAGTACCCGAGCAGCAGGGCGACCAGAGCTGGCAGGGCGATGCCCGCGAACAGGCCCACGACGGTGCCCAACTCGTGCAGGTTCACGCCGAGCTTGTCGGTGGTCAACCATGTGTAGGCGTAGGCACCCAGGCCGAAGAACGCCGCCTGCCCGAAACTGAGCAGACCGCCGTACCCCCACATGAGATCGAGGCTCATGGCGAAGAGGCCCAGGATCAGCCACACGGCGGCTTGATCGAGGCGCGCCACGCCTCCCGAAGCCACCGAGAGCAGCGCCAGCACGATCGAGGCCGAGAGCACCTGGACTCCCGCTCCGGAACTCCCGCCGAACGCCTTGCGCATCACGGCCATCACGTCACTTCCTGGTGAAGATGCCGCGTGGCCGCACGCGCACCACGATGATCGCCAAGGTCAAGGTGATCACCTGGGCGAGCACGCTCGAGCTGAAATAGGAGATGGTTCCCTGGATGCCCCCGATCACGCCCGCGCCGCCCACCACGCCCACGAGCGAGCCCGCGCCACCCACGATCACCACGAGGAACGACTGCACGAGGAAGTTCCCGCCCATGTCGGGCGCCACCGTCAGCATGGGCGCCACAAGTGCGCCGGCGAGTCCGGCGAGCGCCGCGCCGATGACGAACGCGGTCGAGTAGATGCGAGGAGCCCGGATGCCCAAGCACTTGGCCATCTCGGCGTCCTGGAACACGGCCCTCGTCTTCAGGCCGAAGGTGGGGTAGCGGAACACCGCGAGCGTGACCGAGATGACCACGACACTCACGGCGAGCACGAACAACCGATAGCGGCCGTAGGGCATGCCGAACAACTCCACGGCCCCTTCCAGCGGGGTGGGCACGGCTTGCGGGGCCGGTCCGAACACGATGCGGGCCGCCTGCACCAGGATCAGAGACACGCCCCACGTCGCAAGCAGCGAGTCGAGCGGCCTACGGTAGAGGAACCGGAACAGCCCCCGCTCGAACGCGAACCCTACGAGGCCCACCACCACCGGTGCGACGATCAACCCGGCCCACCCTTCGAAGCCGGCTAGTCGAGCGATCACCCAACCGTAGGCGCCAAGCATCAGGAACTCGCCGTGTGCAAGGTTGATCACGTCCATCAGGCCATAGATGATGCCGAGGCCGATAGCCACCAGCATCAGGATTCCCATGGTGACGCCCGTGTTCAGTACCTGAAGCAGGATGAGCTGTGTTGTGGTCATATCCCCCCGTGCGGACGCCGGACCGAGTGTTCGTCACGGTCGAACGATCGCACATCCGTAGCCGCGACGGGGCAGGAGTCCGGACTTTCAGGCCCGGACTCCGCTCCCGCGTCGATCGAATCTGCGCACTTCCGATCCGGTTGCTCCCGGTCTACCTACTCCCGGTTCACCTCGCGCTGATCCACGCCGGGCTCGATCACGCCCAGGTCTTCGACGACCTCGAGGATGCCGTTGCGTGCGATGGCGATGTACATGTGTCGGGTGGTGTGATGGTCGGTGGCGCGCATGGTGACCTCGCCCACCGGGGTGTCTTTGAGTGTGAGGCCTTCCAACTTCACCTTCACGGACTGGGGATCGGTCGTGCCCGCCAACCGCACCGCTTCGGCCCAGAACTGCAGCGCCACGTACGCGCTCACGCTGATGTCGACGGGGGGAATGTTGGGCTCGATCTTCTTGAAGGCCTCGACGTAGGCTTTGTTCGTGGGGGTGTCGAGCGTCTCGAAGTACCCCTGCGCGACCGCCACGCCCTCCACCTGCTCGACGCCGATGGCCGACACGAAGCTCTGGTCGATCGGCTCGTACATCGTTATCGACTTGTTGAGACCCGCGTCGTAGAACTGCTTCATGAACGCGATGGCGTCGGTACCTACCACGTTACCGAACACCACGTCGGGCTGCGCCTTACTGATGCGGGCAAGCGCGGCCGTGAAGTCGGTGGTGCCGAAGGCGACGTACTCCTCACCCACGATCTCGCCGCCGAGACCCAGGATGATCTCTTCAGCCAGTGCGTTGATGGCGTGCGGATAGTTGTAGTCCGAACCGATGAAGTAGAACTTCTTGCCGTAGTTCTCGACGAGCCACGGGATGAACTTGTCGACGTGCTGTTCGGGGACCTCTCCCGTCACGAACAGGAGCTCGTCGTACCAGCCGCCGTGGTAGTAGACCGGCTGGAGCAGGATCTTGCCCGCCTCCGCGGCGATGGGCCGCACCGCGCCCCACTCGGTGCCGTACACGGGGCCGGTCAAGACGTCGACGCCTTCTCCGATGACGAACTTGGCCTTCTCAGCCGCCGTCTTGGGGTCGGTCGTGGTGTCCTGGATCAGCAGCTCAACGGGCCGCCCCAGCAGACCGCCGGACGCGTTGACCTGCTCCGCCCATAGCTTGGCGTTGGCCACGATGCCCTGGCCCAGGATGGCCCCGGGACCACTGATGGGTGAGACCACTCCCACCTTGATCGGGTCGCCACTCGGCTCCACGCTCGCTTCAGTGGTGGTCGTCGTCTCGGCTGCGGTGGTGTCGGTGGATGGCGCGGCGGTCGTCGTGGTGGTGTCGCCGCAGCCTGCCACCAGCAGCAGGCCCGCGACCAGCGCCAGGACGACACCGCACACAACCACGGTGAGCGTCCGGCTGTTCGTGTGGCTCCTTGTTCCCGTTCTCATCGATCTCCCCCTCCACTGGTCCTCTGGCGCCGGCGGAAAACGGCCTGGTCTTTCCCCGTTTGACCGCCACTACGGCCGCCGCTTCCGGCGACCTGATTCATTCGACCGTTCGTTCAAAATTCGAACGTTCGGTCGGATTGGCTCGCATGTTATCATCACCCCCATCAGAGTCAAGGAGTAACCTCGGATCGGAGAGCGCGGGTGGCAACGAGGGAGAGAAGCGGAACAACGAGGTCGCCGGCGGCTGCGCGGAAGGGCGGGCGCCGTGTCGCGCCGAAGACTGGCGCCCCGAAGCCGGGCGCCGCAGGAACTGGCATCGGGCAAGCGGGGCTTACGAGCGAAGGCCTGTCGCCGATCGACCCGCTGAGCGAACTTGCGCCGCCCGCTAGGCGCATCCTCAAGGCGGCGCGCAAGGTGATCGTGAAGGAAGGGTACGGCGCCCTGTCGCTGCAGACCGTGGCCGACGAAGCCGGGGAACTCAAGTCGACCATCGCGTACTACTTCGGCGACAAAGCCGGGCTGGTGACGTCGCTCGTCGAGTCCCTTATCCACGACACCAACGTGAACGCCGTGAATGTCTTAGGAAGCGTGCCCGAGGGACCCGAGCGGGTGCGGGAGCTACTGAAGGTGCAGCGTCAGATAGCGGGAGCGCAGGACTACTGGCGCCTACTCTTCGGCCTCCTTCCCGAGATCAGAAAAGACAAGAAGCTCCGTGCGCGCTTCGCTGAACTCCTGCACTGGTACTACGAGATCGTCCAGAAGAGCCTGGGGATCTGGGACGAGAGCGACGAATCCGAAGAATCCAAACTCGTCGCCTCCTTGGTCCTAGCCGTGCTTGAGGGCTTCGCCCTGCAGGCCGAACTCGCTCCCGACGACTACGACCTCGACGCCCGCTTCGCCTTGTGGGAGACGATACTCACTCCGTACATCGAGGGCCTGGTAAGCGCGAAGTAGGCCGTGGTTCGGCGCGTACAGCGTGCGGCGCGCACCGTGCAGCGCCGACCCCCTACCTCGTCGCCGCGAGCACGTCCTTGAGTGCCCTGAGGAACGTCCCGTTCTCCTGGCCGTGCCGACCGTGACCCGCAGGTGGGTGGGGAGGAGGCCGCACGCGGTCTGGGGACGCACGATCACGCCGCGCCGCAGCAACTCCTCGAACGCGCAGGCCGCGTCGATGCCGATGTCCACCAGCACGAAGTTCGTCCAGGAGGGGACGTAGGCCAGGCCCATCACGGCGAAGGCCTCGTACAGCTGGGCCCTTCCCCTGTCGGCGAACTGTACTGAGGCCCGCAGGTGCTCCTGATCGGCGAGGGCGGCCAGCGCGCCGGCCTGGGCGATGGAACTCACGTTGAACGGCTGGCGCACCTTGTTCACCGCTTCGGTCAGCGCGGGCCTGGCTACCGAGTAGCCGATGCGCGCCCCCGCCAGACCGTAGGCCTTCGAGAAGGTGCGCAGCGAGATGACGTTGCGACCCTCCAGGATCAGTTTCCGGCTGTCGGGATAGTCGAAGTCGTGTACGTACTCGGCGTAGGCTTCGTCGAGCACCACGAGCACCTCGTCGCGCATCCGGTCGAGGAAGCGTTCCACCGACGCCGCGTCCACCACGGTGCCGGTCGGGTTGTTCGGATTGCAGATGATAACCATCTTGGTCTTCGGGGTGACGGCCTCGGCAATGGCGTCGAGGTCGAACGTGAAGTCCTTCAGCGGCACCTGAACCGACCGCGCCCGCATCAGGTTGGCCATGAACTCGTACGTCGAGAACGAGGGCCACCCGTAGGGCAACTCGTCGCCCGGTTCGAGGACGGTCTCGGCGAGCATACCGCGCCGATCCCGAGGCCATCGCGGCGTATCTGCCCGACCCGCTGGAGCCCGGCGACGAGCCCGACCTGGTCAACATCGCCTTCAGCAAGTGGTGGTCGGTGTGGGACAACCAGGTGGACATGATCGAGGTCGCGTCCAGGAAGTCGGCAGTCGGCTGAAGCCCTTCCCCCAGAACCAGCGGGATAGCGGCAATGGTGATCTGATGATGCGCCGAGCCCGCCGAGCGGAGGCCCTCGGCGCGAAGAAGCAGGGTAGCCAGCTGGAGCGAAGCGTTGTAGGCGGCGGCGAAACGGCGATCTGGTGAGACAAGATCGATGCGGGCGTCGGCGATATCCCGATCGGCCACGGCGAAGAGATCGTTGATCTCGGCGGCCGAGGTAGGCTGACGACGCAGGCGCCCCTCAGCCAAGAACTGCGGCAAGCTTCTCTTCATCGCCAACAACCCAGATCTTCGGCCCCCCGATCACGGAGGTGATGAAGCCCTCCCCAGCGCGACCGCGTGATCGGAAGGTCTCGAGGTCCATCACGACGAGGTTCGGTTCGTGTCCGAGATCCCGCGTGAGCGGCACCACGCGCTCCGCAACCTCCCGTAGGCTGAGGTCGCCGACGACCATCACGTCGAGATCACTCGAGGCAGACGTCTGGCCCGCGGCAACAGACCCAAAGACGAAGACAAGATCGACGCACTCGGTTGCGGCGAACAACGAGCGCAACCGATCGCCGAGGGCCACGGTCCGGAGAAGCGCGTCTTGCAGACCGGGAAATGCTGGGTGCTCCCGTCGGACCGCATACTCCACCTGCCGCCCCCGCGGCATCCGCTGAACAAGCCCGATGCGCTCGAGTCGCTTGAGTTCGCGCTGCACAAGGTAGAGCGAACTCCCGCTGAGGTCGACGAGTTCCTTCTGAAAGAAGACCCGGTCGGGGTCAAGTGAGAAGATCGCCAGAAGTACGGCGGTCGTACGGGTGGCAAAGATTGCCGCCAATCCCTCGACACCAACATTACTTGTCTTGAGACCAACCATGTTGGTGTCAATGATAGCACGGCCCAGCCTCCTGGAGTCATGGCGTTCGCCTACCCAACCGGTCCGAGAGTAGCCTCCGGCGGCCCGGCGGGCCATACGCAGAAAGGCCCAGGTTGGGGCTAAGGCTTTGCTATGGCGGACGGGGCGTTCTTGCCTACGCGCCTCCGGGTGAGAGGTCCTGCAGTATCCCCGTCACCTGCGACCGGAGAACCGGAAGATCGGCGGCCACGACATCCCAGATGACCGCAAGATCCAGAGCGAGATAGTCGTGCACGACGACGTTCCGGAAGGCCGCGATATCCCGCCATGCGACCTCGGGGTAGCGGGCCTTCAACTCCGGAGAGATCCGAAGCACCGACTCAGACAGCGTGTGAAGGTTGCGCAAGACCGCGTCCCGGGTCTTCTTGTCGCCTTCGAAGGCGGACCGGCCCTCGCTCACGTATTCTTCGATGCTCTCGATGGATTCCCGAATGCTCAGCAAGAGAAGGACGTCGCGCATCGCTACGACCCTGTCAGGGCTGACTGCGCGGTCACAGAGGGCGGGCCTCCTGGAGAACGGCGGCACGACTCCGCTCGTGCAGACCTCGCTCCGTCACCACATCGACCTCACATCCGAGGGCATCCTCAAGATCGGCGATGAGCCCAGCGGGAAACCACGGGGAATGCTCCGGACCAACATCAACGAGCAGGTCTAGATCGCTATCGGGCCCCGCGTCATCCCGGGCAAGCGAGCCGAACACACGGACGTTGCGCGCACCGTGCCGATTGGTGATCTCGAGGATTTGATCCCTATGGGCCTCGACCACTTCGGCGAGAGTCATCGCTACCGCCTCCATCTCGCGACTGGGAGCCTCTGCGCCTCCGGACGACTCCCACTCGATTGCGCAGTATTGCTGCTTTGAGATTCTATCTCAGGTAGCGCCAAGCAGGCCATCGTCGGCGGTGGCCCGGGCGGCGACACTTTTCGCCCGTGACTTTGCGACATGGGCGTCGGCTGATTGCAACCTTTGGGTTCGGCTGATTGCAGGTTCTGACACTTCTGATCCCCAGGTCCTGCGGCGATGGCTCGCCGGAGCCGGTGTCCTCGCTATCGTCGCCCGCGCCCCTACATCACGACGGAGATCACCAGGATTGCGAGAACCAGGAGCAGGTTGATACGGCTGATGAGGTCCAGCTGTTTGAACTGACTGCTGCTCCTCAGTCCTGAGAAGTCCTCCGCCGCGGCGGCCTTCACCTTCGGCAGGCCCAACAACATCACCAGCGACACCCCGATCACCACACCCACGAGCACCAGCTTGACGACGAAGAGTCCCGCGAGTGGATAGTCAAGGGTGATGATCAGCCCGGTGCCGCCGACGGCCGACAAGATGACACCCGCCCACATGAACCCGGCGATCCGGTAGAGGAAGCCGACGAAGAAGGTGAGGGTGTTGTCGTCCTTCTGCGCGCGCATGGCGATCATGGCGATCAAGAGCTCGCCTCCCACGAGGATGCTGACGCCGACGAAATGAAGGAACGCCATCAAAGGGGTCATGCCGCCTCCGGTCCGAGTGTGGGGGTGCCTCATGCGCACGCCGCGGGCGCCGTGCGCGCTGTGCGTATTCGTACCGGATAGCCACTGATTGCACAAGGGGCGGGGGCCGCTCGCTCGGCCAATCCCCAGCCCCATGCTTCACGGGGGAGCGCTCTGTAGGTCTGTCAGCAGGCGAAGCATGAGTAGGATCGGGGCACGTGGGCGGGCGATGTGGACTGCGTCTTCATCGGCTGATTGCAACCTTTGAGCACGGCTGTCTGCAAGGTTAGACGCTGACAGATTGCCAGGTTCTGGTTCGGCCGATCCAGACCCATCAGAAGTCGCCTCTGGAGGCCTACCTCCTCAGGGGCAGGACGCGCACTCTCGCCTGATCGACATCCAACGAGACCAGCACGCCCCGCTCAAGCTCTTGCTCGAGTTCCGAGACGAGCCGGGCAACCCGATCCCCGATAGCCGCCGGCAGCACGTCGCCGCCTCGTATCTGGATGACACTGGGACCCGTGGCGTGCGTCGCGGCAAGGATCGCTCCGAAATCCAGGTCGCACGACAGGAGGATGGCTCCGTGCTCTCGGGCCCAATCGAGGAGAATCGAGTCGGCGGCGTCGAGTGCGCCGACACCGGACCAGTGGACCGCCTCGTGCCCATTCGCGGCGAGAGCGTCGACCCGGCGCGGGGACAGGTGACGTCGATGACGATATTCACGAGGTGGAGAGGGAGAACTCCCGCTCCTCGGAGCGCCACGCGGCATACGTGAGGGCCTGCAGCACATCATCGCGGACGAGATACGGGTAGGCTTCCACAACCTCGTCCACCGTTCGACCGGCGGCGATCAACCCGACAACCGTACCCACGGTGACCCGAGTGCCCTTGATGCAGGGCTTTCCGCCCATGACCGTGGCGTCCAATGTGATCCGGTCGAGTTCGACCATGGCAGCCGCCTCCCCTTTCGTTCCGCTACTGCCAGTATAGCCGAGCGACAGCCGATTGAGGCGGACGCAGCCCCTGCGCCGGCCGGAGCCGTCGACATCACGGCGGCGCCGGCGAACTGAAATCCGCCGGCTCGGGCACCGCGATGGGGGCACCGTCCAGGTCGTAGTAGCTGCGGCCGTTACGGAAGTCCTCGCGCAGGCTGTCGCCGACGCGGAAGACGTAGTCGGGCGTGACCGTCACGTACCCGCGGTCGTACAACCGGTGGAGGTCGCTGCGAAGAAGGAGTCCGTTCTCCACCCGGTGCCCACCGCCCCGGCCGTAGGGGACGATGTGGGCCGCCTCGAGCACCGGCGCCGAATGCTCCCCGGTGACCGCGCAGGCGCCGCCGTACGCGTCCCGTACCGCGAGGCTGAAGGTCCCCTGACCCAGGCGCGGCCGCACCTCGTGAGGCGCCCCGTATCTCGGCCCTTCCGGGACGTCGGGCCGCGGCCCGACGTCGTCCACGTTCCAGTAGCGGCCACCGACGATCGCCCGGTCGATGCACTCGCGGAAGATGCGGTCCCCCTCGCCTGTATTGAGCGCGTACGTCTTACCCTGCTGGATGCCGCTCCGCGCCCAGTCGGCCGGCGGCGCCACCCACTCGTCGCGGGCGAAGAAGATGGGGGCGGTGATCATGATGCAGCCGATCAGCGCCTGACCCGAGCGCAGCGACCGCTCCCCGTCCCCTCGCAGGCGCGCGATGCGGTCGATCATGACGTCGAAGTCGGGGGCGCCGTTCATCTCACTGAAGCAGTCCCACGCGAGCCAAGCGGGCAGAGCCTCGTATCGCTCGAAGAAACCGAAACCGGCGATCGCCTTCAAGGGGGAGCGGAGCTTGAAGAAGAAGGGCTCACCCTGCCTGAGGGCGCGGAATGCCCGGTTGCCGTGAGGTTGCCAGAAGTTGACCTCGTCCACCCGCGGCTGCGACGAGAGGAACGCGTACCAGTCCGGGTCGGTGAGTCCGACGTAGCCTTTGGATGGTTCCTTCGTCTCGCTCATGTGCGCCTCTTCACCCCCGAGAGAGTGCCCAGCTGGGTCGCGGGCCGTCAGGTGCCCACGACGGCCACTTTCGCCGAGATGGCGTCGCATACCTGGCGCGCCAGTTCCAGCGCGTCGACGATCTCACCGCGCGACAGCGGGTCGGGACTGCCCGGGTAACGATACCGCCAGGCGAACTCCGTCAGCTCACCGGCCCTGCGCAAGAGCGGTTCGAGAGTCGAGTCGATCTCCACGCACTCCGCACCGAGGCCGACCAGGTCGTGGGTCTTCCGAATGGGGCGGTCGTGGGCGGCGAGAAAGCCCTTCAGCGCCTTCTCAGCGGCCTGCTGGGCGTGAAAGGCGGCATCCTCCACGAGCGGTGGAGACGCCGCCAAATCGACCTCGGCCACCCGAAGGTCCTGAGCCGCCTTCTCGAGCCAGGCACAGGCCTCAATCGCACTCGCGGGGTCAGGCCGCATGCAGGAGCCTGCCCTCGCGCAGAACGGTTCCGGGCAACGAGCTGCGCAGGTGCTTGGTCCCCTCGAACTGACCCTCCGTCCAGACCAAGATATCGCCCGCCTCGCGGAGGCCCCACAGGACTTGGTAGGCAAGGCGGCTGCGCCTCCGGGGAGGAGACGCCGAATCCGGCACGACGACCATGATGTCGTAGTCGCTGTCCGGACCGGCATCGCCGCGCGCACGCGAGCCGAAGAGATAGATGCGAGTGGGGTCGTAGGCATCGACCAGCCTCCGCACGATCTCGGCGAGCAATTCGTCGCGGTCGAGTACTCCCGCTTGGTTGTCCGATGCGCTCACGTGTCCGGGCCCCCGTGTCGACCACGTCCCAGCCGCGCGACCCATCCGCCTGCGCGGCAGCTTCATCATACTACGGCGATTCCTCGCCCCGGCACAAGTCCGAGGAGGGCTGCCTGATGCCGCACGCGAGGAGGGCCGGGACCCAGGCCCCAAGCGTCCGCGAACACCTACGCCGCCCGCGCGATCACCCGCCCGACATCGGCACGGGACGCTCCCAACGCCAACAGGGACCGCACCAGAAGATCGAGCGAGACTGAGGGATCGGCCGCCTCCATCTTCGCCACCCGGGACTGGCTCGATCGAAGTCGGCGCGCCGTCTGAGTCTGCGTCCAGCCCTGCGCCGCACGCAGTTCTCGCAGGTAGAACGCCAACGCCAGCTTGAGCTCGACGAACGCCGCTTCCTCGGGCGTCAACTCGAGGAAGTCCCCCGCGTCGCCCACGCGCCAGCCCGCACGCTCGAGACGGTCCTGCTTGGCATCTTCCACGGTGATCACCCCTCCCCACGAGCGATACCATCGAACCCAGGGAGCCGACGTTTGCACGCTTCGATCACCAGCCTCGGCATCGCCCTCGTCTTCTTGCTGAACACGGCGGCTATGACGATGGCGTCCGGGTCGATCCGATAGACCAGCCGCCACGAGACGTCACCGTCGCGGAAACGGAGCTCATGGCACCGGACTCCGATCGAGGGCAGAGGACGCGAGTGAGGCAGGGCCAACGTGTCTCCGCGCTGGAGTCTGCGAAGTAGGACCCCCGTCTCCACCCGCGCAGCGAGCGAGAAGGGGGGAGTCCGCACCTCGCCTCGCAACCACACGAGTGGCTTGTCCACGCCGATCTCCTAATCGAGTATATGTCACAACTGACATACGCCGCAACGTCCCGCCGCACCGCGTTTCCAGTGTGGGGCCGGGCGGGGCTGGGAGACATACGCGGAACGGCCTAGGAGCAGCATGGCCACAACCGCGAACCACGCGCCGAGGGGCTTGCGCCTATTTCGACGTCAGGACATCCATCGCAATCCCGGATGGCTCGGCCTGGATCTGTCCTTCATCCGCGCAGTTGATGTGACGAACATGCACAAGCACTGGTCGTCGGCGCAGACCACCATGCCGCCCTCGAGTCGAGACCGTCGCGGGGGGTGTCGAGGATGTCGGCGGCGGAGTTCAGGATCTGCTCGCGCACTTGTTGGGCCGCGTAGAGGGCAGAGTTGCCGGCAACGAAGGCGGAGCGGGAGGCGTGGGCGCCGGCGTCCCAGGGACAGACGTCGGTGTCGCCGATGACCACGTTGATGCGGTCGACGCCCAGACCCAGGGTCTCGGCGACGATCAAGCCCCGAAGACCGACCGACGATGGCACGCGGCGGTGCTTCTGAGCCATGCTCGCGGGATTCAGACCGGCGACCAAGTCGAGTAACCCGGCCGTGCGAAAACGGCTACACGTCCGAATCTCCTACAGCCGCTGCCGGCCGGGCCTGCGGCAGACACTGCCTCCACTGCACCGGCGTCGGAGTACCCCACCGATTGAGACCACACAAACTGCCGGAGCTCGTCCCACCAGCGCTTGAAGATGCCGATGATCTCAGCGCCCGTGCCGAGGGCGGCGGTGTCGACGGCCTCGCCGATGGCCCCGAGGCCCAAACATAGGCGCCCCACCAAAGCCTTGCGCAGGGCCGATCCCGCCGCACCCGCCATCGCCAACGCCATCTACGACGCGGTGGGCATCCGCATAAGTAAGCTGCCCATCAAGTCAGAAGCGGTGTTGGCGGCGATCATCGCGAAGGTGAGGCAGGCGGTGGAGTAGGGGAGTGGGCCCATAAATGCTACCGTGTCGAATCTCAGCCGCGGTCGATGGGGGCTGCTGCCTCCGCCGCAGTTTCGCCCTGGTATGTCACGTATTCGAGGAAGAGCGGGCGCGTCGCAAGGAACTCAGCAAGGGATATCTCTTCGGGGCTCAGTATTCGGTGGTCCGAGTGCAATGCCACCACGTCGGAGTCGACGGAACCCCGAATCATGCTCACTACCGTCTCGATGGCGATCAACTGCGCGCTTGTGAGTCCCATCTGCTTCAGAAGAACCACCGCGCGTAGGCGATACGGGAGCGTTTCGTTCGAAGGAACGGACACTCGGATCTCCCGGACCGCCCCAGAGAACTCATTGATGGTCGCGGGATCGCTCTGCGCCAGCTCACGTACAGCGGCTTCCGCCGGGCGCTGAAATGCTGCCACCAGGGCTTCGGGTATTGCTGGACGATCGTACCGGCGCGCAAGCCATCGAACGAACCAATCGAACCGCGCTGAGTCGCCCGGCCAAGGCTCGGGTGATAGTGCGGTGAGGACGTTCTTGTCGATGACGATCCGATACCGTGCCCAAGCTACCAGATTGGCGTTTGGATCAACCAGGAACCATCGCGCGCTGTTTTGGTCGGCGGCGGCGAGAAGACTGCCGTTCGTTTCGGGCTTGCACAACAACGCCTCTACGTAGGGCTCGGTCTGGTATTCCGCGACCACGTCGCACGTCTGCGAGACCAGGACGAAGCTCTCGCCCCTGTTCTTCGCCCGGGTCGTGATCGGCGGATCGTCTCCGCTTTGTGGGTCGATGACTGCACAAGAGAACCGAAGGTCCCGTGACCGGAAGATGCTTCCTTGATGCCAGCCCAGGGCGAGCAGTTTGTCGCCGAGGCTCAGCTCGCTGGCGTTGTCTACGCTCATTCGTCTATGACGAGATCCCAGCCAGAATTCTCAGCTTGAGACTCCGCGGTATTGTCTTCACCTACGTCACGCTCTGTCGGTCCCGCCGTTGGGAACTCTTCTCTTCCTCGTTCCGCGATCTGCGCTCGGTCAGTGATCCAAATGGGCGCTCGGTTCAGTCGCGCTGAGGGAGCAGCCACTGCGAAGTACCTAGCCTCGTCAGTGCGGCCCGCTTTGAGCAGCTCGGCAGGCGTGACGCCTTCGGGGCCGCGTGGGGTGTCGAGCCACGTCTTCAACTCTTGGCCGGTTCCGTGCTGTGCCGCCGCACGACGGAGCACCTCGTCAGTGACCAGCAGCCTACGTCTGTTCGTGTCGGTCATGGCCGATCCATGAAGCCAGTTGTGCAGCGTTTGTCGCTTCACGTCGAGTAGGTCGGCGATTCGTCGGTCGGGTAGGGCGGTGATTTGCTTGATCCAACTCAAGGCTTCGAGCACCGAATGGGGTCGCAGTTCAGAGTGCGTTTCGCCCACTGTCGGCGTCACGCGGCGTGCACGCGTTGGGACCACGACTATGATCGGCAACGTGGTCGCGTCCAGGGTCGCGCCGCCATCTGATGTGAGCGCTGTGTCGAAAGTGGCAAGAGGGTCTCGGGATGTACGTGTCCCAGCGAGTGCCCTCAGGGCGAAACTAGCCGCCGCGCCGCCCTTTTTTCGTGGGGGCTTGGTCGTCCACTGCCTAGGCAACGGGTACGTGTCTAGCATCAAGCTGGGGGAACAGGTCGGAATCATTCTGCTTCGGGCCCAAGGGTTGAGATGTACTCCTCCGTTACGGCCCATCGGAAGAGTCTGTAGACAGCCGCGTGGAACTCACTCACCCGCTTGAGGACCCTCTCAGGGTCTCCAAGCAGACCCGTCGATCCCGCGAACTCCTGATACGCGTCGAAATCAAGGAGAAAGAAGGGGCCCGATGGTGGTTCAGCGCCCTTCTCTGGCTGAACAGTGGTCCCGTCCGGCAGCAGGCCATATCTGATGCCAATGCCGAGGCCTTCTGGGTAGCCCAGTACCATTTGCCCGTGCGACTGGATCTGCTCCGCTCCAACGACAAGTTCTGCGTCAGCCAAAGGCCCGAGCAGCTCGGATCTAACAACACCAGGCCAGTCGTGCGGCGGTTCTCGAATCTCGTTCACGTACCTCAAGCCAAGACGGGTTTCGAGACGAGGCTGGATATGCTGCAGTAGCGCTTCCGCAACTTCCTTCAAACGACTCAGGAATTCCGAGAAATCATCGTACGCGCGGGTCTCGACGGCGCAGAAGTCCTGCGCCAGAACCACCTTCCACCTATCCTCCAAGTCCGATAGCTGCCACTGAGGACTCCGGCGCGGTTGTGGCACCGGTCCCTCTGTGCCCCCAGTCACTTGAACTTGAATCTCGTCGATTTGGGCTACGAGGGGGTAGCGATCCGCCAGGGCGGCCTGGAATGGGGCAACGTATTCAGCGCGCGCCACGCTAAGGACAGGAGAGAAGCGCAGCTGGCACACAGCGAGCGCGAGCGGCGTGGTCCTCAGGGCAACCCGGGAAACGCTATTCAGCCCCAGCACCCTGGACAGATCAGCGGTCATTTCTCTCCCCTCCCCGTGTGTGCTGGAACCTCTTGACTTTACACGAAACTTGACATCCACGCAATCCGATAGCGCGGGAGAACTCCAGGCTGTCAGGCGCAGCGGTGGGCCGCCGGTGTGGCTATGTCGCGCCCGTCAGAATCCCCGAAAGATCATCGATGTGCATCGAGACAGCCGACCGCCAACGACCGAACCCGCCGTGCTGATTGACGGCCCTGACCCATTCGTCCAGGAATTGCCGTTTCGTCTGGTCCTGTTGACTGTCGCGTCCCTTGACCTCCAGAACGAGCATCGTGCCGTCGGCGAGACGAACAAGGAAGTCTGGACGGTACTTGCGAATCACGCCGTCAAAGGAGTAGACGACCTCGAACCCGAGGTGGTCGTTCTTCGCCCAAGCGCTCACATGCTCATTGCGGTCGAGCTCGAAGGCTTCGCTGGCCTCCCATGTACTGTCTACGACGCAGCGGTTGATGTGCGATCGGATCGTCGGAGCATTCGGTTTGCCCGTGTACCAGGAGAGCATGTCGCCGGTCGACCGGAGCGGCCTCTCCCCATCGAACACCGGCTCCAGGCCGAGCGTGTTCTCGAAGCGAATCGCGGCCCAGATATGCTGCACCACCTTCTGCATGCTCAGGGCGAGGACGATTCGGCGACGCAGCTCGTCTTGGTTGAAGAGCTCAGGTTGGATCAGGATCATGTTGGAGCGGAGAACCTTCTCACTCAGCCCAATGAGCTGGGCAAGCAGGTACTCTTTGTTTCCGTTCCAGCTGGGCTTCATCTGGTCATACACGTCGCGGGCGGCTTCGAACACCAGTTTCTGCAGACGGAACTCTCGCCCCAGGGACTCCAGTTCAATCGAGGTCATGTTGCTGAGATCAGGCTTGCCCGAGATGATCGGCGCAACCTCGGCCACCCGGGCGATCTTTGCCGCATCAATGACGAGGGTCGGAAGGGTTGCGGTGTCGAGAGTCAGTGTCGGACGGCAGACGTGCTCGACCCTGATGACGTTCGGCCACCGTATCTCAAATGGCTGCCGGGCGGCGAGAACCTCGATCTTGTCTTTGGGTGGCTGGGGGGGCGGAGGTGGTCCGTCGCCCGCTTCATGCGGCATGAACGTGAAGGGCACGCCAAACACATTGACGTACTCCTGCTCGAAGAGCCCGGTGTCGGGATCCACGTCATAAGAGGTCCTCCGCAGACCCCGCCCCACCACTTGTTCACACAGGAGCTGGCTGGAGAATGCCCGCACCCCCATGATGTGCGTAACGGTCTTCACGTCCCAGCCCTCCGATAGCATGCCGACGGAGATGACCTTCTGGACGTGCTCGCCCGGCCTGCCGACTTGGCCCACCGTGTCGACCATCTGGCGCAATAGCTCGGCCTTTTGTTGCTTCGTCAGCGCGGGACCCTTGGCGCCTCCACCCTCGTCTGCGTCGCCCTCGTCCTCTGCCTCGTGACTCCCGAGTGACGCGGCTTCTTCGAGGGACTCCGCCTTCTCAAGCACCCTAGAGTCGATGTGCAACGTGCGCTCGGGATCCTGAAGCTCGGGAATCAGTATCTTGCCGTGATCGAAGGCGTACTTGATCCTGGCCGCCGTCTCGGTTCGGTTGGCGACCGTGATCATCACCGGCGGAACGGGATAACCCTCGTCGGACCAGAGGCGGGCCGTCTCACGCCAATCCAATCCCAGAAGGTAGTACCCGTTGGTGAGGAGACCGGGCAGCGGCTCATAAGGTTCGGCTTTCCGATTGAGGTCGTCCTTGACATCCGGATCCATGTAGAGGTGATAGAGACGCGACTTCAGGTCGGGTGCCACGAGCGCGTCGTCCCGCACCACGACGCGGGGTGTCTTGACCAAGCCCGATTCAATGGCGTCGTTCAAGCCAAAATCGCTGACGATCCAGGCAAACAGAGCCTCCTCTGAGGCCTGCTTGCCGGAAGGAGCGTAGGGAGTGGCCGAGAAGTCGTAGGCAGCGAGGATGCCCCGAGCGCGGTGGATGCGGTCGAGTCCGCCCACCCATTTCGTCGCTTCTTCGATCTCGGCCTTGGTGATGCCCCGCACCTTCGACTCGGCGGGCACCCTCCAGGCATGGTGCGCCTCGTCATTGAGGACGAGAAGACCGCGGGCTTTGGCCATGTCGCCGAGGACTTCTCGCGCGTAGGCTTCGTCGCTCTTTGCCCCGCGTTTGTCAACGCTCCGCCTTCTTAGGATCTGATCCTCTGTCTCCCATGCCAGCGCGTGCCAGTTACAGACCCGTACACGGCCCTGCCGCAACCTCTCCTGCAGTCCCGGCGGGATGATGTTGAACATCTCGTAGTAGGTGCCATCGGGGTGGTCGGGGAGCAGCACTTGAAGGCGACTCTTCACCGTGAGTCCGGGTGCAATGACCAGCACGTTCTTCGCAAAGCGGGTGTCTTGAGGATACGTTGCCTTGTTGAGGACATGCCATGCGATCAGCATGGCCATCACGATGGTCTTGCCGGAGCCGGTGGCCATCTTGGCGCACACCCTTGGGAAGGCCCCGCCGTCTCCGGGCACGACGACGCCCTGGCGGTCGGCGGCCGATGCCTCGGTCAGCCAGATGAGAGTCTCGATCGCTTCGAGCTGGCAGAAGAAGAACCTTGTGTCGCCTCGTTCGGCCGGGTCGCGCCAATGCTCGAGCAGTCGCTTCGTGATCCCGGTCACCCCGGGATAGCCGGCCTCTCGCCACGCGCCCACGCGGGGCCGGATCTGGTTCACCAGGGGGATCTCCATGAAGATGCCGGGGTCATCGAAACTCTTGGAGCCCGGAGTGGCGATCACGTAGCCGGCAGGACGACGACGTTCGCGCAGCTCGAATCGCTGCCGGTCTCCGACAGCAGCTCCGGGATCGCTCGGACCGCATCCCTGTCCTTCTTGCGCTCGTTCTCTGGGAGGCCGTCGGGGGAACTTGGACTCGCCGGTTCCGATCCTCCCCAGGGCACGAGGGTCGGGTTGAGCTTCTTCACCGGGTCCTTGACCGGGTCCCAGCGCCAGCCCTTGCGCAGGCGCTCGGCCACCCAACGCCCGTGCTCCTGTAGGGTCTTTCGACGGTGGTGACTTCGAACGGTCGTCCGACTGGATTGCCTCGCCGGGACTTCGGGGCTCATGATCGGCCCGCTGTAGGCGCGACGAAGCTCGGGTTCGGCGTTCGTCGGGGCGTCACTATAGCACGTCAGTCCGCCGCAGAGGCGTTCCGTCCGCGACGCCTGCTATGGTGATCATCCATCCCAGCGACGACGGCCGAGTATGACACAACTGCGCCTTCCTTCTCTCGAGGTTACGATCACTGAGTCCCGAAGGTTCCTCGAGGCTCGCCTGCGGCACGCGCCCATCCGCGAGGTGTTCCGCCGGCTGTGGCATCCGTTCCCCATGTGTAGCCCCGATGAGCGCCTGGCCGCGCTCACGACCGAACGGGCCCGCCGCGCGCCCCACGATATCTGGCGGCGGAGACTCTGGTGGCTGATCGGCGAGTTCAGGTTCCAAGACGAAGCACGGCCTTGGCTGGCCATCGAGGCCTACACCATGGCCCTCGAGAGCAAGACGCCACGCCCCCCGGGCTTCGACATCGCCTGCCTCGCCATGCGGACGCAGTGTCTGGCACAGGCGGGGTTCCGCGGACTGGCGCTGAAGGACCACAAGCACATGCAGGGGCTCCTGGTGCGCGCCGTCCCGCCTCGGCAGAGAGGCGCATTCCTCTTCGATCTCGCCAAGCAGCAGTGGTCGGACCACGGCCTGGTCTGCATGGCTCACGGGAACTACCTCCTCGCCTGGCGCTCCTATGAGCAGGCCGGTGACTCGGCGGGCGTGGCCGCGTGCGCACACGAAGCCGGGAAGATCCTCTGGTACCTCCCGGGAGACCTCCGCCCGAACCTCGACGAGTCCCACTCCCGCCTCCGTCTCGCTCGGCGGCTGTGGACGGAACTGGACGCGGTCGACAAGGTGACGGAGGTCGACGACGACCTCTCCCTGCTCTTCGACCTCCGGCGTGAGCCCCGACGCCGGCTCGGCGCGGCCACCCGCTCGTATCTCGGTGCCGTGAAGACCAACGACCCCAGCTCCCTGTCCCGCTCCTTCCCGCTGACCCACCGGGCCGAGGCTCTGAACGACCTGGGGCGCCTGGAGGAACGGGACCGGGCCTTGCTTCAGGCGATCTGGACCCAGGAATCGAACACCTGCCCCTACACCCGAGAGAGCCAGAGTCATGAAGCGGCCCGCCTGCGGATCCGGCTTCTAAGCCCGGATCCACCGGTCCAAACCGCAACAATCAGGTAGCAGATAACTGACAAGTGCCCTCTTTCCTGGGAGAATGTGGGTTGCGACACACCACAAAGTCCCCGAGAGAAAGGCACCTGTCAGATGCAATCTTCCCAC
>JAHJSA010000097.1 GCA_018830645.1 Actinomycetota bacterium
AGCGGCGAGGATGGCCACCGGCCGGCCGTTACTGGTGATGACCAGCTCACGCTCGTCCGGCAGATCCCTCCATATCTCGGCGGACTTGCCACGCAGGTCGCGGACACTCACGAATCTCATGGTCCACCTCCAATCGTGTCTCCATTGTATACATCAATGTCACTCGTATCAATGGGTTGAACGGCCGGAGACACACGTGCAATCGCCGGTCATGCGGCCGCCGGTCGCGATGACCCGGGTGTGATCGCCGCCTCGCTCGCAGCGCTCGTGCAGCGGTTGCCCAAGGCTGTGGATGGTTGAATCCGGGCCCCGCCCGATCACTACCTGGACGCCGCCGGCGCATCCCCGTGTTCCACATGGAGGCGGGGAAGCGTTGCTTCGACGAGCACGTGCTCGAGGAGATCAACCGCAAGATCTACGTGCGCCGGGTGGTGTGGCGGGAGCAGTGAAGGGGGCTCAAGCGTACATCAGGCGGCGACCTCTTGGCTCCGGCACAGGGTCGCCGAACTCTGTGGCAGTTTCGATCCAGAGAGCCATGGCTGCCTGCGCCTGAGCGAGTGCGTCCTGCGGCGTGTCCCCGTGCGCCATGCAACCCGGCAACTCGGGCACATCGGCGATGAAGAGCTGATCCTCGTCGCTCCAGTAGATGATGGTCTCGTATCTGTGCATCAGTCATCCCCCCTCAGCGAGCCTACCATCTGGGGGGCATGTGCGTGCTGCCGCGGACTTCAGTCCCCTGCGGCCTCGGCGATGGCCTCCAGCGCATCCGCAAAGACGGCGAACTCCGTGCGCAGGCGCTCGTTGGTCTCCGGCAGGTCCTCGACGAGTACCGCAACCAGTCGCGGATCGAGCACGTAGGCGTACACGTTGCGTACCACGTGGCGGAAGCCGCGATAGCGGTCGAGCGCAGGGAAGAGGTCCGGCGCGAGGGCGGCGGGTCGAATGCCGGGCATCTCGGCCGTCATCTGCCGAAGCAGATCCTGGTGCCAGCTTGGACCGCTGGGCAGCGAGCCGTCGATGCGCTCCGCGATCAAGGCGAAGATGCGCTCCAACCCGGCGTAGAAGCCGTGGATATTCAGGGCCGCCGCGTCGACATACAGGTCTTCGGAGTCGCACGAGGCTGAGGCCCACGCGCGAGTGGCTCGCTGCGCGACGCGCTCAAGGTGGGGCAACTCCTGACGAATGCGGGCGGCGACGGATCGGTAGTCGCGGCTGGTCACAGTTCCACCCCGGAGTGTTCGATTGCCCGGTGCAGCTCCGCCGGGCAGTGGTCCAGGTCGACGAGGTCGAACTCGAACTCCGGGGAGAGCCTCAGCAGTCTACCCAAGGCCTCCATGTGCACCGAGGGGGTGAGGCCGGTTGCCGCAAGGTCGATGTCCGACCGCTCGGTGAAGTGGTCGTCCTCTACCAGCGAGCCGAACGCCCACACGCCGGCGACGCTGAACTGCGAACGAAGGACCTGCGCCGCTTGGCGGGACACCGCCCACGCCCGCTCGCGTCGGTCGCGCCGTCGACGTGCCGTCTCGGCGGTACGAGCGCGCAGGGTCGCCGCGTATACCTCGATCTGCTCGGGTGTCAGTGCGCCCGCCATCACACGAGTATACCGCTTGGCCTGGCCGCGACAGGCGCCGCCGGCCGCCCACCCCTGTACCACCCGCGGCCCCCACTCCGCCCGCACCACGTCGCGCGTGTCCACCACGAGCCGCACTCCCGCGTAGAGGGCGGCATCCCGAGACTCCTCATGCGCCGTCGAGAGCACCAGGCAGTCGTGGGTGGCGAACTCCTCCGCGGATGCGGCGACCGACGTCAACCTTGAGCTCGTTGAGTCGGGCATATTGTCGGCTCCGAGGACGATGGCCATGCAGCGGGGTGAGGTGTGGTGGGTCGCGTTCGGCTCCTCCCAGGGCGGAGAGATCCGAAAGCAGCGGCCCGCGCTCATCATCAGCAACGACGCTTCCAACCGACACCTGAACCGGGTGCAGGTGGTGCCCCTCACGAGCAACGTCGAGCGCGTCTATCGCAGCGAAGCCCTGGTTACGCTGAGTGGCAAGCCGGCGAAAGCCATGGCCGATCAACTGACCACCGTGAGCAAGGCTCGGCTTGTCGATCTGGCCGGCCGCCTGTCGCCCTCCGAGCTCCAGCGTGTGGAGCGGGTGGTGATGGTGCAGTTGGGGTTGGGGGACGTCGCTTCGGGCTGCGGCGCGCCGGAGCCTTGCAAGGTCTGAGCCATTGACTTGACTTGCGTTCCAACGTTTTGACTTGTAATATGCAGGGACGGAGGTGGATATCATGCAAACAGCCGTGACCAAGCGTGGGCAGACCGTCGTTCCGGCCGCCATTCGCAGGCGGTATCACATAGAGGGCGGGGCTCGTCTGGTATGGCTGGACGACGGGGAGACGATCAGGGTCGTCCCCGTGCCGGATGATCCACTCGCGGCTCTGCGAGGCTGCGGTCGTGGAGACGGCCTAGCCGAACTCCTACTGGCGGAACGGGCTCGAGATCGGGATCGTGAGACCCCGTCCCGATAGAGTCCGGACGACCGTGACTGCAGGCGCGACGTTGCGCCCCTATCTGCTCGACACCTCCGCGCTCCTATCGTTCATCGAGGATGAACCGGGCGCGGACCGGGTGGAGCAGGCGCTGCAGCAGGCGACGACTCTTGTGCCCTGGCCTGTCCTCTTGGAAGCGCACTACATCACCCTGCGGGAAAAGGGCGAGGCGGAGGCATATCGGCGCACGGCTCTGGTCAAGCAGCTGGAGGTCAAGATCCTGTGGGATATGGACGAGTCCACCCTACTCACCGCGGCGCGGCTCAAGGCTGAGCATGGCGTTTCACTGGCCGACGCGATCATCGCGGCGTTTGCCCTCCGCCGAGATGCGATCCTGATGCACAAGGATCCGGAATTCGAGGCGTTGACCGGGCTTGTTCTGATGGAGGCTCTGCCGTACAAGACGGCCACCGGTGGTTCCTAGGGAACGCTGCCTAGCTTCGGGGCGGCATATCGCCGCAGCGGCTCGCCTCGCGTAGGGACCGCCCCTCGAACCCACCGCGCCCCTCGAACCCACCGCGCCGACAGAGTTCCGCCCGCTGCGTCTCCCCGAGATCCTCCCACCATCTCGTGCACGAGTTCGGCGCAGGTGGTGGTGGCTTCCCAACCCAGACGCTCCCTGGCCTTGGTGGGGTCGCCGAGGAGGCTCTCCACCTTGGTGGGTTCGTGCGGGAGCAGGAGAACGTCATCCTCCTCGGGGCGAGCGGCACCGGGAAGGCCCGCCTGGCCGAGGCCGTCGGGATGGCCACCATCTACGCGGGAGCGCGGGCCGAATATCGTCCACGCAGTGGTTGATTTGCGTGGTTCCTAGAGCTAGGATACCGGCATGTATGCGCGCAGTCTGGCACCCGTGATTGGAACGGCTCTCTCGGACACACCCGTTGTCCTGATACATGGAGCGCGCCAGTGCGGGAAGACCACTCTCGCGCGGATGATGCTCCAAGAGGGTCTGTCTGCGCGCTACCTGACGCTCGATCAGGCCGGCGTCCTGGCGGCCGCCACCTCCGATCCAGAGGGGTTTGTCGCCGGCCTCGGGGGTTCGGCTGTGCTCGACGAAGTGCAGCGCGCTCCCGGCCTGCTGCTTGCCATCAAGGCGGATGTGGACCGCGACCGGCGGCCCGGCAGGTTCCTCCTCACCGGCTCCGCCAGCGTGCTCCTGCTG
>JAHJSA010000098.1 GCA_018830645.1 Actinomycetota bacterium
GCAGAAGGCCGACCCACACGGGCGCTTCGTGTCGGAGTCGATCTGGACGCCCTGGAAGGCGTGGGAGTTCGGGCAGAAGAAGGAGCCGTCGCGGTGGCTCACGATGCTGGCTTGGCGTATCATCGGCAGGGTAGATGGTTCGTGCTGCGCTGACACCCGGGCATCAGCGACAGGCAGGAGAACACGATGCGGTACAGGTCGACCGCGGACTCTATCGACTCGTACATCGCGGAGTTCCCGCCCGAGACTCGGGCGGTGCTGGAAGAAGTGCGGGCGCTCATCAAGGCTGCGGCGCCTGACGCGACGGAGACGATCAGCTACGCTATCCCCACGTTCGACCTGAACGGGAAGCATCTGGTGCACTTCGCGGGCTACGCGAAGCACATCGGGTTCTATCCGGTACCGAGCGGGCTTGAGGCGTTCACGGAAGAACTCAAGGCCTACAAGCGTGGGAAGGGATCGGTGCAGTTCCCTCTCGACCGGCCCATGCCCGCTGACCTGATCCGCCGGATCGTCGAGTTCAGGGTTGCGGAGAACAATACGCGTGGCCCAGCCACTGTCTCGCGCGGAGGTATCTCATCGATGAACAAGCTGCTTTGGCTTCTTCAGATCGTTCTTGCCGTTTACTTCTTCTCGACCGGCGTCATCCACTTCATCCTTCCCGCCGGGCTCCCCGCGGCCATGAGCTGGATGTATGACCTCTCGACCCCGCTGCACGTCGTGAGCGGCGGAGCGGAGATCCTCGCAGCCATCGGATTGATCGTGCCCGCGGTGACCCGGATCATGCCCCGTCTTACCCCGCTCGCGGCGACGGGTCTGATGATCGTGATGGTTCTCGCCGCGGTCTTTCACTTCGGACGTGCGGAGTACACGAACATCGTGATGAACCTGGTGGTCGCTGGGGTCGCCGGGTTCGTGGCGTATGGGCGATGGCGCCTCTCTCCCATCGAGTGAAGCTCAGGGGATGAGCTACCGAGTCCTTCAGACGGAGGAAGCCGCACTGCCGACGGACCCGATTCGAGGGGAGAGCCATGACGGCAATCAGAGTCGAGGAGCCGCGCGACAGCGCCGCCGTGCGTATGGTGAACGAGAGCGCGTTCGGTCAATCGGTCGAGGCGGATATCGTCGACGAGTTGCGGCGCGCCTGCGGCGAGTTCGGGCGGTGATGTCCGGCGTAAGCGGTGTTGTCGAGTATCGAGATGAGTTCGACGCGGCGGTGTAGGGGGGTACGGGTCTGTGAGAGCCATGTTCGCCTTGTCCGACCTGCTCGATCGGATATCGGACAGGTGGGTGCCGCTGGCCGCCGCCGTTGTGTTCGCGCTGTTCGTGGCCTTCGTGCTCCCCGCTCACACAACGGTTGGTTCGGGCGACGGCGCCGCGATCGGCTCGCCGGATCTCTCGGTCTGGTATTCAGGTGACGATCTGTATGCGATGGCCGATGCATACGGAGCCGACGGGCGCGCCGACTACGTGAGAGCCCGACTGACCTTCGACATAGTATGGCCATTCGTGTACGTGGCGTTCCTGAGCACCGCGCTGTCCTGGGTACACCGAAGGAGGCTGGGCGGCGCTCCTCTCTGGCGCAGGGCGAACCTCCTTCCAGTGGCGGGAGGCGTCTTCGACCTTCTCGAGAACGCGGGTGCGTCTCTCGTCATGCTGCGATACCCGGATCGCACCCCCGTGGTCGACTCGCTCACCCCGCTCATGACCACGGCAAAATGGGTGACACTGGCCGTGTGCTTTCTGCTGCTGGTCTTCGGCCTGGTGTCGATCCTCTTTCGGTGGACGCGTCGTTGGGGGCGCGTGTCTGTGTGAGGCTGAATAACGATCGGCGAAGGTGTCGCGAAAGTGGCGTTCAGCATAGGGAGTGAGCCACAGGGTCGCGTGGCGCCGTGTTCCGCGACCGGGGAGTGTGCGGCCGGCGTGGAGCTGCTTGTGGCCGCGAGCCGGGAACGCGAAGGGCTCGATGGGACGCTGCACCTGGAACCCCCCGGCCCGCTTGCCGGCGAGACGAACCAGTTCTGCTGTTCGGAAGACGGTGTCGTGCTCGGTGTGGTCACCCTATCGTCGGGTGCCCACGTGGAGCTGTTGGCACTGGTGCACCCCGACCACCGGCGCAAAGGCATCGGGCGAGCCCTGCTGGAGGCGGCCCGGGCCGAGTGTCGGCGCCGGGGCTTGGGTAGGGTCCTGATGGTGAGCGAGGAGTCCTCGTGTGCGGGCCCGTCGTTCGCCCAAGTCACCGGCGGCCGCTACCGCTTCTCGGAGCACTTGATGGAGGTCGAACCGGCGACCGCCTCGCTCCCGTCGGCTCCGCTTGAAGAGTCGATGACACTACGAGAGGCGGATGCGGGCGATTCGAAGAGGCTGTCGCATCTGTTCTCGGTCTGCTTCGACGATCCCGAGGAGCGTCGGCTAGAGCAGATCTCCACCTGGCTCCGCGACCCGGAGCAACGCATCTACGTCGGGTGGTTGGAGGGACAGGCGATCGCCGTGCTCAGAGCTGCCTCCAACGGGGCGACGGCGGATCTGAACACCTTCGGAGTCCACCCGGCCTTCCGTGGGCGCGGGCTCGGCCGTCAGATGCTCGAGAGCGTCCTGCGTGGCTTGCTGGGGGAGGGAGAGACCGTGCGCATCGAGGTCCAGACGGACAACGACAAAGCGCTCTCGCTGTACCTCTCCTGCGGTTTCAGGACGATCACCACCTACCGCTACTACGAGCTGCGCACGTAGCCGGTCTTGCGCAGAGTTTCATCCGGGTAATACTGACGGCATAGTTATACCCGGGTAAAATGCCTCCCACTTCCCGCCCAACGGCTGCCGAGCGCCTGCCCAGCGCCTGCCGAGCGCCATACGAGCGCTCTTCGAACCGAGGGAGACCCATGCACGAGACCAGTCCATACACGGCGTTCGCCGATCACGAGCGGGTGGCGTCGGGAGATCGAATTCAGGCAGCGCTTGCCGTCAAGGCGCTCTTGGATTCGGGTGACCGGCGAACGATGCTCATCTTCAACGACCGCACGGGCGCCCAGGTGGACGTGGACCTCCGCGGCACGAACGAAGAGGTTGAGAAGCGTCTGCCCTCTGAACGTGCGGATGGCGAGGAGGCCGGAGGGCAGCCCGAACGCGTTCGGATGCGGCGTTCGCCAGGCCGGCCCAAGCTGGGCGTGGTGGGTCGCGAGGTCACCCTGTTGCCCCGGCATTGGGAATGGCTGAACGCCCAACCCAGCGGCGCCTCCGTTGCCCTTCGAAAGCTTGTGGAGGCTGCGCGCCGCGACAGCGCCTTCAAGGACATCGTGCGCTCGGCTCAGGGAGCCGCTTATAGATTCATGTCCGCCATCGCTGGGAACGAGCCCGGCTTCGAGGAGGCGAGCCGCTCTCTGTTCGCCGGCAACCGGGACTCCTTCGAGAAGTACACCGAACAGTGGCCTCAGGATGTGCGCGATCACGCTCGAGCTCTTGCTGCTCCGGCGTTCGAGCCTGGTGGTGGTAGTGGCTCCCGGCCACGCTGACCCCCACGGACACAAGTCCGACGTGTATGGGTTCGGCACGATCCCCGCCGACCTTCACGGTCTCACGGTACGTGCGCTCGAATCGTCTCCGGGTCTCGAGGACGGCCACCTGGAGCTGGTCTCAGCTTCGAGAACGTGAGATGGGTCGGGGAGAACGAGTGGTTCCCATCGGGCCGTACACCGGGAATCTGCACTAGGTGCGCGCGGCGAGCATGACATCACGGGAAGCGCTCGCGAAGGACGGCAGCGATGTTCCAGCGTGACTACATCTTGCGGAACGTGGAGCAGCTCTCCTCCGTGCTGGCGAAGATCCTGAAGAGCGGGGCCGCCGGTGAACTGGAGGAGGCAGAGGTCCAGATTGCGACCGCCGGGAGACTCTTCCTAGGGTTCGACGTAGGTCTCATCCTGAATCTGTCCGAAGAGAGTGCCTTGGCCCTTGTGAGGCAGAGGGATGACGGGGACGCAGGCGCATACGTCGTTGCTGCGGAGCTCTTCAGAGAACAGGGTGATCTGCTCGAGCTGAAGGCCGGCGCGAACGCCGGGCACGACAGCTACGTGAAGTCATTGAACATGTATGAGCGGATGCTGAGCAGCCTCCTGCGCTACTTCGAAACGACTGGAGAGTACGCGCGGGCGGAGGATGTGCTCTTTCGACGAATCGGCGACGGGGATCCTGACCTCGTCGAGCATGCGGACCTCGTCGAGCGAGGGATCGGGTTCTACCTCCGCCTGCTTTTGAAGCCCGATCAGGAGTTGGTCGAAGGCGGTCTTCCCCGCGATGAGGTAGAAGAGGGTCTGGAGACGTTGCGGGGGATGCGTGCGCGATGAGCGGACTCGAGCTGTCCCGGGAGGTCAGGCGGGAGCGGACTTGAGGGTCCTCGCGTATGGCTCCGGGCCACTACTGGGCAGCTACCGCCGAGACCTCGTGCGGCGGCTCTGAAACCTCGTGCGGCGCGTCCAGCGCGTCGCGCGTCCGGCGGAGGAGGTCTTCCGGCGTGAAGGGCTTCGCCAGGAACTCTATCCCCATTTCGGACGCGTCCGTCGGCAACAAGCGTGTCGCGAGGGTGGCCGGACATAAAGAGAGCCTTCAGGGACCCCTCTCGGCGCCGAGAGAGTTCCTGAGCGAGTTGATAGCCGCTTCTGCCCGGGAGCACCAAGTCGGTTAGTACAAGGTCGATCGCATCCGGATGCTCGGCGGCTGTCGCCACACCTTCCTCGAACGAGCACGCCTCGAGGACCCCATAGCCCTTGCTCTTGAGGATGCGGGCCACCAGGGAGCGGACTGCAGGCTCGTCTTCTACCACCAGGATGCACTCGCAGCCCCCGTCCGGAGCGATCGGAGCGGCGTCCCTTCTCCCGGCGGGCGCCCATACTGCGGGCTTGGAGGTGCTGGGCAGATAGATCTTCAGAGTCGTGCTCTTGCCGGTTTCACTTTCGATCGAGATCTCGCCGCCGCTCTGCTTGACGATCCCGTAGACGATCGACAGGCCGAGTCCGGTGCCCTTTTCCGCGTCCTTGGTGGTGTAGAAAGGCTCGAAGGCGTGAGTGACTGCCTCTTGAACCATTCCCGAGCCGGCGTCGGAGAAGACCAGCATCGCGTACGGGCTGGAGCCGACGTCGGGCCGACGACCGTTGGAGGCTATGTCAACGATGCTCGCAGTGGTCGTCTCGATGGAGATCTTCCCACCGTGAGGCATGGCGTCGCGGGCGTTGATGGCCAGATTCATGAGCACCTGCTCGATCTGTCCGGGGACGGCCTCCACCGTCACCGGAGAAGGATCGGACACCACCACCAATTCGATGTCCTCGCCGGTCACCGGCCGCAGCAACCGGCACATGTCCAAGACCAATCGGTCGAGGTGGAACACCTTCGGGGCCAGCGGCTGCCGTCGGGAGAAGGCGAGGAGCTTCCGCGTGAGAGCATTCGCCCGCTCAGCAGCCGCGCGGATCTCGCTGAGTCCCTCATCGACGACGGTGTTCGCTTTCGCGGCCGGCTTGATGATGTCCGTCATCCCGATGATCACTTGAAGCAGGTTGTTGAAGTCGTGGGCGGCCCGCGCCGCCACGCGTAGGCGCGCACTGCTCGGGATTACACGGAGAGCGAGTGACGCGCCGACCGAGTCGTCCGACGTGGCGATTCTCGTGGTATCGTGACGGCTGTTACGTAGCCCCTTGTGGCTGAAAGGAACACGCTGGTGTCGTCCCCTTCTCGCTCGCACGTCGTCGCGGCCTTCGCCATCATCTATCTGGTCTGGGGCACCACGTTCCTCGGCATCCACTACGCGATCGAGACGCTGCCGCCGTTCTTCATGGGTTCCGTCCGCTACTTGATCGCAGGTGCGGCTCTCTACGGCTGGGCCCACTTCAGGAAGGCTTCACGGCCATCTGCGCATCAATGGAAGACGGCGTTCATCGCAGGCGCCTTCTTCATGCTCATCGGCCAGGGCGGCGTTGCCTGGGGCCAGCAAAGCGTCCCAAGCGGGGTGGCGGCTGTCTTGGTGGGCACCATCCCCATGTGGATCCTTCTGCTCGAGTGGATCCGGCCGGGGGGCCGCAGACCGGGGCTCGTGGTGAGCGTCGGCCTGCTTCTTGGCTTCGTCGGCGTGGTCGTCTTGGTGGCTCCTTGGGAATCCGGGACGCAGGTGATCGATCCGCTCGGGGCTGCCGCAATCCTTCTCGCGGCGTTTGCTTGGGCGGTCGGATCGCTCTACGCGAAATCGGTGGAGTGGCCGGCGTCACATGCCCAGGCAGCGGGCATGCAGTTGTTTGCGGGAGGAGTGTTGCTGTTGGTGGCGGCGGTGATCGGTGGCGAATTGTGGGGATTGTCCCTGGTTGACGTCTCGATCACTTCCGCGCTCGCGGTGCTCTACCTGGTGGTGTTCAGCTCGATCATCGCCTTCAGCGCGTACTCCTGGCTGCTCGGCGTGTGCCGCCCCACTCGGGTTGCCACCTTCGCCTACGTGAACCCGGTGGTGGCGGTGGGGCTGGGATGGTTGTTCGTGGGCGAGCCGCTCACCGGGCGCATGCTGTTCGCCATGGCCATCACGATCGGAGCCGTCGCCCTGGCTTCCACCGGCACCGAGAGGGCCGACTCCCCGGCTGCCCCGGCGATCGAGGCGCCGTGCTGTTTCGACACGTCGGAGGATCCGGACGTGGTGCCCGTCGAACTCGAGCCTGAGCCACAGGCGGCGGCGGTGAGTACTTCGGTGCGCCCCGCTGGGGTCCATCCTGCCGGAGTCTGACCGCCGGGGATGTGACGGCGTGGGGATGTGACGGCGTGGAGGTGGCAGGCGGGGTTGTGATGACGCCGTACCCCGAACAGACTCTCATCTACCCCTCGACGCGTGCCGCGTTCGCCTCGATCGCGTCGCACATGTACTGAGCCATGCCGGCGCGGGCCTTCTCGTAGGTCGCGGCGAAGCGGGGGTCGGCGACGTACATGCGGCCCAGGTTCACGTGCATCTGGTGGGAGCACGGGTAGAACCAGCGGTCGATCCGTAGTCGATGGCGCTCCCCCGGCGGTAGGGGGAAGGCGGTTGTGGTTTCCCCGGATCTCGGCGCAGGTTCAGCCAGGTGTCGTCACCGGTAGCTCCGGGCACTCCCGTGTGATGTAGTATTCAAACCGAGACTACCCAGCACCCGGCGGCCTTCAAGGAGGTGGCGACTCTTGGATCAGCGCGTGGCCACGATTCTGGCTGAGTTGCGCGCCCGGTTTGTGGAGGTCTACGGCGACCGGATGGTTCACCTCGTCTTGTTCGGTTCCCAGGCTCGGGGAGACGCGGTCGAAGGATCTGACATCGACGTCCTCGTTGTGCTCCGGGGCGAGGTCGAGCCGTGGACGGAGATCTCGCGCACGAGCGATATAGCCGTCGAGATCTCTCTCCGGCACAACGTGGTGGTGTCGCGGGTCTTCGTCTCTCTCGATAGGTATCTGGAGGAGCGTACGCCCCTACTCATGAACGTGCGCCGTGAAGGGGTCCTCGCGTGAATCCCGCGCACGGGGCCATGCTTCGCAAGGCCGACGACAGTCTCCGGGTGGCTCGTCTTCTTTGCAACGAGGGACTGTACGGTTTTGCCGCAGGGCGGGCCTACTACGCCATGTTCTACGCCGCGGAGGCTCTTCTCACGGCCAGCGACATGTCGTTTTCGAAGCACTCGGCCGTGATCGCGCGGCCACAGCACTGTGACGTGACGAAGGACGTCCGCGACTTCGGGGTCATGCCCTTGACTTCGGTGGCCGGAGGGCCGACGGCGTTGAAGGGGTCCGCGCCTCCTGCCTGCTATTGGATTGGGCGTTCCGAACTGGAGTCCAGCGCCATGTCGGTGGAAGACAAGTAGTCGCACCGGTGCGGTCGTTGCGCGCTCGTCGGACGAGTGACGATATGATGGTGCCGGTGCAGCCTTCGCGCGGCGCCTGTTCCGTGACCGCCCCAGAGGGAGGACCTCGATGCCCGAGTGGTTCCGCACCTTCTTCGATCGTGACTACCTCGATCGCTACGCGCGCGTCACCGACGAGGAGGTCACCCAGCGGGAGGTCGACGGACTGATCCACGCGCTGGAGCTCGAGCCTCCCGCACGGGTGCTCGACCTGGCCTGCGGCTACGGCCGACACGCGGTGGTGCTGGCACGTCTGGGCTACGAAGTCACCGGTTTCGACCTCTCCTTCGACCTTCTCGCCGAAGCCGAGCTGCGGGCCCAGGGCGCGGGTGCCACGGTGCGGCTCATGGAAGGCGACATGCGCAAGCTGCCGTTCGTGCATGAGTTCGACGTCGTTGTGAACCTCTTTACCTCCTTCGGGTTCTTCGATGATGAGCGGGACAGTCGTCGCGTGATGGAAGGCGTCCACGCTGCGCTCGATGAAGGTGGGCGGCTGCTTTTGGACGTGATCAACCGCGACGCCATCCTGCGCGATTTCCAACCGCGCCTGTGGAGAGAGACCGACGACGGCTACGTGCTCTCGGAGAGCGAGTACGACCCGGCGCGTTCGCGCCTGACCGGAAGGCAGGTGCACGTGTCCGCGAAGGGGCGGGTGGCCGAGAGCTCGTTCTCTGTGCGACTGTACTCGATGCACGAGCTGAGGGCGCTCATCGAGGCGGCCGGCTTCGAGGTGGAGTCAGTCTACGGAGGGTTCGATCTCTCCGCGTTTGAACTGGATTCGCCGCGCATCGTGATGGTGGGGCGGCGTCCGTAGCGAGCGCTCTCGTCGGAGAACGCCCGCCCGGAGGGTCGCCGAAGCCCGAGGCCTCGGCGACCGGCGGCGAGTCTAGGAGGCTGCTGAAGATCGAAGCCTTGGCCCCCAGAACGCACTGGTCGGCGCGATACGGCGTCCTCAGTCACGCACGTAGCGCCGCTACGAGCGCTCCCTGCGTCCTTGCCTCGCGCGTGCCCATCGCGCCCTGGCGGCGCGGCGTCACTCTTCAGCAGCCTTTTAGATCAGCAGGGCTTCTCCGCGCCCTTGCGCGTGTAGTACCACCAATTCAGCGCGATATTGACGGCATAGAAGACCGCCGCCCCGTAGAAGAACGTGTTCGGAGATCCCGAACGGGCGATGGCTACACCCAGGAGCACCGAGAAGAAGAACGGACCGTAGGCCGCCACGGCGGCGGTCCAGCCGATCACGCCGCTCGCCTGACGAGGCGGGAAGCAGATGGGCATCTGCCGGAAGGTTGAGGCGTTCCCCACACCGGAGAAGAAGAACAGCATCAGCATGAAGGTGAGGAACAAGGGGAACTGGGCTGTGCTCTCCGGGTTCGTGTAGAAGGTCACGGCTACGGCGCCCACCAGCAGTCCGAGGCCGCTGATGAGGGTGAGGATGCCTCCACCCACCTTGTCGGCGATCGGCCCCGCCGCCACCCGGGCGAGCGAGCCGATCAGTGGCCCGAGGAACGCGTACGTGAGGGGATCGGGCGCGTCGGGGAAGCCGCCGTACACCTCTTTGATGAGAAGGGGGAAGGAGGCGGCGAAGCCGGAGAATGATCCGAAGGTCATGATGTAGAGCGAGGTCATGAACCAGGTGTGCTTGTCCTTGAAGATGTCCATCTGTTCGCGCACGTTTGCGCGCACGGGCACACTGCGGAGGATGAGCCAGCCCACGATCCCGAAGATGACGATCAGCGGGATAGGCCAGTAGGACGCGTTCTGCAGCCACAGCTGCTTGGTGGTCTCGCCCTTGGTGAAGGTCTGCGAGGCGCCGAGTGCGCCGAACAGCGCGAAACCGATGATCCACGGCGTGACGAATTGCGTGAGACTCACGCCCAGGTTGCCGATGCCTGCCTGCACGCCGAGTGCCGTCCCCTGCATGCGCTTCGGGAAGAAGAGGCTCGTGCTCGGCATGAACGAGGAGAAGTTGCCCCCGCCGAATCCAGCTGCGAGTCCCAGGATCATCAGCACGAAGTAGGGCGTCGTGTTGTCCTGCACGGCGATCGCCCAGCCCACGCAGGGCACCAACAGCAGCAGAGTCGAGATGCTCACCACGTGCCGCGTGCCATACATGGGCACCAGGAAGGTGTGGACGATGCGAAGGGTACCCGCTGCGAGGCCGGGCATGGCGGCCAGCCAGAAGAGCTGTGTCGTGCTGAGCTGAAAACCGATGCCGGGCAGTCGCACCACCAGGGCGCTCACCATGAACCAGGTGGCGAAGGCCAAGACCAAGCTTGCGGTCGTGACGGTCAGGGTGCGCCAGGCTACCTTCTTGCCGGTGGCTTCCCAGAAGACGGGGTCCTCGGGCGTCCAGGTGTCCAACCAGGTACGCGATGTGCGGGCCGGTGCGGCGGGGTTCTCTTGCATATCATTCTCCTCGTTGGGCCGCGGTCGCGGGTCGCTCGAAATCGTCTTTCAGTTGGGGGGCCGCCTTCTGCAGGAAGCCAACGACGGTCAGGTGCATCCAGATCGCGCTGACCAGAGTAAGGAGGAAGAGGATCAGGAACGTCATCTGGGGCATCCCCGTGAAGCGTTCCCCGTAGGCGAAGAACGGAGGCAGGAAGAAGCCGCCAAGGGCGCCCAGAGCGCCCACCAACCCGCCCACCGCGCCGACGTCACGGGGGAAGTAGTCTGGAATGTACTTGTACACGGCGGCCTTGCCCACTCCCATTGCGCAGCCCACCACGAATACCAGGGCGGTGAAGAGCCACACCGACATCGTGAACCGCATGACCTCCCGGGTGCCCGACGGCTCCACGCTCTCAGGCAGGTAGAGCACGATGTGGCCCTCGGGCATCGAGAGCACCAAGGTCGCCGCAAGCATGGCGCCGAAGCTGGCATACATCACGCGGCGGGCGCCGAGGCGATCGGCGAGGTAGCCGCCCACCGGGCGGAGAAGGCTGGCCGGGAAGATGAAGAGGGCGGTGAGCAACGCCGCATTCGACAACTCCAGACCGAACACGTCGACGTAATAGCGGGGCAGCCAGGCGGCCAACGCCACGTAGGCTCCGAAGACGACCACGTAGTAGAGGCTGAAACGCCACACCGACATGTTTCGCAGCGGCTTCAGCATGTTCTTGAGAGGCCGCCCTTGACCGGGCATGCGGTCGGTTCGTGGCGTACCCATCCACATGATCACGGCCATGACGAGCAGCAGCACGCCGTACATGAAGGGCACGAAGCGCCACCCGCCCGGCACCACGCCACCGAGCAGACCGGCGGCAGGTACCACCGCTATCAAGGCGGGCCCGACGAACTTCGTCAGCGAGGCTCCCACGTTGCCGGCGCCGAAGACCCCGAGGGCCGTGCCCTGCCGGTGGGCTGGGAACCACGCCGAGTTCCACGCTATCCCGACCGCGAAGGAGTTGCCTGCGAGGCCCGCCAGGAAGGCGTAGATCAACAGCTGCGTATATGACTGTGCTTGGCTCACGAGGAACGCCGGGATCGAGGTCACCACCAGCATCGCGGTGAACACGATCCGGCCGCCGTAGCGGTCGGCTAGTATGCCGAACGGGAGGCGCCAGATGGCGCCGTTCAGGATGGCGACCGCGCTGATCCAGCTCAGCTGCACTGGGGTGAGACCGAGTTCGGTGCGGATGGGCAGGCCGAGCACACCGAACATCAGCCACACGGCGAACATCAACGTGAAGCCGACCGTGGACATCCACAGTACTTGTTGCCGCTGCCGGGCCTCCACGCCGGAGCTCGCCGCTGGGGTCATGTCGGCCATTCCCGCAGTATCGAGAGTGGGACCGCTCACGGTGTCACCTTCTCGCGGCCGAGTCTCGTGGTGGGCGCCGCACCCAGATCACTAGCTGCCACGGGCGGTACAGGTAGCCCAGCGGCAGGGTGACGATGTGCACCAGCCGCGTGAAGGGGAACGTCGCCACCAGCAGGAAGAAGTTGAACGCGTGGAGCTTCACCAGCCAGGGCAGGTCGGCGACCAGGTCCGGCCGGGGCCGGAGCGTCGCCAACGACCAGAGGTACGGCGTGAACACCGCGGTGAACCAAGAGGAGCCGAACGAGTAGAGCGTGGCGGTGAGCACTCCGGTGACCATCGAGATCACCAAGAGCACGAGCACCAGCACGTCGGCGGGCTTGGTGACGGCGCGCACCCGCGGGTCGCTGTAGCGTCGCCAGGCCAATACCGCACCACCGGCGAGGGCCCACAAACCGAGGGCCAGTCCGGTCGCCTCGAGCAGATACAGTCGCATCGGCTCGGCGTTCCAGAGCGTGATGGTGCGGGGGAGGAGCAGGGCGACGAGATGCCCAGTGAGCACGAGCACCAGCCCGTAGTGGAAGGAGATGGAGCCCCAGAAGAGCTTGCGGCTCTCCAGGATCTGCGACGAGAGGCTGGAGACCGTGTAGGGGCGGTAGAGCAGGCGGTACGCGGAGGCCACGACCGCCAATGGCACCACTGCGTACGGCACCAAGAGGAACAAGATCGTGTTCCAGTTCACGTCGACCTCCCATCTTCGGGCAGGCCAAGGGCCTTGGCCACTCCTTCGAGTACGTGTACGTAGGGGTTGTCGTCCTTCGCGGAGCGGAGACTCTTGATGATGGCTGCCAGAGCCGGGGCCAGGGCCTGATCGAGAAGAGGGGTTTCTCCCTCGCTTGGCTTGGGGTCGCTGGCCAGGTAGCGCAGCACGGGCACGAGGTGGTCGGGGAGCTCACCGTCGAGATCGACGCCGCGCTCCGAGAGTCGGCGCGCCATCTCTACCAGGAGTTCCGCGCGGCGTTGCTCGTCGCGCCACACCTGCCACCCGAGGTAGGGTGCCGCGTCGGGGTCGAGGTCGAAGGATCGCACGTACAGCTCTTCCCAAGCCTCCAGCGGCATGCGCTCGATGTGGGCCAGGAACGTGGCGAGTTCGGCGCGCACCGCGTCTTGAGCCACCTCCTCGAGCCGTCTTCGTAGCGTGTCGAGGCTGCGGGGCGACGGGTACCGCAGTGCTTCCGCCAGGATGTCGAGGCTCGCGGCCACCGGAGTCACCTCTCGCTCGCTTGGAGATAGCCGCGTCCCGCGGAGCCCTTGTGGGCGAGCGGGTCCACGTGTCCTTCGATCTGGGTCTCGCGGTGATACTTGGGTATCACGAAGCGCTCCTGGAACGACGCCAACGTGGTGAGCCGGTACATCTCCTCGGCTTCGCGCGCGCTGCTGCCGGCTCTGTGCAGGAGTTCCAAGGTGGCTTCGTCCACAGAGCCTTCCACGCTCTCGCGTCGCTTGAAGGCGCGCACTGCCATCATCTTGGCCAGGGCGGCTCGCACCGGCTTGACGTCGCCGGCGCTGAACATGTTGGCCAGGTACTCGATCGGAAGGCGGGCCCGGTCCAGGTCGGCGGACAGGTCGAAGTCGGTGTGGGCTGGGTGCACGTCCGGTGCGGCCAGACCGTCTTCGTAGGTGCTCATCAGGGGGGAGAGTGGGGGCACGTAGAACATCATGGCCATCGTGCGGTACTCAGGGTGCAGCGGGAGTGCGATGCCCCACTCCTTCACGAACCGGTAGACGGGCGAGCGCCCGGCCGCCTCGATCCACCCGGGGTCCACGCCGGACGCCTCGGCCGCGGCGACGACCTTGGGATCGTGGGGGTCCAGGATGGCCGAGAGTTGCGAGTGCACCAAGTCGCCGGCGGGCACGGAGGCAGCGGACGGGATCTTGTCGGCGTCGTAGAGCAGTACGCCCACGTAGCGGATGCGGCCCACGCACGAGTGGGCGCACCCGGGCGCCTGTCCGGTCTCGAGGCGGGGGAAGCAGAGGATGCACTTCTCCGACTTGCCGGTGGTCCAGTTGTTGTACACCTTCTTGTAGGGACAGGCGGCCACGCACATGCGCCAGCCGCGGCACTTGGTGTCGTTCACCAGCACGACCCCGTCCTCGGCGCGCTTGTAGATGGCGCCCGAGGGGCAGGCGGCCACGCAGGCCGGGTTCAGGCAGTGGTTGCAAATGCGCGGCACGTAGGTGAACACCACCCGTTCCACCTCTTCGAGCTGTGCCCTGACGTGCGGCGCCACCGCTTCGAGATTCGGGTCGTTGCGGGCGTAGATGGCAGACCCCGCCAGGTCGTCGTCCCAGTTGGGCCCCGACACGATGTCGATGGGCTCGCCCGTGATCTGCGAGATGGGGATGGCCGTAGGTTGATCGGTGCCGGCGGGCGCGTCGAAGAGATCCTGGTAGCGGAAGGTGAAGGGCTCGTAGTAGTCGTCGATGGCAGGCAGGGAGGGGTTGTAGAAGAGGTTGGCCAGTCCCTTGACTCGGGAGTGCAGGCGGAGCTTGAGCTCACCCGCTCGGGTGCGCACCCAACCACCGTGGAAGTGCTCCTGGTCCTCCCAGAGGGTGGGGTAGCCGGTACCGGGTCGGGTCTCCACGTTGTTCCACCACATGTACTCGCTGCCCCTCGGATCGGTCCACAGGTTCTTGCAGGCCACCGAGCAGGTGTGACATCCAAGGCACTTGTCGAGGTGGAACATCATGCTCATGTGTGCGCGGACATTCACGTCTGCCTCCTAGAATTCGGGCCGGTCGACCCGGCGGACGTAGACGAAGGTGTCGCGGTTCACACCTACGGGACCCCAGTAGTTGAAGGCGTAGCTGAACTGGGCGTAGCCGCCGCTCATGAGCACCGGCTTCAGTTTCACCCGGTTCAAGGAGTTGTTCATGCCGGCGCGGCGCCCCCCGCGCGACTTGCTCTTGGGCACCCCGATCGTGCGTTCGGTGGCGTGGTACACGAACACCGAGCCCCTTGGTATGCGCGACGAGACCGTGGCCCGCTGTAGGAAGACCCCGTGGTCGTTGATGAGCTCCACCCAGTCGTTGTCGGCGATGCCGAGTTCGAACGCTTCCTTGTCGTTCATCCAGACCGGATAGCCGCCGCGCGAGAGGGTCATCATGCGCAGGTTGTCGCCGAAAGTGGAGTGGATGCTCCACTTGCTGTGGGGTGTGATGTAGTTGAGGATGCGTCCGTTGCCCTCGAGCGTGGTGCGCAGCAGGTCGCCGCTCATGGTGTGGTCGGGCCGGGGCTTGTAGGTGGGCAGGTGCTCGCCCCACAGCAGGTACTGGTCGTGGTCGAGGTAGACGTGCTGCCGCCCGGTGAGCGTGCGCCACGGCACCAAGCGTTCCTTGTTCAAGGTGAACGGCGCGTAGGCGCGACCGTTGTTGATGAGTGCCGACCAGGTGGGCGTGGTGAGCACTCGACGCGGCTGCGAGACGATGTCCGCGAAGCTGATGCGGGTGTCGCGAGAACCGGCGCCGAGGTCGGTGAGGGAGAGGCCCGTCTTGTGCTCCTCGGCTTCGAAGGCACGGTGGGCCAACTCACCGTTGGAGGCCGGATCGAGGTAGAGGATCACCTCGGCCACGTCGCGCGCGGTCTCGAGTGAGGGATAGGTTGCTCCGCCCGGCCCCCGAAAGCGCCGGGGCTGGCGATCCCGCAGGTCGGCGTACATGTCGGCCACCGGGATGGTCAGGCCGTGCGCGGCCACCCCGTTCTGCTCGACCGCGGAGCCAAGAGAGACCATGCGCTCGTAGAGGTTCACGTAGTCGCGGTCGACAACCCGGAACTTGGGCATAGTCACGCCGGGTATCGCGGGCACCTCACCGGTGCTCCAGTCGACCACCCGAGGCTGCGAGATCTCGTCGGGAGTGTCGTGCTGCAGCGGCAGCATGACCACGTCTTCCTGGGGTTCGGGGAGGTGGGTGCGGGCCAGGTCGCTCACCTTGCGCGCGATGGCCTTGAAGATGTCCCAATCGCTCTTCGACTCCCAGGCCGGCGCCACCGCCGCCTGCATCGGGTTGATGAAGGTGTGCATGTCGGTGGTGTTGATGTCGTCCTTCTCGTACCAGGTGGCGGCCGGTAGCACGATGTCGCTGTAGAGGGCGGAGGTGTCCATGCGGAAGTTCAGATCGACCACCAGGTCCATCTTCCCGATGGGGGCCTGACCCTCACAGGTGACTTCGTTCACGTGACCCGCCGCGCACTCTTCCGCTATGAGGGCCGTATGGGTGCCCAAGTAGTGCTTGAGGAAGTACTCGTGGCCCTTGGCGCTCGTGCCGATGGCGTTGCCCCTCCAGATGAACCAGAGGCGCGGCCAACTCGTCGGGGCATCGGGATCCTCCACCGCGAAGCCCAGGCGGCCGGCTTCCAGTTCGGAGCGGACGTGTTCCACCACGCCGGCGCCATCGGTGGCACCGGCGGCCCTGGCTTCCCGGGCCACCTGGAACGGGCTGCGATCGAACTGGGGGAAGAAGGGGAGCCACCCGCGCCGTACCGCGCGCACCTGGTGATCGATGGTGTGGTCGGGAGCGCCGCCCGGCAGCGAGTCGTAGGAGCCGTACCCACGCTCGTAGCGCCACTGGTCGGAGTGCACGTAGTGGAAACTCGGGCTGTTCTGGTGCCGTGGGACCATGCCCCAATCGAGCGCGAAGGCCACCGACGACCACGACGCCTGGCTCACCACCTTCTCCTGACCGACGTAGTGAGCAAGTCCGCCGCCGTTCACTCCCACGGACCCCGTGAGCATGAGCGAGACGATGGCCGCGCGGTAGATCAGGTTGTTGTGGTACCAGTGGTTCACACCGGCGCCGATGATGATCATGTTCTTGCCCTTGGTCTTCTCGCCGTTCTCGGCCCACTCCCGGGCGAACCGGGTGACGGCGTCGCGGGCGATGCCGGTGTACTTCTCCTGCCAGGCCGGCGTGTAGGGCAGGTCGTCGTCGTAGGTGGCGGGGTAGTCGCCGCCCAGACCGCGGCCCACTCCGAACTGGGCCATGGTGAGGTCGAACACCGTGGTGACGGCCACACGTCCCTCCGCCGTCTCGACGTAGCGCACCGGGACGGACCGGGTGATCGTGCCGCCGCCTGCGCCACTCTCGGCGAAGGCGTCGAACTGTACGTCGAGCAGGGCGTCGTGCCGGTCGAGGAAGGAGAGTTCGGGCCGGAGCTCGACGCCGGTGGCGCCGTCTTCCATCTGCAGGTTCCACTTGCCTTTGTCGTCGCCGGAGGCCCAGCGGTAACCGATGGTGCCCTTGGGCGGCCGGGGCGTTCCGGAGGTCTCGTCCCACACGAGGAGCTTCCACTCCCCGTGCTCGAGGTCTTCGTGGCCGGGTAGACGCCCGGCCCGGAAGCAGCGGCCCGGGCGGAGTGGGGAGGACGTCGGATCGGCCGCCGTCTGTTCCGCCACGGGCGCCTCGGTGGGGGCATCCGCAGGGGCTCCATCGGAGCCGGCGTCGTCGATCTCCACCAGGAACGGCATGTCGGTGAAGCGTTTGAGGTAGTCGTTGAAGTAGGGCACCTGTCGCCGTGAGTAGTACTCGGTGAGGATCACGTGGTTCACGGCCATCCAGAACGCCCCGTCCTGCCCGAGATGCAGCGGCATCCACTCGTCGGCGTACTTGGACACCATGGAAAAATCGGGCGAGAACACGGTGACCTTAGCCCCAGCGTGACGCGCCTCGGCCATGAAGTGGGTGTCCGGCGTACGCGTCATGTTGAGGTTCGAGCCCATGATGGCGATGTGCTTGGCGTTGAACCAGTCGGCGGACTCGTGCACATCGGTCTGCTCGCCCCATATCTCGGGGCTGGCGTTGGGCAGATCGCAGTACCAGTCGTAGAAGCTCATGGCCACGCCACCCAGCAGGGTGAGGAAGCGACTACCCGCCGCGTAGCTCACCTGCGACATGGCCGGGATGGGCGAGAAGCCCACGACACGGTCGGGGCCATGCTCCTTTACCGTGTGGATGGTCGAAGCAGCTATGAGTTCAGTCACCTCGTCCCACGAAACGCGGCGCAGCCCGCCCTTGCCTCGCGCCTCCTGGTAGAGGCGGCGTTTCGCGTGATCGTCGGTGATGGAGCGCCACGCCGCCACCGGGTCCCCGTGTTCGCGCCGCGCCTGGCGCCAGAGGTCGAGCAGAGCGCCCCTGATGTAGGGGTGCTTCACCCGCAATGGGCTGTACAGGTACCACGAGAAGCTGCATCCGCGCTGGCAACCGCGGGGCTCGTACGGGGGCAGGGAGTCTTCGAGCTTGGGATAGTCGGTGGCCTGCAACTCCCAACTGACTATGCCGTCTTTGACGAACACCTCCCAGGAACAGCTACCCGTGCAGTTGACGCCGTGCGTGGTGCGCACGCGTTTGTCGTGCTGGAAGCGATTGCGGTAGAGTTCCTCCCAGCGGCGTTCCGACGCCGACTCCGTTTCCTTCGTCCATTTCATCGCGCTCCTCCCCGGAGACGTTCGGCAGCGGTGACCCGGTGGCGTGGCCAGAACAGACCCATGAGACCGAACAGCACGGCCGCGCCGGCCGCGCCGAGTAACCACAGCTTCCCTGCCAGAACCGATCCCGAGCCGGCGTCGGAGGCGGCCAAGTCCTCGAAGTAGGCGCCCAGATCGGCGCGTTCCTGCTCGGAGAGGGGCTTGCCCTCGTATGCGGCCAACATCACCGGAAAGCCGGGCGCCGCGAGCATGCCGCTGATGCCGGCTGTGCCTCCCGCGCGCTCGGCGAGGTCGGTGAGGTCTGTGCCGAGCAGGAGCCCGCCCCCGGCGCCGCCGTTAGCGCCTGCGCTGTGGCAGGCGAGGCAGGGTGGAGCCCCGCTCTTGAACCCTTTGGATCCTACGAAGAGGGCTTCGCCGTTGAGCGGGTCGCCGGGCTTGAGCGGCTCGGCTTCCGTCTCCTGCCCGTCTGGGGTGGTCGTCCCGGTCGTGCCGCCGCCGGCGCTGGTTGTTGTGCTCTCTCCCGAGCCCGGACTCTGCGCGGTGCCCCAGGTGGCGGTCAGGTAGGCGGTGAGGGCCGCGACATCCTCGTTGCTCAGCTGTGGGAATGCGGGCATGGCCCCGGCCCCGCCGCGGATCAGCGCCGCGACGGCGGCCTCGTCATCAAGGAATGGGTTGTCAGCCAGGGCAGGGAACGACCCGCGCCCTTCGCCCTCCCCTCCGTGGCACGCAGAGCAGCGCGCCACGTAGACCGCCGCTCCGTCGGCTGCCAGGGCTTCTCCCGTTCCCACCGAGAGCACACCAACCCAAAGAACGACAGCGACCAGCCCGCAGATCGTGTTGGTCCAGCAGGTTTGCAGCATCCTTCCCCTCCTCCCCCTACGAGCTGAGCCTGCGTTCAGTTGCTCACAACGCTCGAATCAAATGCCCCAAGAGGGCCGACACCGGTCATCTGGCGCTCCCATTTGCGCCTCCGTTCCTGCCAGTTCAAGCCAACGCTCCCTAGTCTATGACCACGCCAGGCTGTTTGTAAAGGGGTTTGTAATGTATTTATGGTGAAAGCAGGGCCAAGCAAATCGCGCTGCTCCTCGTAGCTGGCCGGCGCACCCATTAAGTGCGGAACAAGCAACGAAAAACCCCCTGAGGGCGTGGTTCCGGATGGAGCCGGGCGCGCATGGCCACGGAAGGCACTTCTGGTCCATGACCCCGCTCAGCGGCTATCATGTGCGGGAGTCTATGGCGGAGGACGCCGGCAGTCGCCGAGCGTCGAAGGCGAAGGAGTTACGATGGGTTACGACATCGCAGTGATGCCCGGAGACGGCACCGGAGCGGAAGTAGTGGCAGAAGGGCTCAAGGTCCTGCGGGCGGCCGCCGACAGAGCCGCCTTCACCTACGAGCTCACGAACTACGACTTCGGAGCGGAACGCTATCTACGCACCGGTGAGACCCTCCCGGACTCGGCCTTGGACGAACTCGCGCGTCACGACTCGATCTTCCTGGGCGCTATCGGCCATCCTGATGTCAAACCCGGCATCCTCGAGCAGGGCATCCTCCTGAAGGCCCGGTTTGCCCTCGACCTCTACATCAACCTGCGCCCCGTGAAGCTCTTTCCAGGGGTGGAGACCCCCATCAGGGACAAGGGCCCCGCCGACATCGACTTCGTGGTCGTGCGCGAGAACACGGAAGGCCTGTACGCGGGCACCGGGGGCTTCCTCAAGAAGGGCACGGCCGACGAGATCGCCGTGCAGGAGAGCGTGAACACGCGCAAAGGCGTGGAGCGCTGTCTGCGCTACGCCTTCGACTACGCCGGCCGGCCCGATCGCGAGGGCACCCTCACTCTATGTGGCAAGACCAACGTGCTCACCTACGCGTGGGATCTGTGGTGGCGCGCCTTCAACGAGATCGGCGACGCCGACTACCCGCACATCAAGCGTGACTACTCGCACGTGGACGCGATCGTCATGTGGTTCGTCAAGAACCCCGAGTGGTTCGACGTCATCGTCACCGACAACATGTTCGGCGACATCATCACGGACTTGGCGGCGATGATCCAGGGTGGCTTGGGCATCGCGGCGGGCGGCAACATCAACCCTGAGGGCACGGCGATGTTCGAGCCGATGGGCGGCTCGGCGCCGAAGTACGCCGGTCAGAACGTGATCAATCCGCTGGCCGCGATCTCGTCGCTGCAGATGATGCTCGACCATCTCGGTCAGAAGGAAGCGGCGCTCTGGGTGGAGGCGGGCATCGTGCACGCCGTGAGCAAGATGGACTCGCTCGCCGCCGGTCGCATGGGCATGAGCACCAGCGACGTGGGCGACCTCGTGGCGCGGCACGTGGCGGAGGGCTCGGTCGACGCCTGACGAGGTGCGGAGATGCACTCGGGGAGGTTGGGGGCGGTGAGCCCGCAGTGAGCCGCATCGTGGAAGGGCTTGGAGCTGACCCCGGGTCGACCGAGTCGCTGTGGAAGGTGGCCCTCGGCCAGGAACCGCCCGACACCGTGGTGTCCAACGCGCGGGTCTTCGACGCGGTCAGCGGGGACTTCGTGGCCGAGCGTTCGCTGTGGATCAAAGACGGCCGCATCGCGCGGGTGGCTCCCTCGGCTGAGACGCCGGCGCCCGGGGGCGTGGAGATCGACGTCGGCGGGCTCACGCTGGTGCCCGGCCTGATCGACGGGCACACCCATGCGGTGCGGCTCTTCGTGCCGGAGTTCGTGCGTGCTCTGCTGCCCACCGGGGTCACGGGCGCCGTGATCGAGACCATGGAGTACGGTGCCACCGAGGGCATGGCCGGCATCAGGCTCTTCGTCGACGCGCTTCGCGATCAGCCGCTCAGGCTCTACTACACCGCTCCTGCGTTGTGTGGGCTCACCCAGGAAGAGGAGCCGGCCCCCCTCACGCCCGACGAGCTCGAGGAGCTGCTCGCCGATCCGATGTGTCTGGGGCTGGGCGAGGTCTACTGGAGCAACGCGCTCCTGCCCGGCGCGCAGGGGCGGCGGGTGCGGGCCATGATGGCTCAGACGCTGGCGGCGGGGAAGGTGGTCGAAGGCCATACCGCCGGCGCGAAGGGCGCCCGGCTCGACGCCTACGTGGGTCTCGGCGTGTCGTCGTGTCACGAGCCCGTCTCGGTCGATGAGGCGCTCGAGGTGTATTCGCGGGGTCTGTTCGTCATGCTGCGGCACGGCAGCATCCGTCGCGATCTCGAGACCCTGCGCCCTCTGTTCGACCTGCCTCTCGACTTCCGCCGTTTCGCTCTCGTCACCGATTCGGTCGACCCCGTGGAGATGGCTTCCTGGGGCTACCTCGATCAGGTCGTGCGTGAAGCGCTGGCTCTGGATATCCCGCCGCACGTGGTGTACCGCATGGCCGGCACGAACGTGGCCGAGCACTTCAGACTCGAGGGCACGGTGGGCCATCTGGCGCCGGGGCGGTGGGCCGACCTCGTGGCCATACCGTCGCCCGGTGAGTTCGAGCCGGTGTTCGTGATGGTGGGTGGCACGACCGTGGCCGAGCGGGCCCGGGTGCGCGTCGCTGCGCGACCGGTGGTCGTTCCGAAGTCACTGCTGACCACGGTTCGAGTGGATGCGGCACGCGCCCTGGAGTCGGCGGGACCTCCGCCGGCTCTGCCGGCGTCGGGCCGAGTGCGTGTCATAGAGTACGTCACCAATCTCGTCACCCGCGAGACACTGCTCACTGCCTCTGAGGCGACCGAGGAGGACCTGATGCCGGTGCTGGCGATCGAGCGCACCCGGGGAGAGCGTTCCTTCTGGGGTCTTCTCAAGGGCCTTGGGCTCAGCGAAGGCGCCTACGCGACTACGGTCACCTGGGACAGCCCCGACCTCGTGGTAGTGGGCCGCGACCACCGGTCGGCCCTGACGGCGCTTGGCCGGGTTGTGGAGTTGGGGGGAGGCGGGGTGTATGCCGTGGGTGAAGAGGTGGTGGCGGAGGTCGCGTCACCGGTGTGCGGCATCGCCTCGTTGGAGCCGGCCGAGCGCGTGCGCGCGGACCTCTCCGCGCTGGTGGCGGCCCTCTGTGGGGCGGGCGTGGCCTGGGAGGATCCGCTGCTCGCGATCGACACCCTCACCACGCCGGCGATCCCGCACCTCAGGATCAGTCACCGCGGCTACGTACGGCTTCGCGACAGGGCCCTGCTTCCCCTGGAGGTGGAGGAGGGCTAGGGTGACTGGCCGCGGCCTACTCACCCGCGCCGACTCGCGCGCGGCCGGGTTCGTCTGCGGCCGGGGGGCCTGCGTGGGGGCCGGCTCCCCGGGCGGCCGCATGGGCCGCCACAAGCCATCCGTGGGCGCCCGGGATTGTGCTAGCCTAGGAGGCTGGTGAAGACGTGCCCACGAGGGATCGAGATGACCGCACACCGAGAAGTAGTACTCTACGACACCACGCTCCGCGACGGCATGCAGCGCGAAGGCATGAGCGTGTCGGTGGACGAGAAGATACGTATCGCCCGTCGTCTGGCGTCACTCGGCATCCACGTCATCGAAGGTGGCTTCCCCGGATCGAACCCGAAAGACGCTGAGTTCTTCGCCCGCATGGTCGACGTGGATCTCGGAAGCACGCTCGTGAGCGCCTTTGGGATGACCCGCGGCCGCGGCGTCGCCGCGGCCGACGACCCGGTACTTCGCACTCTGGCCGAGAGTTGGGCGCCGATGTCGTGCATCGTGGGGAAGACCTGGGCCCTGCACATCGAGAAGGTGCTCAAGGTCGACAAGGCTGAGAACCTGCGCATGATCGACGAGTCGGTGCGCTTCCTCCGGGGCGTGGGCAAGGAGGTCGTGTACGACGCCGAGCACTTCTTCGACGCGTTCGGTGAACACCCGGACTACGCCCTCACCTGTGTGCGCACCGCGGTCGAAGCCGGTGCTGGAACGGTGGTGCTCTGCGACACCAACGGAGCGACGCTTCCGGAGCGCCTGAGCCACGTCGTGGGTGAGGTTGTCGCCGTGATAGGCACAGGGGCGGTCGTCGGTATCCACACGCACAACGATTCGGCCTGCGCCGTGGCCAACAGCCTCGCGGCGGTCGAGCGCGGCGTTCGGCACGTACAGGGCACCATCAACGGGTATGGGGAGCGCTGCGGCAACGCCGATCTCTGCGCGATCGTCCCCTCCCTCAAGCTCAAGATGGGCTACGACTGCATCTCCGACGAGAACTTGGCCGACTTGACTGAGGTGTCGCACTTCGTGGCGGAGCTCTGCAACATCTCTCCCGATCCCCACCAGCCGTATGTGGGCCGCAATGCGTTCGCTCACAAGGGCGGCCTGCACGTGGCCGGCATCGCGGCGGACCCTCGCACATTCGAGCACGTCTCGCCCCCCTTGGTGGGGAACGTGCCGCACATACTGGTCTCGGAGCTCTCGGGCAAGGGCACGGTCCGCAGACGCCTGGAGGCATTGGGGGTGTCGGGCACGTCGGGCGACGACGTGGTGGGGCGACTGCTGCAGCGGTTGAAGCAGAAGGAACACGATGGCTACCACTACGAGGCCGCCGACGCTTCCTTCGAACTGCTCCTTCTGGCCGAACTCGGCCGGCGGGTCGAGTTCTTCCGCCTGGAGAGCTTCCGCATCATCGTCGAGAAGAGGGCCGACGGCGCTGTGATGACCGAAGCCACAATCAAAGTGCACGTCGACGGCGACCGTGTCATCCAGACAGCCGAGGGCAACGGCCCCGTGAACGCGCTCGACCGCGCCCTCCGCTTGGCCATCGAGAAGAAGTACCCTCACCTCACCGATATCCACCTCGTGAACTTCAAGGTGCGTATCCTCGACGAAGACAAGGGGACCGCCGCCGTCACCCGCGTGCTCATCGACTCCTCCGACGGGCACGATTCATGGGGCAGCGTGGGTGTGAGCGAGAACCTCGTCGAGGCTTCCTGGCAGGCCTTGATCGACTCCGTGAACTTCGGACTCCGTCGCTCTCTGACCGACGAGAGCACCGACCGCCCGTAGCATCTGGAGCCCGGTCGCCGCGTCGCTCCGGCAGGCATCGGCCGTGCCCGGCGCCGCCATCGTGAGCCTTTGCCGCGAAGCCACCGTAAGAGGCTTGACACCCATCTCCCCTGAGAGTACACTCTACTTATGTCTTAGGGATACCTAACTTCGAGACCCTGTAAGCCCTGAGAGCAGGGGTCTCATTGTCGGAGGCGGAGATGACGCTACTGCAGGCGAAACGGAACAGGCCGGTGCGGATCCTCGAGATCCCAGACGACCGTGCCCGCGCTCAGTGCGTGAGGTTCGGCATCGGGGAAGGCACCGTGGTCGATTCCGCCGAGGCGCTCGCCTCCGGGCCCGTGCTTGTGCGGCACCGCAACCAGGAGATCTGCTTGGGGCGCGGCTTGGCCTGCCGCATCTTGGTCGAGGAAGATCCCAGTGACACCCGGGGGCGCAGCGGCGACGGCGACGCGACGGCTGAGGCCGCGCGCGGTCGTTTTCGCGGATGGCGCCGTCGGGGTCACTCGCGGTGAGCGGAGGCTCGAACTCACACAGCTGCCACGGGTCCCAGGTCGTACAGGCCCCGCCTGGAGCACGCAAGATCGTCCTTGCCGGCAACCCGAACGTCGGTAAGTCCCTTTTCTTCAACGCCTTCACCGGTCTATACGTAGACGTGTCGAACTTCCCTGGCACCACCGTGACGATCTCGAGCGGAGTGATGGGTGACGACGTCGTGATCGACACCCCAGGGGTCTACGGTGTCTCCTCGTTCAACGAAGAGGAGATGGTGGCCCGCGACATCATCGCCGAAGCCGACATCGTGGTGAACGTGGTCGATGCGGTGCACCTCGAACGCGATCTGTTCCTCACTCAGCAGTTGATCGACATGGCCCTCCCCCTGGTGGTCGCCCTGAATATGGTCGACGAGGCCGAAGCCCGTGGCGTAAGCGTCGATGCCGTCGCGCTGGCCGAGCGGCTCGGGGTGCCCGTCGTGCCCACCATCGCCGTGGAGCGCAAGGGGTTCGACAGGGTGCGGGCCACGTTGGACGAGGCGGTGCCCGGCATATCGGACCCGGTGCTTCAGGATCGGCTGCTCTCCCTGCTCGATCGGGTGGGGACGAAGGCGGAAGCCCTATTGGTGCTCGAGGGTGACCCTTACGTGGCCGAACGGCATGGGGTAGAGCCTCTTGGCATGCGGGACGAGATCTACATGGACCGGCGGCGGCGGGTGAACGACATCGTCGCGCGCGTGGTGAGCCAACGTGACCGGAGCCTTGACCTGCGCACCCGGCTGGGTCATGCCCTCCTGCGGCCGCTCACCGGCATCCCGGTGCTCCTCGTGGTGCTGTGGTTGATGTACGAGGTGATCGGTGTGCTGGTGGCCCAGACCATCGTCGGCTTCACCGAAGGCGTGGTCATGCAGGGATACGTGGAGCCCGCCCTTCGAGCGGCTGCGGCCGCCGTTGTGGGCACCGGCGTGATCTTCGAACTCATCGCGGGTGAGTTCGGCGTGGTCACCCTCACCATCACCTACGTGCTGGGGCTGTTGCTGCCTTTGGTCGTGGGCTTCTACCTGATGCTCTCCGTGTTGGAAGACTCCGGCTATCTGCCGAGGATCGCGGCCCTCACCGACCGCCTCATGACGGCGATCGGGCTGAACGGTCGGGCCATCATCCCGATCATCCTGGGGTTCGGCTGCATCACCATGGCGACCATCACCACCCGTATCCTGGGCAACGAGCGGGAGCGCAAGATCGCGACCGCGCTGATGGCGTTCGCTATCCCGTGTTCGGCTCAGTTGGGCGTGATCGTGGCTCTGCTGGCCGCGGCCGGTGGTCTCGGGATCACCATCGCGTACGCGACCATCATGTTCCTCGTGTTCGGCCTCATCGGACTTGCGCTCTCCCGCTACCTGCCGGGCTCGTCGACCGACCTGCTCATCGATCTGCCACCGTTGCGCCTGCCGCGGCCCATGAACGTGCTCACCAAGACCTACCACAAGACGGTCATGTTTCTGCGGGAGGTCGTCCTCTACTTCGCGGCGGGCGCGCTCCTCCTCGCCACCCTCCAGCTGACCGGCGCGCTCGAGGCGGCGCAGGTGGCATTGGCTCCGCTCACCGAGACGTGGCTCAACCTTCCTCGGGAGACGGCGACCGCCTTCATCATGGGCTTCGTGCGCCGTGACTTCGGCGCCGCCGGTCTCTACGACCTGGGGCTTGGAGGCGCGGCCACCCTGGTGTCCCTGGTCACCATCACGCTGTTCGTGCCCTGTATCGCTTCTGTGTTGGTGATCATGAAGGAGCGGGGTCGGGCCTTCACGGTGTTCACCTGGGTGGGCAGCGTGGTACTCGCCTTCCTCGTGGGCGGGATCGTGGCCCGCGTACTCGTGCTGGCCGGGGTGGTGTGAGGTGGCGTTGCTCGCCCGCAGACGAGATCACGACGAGAAGTGTGATGCCCCCGCTACCGCGGCTCCAACGCAGACCTGTCCGCGCTGCGGCTCGCGATCGAGTGTCCCCTTGCTGCTCTGCCCTCGATGCCGCGAGCCGCTCTCCCTCGGGTGTTCGGGAGACTGCTCCTCCTGCGCTCCGAAGAGGTGAGGCGCGCGGCGACGCGCCGCTCGGGTCAGGGTCGCCCACCCACCCGAGCCGCCCGGACGCCGGCGGGCCGATGCCGTCCCTAGACCCTGCTGGGGTCGACCGGGTTGACAGGGCCTTCCACTCCTGGTGAAATTGGCTTTGCGGGCCGTCGTCGGACCGTGGCCGATGGGAGAGGACGTTCGCCAGTGAAGCTCGCTCGGATCCGGTCAGCGAACCTCGTGCTCGAAGCCGAGGTGGTCGATGGAGCCTATCGAGTGGTGGGCGGCGACCGCGCGGGTATGGTGCTTCTTCCGCAGGACGTGGTCCTGCTCCCCCCAGCCGTCCCCACGAAGATCCTCGCCGTAGGCTGGAACTTCCCCGCGCATATCGACGAGATAGTGGCGCGGCTGCCCAAGGACAAGTTCAGCGACGTTCCCGACGAGCCCATCATCTTCCTGAAGCCACCGTCGAGCCTCATCGGTCACGGCGACCCCATCGTCTATCCTCGCGAGGGCACCAAGGTGGAGCATGAGGGTGAACTCTGTCTCGTGATAGGGCGGCCCGCCCGTCGGGTGTCGCCCGCGGAGGCTCCACGGGTGGTGCGCGGGTGGTGCTGCGGCAACGATGTGACCGAACGCGACCTGCAGCGCAAGGACCGGCAGTGGTGGCGGGCGAAGGGGTTCGACACGTTCGCGGCGATCGGTCCGTACCTGGAGACGGAGGCTCCCGACCCAGACGCGTACATCCGCACTCTCGTGGGCGGTGAGGTGCGTCAGGAAGGTCGTGTACGTGACATGCTCCGCCATCCGTACGAGATCGTGTCGTTCATCAGTCAGGCGATGACGCTCCTGCCGGGCGACGTGATCATGCTGGGGACACCACCGGGAGTGTCAGAGATCCACCCGGGTGATGAGGTGGTCGTACAGATCGAGGGCTTGGACTCCTTGAGCAATCCTGTCGTGGCCGAGGACCAGGCCGGGCCGTGAGCCTTCTCCGTCGCATCGTCCTGCTGAACGCCGCCGCGATGCTCGTCGTGACCGTCGTGCTCGTGGTGGGCGTGGGCATCGTGGAGGGGCAGCGGCATGCGGAGTCCGCGATGCGGGAATCCATGTTGACCGCCGACCTCGTGGTGGCCGCCATGGCTGCGGGTGACCTCGAGGGGTCAACCAAGGACCTCTCACTCCTCCTGAAGGACGTCTCGGAGCGGTTGGCTCGATCTGCAGCCGGGGCCTCCACCCCCGATCCTCTGGATATCGCTGTGACCGATGTCACCGGTCGAGTCTTCGCATCCACCGGCGAACACCCGCCCGGTGCACAGTTCGAGGGGGCGCCGGGGCCGATCGCCGACGGAGTTCCGCGAGAGCGGCAGGTGGTATTCCGGGTGGAGTCGGAGACGGGTACGCGCACCTACTGCGCCGTATCGGTGGAGTACAGGGGTTCCACCTTGGTCGTGATCGTCGAGCATCCGGAGGGCGCCGAGACCGGCTCCCTCTGGCGTGTGCTTGTCGGATTCGGGATCGCGGGGTTGACCGGGGGCGCGCTGTTGCTCGCGCTCGAGGCAGGTCTCCTCAGTCGTTGGATCGTGGCACCGTTGAGTCATCTCCGGGTCGCCATGGAATCGCTGGGCTGGGGATCGTTCTCGACGAGGCTTTCGGCCGACCAGGGGCAGGAGATGGTCGAGGTGGCCGAGGCGTTCAACGCGATGGCGGGCAGGTTGGACGAGATGTCAGATCGAAGGCTGGAACTCGAACTGCTCGCAGAATCTCTCGGACCCGGACTGATCTTGAGCGACCCCGACGGTGTTGTGAAGTGGGCCAGTCAGCGGGCGGCGGACCTCCTGAATATCCCGGTACGAGAGATGAAAGGGGCGCGCCTCACGACCCTCGTCTCCGATCCGGGCGTCGTGCGGGCGGCGATCCGAGAGGACGGAGGCGGCCTCACTCCGTGGGCCGACGAGCTGGTGTTAGAGGCACCCGGGGAAGAGCGTCGCTGGCTGAGTCTGCGCGGTTTCCCGCTCGTGAACGAAGACGGCAGGCGCCTCGACCATGCCGTGGTGGTGATGGATGAGTCGGGCTCGCGGGAGTGGCGCGAGGAGCAGCGCCGACTGGTGGCGGCTCTCAGCGACTCCAATCGGGTCCGCGGCGGGCTCTTCCAGCTGATCAGGGGGGAGTTCGGCGCGCGGCTTGCCGGACTCGCTCATCATGATTGGGAGGCCCGCGAGATGCTCGCCCTGGTCGACGAACTCGGCGACATGGATGTGGGCTACCTTCGGGCCGTCATCTCCGATTGCGTCGTCGCCGACCTTGTCGATGCCGCGCTGGAATCGCGGGCCGTACTGGCAGCGAGCCGAGGCATCAATCTCGAGGTGAGAGCCGCTCGCATCGATGTACTCGGCGACCCGGATGGTCTGGTGCGGTGCATCGGCCATGTACTCAGTGCAGCCTTCTATCTGACCAGGCATTCAGTGCTCGTGGAGACGAGCATCGATCAGGCCTCCGCGCGGGGCCGACGGGTCCGCCTCGACGTGGAGGTGCGCGACCCGGCTCTGACGCCCGATGAACTCAGAGAACTCGTATCGGGTCCCTTGGACGCGGCCGTCCTCGGTATGGGGCCGGGGGTCTTCGGGTTGGCGCTCTACTTGGCGGCGCGTCAGTCGGTGGTCCTAAGAAGTGAGTTCGAGTTGCGGGAAGGGGAGGAGGGGTCGCTGATCATCGGGGTACTCATGCCGCTCAACCCCCTCGCCCCCGAGGCTCAGACGGGAACGCCTCAGCGCCACAGCCAATGGGGAGGCGCGTTCGCCGACCCTTTGACCGGCCTGGCCTCCCGGATCACATTCGAGAGGACTCTCTCCGAGGAGATGCATCGCGCCTCGAAAACGACTCGAAGTCTGGCGCTTCTGGCCCTCGAAGTCGACGACTTCGAGGAACTCGGCCGCGTCCACGGCAGGGACACGGGCGACCGCCTCATCAGAGAACTCGCCGACTTGGCGAGGAGATCACTGCGCAAGGATGACCTCGCAGGCCGTGTTCGCGAGACGACGGTCATGATCCTGCTGCCCGATTCCACGGAAGCGGTGGCGAGCGCTCTCGCCGAGAAGCTCAGCTGGACCATCGGCAGGCATATCTTCGCGACTCCGGCGAATCGACCCATAGGTCGGTTCACCGTGAGCATAGGCATCGCCACCTTCCCCGAGAACGGCGCGTTCGCCCGGGAGCTCATGCTTCAGGCTGAGACCGCCCTCGCGGATGCCAAGGAAGGCGGCGGCAACCAGGTGAAAGCGGCCGGATCGCACCTCGTCTGAGGGCACCGGTGCCGCTGAGAGCGGACGACATACCGCTCACGGCTCACATTCCGCTTGAGGCTCGGGAGCCGTTCCTGCTAGAATTAAGGGAGTGTCCGAGCCCGCGCTCAGGGTCAGACCCCGCGCGCGGGGGGCCGTGGCGCACGCGGGTGAGTGGGCCCCGCACGGACCCTACCGAGAGGATCTGACTGCCCGTGGACGTGAGCCACGTGATCGAAGCGCCTGCGGCCAAAGCCGCGTTCTGCCACCTGCACGTGCACACCGACTTCTCGGCGCTCGACGGCGCCTGCAAGATCGACGAACTCGTGGCCAGGGCCGTGGAGTACGGTATGACGGCCGTGGCCGTCACGGACCACGGCGTGCTCAGCGGCGCGGTGCAGCTCTACCAGAAGGCCGTCGCAGCCGGAATCAGGCCGATCATCGGGCTGGAAGCCTACGTGGTGGAAGACCGGTTCCACAAGGAAGAGGGCCACAAAGAGCAGCGGTGGCATCTGACCCTCCTCGCCGCGGACGACGCGGGCTACCGGAACCTCCTCGCGCTCTCGAGCCGGGCCTTCCTCGAGGGCTATTACGGCAAGCCGCGCATGGACTACGAACTGTTGCGCGAGCACTCCGAGGGGCTGATCTGTCTTACGGGTTGTCCGGCCGGGCGTCTTTCGCGCGCCTTGGAGCACGGGAGTATGGTCGCCGCCGAAGAGGAGATCGAGCGGCTCATCTCCATCTTCGGCCGTGAGGATGTGTACGTAGAGATCCAGATCGCCGACATCCCGGAACTTGCGCACGTCCCGGCCCGGCTCGCCGAACTCGCCGAGCGCGTGGGGTTGCCGCTGGTGGCCACGAACGATGTGCACTATCTCGCCGCGGACAACGCCGCCGCACACGACGTGCTCCTCTGTATACAGACCGGCTCTCGCCTCGAAGAGGAACGCCGTCTGCGCTTCTCGTCGCAGGAGTTCTATTTCAAGAGCGAGGCCGAGATCCTCGAGGCGTTCAAGGACTATCCCGAGGCGGTCGCCAACACGATGCTTGTGGCTGAGCGCTGCGACGTGCACATCGCATTCGATCAGATCCTGATCCCGCAGTACGGCGCGCCCGAAGGATACGGGAGCGAGTCCGAGTACCTTCGCGCCCTGTGCGAGGAAGGTCTTGCGGCCAGGTACGGGGACGCGCCTTCTCCCGAGGTGCTCGAGCGCCTTGAGATGGAATTGGGCGTGATCGACGCCATGGGATTCCCGCCCTACTTCCTCATCGTGTGGGACTTCGTCTCCTTCGCGAAGCGTTCGGGCATCCCTGTGGGTCCGGGTCGCGGCTCCGCCGCCGGATCGATCGTGTCGTACCTGCTCGGCATCACCGACCTGGACCCTCTGGCCTACGATCTGCTCTTCGAGCGCTTCCTGAATCCGGCGCGCATCAGCATGCCCGATATCGATATCGACTTCTCTGTGGACGGCCGGGAGAAGGTCATCGAGTACGTGGCCGACAAGTACGGGCGCGATCGAGTCGCGCAGATCGCCACGTTCGGCACCATCAAGGCCCGCCAGGCGGTTCGTGACGCGGCTCGGGTCATGGATGTGCCGTACGCTGTGGCCGATCGCATCGCCAAACTGATCCCCGAGGGGCCGAAGGTCACGCTCGACGATTGCATGCGCGAGAAGCAGGATCTGCGCATGGAGTGCGAGGCCGACGAGACGGTGCGCAAGGTGGTCGAGATGGCGCGACCCCTGGAGGGTCTCATCCGCCAGGACTCCATCCACGCCGCGGGTGTCGTGATCTCCGACCGCCCACTTACCGAATACCTGCCCCTCATGCAGAAGGGCGCCGCCGAGGTGGTCACGCAGGTGCCCATGGGCGACGTGGAGAAGCTCGGGCTGCTCAAGATGGACTTCCTCGGCCTGCGGAACCTCGACGTGATCGCCGGGGCCGAGGCTGTGATCAGAGCCAGCGGGCATCCTGAGTTCGACCTCCCGTCGGTGCCGCTGGACGACAGCAAGACCTATCGCATGCTCGCCGCCGGCGATTCGGAAGGAGTGTTCCAGTTCGAGTCGAGTGGCATGCGCGAGGCGCTGCGGGAGGTGGGGCCCACCGTCTTCGAGGACCTCATCGCTCTGGTGGCTCTCTACCGGCCCGGCCCGATGGAGTACATCCCCCTGTACGCGAAGAACAAGCGGAGCCCCGACGCCGTGGTCTTCCCCGACCCCAGGCTCGAGCCGATCCTGCGCGCCACATACGGTGTGGCCGTGTACCAAGAGCAGCTCATGGAGATCGCGAAGCGCATCGCCGGCTTCACGCCTTCGGAAGCCGACGATATGCGCAAGGGCATCGGCAAGAAGATACATGCGATCCTCGACCGGTTGGAGCCCAAGTTCCGCGAGGGCGCGCTGGCCAGTGGCACCACCCCAAAGGTGGTGAACCACCTGTGGTCGCTCATCGAGAAGGCCGGCGACTACTCCTTCAACAAGTCGCACGCCGCGTGCTACGCGCTGATCGCCTACCGCACCGCATACCTCAAGGCCAACTACCCCGTGGAGTACATGGCCGCGCTGATCTCGAGCGTCATGAACACCAAGGACAAAGTGCCCTACTACGTGAGCGTGGCCAACGAGATGGGCATCGAGGTGCTGCCTCCCGACGTCTCCGAGTCGGCGCTCGACTTCCGCGTGGTCGATGGCAAGATCCGCTTCGGCCTGACCGCCGTGAAGAACGTGGGGGAGGGCGCCATCAGGCTCATCATCGAGGCGCGCGAGAAGAGCGGCCCCTTCCGCGACATCTTCGACTTCTGCGAACGCGTGGATGGCGGCGTTCTGAACAAACGGGCCATCGAGGGTCTCATCAAGGGTGGTGCACTCGACTCCACGGGTGCGTCGCGCAGGGGCATGCTGCAGGTGTTGGCTCAAGCGATGGCCAACGGCCAGAAGACTCAGGCCGACGCGGCTACCGGCCAGGGGTCGATATTCGATCTCATGGGCGGCGACTCGGGCCCTGCCGATGACGATGCGGCGGTCTCACGCCGACCGGTTCCCATACCGGAAGAGGATTTCACGAGGGAGGAGCTGCTGCGTCTCGAGAAGGAAGCGCTCGGCATCTTCCTCACCTCGCACCCGCTGCGCGACCTGCGCCGGCAGATACGTGACGAGGCGGAGCATCTGATCCACGAACTTGCCGACCTGCCCGACGGGCAGGTGACCACCATAGTCGGTATGGTGGGCCGCGTGAGGAAGGTGCCAACGAAGTCGGGCGATCAGATGGCCTTCATCATCCTTGAAGGACTCGAAGGCTCTATCGAGATCACCTGCTTCCCCAAGCTGTACTCCGAAGCGCGCTCTCTGCTCGAAGAAGACCGCCTGGTGAAGATACGCGGTCGGGTCGAGCGTCGCGAGGAGAGCGAAGCAAAGCTCATCCCCTTCAGCGTCGAGCCGTTCGTCCCCAAGACCGGCACCGAACCGGTGTGCATCAAACTCGACGGCCGGCAGGTGCCGCGCACGGTTCTTGACGACCTCAAGGTGATCCTGGCCAACTTCCCAGGGCCTTGCCCGGTAGACGTGCACGTGGAGACAGGCCAGGACCACCTGCGCCTTCGGTTCGGGAAGGGCTTCCGTGTCGACCCGCAAACCAGCCTCTTCGCGGAGTTGCGAGTCTTGCTCGGGGAAGCGGGGGTGTTCCGCTACCAGCCGACCCCGACGGGGTGACCCGCGGCGCCTCTTCTGGGCGCCGACACGTGACGGGGTGACCCGCAGCGCCTCCGTCAGGGGCGCCGCAAGGGCACAGGCGCGCGCGTTGGCTCTAGCCTCTCGGCTCGTGCGCTAGAATGATACGTCATCATCAGGAGGTTCCCTCATGGCCCTGCTTCGCACGCCGCCCGGCACAAAGGACGTCTTGCCGACCGAGGCCGCAGAACTGCGGCTGATAGAGGACGCCGCGCGCACCGTCTTCCACGAGTTCGGATACGGCGAGGTGATCACGCCCGCCTTGGAGTACGAGGAGGTGCTGGCCCTCTCGGAGGAGAAGGCCTTCCAGACGGGCTTCCGTCTCCTTGACGAGAGCGGGAAGGTGATGATCCTCAGACCCGATCTCACCACCCCGATCGCCCGGATGTTCGGCAGCAGGTTGCGCATGGGGGAACCGCCGCACAGAGTTTTCTCGGTGTCGGACATCTTCCGCCGCAACTCTCCTCAGCGGGGCCAGGAGAGCGAGTTCCGCCAAGCCGGTGTCGAGATGCTGGGCTCCTCGCTTCCCGAGGCCGACGCGGAGGTGCTCGCCGTGGCCTGCCGGACACTCGAGCGGTCGGGACTTCGCGACTACAGCCTCGGAGTGGGACATGTGGGCTTCTTCAAGGGACTCCTCGATACGGCCAGCGACGACGCTTTGCTCAAAGACCGGCTCACCACAGACCTCGTACAGAAGGATCTGGTGGGGTATCGGGTTGCTCTGGACAAGGCCGCTGCCGATGGCCTTATCGACGCCGAGGCGTGCCGGGCTCTGCTCGAGGTGCCCGATATGAGGGGTGGCCGGGAAGTGCTGGAGCGGGTCGCGGCGCATGTTCGTGATCCGGCGATGGAGGCTTCGCTCGGCCATCTCTCCGCGGTGCACGAGGTCGTGACCCGCTATGGGCACGGTGAGCGCCTGCTGTTCGACCTCGGGATCTTCCGCAACTTCGACTACTACACGGGGATCATCTTCGAGATCTACGCTCCGGGCTTGGGGTTCACCCTGGGCGGCGGGGGTCGGTACGACTCCCTCTTGGCCGCGTACGGCGCGCCCATGCCGGCTGTGGGCTTCGGTCTCGGTCTGGACCGACTGCACGTGGCCCTGGTGGAGCAGGGCGGCGTCACGATGTCCACGGAGCCTTCGGTGCTCCTTCTCGGCGGTCTCGACGAGCACGTGGCAGTGGCCGACGCGTTGCGGGCGGAGTGTGTGGGAGTGTTCGCGCTGCCTCTGGACACGTCGGAGCAGGCGCTCATGCGTCTGGCGGAGCAGAAGGACATACGCATACTCGTGGTTCCCGTGGAGGGTACGGCCGGCGAACGGTGGACCGTCACCGACCTTCGCGGCGGAGGAGTGAGCGAGGGCAGCTCGCTGGCCAAGCTTCCCGATGTCGTCTGCCACGCGGCCTGGGAGCACGAAGCGCCCCACGAAGCGCCCCACGAAGCGCCCGCCCGAGGTGAGCGGTCATGAAGTCGCTTCGCATCGCGCTGTGTCGAGGCGCCATATTCGAAGACACCGCCCGCCTGCTCGAAGCGGTGGGCTTCGATCTCAGCGACGTACGGGCCAACAGCCGCAGGCTGATCTTCGATACCGCGGACGGCACCCGCTTCATCACTACGCGCCCCACCGACGTTCCCACCTACGTGGAGAACGGTGCCGCGGATGTGGGCTTCGTCGGCAAGGATGTGCTGCTCGAGTCGAGGAAGAGCGTCTACGAGGTGCTCGACCTGAAGATCGGTTACTGCCGCATGGTGTTCGCCACTCCCGAAGGCGAGGACCGCTCGATGGAGACCTTGCGTCACTTGGGGACGTTCCGGGTCGCAACCAAGTATCCGAACGTGACGAGGGACTACTTCCAGGAGCGCGGCATCAATCCGGAAGTCATCAAGCTCCACGGGTCGATCGAGCTCGCTCCGCTCGTGGGTCTGGCCGAGGGCATCGTCGATCTCACGAGCACCGGCACCACCATGCGCGAGAACAACCTCCAGGAGCGGTTCTGCCTGCACGAGTGTACCGCGCGCCTGGTGGTGAACCGCGTGTCTCACAAGCTGCTGGCCGCCCAGGTGAGCGAGTTGACGGGTCGCCTGCGCGAAGTCGTCGAGGCCTGCCAGCCGTGAAGGTGGGTAGCCCGTGAAGGCGGATAGGCCGTGAAGGCGGGTAGCCCGTGAAGGCGACGGCCTTGACCGCGGCCGACGTGGCGGCCGCGGTCGCGCGACTCCGCCCCTCGGGTGCTCAGGATGCCGCGGTGGCCGAGGTTGTCTCGTGGCTGGTGGAGCAGGTTCGTTCCAAGGGTGACGCCGGCCTGGTGGAAGCCACCGCCCGGCTGGACTGGCCGGGCGCGACCGTCGCGGGGCTCCGGGTCCCGGCCGCGGACCTCGCAGCGGCCGCGTACGATCTCGAGGACGACCTGCGCGCGGCGCTCGAGCTTGCCCGCGACAACTGCCGGTGGTTCCACGAGCACGAGCTGCGCGCCTCGTGGGAAGAGGCGGGGTCTCAGGGGCAGCTCCTCGGGATCCGCTACTTGCCGGTGGGGCGCGCTGGGCTGTACGTGCCCGGCGGCCTGGGCTCGTACGCGTCGAGCGTGATCATGAACGCCGTGCCCGCCCAGGTGGCGGGGGTCACGAGCCTCTTCATCTGTACGCCGCCGGCGCGGGACGGGTCGGTGAACGCCTCGGTCTTGGCCGCTGCGCACCTTCTGGGCGTTGATGAGGTGTATCGCGTAGGCGGCGCGCAGGCGATCGCCGCGATGGCGTACGGCACCGAGTCGATCAGACGGGCCGACGTGATCTCGGGTCCGGGCAACGCCTACGTCACCGAGGCCAAGCGCCAGGTGAGTGGGGTCGTCGGCATCGACGGCCTTGCCGGGCCGAGCGAGGTGGTGGTCGTCGCGGCCGCCGATTGCGACCCCAGGTGGGCGGCCGCCGACCTGCTCGCCCAGGAGGAGCACGGGAGCGGGGCGTCTGCGGTGTTGGTAGCTGAATCAGCCGAGGTGTGTGCCGGGGTGGCTTCGGAGGTCGAGCGTCTTCGCGACGAGTATGGACGCGGCGGTTCCTCGGGGTCGGGCGACGGCTCGGCGCCGGGGCGCGGCTCGGCGTCCGGTGGCGGCCCGCCGTCCGGTGGTGCGCTGCACGCCTTCTTCCCGGCGTCGGGTGAGCCCTTCCAGGAGCTGGCGGTGGCCTTCGTGAACGAGTATGCGCCGGAGCATCTCGAGATCCACCTGAGAGACCCACGGGCGTTCCTCGACCGGGTGCAGGCGGCGGGCGCCGTGTTCGTTGGGGCCCACACCCCGACGGCCTTCGGAGACTACGTGGCCGGGTCGAACCACGTGCTGCCGACCGGGGGCGCGGCCCGCTTCTCGTCCGCCTTGTCGGTCGACACGTTTGTGCGCCGCATGTCGGTGATCGAGGTGCCACCGGACGCCGCCCGTCTCCTCACGCCTCCTCTCGCGCGCATCGCCCAGAGCGAGGGCTTCGGGTTCCACAGGATCTCGGCGGAGCAGCGCTCGGGGAGGGCGTGAGGCCTGTGCTATCCTGCCTCGGGTGGCCCCGCGGATATCACCGCTTCGTGGGCGTCGCTCCGGCGATGTATGTCACCGCACGGGGGTGCGGCTCTTGGCAGCGGTACCGCATTGGAGGGAGGGCACGTGACCGCCGAATCATCTGATCATCCCGCTCGCACGGCGTTCGTGGAGCGTCGCACCAAAGAGACGGACGTCTCCGTCCGCCTCGGGCTCGATGGTGACGGGGTCGGCTCCGTGGAGACCGGCATCGGGTTCCTCGACCACATGCTGGAGCTCTTCGCCGCCCACGGGCGTTTCGATCTCGATATCAAGGCAAGCGGCGACCTGCAGACCGGTGGACACCACACCGTCGAAGACGTGGGCATCTGCCTGGGCACGGCGCTCTCCCAGGCCCTTGGCGACCGCCGGGGCATCACCCGGTACGGCAGCATCCAGCTTCCCATGGACGAAGCGCTGGCCCTCGTGAGTCTCGATATCAGCGGGCGGCCTTTTCTCGCCTACAACGCCGACCTCTCGCACTCGAGCATCGGTGGGTTCGACACCGACCTCGCGCTGGAGTTCTTCCAGGCGGTTGTGAGCAACGCCCGTATCACCCTCCACGTGCGTCTCCTGGCGGGCTCCAACCCGCACCACGTGATCGAGGCCATATTCAAAGGATTCGGTCGCGCGCTCGACGAGGCGACCTCGCTCGACCCACGTGTAGAGAGCGTGCCATCGACCAAAGGGGTGCTGTAGCGGCGGTGTTGTATGTTGTGGATTATGGATCGGGGAACCTCCGCTCGGTGCAGAAGGCGTTCGAGCACGTGGGATTCGCCGCTGAGGTCGGCGATGATCCGCGGAAGGTGCGAAGCGCCGCGGGTATCGTGTTGCCGGGGGTGGGCGCGTTCGGCTCCGCCATGGAGGGATTGGAGTCGCGCGGCCTGATCGAGGTGTTGCGTGAACGGGTCGAAGCAGGCGTGCCGTTTCTGGGTGTGTGCCTGGGCCTTCAACTGCTCTTCGAGAAGAGCGAGGAGAGCCCGGGCGTCGCGGGGCTCGGCCTTCTGCGGGGCGACGTGCGGAGATTGCCCCCCGGCACCAAGATCCCGCACATCGGCTGGAACCAGGCGGAGATCGTGCAGGATTCCGACCTGTTCCAGGACGTCCCCGACCTCAGCGCGTTCTACTTCGTGCACAGTTACGTCGTGGTGCCCGAACGTCCGGCGGACGTGCTCACGATCACGGAGTATGGCACCACCACCTTTGTGTCGGGGGTCGAGTCAGAGAACGTCACGGCGGTCCAGTTCCACCCGGAGAAGTCGAGCAGACTCGGTCTCAGGGTGTACGAGAACTTCGCGCGACGCGTAGCCGGTGGGTAGACGTATCCCGGCCGCGCCGCGCCCACACGAGGGGGCAGCACTCATGCGTATCTTCCCGGCAATCGACATCCAAGGTGGGCGCTGTGTGCGCCTGCGCAGGGGCGACTTCCTCGACTCCACGGTCTTCAGCGATGATCCCGTGGATGTGGCGGTGATGTGGGAGAAGGAGGGGGCACGTCACCTCCATGTGGTCGACCTGGACGGTGCCCGCACGGGTGAGCTGCATCACCTCGACTTGGTGCGGCGCATTGCGGAGACAGTCTCTATTCCCGTGCAGTTCGGTGGGGGTCTTCGCTCCGAGGCGGCATTGGCCTCGATCTCCGCGACACGAGTGCAGCGTGTGATCATCGGCACGAACGCGTTGCTCGACCAGGCGTTCCTTGATGCGGCGCTGGCGGGGTGGGGTGAACGGCTCGTTGTGGCCGTGGACGCATCAGACGGCTATGTGAGCACCCACGGATGGCGCGAGAAGACGGGCATGACGGCGCAGACGTTCGCCCGTCATCTTGCTGAGATGGGCGTGAGGGAGATCATCTACACAGATATCTCCCGCGATGGGATGCTCGGGGGCATCAACATCCGTGCCACTGAGAACCTGGCACGAGAGGCGCCGGGCGTGCAGATCATCGCGAGCGGCGGGCTTTCGGCTCTGAACGACCTGAGGGCGCTCAAACTCCTCGAGCCGTTGGGTGTGACCGGGGTCATCGCCGGGCGCGCCCTCTACGAAGCAGCCTTCACTCTGCAGGAAGCTCTGGCTGTGCTCGACGGCTCGGAGACCTGAGGTGCACCTGAAGCGCGTCATCCCCTGTCTCGACGTCGACAAGGGCCGCGTGGTGAAGGGCACCAACTTCGTGGACATCCGCGACGCCGGCGACCCGGTGGAGTTGGCCGCCCACTACGATCGGGAGGGCGCCGACGAGCTGGTGTTCCTCGACATCACGGCCAGCCACGAGGCGCGGAACACCATCATCGACTTGGCTCGACGCTGCGCCGAGGAGCTCTTCATCCCCTTCACCATCGGCGGGGGTATCCGGAGTGAAGACGACGTCCGCGCACTGCTTCGGGCGGGTGCGGACAAGGTCTCGCTGAACTCGGCGGCCTTGAAAGACCCCGGACTGATCGAGTCGTGCGCGCTTCGCTTCGGCTCGCAGTGCGTGGTCTTGGCGATCGACGCGAAGCGGGTGAGCGCGCCCGGTGAGAGGCCTCGCTGGGAGGTGTTCCTGAACGGCGGCCGCATCGCCACCGGCCGGGACGCGATCGAGTGGGCACGGGAGGCCGTCGCACGCGGAGCTGGCGAGATCCTCCTCACCTCCATGGATCGCGACGGCACCAAGGACGGCTACGAGCTCGAGCTCACCCGCGCGGTGGTGCAGGCGGTGCAGGTGCCGGTCATTGCCAGCGGCGGCGCCGGCGACCTCGATCACTTGGCGCAGGTGATCCTCGAGACCGACGCGGACGCCGTGCTGGCCGCGTCGATCTTCCACTTCGGCGAATACACCATCCGTGAGGCCAAGGAGCGCATGGCTGCCGCCGGCCTCCCCGTTCGTCTCTGAGCCCGATCGTGGCCTCGCGCACCAACGCGCCCCGCCCCGACGGACCGCGCGCCGACGCGCC
>JAHJSA010000099.1 GCA_018830645.1 Actinomycetota bacterium
CGGCGATCCCGCCACGCCCGCACACCCGCGCCTCCGACGCCGCCCACAGGCGCCGACGCCTCTCATCGAGCTCTCCCGCCAGAGCCCGGTAACGCTCTCCTATGGCATGTTCGTCGATCATGGAGGCCTACTTCGACACCCCCAGCCTATATCCTACTTTTTTCTTGACGGCGCCTAAGTGCGTTGACACTGCCGCGACCCACGGTCTGCCAGATGTCGCCGTTGTCCACGTAAAGCGTGGAGCCTTCCTTGCGGCAGTCATCCCAGCCGGCCGCCACCTGCACCTGGATGCGGTGGGGAATCCCCGGGTCGGAATCGGGATAGCTGTAGCTGGTCGTCTGACCGAGTTCATCCTTCTCCAAGATGACGTTACCGCGGTAGTTGTATGTCCAGGTCTTGGTCTTATTGAGGGGGGACGTCTCCTTGACGAGCAGATTGGCATACGGTGAGTATTCGTACGCCCAGGTCTGATCGTTTTCCGCGGCCGTCTTGGGGTTGGTCTTGGTAGCCATGGTCCCGGAAGGGTTCCAGGTGAAGGTCTGAGTGATCGGGGTACCGGTGTCCCCGGTCACGCTGGACGGTGTGTACACGCGGCCATAGGTGGTGATGGTCGCACTTGGGCCGTTGTAGGTGATCTGGGCGCGGGCGTCGGGGTTGGTGGTCTGATGGTAGCCGGGGAAGTTAACCCCGGTCAGCGAGGCGGCCGTGTGGCTGAAGGCCATGACAGGGTCGGCCGTGCCGGCGTAGTCCGTCGCCTTGATGCCGGAGAGGAGGTTCGCGGCATAGGTGTAGGTGACCGTGCGCTCGAGGCCCGACTGCCCGGGGAAGTAGGTGACGGTCCACGGTGCGGCCGTCGCGAAGCTGACCTGCCGTGTCTCGGTGCCGACTGTGTAGGTCGCCCCGGTGATTCTATCGCTCACCACGGTCAGATTGATCGTGTGCCCGTTCGCGGCCGTGATCGTGGAGAGTTTCTTCGTTATTGCGTCCCAGGTGTAGTTGACCGTGTTGCCGTTGGAGTCGGCCTCGCTCTGGAGTTTGCCGGCCGAATCGAACGTCAGAGTGTTGCCGCTCGGCAGCTTCAGCTTCCAGTCAGAGGCGCCTTCGGTGAGGTTCGCCGCGTAGCCCGAGGGTGGCGTCCACCAGCTTCCGCTGCTTAGGAACTCGTATGTGTCACCGGTCTCGTCGATGTAGTGGACGTGTGTGCCGGCGATAGTGAGCGAGCGTTCGAAGCTGTAGCGCCACCCACGCGGGCCGTAATTAATATTTGTGCGGGCGGAAGAATAGGTTCGGGTGAGCGAGGCACTGGGGCCGAACGTGTCGATCTCGAGGTCGGTCGTCGTAACCTCCAACGTCCCCGTGTCAAGTACCGCGACCGCGCTGTGCTCCGCGAAATCACCCAGGTCGTACACGGTGTGCTGGGGAGCACTCGGTAGCCAGACTCCGCAGTTCTGATCGTCCTTCCATCGACCCGGGAGAGCCACGTAGTCCATCACTTCAAGGGCTCTGTAGTTCTTCTTCAGCTGATCAATCGTGTTCTGCGGAATGGTCTCGCCGTTGGTGAGCAGCAAGACGCCGCCGTCCTTGGCCAGATAGGAGCCGGCCGCCAGGGCGTCTGGGTAGTTGTCGCCGGTGGCCAGGGCCGTATGCTTGTAGGAAGCGAAGGGGTTCTCCTCTGCCGCCCACGTGGCCACCAAGGCCGAGGTCTCATAGCGATCGGTGCCGTTGATGCGCTTGAGGCTCGTGATGTTCGGGATGGTGACGCCGGTGGACACCCCCACCGTAGTCGCGGTGGTCACTCCGAGAGTGGTCGTGTAGGCATTCACCGTGACCGACGGCACCGGACCATTCTTGGGGGTGAGAAGGATGGGCCAGCCGTTCTTGGCCGCCACAGGGCCTACGGTGAGCCCATCGGGGAAGTCGTCCCCGGGTACGATTACCACCCTGGTGATCGACTTGCCCTGCGAGGTGAGGCGCGTCTTCACCTGGGTGGCTACCTGCGCCGCGGTGTCGTAGCGGTCGGCACCGGCGATCCGGGTCACGGTGGTGGTGGGAAGCGCGAACTGCACGGCGTCACGGACCGCGGTAGAAAGCCCCACGACGAACACCCGGCTCGGGTTCAGACGCTGCAGTTCCGCCTTGGTGCGGGAATCGAGGCCGGAGGCGGGGGTAAGGAGTGTGGGTCCGCCCCAGGCCGCGGCGAGAGGCGCCGCTGAGAGCGCGTCTGGATAGTTGTCGCCGGGGACGAGCACCACTCCATCCGCCCAATCGGGGAAGGCCGCCTGAGAGAGGCGAATCGCTGTGTCGTAGCGATCGCTGCCCCACATGAGGTCAGCCTTGTAGGGTTGGAGCGGCATGATGTTGCGGCTGAGGGTGCGTCCCGCCCCACCGTCTGTGGAGATCCCGAGAGGCACAGAGGTGACAAGGGCAAGATCGTTGTCGGTGATCGCGAGATCACTGAAGTTGGCGCCCACCGAGATCGCCTGGGTCACCGCCGAGTCGTTGCCGCCGCTGAAGGTGTTCTCGCTGATCCGGATAACACTCCCGCCTCCGGTCCCCGTCACTTTGATCCCGCTGCCTCCCCCGGTGGGTGAGCTCAGATCGACTCCGGGTAGGCGAATGTTCAGCTTCTCAATGACGACGTTGGAGATGGCCGCGGAGCCCCCTACCTGGACCAGGTGGCTCTGTCCGACTGACTCGGGATCGGGAATGAGGACGCTCGAGGTGCCGAGCCCTCGAAGCACCACATTGCTCCGGGATATGGTGATCCCGCTCACCTTGTAGGTGCCGGCGGGGACAAGGACCGTACCGCCGCTTGCGTTCACGGCGTTGAGGGCGTTCTGGAAGGCCAGGGTGTCGTTGGCCACGCCGTCGCCCACCGCCCCATAGGTAGCCTTCACATCGATCGGTGCCGTGTAGGTGATGGTGAGTTTGGGGCGATAGCTCGCGGTGGCGGACTCCTTCGAGTGGATCTTGCGCCAGTAGTCTTGGCCTTCGGTGAAGTCTTGGTAGATGATGAACCCGTAGTTGGGGTCGAGACCTGTGGCCCAGCGTCGCACCACGTCGGTGAAGTCGAAGTTCAGATTCTGCTCGAGGGCGGCGATCGTGGGTACCTGCTTGGCGTTGGAGATGTAGGGGATGCCGCCGAGGGCGTTCAGGGTGGTCGATTCCCCCCAGTCCTTCGTCATCTCGCCAACTCGCGCGATGCGGGGAGAGAGAACCGACTGGTGCTTCTGGCGGAGATAGAGATCGGCGCTTTGCACGTACCCGCCGTTCTTCAGGTCACTTGGCAGGTCGAACTTGACCAGACCGTAGTTCAAGCCCGTGGTCGCATCGTAGTAGCCGACCTTCAGTTCTGTGCTGGTGCCGTAGGAAGTGTTGGGAAAGGCGGTCGAGAGGAAGGTGTCGGCGAGCGCACCCCCCTGGTATACGGTCGGGTCGATCTGGATGGGGAAGACTCGGGCCGGGTCAGTCACCCATGAGGGCGGCACCACGTAGGTGATGGTGCTCTCATCCTTCCCCGGCTCGACGATCATCCTGGCCGCGTCAGAGTAGGCGGGGTCACCGGCCGCATTCACGGAAGAGTCAAAGACGAGAAGACCGCCCAGTTGGAACACCGGTGGGTGTTCCAGGGCCGTATGGAAGCCCCACTGTCCGGTCGCTTCGTCCTTGGCAAGCGTGAGCCCGGGGTGCTGCACGGTGAAGGCGTAGGTGGTGGGCGCCTTGGCCGAACGGAGGTAGACGGTCTCCTTCATCCCGGCGTCGAGGACCTCGTAGGTGAGATCGGCATCCGTCGCTATGCCGCGGTAGCTGGCGACGGAATCCCGCACGCTGAACTGTGCGGGATGGGCGTTCCTCGGGCCGATGGTGATGGTGGAGTCTTGGTAGGCGAGAGAGACACGAGCCGACGAGTCCGAAGCTGCGGTGACCTCTATCGGGGTCGCGGTGGAGACGTAGTCGCCGGCCCTCGACCCGGCCACCAGTCGGGTGTCTATCTGCCGCCAGGTGCCGCTCTTGTCGCGGTAGTTGACGAAGCCGCTGCTGACCACCGCACGCAGACGACCGTCGGACAGCAGGAAGGTCTGGGAGTTGGCCGTGCGCTTCTCAACCAGTTCTCGTACGACGCCCGGCTCGGTGGAGACGGACGGAGACACACCCAGAGCGGGTGCCGCTGGACCACCCAGGAAGAGGGTAAGAGCGCCAAGCGCCACGAGCAACGATGCGATGGAGACGTACCTGCCGAGACCTCTCTGCCCCATTGCCCCTCCCGTGGTCCGTCTGTGGGGCTGGAACCTGCGGCTCTGGCACCGAACTACCTGGTGTTTGTTCGGTCTGCTTGCCAAGTTTCAGCTTTGAGGCGCATCCTATACAGCTACCGGGCGCTGTGTCTAGAGCCACTTTCGGATCAGTTCCGGACGTGGAGAAGGGGAGTCACTCTGGGCGCGGTGTCCAGCGCCATGCCGCAAGTCGACTCCCGCCGCACACTGATCTTTCAATGACGGCCCGCCCCGCGACCGACACCGGCGGAGCCGAGCCGCCCCGAATAACCGGCCGAGCAGTCAATAAGCCCAGAGCCCCCGCTCCAATTGCGCGCCGCCCAACCCGGCTTGTGAAGGATTTTGCCTGCAAACAACAAGCTACCCTGCTGTACGACGTACAGTGCTGACTGTACGTCCGGTATTGACGTGCACCGTCCGGTGGTCTAGTTTGAAAGTCCTACCGCGCCACGATCTATTCCAAGGGGGGAATAATGGCGACGAAGTACTTCTTGTCGGAAGACCGGATGCCGACGTCCTGGTACAACCTGAACTCGGATTTCCCGGCTCCATTGCCGCCGCCGCTGCATCCGGGCACGCTTCAGCCGGCCGGACCTGACGATCTAGCGCCGCTCTTCCCGATGGCGCTGATCATGCAGGAGATGACACCGGAGCGCTACATCGAGATCCCGGAAGAAGTGCAGGACATCTACAAGCTGTGGAGGCCCACGCCGCTGTTCCGGGCGCCCCACTGGGAGAAGGCGCTCGACACCCCGGCCAAGATCTTCTTCAAGTATGAAGGCGTCAGCCCGGCCGGTTCGCACAAGCCCAATACTTCGGTGCCGCAGGCGTACTACAACAAGCAGGAAGGCATCACCAAGCTGACCACCGAGACCGGCGCCGGTCAGTGGGGCTCCGCCCTCTCGATGGCCTGCCAGATGTTCGGCATGGAACTCCTGGTCTACATGGTGAAGATCTCCTACCAGCAGAAGCCGTACCGGCGCAGCATGATCCACACCTGGGGCGCGGAAGTGATCCCGAGCCCGTCGGACACCACCAACGCCGGCCGCGCGTTCCTGGCCAACGATCCCGACTCTACCGGCTCCCTCGGTATGGCCATCAGCGAAGCCGTCGAAGTGGCCGCCACGAACGAGGACACCCACTACTCTCTGGGTAGCGTGCTCAACCACGTCATGCACCACCAGACCGTCATCGGTCAGGAAGCCATGGAACAGTGCGCCGACGCCGGCGTATATCCCGACATCGTCATCGGGTGCGCGGGCGGTGGCTCCAACTTCGCCGGCATCAGTTTCCCGTTCATCGGCGCCAAGATCCGTGAGGGCAAGGAGACCCGCATCATCGCGGTCGAGCCTGCGGCCTGCCCGAGCCTCACCAAGGGCATCTACGCCTACGACTTCGGCGACGTCGGCATGTTGACGCCGCTGCTCAAGATGCACACTCTGGGCCACGACTTCGTGCCCGCCGGCATCCACGCGGGTGGTCTGCGCTACCATGGGATGGCTCCGATGGTGTCTCATGCTCTTCAGCTTGGCTTGATCGAAGCCGAGGCCTACACGCAGAACGCCTGCTTCAAGGCCGCCGTGCAGTTCGCCCGCACCGAGGGCATCATCCCGGCTCCCGAGAGCTCGCACGCTCTCGCCAGCGTGGTCAACGCCGCCGAGCAGTGCAAGCAGTCCGGCGAAGCCAAGACCATCCTGTTCAACCTGAGCGGTCACGGTCACTTCGACATGGCCGCGTACGACAACTACCTCTCGGGCAACCTCCAGGACTACGCATATCCTGCAGAGAAGGTGGCCGAAGCCCAGGCTCGCATGCCGCAAGTAGGGTAGTCCGAAGAGCGCGACCGTCGCCGCCCTTGGGGCGTCGCCGCTCGCGAACCTGATGTGCGTTGCGGGCCCCCGGCCGAATCGGCCGGGGGCCCGTCTCATTCCGCGGCCGGTGTCGTCAGGTCGAGATGCAGCAATCCCGAGAGCTGGTTGGCGTTGCGGGGCGCGTAGTCGCCGTAGCAGTTGTTGAACATGACGTAGGTGGTGTCCGCCTCCGCGGCCATCGTAGTGATCGGTTCCACCCACTCCCCCAGCTCGTCCTCGGTGTACAGGTACCGGAAGCGCTCCGCCGCGGTCTCCACTCGGGCGTTCCAGGTGGAGGAGTTGCGTCCGTGGAAGCGCACGTAGGCGGCAGGCGCCGTCACGGCGGCCAGGGGCGGCAGCACCGTGGGTGAGTCGAGCCGGGGCTCGTCGACGCAGACGTAGGTGAGGTCGTTGTCGCTGAGGAGCGCGAGCGTGCGGGGGAGTTCCTCGCCCGCCACCCAGCTCGCGTGGCGGAACTCCACGGCCACGGGGTCGGGGGCGAGCAGCCGGGCGGCCCGCACGATGTAGTCGCGATTGCGCGGGTCGGCCACGAAGTACGGCGGGAACTGCAGCAGGATTAGACCCAGCTTGCCCGCTTCGCGCAGCGGCGTGAGTGCCGACGAGAACCACTCGAACACCGTCTCGCGCAGCTCGTCGGGGGGGTGTATCACCCGGCCGTACTTGTCGACCTCGAGGTCGTAGGCCGAGCGGAGTCCCGGCGGCAGCTGGTTGGGGCGCACGGCGTGCCGCGTGAGCATGGCGAAGGCCTTGATGTGGAAAGTGAAACCGGGCGGAGTGCGCTCCGCCCACAGCTCCGAGTTGCGCTCGGAGGGCAGGCCGTAGTAGCTGGAGTCCACTTCTACCGTGTCGAAGCGTTCCGCGTAGTAGCGCAGCCGGGCCTCGGCCGAGGTTACCCCCTTCGGGTACCAGGCGGCGACCATGGTCTTGTCGGCCCAGGAACAGGTGCCCACGCGCACGCGGCCGGGTGGCGGCGCCGGCGCGGAGGGTGGCGCGGGAGGCAGCCTGCGCGGCGGGTCGGGCGGCGGCGCGGCGCCACTCATGCAGTGGCACCTTCTTCGTCGGTCCGGTCCGCGGGCACGTCGTCCATGGGCACACGCCGCAGCACCAGCAATCCGGCCACTATGATCAGGAGGAGTGAGCTCAGCGCCAGTCTTTGGTTCCCCGAGATCGACGATATCGCTCCGAACATCACGGGCCCCACGATGGCCGAGATACGCCCCGCTACCGCATAGAAGCCGAAGAACTCACCCTCGCGGTCCTTCGGTGAGAGGAGCGCCATCATGCTCCGGCTCACCGAGAACAGAGCCCCTGTGGCCACGCCTGCCAGGAGAGCCATGATGACGAGCTCTCTGTAGCCGGTGGCCACCACGCCCAGCACGATGAGGAGTATCCAGAGCACGAGAAGCCAGCTGATCGTGGGCTTCGCGCCGTGGCGATCGGCCACCCGGCCTAGGATCACCGAGCCGGGGATCGCCGTGATCTGCGAGATGATGAACAGGCTGAAGATCTGCGGAAGACTGAGGTCGAGGGTCTGGCGGGCGTAGATCCCCACGAAGGTCGTGAGGGTGGTGATCGCGTCCATGTACAGCAGGTACGCGACGAGGAAGAGGAAGGGGGCCCGGTTCCGGCGCAGGTCTGTGACGTCTTCCCGCAACCTGCGGAGGCTTCCCGCGAGACCGGAAGCCGCGAGCGCCGCTCGCGGTCGCGGGGCGTCCCGCAGCAGGAGGAACGTGGGGACGCTGAAGATGGCGAAGAACACGGCGGCGGCCACGAACATCGCGCGCACGTTGCCGAGGTTCCCCTCCTCGAAGCCGTGCCAGAAGAACGGCAGCGCGGCGAAGAGGGAGAGGAGCGCGCCCACGTACCCCGCGGCGGAGCCGAGGCCCGAGACCGCCCCCAGGTCTTCGTCGCGGGCCACCTCGGGGAGGAAGGCGTTGTAGAATGCCTGACCACCTTGAAATCCGATGTTGGCGAGGATGTAGAGCAGCATGCCCCACACCACCATGCCCGCCTTGACGGTGCCGAGGAGCGCCGTCGCGACTACGACCAAGACCGTATAGATGAAGAGAAGACGCCGCTTGGCCGCGGCCGCGTCGGCATACGCGCCCAAGTAGGGGGCGGTGAGGGCTACGAAGATCATCGAGATCGACCCGGCGAGGCCCCACAGGAAGTCTCCCGACCGGGCGCCGTGCACGACAACGTCCTTGAAGTAGGTGGAGAAGCCCACGGTGGCGACAATCACCACGTAGGGGGTGTTGGCGAAGTCGAACATCGCCCATGCCAAGACGCGCCTATCGCGATACCAGGCGGAGTGAGGCGCCGCGCTTGCCGCGGGCTGGCCGGCGTTCAGGACATTCCCCCCCTCGTTCGTTTCCCTCCGCCATTGTAGGTGTCGCCGGGCTCTACTGACAGTGCCGGGGCGATAGACTTCCCGTAGACTCGAGCCGACGGGCCACACGTGGTGGGCCGCGCGGCGGGCGATCGGAGGAGGGGTGGGGATATGGGTGCGGGCAATCTGCCGTTGTTGTTCCTCACGCGGCGCATCCCCGAACCCGGGCCCACTTTGCTCCGAGGCAGTTTCACCGTGTGCGGCGGGGACGAGGATCGCGATCTGACCGGCGCCGACCTGCTGGATGGTGTGCGGGGAGCGGCCGCCGTGCTCTGCACTCTACGCGAGCGTATCGACGCCGCCGTTCTCGACGCCGCGGGATCCTCGCTGCGGGTCGTGTCCAACTACGCCGTGGGCTACGACAACATCGACGTCGCCGCGGCCACCGAACGCGGCATCCTGGTGACCAACACGCCGGGGGTGTTGACCGACGCCACAGCCGATCTCACCTGGGCCCTGATCCTGGCGGCGGCGCGTCGGGTCGTCGAGGGCGACCGCATGGTTCGTTCGGGGGCGTTCCAGGGGTGGGCCCCGACCATGTTGCTGGGTGCCGATGTGGCCGGCGCGACGCTCGGCATCGTGGGGATGGGCCAGATCGGGCGGGCCGTCGCGCGGAGGGCTGCCGGCTTCTCCATGCCGGTGGTCTACACGCGGCGTTCAGGCCCACTCAAGTTGGAGGAGACACCGGCCGGGGTCGAGTGGCGCTACTGCTCCGATCTCGACGACCTCTTGCGCGAGGCCGACATCATCAGCGTGCACGTGCCGCTCACGGAGGGCACCCGTCACCTGCTCGGCGCGCGCGAGCTGGCCTTGGTCAGGCCGGGAGTCGTGCTGGTGAACACGGCCCGCGGCCCCGTGGTGCACGAGGAGGCGCTGGTCGAAGCCCTTCGCGCAGGACCGCTGGGCGCCGCGGGCCTCGACGTGTACGAAGATGAGCCCGCCATCCACCCGGGCCTCGTGGGTCTCGAGAACGTGGTGCTCCTGCCTCACCTGGGTAGTGCGACACATGCGGCCAGGGGTCGGATGGCCGAGTTGGCCGCGCGGAACGCGATCGCGGCCCTGTCGGGAAAGAGGGTGCCGCATCCTGTGAACCCGGAGGTGCTGTCTTAGTCTCTATCTCTCAGGATCGCTCGAACCATCCGCCATCGGCCTTGAGGTCGTCCGCCTTGTCCTTCCCCACCAGGTGTCGAGCCAGGCGGCGGAAGTGGTTCGTCATCGCTCCCTGGTCGTCGAGTTCGGTGGCCGCGATGGCGATGACCAGGTACCCGCGACCGGCGAGTTCTGCCCGAATGGCCCTGTCCACCGCTGCGGTCTCCTGGTTACCGTGGAGGTGGCTGCTCAGCCCGTCGAGGTAGATGCATACACCGGGGTCGCCGTCGTCCTCCCCGGGATAGAAGAAGTCGGGCACGGTCCGCTCGTACGGTTTTCCGAGGGCGATCGGGTGCTGCGCTACGGGTTCCGCGAAACCGGCCGCGAGTAGGAGATGCCGCAGCTTCTGTTCCGCCAGGTTGACGGCCCCGTCTCCGACCCCGGGGGCGGGAATCGGTCCGGCCTGGGCGGGGATGTCGTGCGAGAAGAAGAGACCCGAGCCCCATTCGGTGAATCGACGCTGGACGACGTGTCGATCCAGATGCCGGTGGTAGTACGCGTTGCGGAACGTCCACAGACAATCGACGCAGGCGCGCTCGCAGGCGGCCGGACAGCTCTCGGCGATAGCAGTGGCTGCTTCTACCACCTCGGGCCAGCGCTCGACGGCTTGGTCGAGCAGTCCGGATCCTCCCGGCATGGGGTCGTAGAGCAGGGCGTGCGCGAATTCGGCCCCGGGTTCGCCAACGACCAGAACGTGGAGATCCTCCAACTCCATCTCGAGCACCGCGGCCATTCCCTGCCGCAGGGTCTCAGCCAAGGAGTACGCCTCCGTCTTGTCCTCGCAGTCCCGCAGGGAGAGGGCGTCGGCCACGACGTCGGCATAGAAGCCCACCGCTCGCACCGGCGTGCCGCAGCGTTCCAGGTGATTCTGCGCGAAGTGATCGTGCTCAGCTTGGGATGAGAAGGGCGAACGGCTCTGACCGCAGACCAGGCACAGGGGATACCCGAGCTCTCCCACCTGGACGCTCCGACCGGCGCCGACGTTCACCAGCCTGAGGTGGACGCCGCGACGGAAGCCAAGAGCCCGGTCGCCCCACATGAAGGCGGTGCCGGTGCCGTGCCTGCCTTGCTCGTACCCATAGACAGCTACGGGCATCTGGAAGCGGAACTCTTCGTCGTCGGAGATGTGGGAGACGTGAGGCAGGTCCACGTCGCACATGGGGATGGCCGAGAGGCCGGTGGCACCGAGAGTCTCCGCGGCCGGCCCGCCACCGGGCGCAGGCGCAACGCCGACCTCACGGATGGCTTCGTGGGCGGGATCTACCTGGAAGAGGGCGGGCTCCACCGGTTCGAGATGGTAACGCCGGGCCACGAATCGGTTGGCGTTGGCGTAGATGAGGTTGCCGGGAACGTATTCCCTCAGCGCGAGCGCGGGAGGCCGGGGGAGGGTGAAGTCGCGACTGCCGGAGAGAAAGCGCGGCACTTGGGCATTCCCCACGATAGACCCGGCGTTGAGCCCATAGCCGGGCAGGAAGCCCTCGATGGCGAGCGCCGCATAGGTGTACCGTTCGTCGTAGCCCTCGGCGGCCGGCCGGTCTCCACCCCCGCCCTTCAAGCGCTGGATCATGCGCTTGCAGCGTTCGTGGAGCGCGTCTTCGTCGTTGTCGAGGGCTCCCTTCCGGCGCTGCACAGCCTGCAGGCGGGCGATTTGAGACATCGCCCAGTCGAGCCGACGGCGCAGGGTGCGGGCGACCTCGGCTAGGTGGGCGGTGGTTCCGAGAAGCTCCTCGCGCAACCGCTCCACGGTGACGAGATCGGCGGCCTCGTCCGGCCACCCTTGCGAGAAGGCGGCGACGACATGGTGCAGCAGGTAGGACTCGTGGGTTCGCACGACGGCGTCGAGGACTGAGGCGTCGAAGGCCCCTGGGAGGATGTGGCCGTCGTTGTCGAAGAGATACCCGCGGACGAAGGTGGGGAAGCAGTGCTGGAGAGCCCACGCTATCTCGCGTTGCTGAGCCTCCGCAGGGCCGCCTCCGGCGCGCGCCAGCTGGTGCAGTCGGGTGAGCGTCGCAGCGTGCACGTGCTTGCGAATGAGGAGCGGGTTCCGCATGTTGAACTGGGGCGGCGCCACCGCGCCCTCCAGCATCTTCAGCGGATCGGCGAAGTAGGCGCGGTCGTGGCTCGCCGCTCGGGCGTAGGTCAAGTTCACGGCCATGCGGTGACGCCGCCCCGCCCGCCCCACCCTTTGCCAGTAGTTCGCGGGCAGCGGCGGAACGTTCCGCATCAATACCGTGTCGAGGGCGCCGATATCCACCCCCAACTCGAGGGTGGGCGTCGCCACCAGAGTGTTCACCCGCTCTTGTCCCTCGTCCTTGAAAGACAGCTCGAGGGCTTCGCGCACATCGTTCGGAACTTGGGCTGAATGCTCGGCAGGTCTGAGCATGGCGAAGTCGCCCTGACTGACGGTGAGGTCGAGCACGGTGAGGTCGTAGTCGTCGGGGTTCTCCTCCTCGAGGTGCACGGTGCCACCGCAGCGCCAAGCCAGGCAGCGCCCGCTCGGCCCACGCCGGAGCTGGGTGCGGCGGCAGGTGGAGCAACGCCAGAGGCCCCGATGGGGATGGAGTTCGAGCAGGTCGGCGTCTATCTGGTGGGCGCCGGCGGCACCCGCCAGAGGCTTACCTGCGGCCGACTCGAGGGTTACCGGCGCCAGCAGACGCAGATCGTCCGCGAGCAGACCCCACAAACCGGTGAGGAACTCCTCCACCTGCTCCTGCGGCACCCCCCACCCGCGCACCACCTGTTTCGCCAGCGTGCCTCCGCCGGAGCTCAGCCATTGCGTCACGCGTCCGGGGCGGTCCCCGGGGTTGCGGACGAGCTTCAGTCCCTTCGGTCCCCCCGGCAGGAGCGGAAGATATCCCCGTTGGATCTCTCGAGCGCCTTCGCGCAGGAACTTCGAGAAGAGCCGGCCGTCCCGATCGAGGAGGTGCGTCCCCCGGCGGTAGACGTCCAGCAGTGCCGCGATCCCCTCGGCCAGGTCGGCCGGATCGGCGGCGATCCGCGGCGCCCACTCCTGCACAAAGGGCAGGCGTAGATCCAGACCCCGGTACCCCACGCGGAGCCGCCCCCAGGGCTCGAGACCCACGCGCTGTTTGACGCCGGTGGCTACCTCGCGCAACACTTGGATGCGCAGGAAGTACCGTCGCTCTTCGGCGTGTTTGAGGGGCTCCCCCGCCTTCCGGTGCATCTGCCACACCTCAGGGGCCATCGCCCGTGACGGCTCGTCATCGGCGTCGAGCATGGCGTCGAGGTGTGCCACCAGATCTCCCACTCCGATGCCGGGGGCGGCGGCAATGCCTTGCGCCATCAGCGCCCGCAGGCGGAAGCGGCGGGCGTGATCGCGCATCCAGCCGGCCTGGAAGGCGGCGTCCTGGCGGTTGTCGGCGAAGACGAGCAGCCGCCGCCGATCGGCGTACTGGATCATGTTCTGGGCGAGCACGTGCACGTCGGAAACCGTGACCGCCCGCACCGGCCGCGCCGGCTCGCGGTAGCGGCCTCCCCAGGGTCGGCGACCCTGGGCGCCGCACGACAGGCAGGAGGTGAGAAACCCTGCGTGCTTCTCGTTCTGCTCGACCGCCAGGAGGGGTACGAGGGCGCCCGCCCTCCCGCACGAGAGACATATGGCCCCCCGCTCGTACGTGGCCCCCTGCTCGTAGTGGAGGGCACCGCAGGCGCGGCAGAAGAAGGTCCTGTGGGCGCGGGAGGGCAGGGCGGCATCCGCTTTGTCGCGCCGACTGTCCTCGTCTGATGCGTCGCTGCCGGGGTCGTCTGGTCCGTTCCCGTCGGGGTCGCCGTCGCCCGCGTCGGTTAGGAGGCGATCGGTGAGCACTACTCTGTTTCCGCCGAGGCTCTCCTCGAGGTGTGGCCACACGACCGCGTCGCCGCAGGCGTCGCCACCCCCCAGACCCTTGGTGCCCACGGTCAGATCTTTCACGAAGTGCCAGAAGTAGTGTTGGCCGCAGGTGCTGCAGGTCATCACCGGCAGGGGGAAGAGGGTCGGGCCGTCGCCGTCCGCGGCACCGCCGGGTTGCGCAGGAGGTTGCGGCTGAGCAACGCCCACGGCGCCCGCCTCGTCTTCGGCCGAGAGCCACAAACGCGGGCCCGGTTGATCGTCCGGGAAGGTCACCACCGCTCCGGGTATGCCTCGGGCGAAGCCGTGGACCACGGGACGGAGGAGCGGCCGACCGTCCTTTCGAGCGGCCGCCCCCAAGGCCAGCCAGACGAGTGCCTCCTCCTCGGTGACCGTGCGACCGAGCGCCTTGCTCACTGAGTCGAGCAGGTCGAGTAGGGAGCGTGGCCGCTGGAGGGCCACCGCAAGCCGAAACACCGCTTCGTGGCCGGCCAGGAGGTCGAACAGAACCTCCCGCCATCCTTCCCCAGAGGAGATCTGTCGCCCCACCATCGCCCGTACAACCTGCGCCACGCCGGGGCCGGCGTCGTCGCGGTCCAAGGCCTGCAAGACATAGGGGAGATGGGTGGCCGCATCGCCCTTGAAGTCGGTGATGCGCCGTCCGGGAGCGGCCCAATCTTCGTCTTCGTATTCCTCGCCGATATAGACAACATCGTCCCGCGGCACCCCGAATAGCCGGGCGGCGAACTCCCGACCCGCGCCGGCCCGGGCGGCGTCGGCGATGGTGGCCGAAGTGGCCACGCACACGGTGTCGGCAACCGACGCCCCCAAGAAAGCCCGGAGCCGTCGTACGAGGCACGCGGTTTCCGCGCCGGCGGTGCCCGAGATGGTGTGGGCCTCGTCGAACACCAGGTACTCGAGTCGGGCGCCTTCGAAGAGCTCGACATCGCGGTGACGGGTCAACAACAGCTCGAGCTGCTTGACGTTTGTCAGCAGGATGCGAGGCTGGCCGCCCGGCGCGCGCATGGCTTCGCGGGAGGCACGCTCCTCGGGCGGGTGCACCGCTCGGCCACCTCCCCCCTGAGCCTGCTCTTTCGCCACGGCCGCCAGATAGTCGGCCTGGGAGGCGCCCCCCTTCAGGCGCACCCCTCCGATCTCCGCCTCGTTTTCCGGCGTCTTACCCACGTACATGCCGAACGTGACCCCCGTTCCCGCGAGCAGCTCTCGGAGGCGGCCCAGCTGGTCTTCCGCCAAGGCGTTCATCGGGTAGACGAGCACCGCGATGATCCCCGGAGGCGCCTGCCGATCGCGCAGCTCCAGGCAGCGGCTGATGACGGGATAGAGGAAGCACTCGGTCTTGCCCGAGCCGGTCCCGGTGGAGACGATGGTCGGTTGACGCGCGGCGATGGCCCGCACCGCCTGCTCCTGATGGCCGTAGAGATTCCGGAAGGGGACCAGCTGACGCATGTGCGGATGAAGCAATGCTTCAACCACGAGGTTCGCGACCGTCGCGCCCTTGCGGAACGGCCGAGACAGACTGACATACGGGCCCTTGAGGAGGGGTGTGCGCCGCGATTCTTCCAGCGAAAGGAGTGAGCGCAGCTGAGCGTAGAGCCCCGGATCGGCGAACGGGTAGGTGGTCAGCTGGTAGCGCAGGAAGTCGCCGACGACCTTCTCGGTGTAGGTGATGGGGTTCAGAGACATCGCGCAGCCTCCATTCCCGTTGGAGTAACCCGCTCCACCAAACCTCGTGCTGTTGCCCATGCTTGGTCGAAGGCTCCCGCTGCCATTCTCGGGGCGAGCGGTACGACGGCTGCTTCCCAATTGGCGCGGTACTCCTCGTACCGGGCGTCAAGCTGCTCGAGCGCGTCGGTGAGGCCAACACCCATGGCGGCCGCCTTCTCGGGAAGCGCGCGGAGCGCAGATTCGACGTTCACCGCAGCTCGGTCCAAAGATGCCGCCCCCGGTTCGGGAATCGCTGCGGTCACCTTCCAGATGTCGTAAAGGTCGCGGGCAATCGCAAACCGTCGCTGGCCGCAGATGGCCCGCAGTTTCTCGACGAGAACCTCCTCAAGCGAATAGCACGGCAGCAGACAGGCAACGTCCGGACCATCGTCGTATGGATGGAGCAGCGGGCACGACACTACGGCGAACGCCAAGGTCTCACCGAAGCTCAAATGCACTTGCAAATTCGGGGGAGGGCCGCTCCGCCGGACCGCGCCCTCGTACGGAACCTTAATCTCGAGTGAAACCTCTCCCCCGCCGCTCTTGTCGTCGATCCGGAGGCGATCTGTTAGCAGACGAACTCCCAGTACTTCGGTAGCTGGGGCAAGCTGCGCGATCCGGCGGCCGGCGGCTTCTGAACTCATGGCACCGACGCACGTGAAGTCGAGGTCTTCCGAGAAGCGGTAGGAGGGGAAGTATGCCTTGCGGAGGCACGTACCACCCTTGAAGATCCACCCCCAGGCCTCAATTCCAGCGCGGGCGAGCGCGCACAGAACGACGCCGAGCGCGTGGTCGCGATCAACGACGAGAGGATCCACGCCCAGACGTCGTGCCTCGGCCTTGACCATGGCCTCGGGGATCATCCCGTGACTTCTGGATCGAGAAACCTCGACGTGTTCACGCGCAAGCGCCAACGACTCACGATGGGGCCCTGCTGTGGACCTCCCCGCTCCAGGAGCGAGACTCCTTTGCCGATCATCCGCCGCCATGTCTCAGTGACGCTCTGATCAGGGTCGGCCAGCTTCAGCCGCTCGGCTAGGAAGCCCAGGCGTTTGGGTACCGTCCCGCTCCCAAAGCGGCTTATGTACTGAGTAAGTCTGTCGAGGTCAAGCTCCGGCCAGGCCTGACCCAAGGCGGCGCTCACTTCCGGCAGCGCACCGGAGAGATCGGTACGGTCGACGATGTCGATCACTGTGCGCTCTCGATCGGTTACGCGGATACGAAGCTCTCCCTCCCGCGTCTCGTGGATCCCGAAAACACGCTCGGGCTTGACCCTCACAAAGCGGTAGTGAACTCCCAGCACAGTCGGGCGGGCGCGATGACGCTGCGTCGGCGTAGCAAACAAGACTGTCGCAGGCAGTTGGGTCGTCCAACCCCAGTACTGCACCGCGGTCCAGTAAGCTGCCGCGCCTTCGGGTGCCAGGAACGTACCGACGGCAAGACTGTCTTCCGACCACTTGCGCTCCATGCCGGCTTCAAGAGGGACGATCATGTAGCGCCCACGGTCGAGCCGCTCCAGCCAGCCCTTCTCATTCAGGCGAGCCAGCGCCTTGCGGGCCTGAGCCGCATTGCCCCAGAAGGGCTCTGCCTCGGCTGCGTTGAACAGCCGGCGACCCTTCTGCGAGAGGGTGGCCAGCAGTGCCAACTCGCGGGGGCCCAGTTCCGATATATTCTGCGTGATGTTACTACCTTCCTCTTGGTATTAGCATCACAGCGACTATACATTCAGGCCGCGTGGTAGTCCATCGGCCAAAGTTCCTGAGCCCGCTGGGATGCGCCGGCCATGCGCATCATCAGGTAGACAAGAGCCGCGACGATCCCGGAATCTTATCGGTTCCTGATAAGTTGCGGGAAGCAATACACTTTTCGCTTCCTCGAACCCTTTAGCCTACAACAAGCGGTCGAGGCTCTCCATGAACCGCTCGAAGTGGGGCAACGCACCACGCAGTACTGTCGGATCGAGTTGGGCGAGAAGCTCGAACGAGCGCCTTCCTTTGGAGTATGCGCGGTCGCGTCCGCAAGGCCGCGTTGCCCTCTCCAGGGCCTGTAGCACCTCGCCCCGGCTCCTGGCCTCGAGATCATGAGCAGGCAGGAGAGCTCCCACCTGCAAGTCCGACCCGAAGAACCGGCCCAAAGTCACCCGATCTGCCATGATCCACGTTTCCATGGCCGTTACCATCAGCTGAGCCTGTTCCGCCCGAGTGCCGGCCGGTCGGGTCCAACCGTCGCGCGTTTCCAGGTGGCGCCAGCACGAATCGGAATCCGGCGGCACACGAGAGGTGGAGGAGACGTCGTTGTCCCGGGCCACGAACTCCTCGCTGTCGACCAGCAACATGGGTAGCCTCGAGCCCTCGTCCGTGCCGTGCTCGGTCTTGAACATGTCGTAGGCGGCGCCACGGCCTCCGGCGGCGACGATGCGGGGCAGACGCCCGCCGAAGCCTGCCGCCTCGAGCAATTGGCTGTAACCGCGCCGGCAGCGAGTACGTAGTTCTTTGCTGTCGCCGCCACCCTCCACGTAGAGGTAGACGGTCACCAGCGCGTGCCTCCCAGCTGACCCGACATCCACAAGGCTCCTAGGCGATACTCGCGCAACCAGCCGGAGAGGGCGTCAGGATCCAGGCGTCGCATGACCGTCTGCCGGTCCGCCTTCTCGCACACAACTACTGTCTCCGGCCGCTCGCTGAGCGCGTCAACGATGATGTCGGAGTGCGTTGTGACGATCAGCTGGGTGCGCCCTGAGGCCTCAACGAGGAGATCAGCGACCTTCGGCAGGATATCCGGGTGCAGGCCAAGTTCGGGCTCTTCGATACACACTAACCGCGGCGGTGTCGGATCGCAGAGGATGGCAAGCAGGCACAGGTATCGCAACGACCCATCGGACAGCCGAGTGGCGGGAATCGTAAAATCACCCTCAACCAGGAACACCTGGACCGTCCCACCCTCGACAGTCACATCAAAGTCGTCGATGCCCGCGTAAAGCTCCCCCAGCGCCTCGAGTATCGCCCGTTTCGCGGCTGGGGTTCGCCGCAGGCGGTTGAGGAACAGGCCCAGATTCGAGAAATCCTCTTCCAAGCGGTCATTGCGCATGTCGGCCTTCTGAGGCTCCCGGAAGACCGTGTTGCGTCCGAAGGCCCACTCCCTGAAGATGCGGATGCCTGAGTAGGCCTCGGCCAGGAACGTGATCTCGGGGTAGGCCTCCGGATCCCGCCTCTGTGCGAGTATGGAAACATCCGGTTCCACGGCTTCAGAAGTCAGGCGCCTCTCTTCACCCCGTACATTCAGAATCGGCCGGCCGACCTGGTACCGGTAGTACAGATACGGCTCGTCGTGCCCCTCGTAGGGAATCTCGTTCTCGATCCGCTCGTCGCACAAACGGAAGCCCTGGTTCTCTTCCATGAAGGAGAGCGCGTGGCGCAGAGCCTGACCTCCCCGTGGGTTCTGAACGACTGCGTCGATCAACGCCACAGCGTCGCGCGGCGCCGCCTTCCAGATCCACTCCCGCACCCCTCCGCCCCGCCGCACGACAGTCCTTAGGTCTTCGGGCGCTGCGCGCAAGAGGGCAAGAGCGTCAATCAGGTTCGACTTGCCCGAGCCGTTCGGACCGATGAAGACGTTAAGGCAGCCCAAGCTGAGCGGATCAGTGAACGGGCCGAACGAAAGCACGTTCCGCAGAGTCACGGATTGGAGGAACTTCCCGTCGGTTCCGTTTTCTTGGTGAGAGGGTGTCATGCCGGCCCTGCTGGTGCTCCCTGGCTCGCGATTCATCGGCTTGGCTGCTCACGATAGCATCTCGGCCGACGGGCGGGCAGACGTCGGGAAGCTTGCCAATCTGGGGATGGCGCCATCGAAGGCGGCTCACCCGTTCCCGCGTGGGCGGTTGCCTCCTCGGAGGGCGATGTTGCGCGTCGGGCAGATGGAGTCATGTGAGCGACTCCAGGTAGGGCCGCATCACACGGCCTACCCGGCACACCCGAGCGTACTCCAGGAGGTCATCCATCGTGCACAGGCGCCGTCCCCAGCAGTCGCGCAACGCTTCGATCGTCACGTCGAGGCCGATCTTGTTGCGGTACTTGAAACAGTCGGCGATCGTCTTCGCGGATCCGTAGATGTGCACCTTGGTCGCGCAGCACAGACAGGTAGCGCGGGGAGACGGCCAGCTCTTCAAGATCGCGAGGACGGAGGACTCCCCGTTCCCCCGCGAGCCGCAACACGCGTTCCGCTTTGTTTTGTTTCTTGTCTTGCATCTTTATTCTCGTATTCTCTGTCTTTTCCGTTTTTGTCGGTACTTGTTAATAACTACCGACGCTTGCGGAAAAAACTGCCTTGATCTGCAAGCAGATTATATAGGGAGAACGTGCCTTTGAGCAACAGGAACGGTGACGACTGCGGCAGCGCGTCGTTGCCTACAAGGGGTAGTCCTCTCCGGGGAAAACGCCATCCCAAAGCTGCTCGAAGGTCTCCCACGGCATCCGAAATGTCTCCTCAAGCCACCTGGCGAAGATGTTCTCCGCCTCCGTCCGCGTGAGTAGCCCGGCGGCACAAGCCTCCGCGAGCACCCTGCCGCTCCGGACGCACCGGCCCGCGCCGAGAAGCGCGGCGGCTTCGTCGAAACACCGCTGGTCATCGGTCATGAGGCACGTCCCATGAATGTGGGCGTAGGCCAGCGCCGAAGCCTCTCCGGTCCCAAAGCGCCGGCGCAAGTGTTGCCACAGATTCAGCTGGTTCTCACCCACCAAGTCAACCAGCTCAAGAACTTCGTCGTTGATCGCCACCTGAGCCGAGGCCCTCGTTTCCGCCCGGAGCAACTCATCGTGGAAGACGACGGCGGTTGTGGCCAGCCGTAGGCCCGTCGATCGGCTGACTATTCGCAGCTCTGCCGTGCCCCGAAAGTTGATGAGCGCAGTCGTGTCCATGACCAGCAAATCCGAGCGGCCGCAGGTCATGGCGGACGGTTGCCTCCTACCCGCCGAGCGCGACCAGCATGTCGCGTGCTTCGGATACCTGTAGATTCAGGAGTTCAGCCAACTTGGTCGCTGAGATCTTCCCGAGGCGGTAGGCTTGGATCACCAGGCTGACAAACCGCTTGCCGAAAGCGCTCGGCTCTCCGGTCTCCTGCGTTGTGTCACCGCAGTCATCGCCGAAGAACGGCTTGAGCACCTCGGTGCTCATCCCCTGGAAACGTTCCTGTTCGCTCTTGTTGATGATGCCGAGGTTCAGCAACCGGTAGAGCAGCGACTCCTTGCTCACGCCGTAGAAGTGCTGCAGATACGCCACACCCTCAATGCCGTTGAATCCGTATTCGGCAACCAGGCGCCGGATGCCCTGCTCGGGCATGAGAAACGCAGCCGCGAAGCTGTTCGCACGAATCTCGTGATGGGGTTTCTTCCCGACGGCCCCAAAGCGGGGGCATGCGTACCCCTTCATCCTCCGATCGATCAGAAAGTGACAATACTCATGGGCGGCGCTGAAGCTCTGCCGGCTCTCCCGCACTCCGGTGTTGATAAAGACGCAGGGGCCGAGTTCCTCCGAATAGTGGAACGCTCCCATGATCCCCGAATCGAGAAGCCGGCGACGGAACAGGCGGACACCCTGTTCCTCGATGAGCGACGACATGTCCCCGACCGGGTCGTCCCCGATGCCCAGCCGCTTCCGCTCTTCCTTTGCAAGATGCTCTCCCTGCTCGATCGCGCGGAGGCGCGGCAAAGGCGCGTGGACGGGGATGTCGTAGTGGATCTCTCCCCACAGCAGCCTCTCGACCTGGGCATATGAGCGGCAGAAATCAAGGAATACTCCCAGGACACCGCGATCCTCGTCGTTCGCGGCATCCGCCCGCAGCAGAACGTCCTCGGAGGCAATATCTGCTTCCAAGAAGTGGTCGAGCGAGCGGCCGAGCACGCGGGCGATCAGGCTGATCTCCAGGGCGCCCAAGGCTCTTTCTCCCGACTCGATCCGGGTCATGGCACTGCGGTTGATGCCGACCGCCGCTGCGAGGTCCGCCTGGCTCACTCGAGCCGATTCTCTGGCATTACGGACGCGGCTGCCCATCTCCCCCTGAGAAATCACGGCTCCCCTCCCGTTGTGCGCTGTGAACACACTCTCGTCTTGCTAGATCGTCGATATGGTGCGATACTAGCACACAAAGCGGCGAAAGGAGGTGACCCCATGGCCAAGACAGAAGACGGCAAGAAGATCGTTCCGGTGAAGCCATACACCCGGAAACAGAACGGCGAGACCATCAAGGTACGGCGGCACAGGCGCTCGACTCCGAACTGATAGGCACAGGATAGATTCCGACGGGGTTGATGGCAATCGGCGGCATCCGGAGGGTTCCTGGCACCTGTCCCCGGCGGCGCGACTCCTGTTCGCTGCTGAGGGCCCGGCCGTGACCCCGAGCGACATGCGACAGGCCGGCCATTCAGTCGCCCAGCCGCTCGGGTGTGTGTTGCCGATAAGGCCCCCGAAATCTATTCCCAATAGATTTCGATCACCATGATCGCAAGAACCACCGAGGGCCGAGCCACGGAACGCGCTGCTCCTCGGCCACGAAGAAGAGTGTGCCGACGACCTCCCCGAAGTCCATGGCTGACTACCGGCGGGTAGGGCGGCCTGCCCTCCGAAGCGCCGAATAGGCGGCAGTGCGCTCCTCGCGGCTCGCGGGCCGTGATTCCGCGTAGAGCTCAGCGGCGAGGCGCAAGATCTCTTCTGTTCCGGTAACGGCGTCTTCCAACGACGCGTCAGGCCCTCGCATCGTGTTGCTCGTTTCCACGATGCGCCTATCTCTCGGCACGAGCTACTTCTTCCATTCGGGCGAGTAGTCCGCGCTTCAACTCCCTGCTGGCGGGAGAGAGTTCCCCATCGTCGGCCTTCGCGTAGTTGCGCCACAGGACATCGAACTCCACTACGAGCGCCTCGTCGAGGTCATCGCGAGTAAAGGCGCACACGTCGACGCCGAGCGAGGGATAGGCCACACACATCAGCTGCCTCGAATCGTCCAGTTCCGGAGTGAGAACCAATGGCTCGCGTAGCCTGAGAACATAGTCCGCCAGTTGGACTTCAGCAACGTAGAAGGGTGACAGATCCACTTCGCGAGTGTCGTTCACTGGTCCACCGGCCTTGCTAGCCTCGCTCAAGAGAGACCAGGTGAGGAGTGAGGTTGACCGCCGCCCAGCAGGTCCGCGCCACAGATTCGTCCCCTGTGGAGGGAAACCGGCGTGAATCACACGTCGCCCCTTGGAGTTCAGGAACTCGACCGAGGGGACGAAAAACGCGCACCCTTTGGATGGGAGCCACGTAGCCGGTGGCGTCTGTCATTCGCCCATACCTCCCATCGCCCGCCAGGGCCACGTATGATTCAGGGAGCCGCATCGCGGCTCCCTGGGGCTATAATAGCGGCCGGACTATCTGGCTATACGCCAACACACCGCCGCGGGACCTAGTAAGCCGATTATAGCGCGGGGCGCCGTGAAAGCAACGCCGCCGAACCACACTACGGATGTTGTACCGCATATCTGGTTCGCGGACCATACGACCATGGTTGTGCATCGGGCCGATCAGCTCTGCCGGGGCATCGTCAACGACAGCTCCCGCGCTGCGGCGTAGGGGATGCGTTCGCCCATCGCCGTGCACGTGTAGGCCGTCTCGGAGTGCGAGCGGTCGCTCACGGTCTTCGACGACAGCGAACCAAGTTCTACGCGGACGCATCCGAGCACCTGCAGCTCGCCCGCGGAGAAGACGTCCAGATTCGGAGCGCGTTCTGCGATCAGGACTTCGCCCGCCCAGTCATCGCCGAGCCGTTCCTCGATGCGAACGAGCGCGTTTTCCAGCACGTCGGCCCTCAGGCGTTCGTAGTGCTCGGGCACAGGCCCGTGCGGCAGATGGGCATAGGCCAGCCCGGTGATCGAGATGGTGCTCACTTTGCAGTGTAGGAAGTCGGCGTAGAACATCAGCTTGGCGAGCTTGGTCACGAACACGTTCGGCGCCTCGCAGAAGAACACGATCATCTCGCGGACCTTGGCCAGGGAGACGGGGACATCGCCGCTGTAGGCTCCAGTTGAGTCGCGTGTAAGGAGCCGCTCGAGCTCTTCGTCCTCGCACGCCCGTACCCCCTCGGCCCTTTCCGCTTCGAACAAAGGGCGCTCGACCGCTGCCCGTTGCCGCGGGGTCAGTCGATCGCCGTTCGAGTCGAGCAGGATCCGGATATTCTCGGCACGCTCGGCCATGCGCAGCTGCGCGTCGTGCGCGGCATCCTGCAGCGAGCCCGATTCGTACCGATGTAGCGTGATCTCGCCCCACCCGAGTAACAAGGAGAAAGCCCGTTGGCCGAGACCCCATCGCGTGCGGATGCGGGTCATCTCGGGGGGCTGGAGCAGGTGGTGTCGCAGACGGTACTCAGCGTACGCTCGGGCGAGTGTCTCGTCTTCGAATTCGTCCAACCAGACGTCTTCCCCGCACGCCGGGCACACGGCGACTCGCGCCGGGACCTCGACCGCTTCACCGCGCACCGGCACGCTCTCGCGGCGTTCCTCGACCCGGACCACGACGTCCTTCATGCAGGTGGGGCAGAAGGTCGTGCTCACTGCTGACTCTCCTCGCTCTCGGGTGGTTGGGCTTCTCTCAAGGGATAGTGCAGCGGACGTTCGGATTCGTGGAAAGAGACACACAAGCACGCGGCCGGGTCCGGAATCACCTGTAGCTTGACGTACACCTCGTGGCCGGAGTCGCCGAGCCCGAACACCCACACATCGAGGCCAGGGTGGTTGTGGTCTGCGTCCGGACCGCCAACGTAGTTGTCGGGCGTCAGTCCCAGGACCAAGGATTGCGCATGCTCCCGTGTCATGCCGAGCATGGCTAGAGTGTCCAAGTTCTTGCGTCGCCCCACGAAGACGAACCTGGAGCGGGCTGTCAACTTCATGAGTTCCAGAAATAGAACGACCCTGCTCCGCCGGTCCACCTCACCTCCCACTCGTTATCGTAGGATAACGCATAAGAGGTCGTGAGCGCAAGGGCACGGGGCAGAATTCGGCAACCGGCCCCCTCGGGAACCCGGACCCTCGGACGTGGGCAACTCCAACGCGTGCCCTTTCGCCTATCGGCCGCCCAAGAGCGCCGTGAGACTCTCATGAAGGCCGGCCATGACCGCCTCGAAGTCCGGCAAGGGCCTTACCAGATCAGCGAGACTCGTTTCCCATTGGCGCGCTGCCTCGCTCACGATGAGCGGTGGAAAGAAGTCCGCTACTTCGCCGAACGACACACCGCGCATGGCGCATTTCTGTGGCAGGATCGTCACAACCGCAGCGCGATCGAAGGCATCACTGGGTAGACGACACAGATGCCAGAGGTCGTAGTAGTCGCGGGCGCAGTTGCGGGCCCATGTGCCTTCGTCGACCCGCTTCTGCGCCTGAAGCAGGGTACGGAGTTTCTCGGCGACGATTTCTTCCAGGCGATAGCTTCGAAGACTGACGGCAAGAGACTCCCCATACCGATGCAAGAGCGGCCGTGATGCCGCGGAGAGCAGGAGCGGCTCATCAACGGTGATCTCAATCTTGATGCTTCGCAGCGGTGATCTATGCCACGGGAACTGGACCTTGATGAGAAACGCTTCCTGCCCAGCCGGGTGAGTACTCCGTTCGGTTCGGCGAGAGGAAGAAACCATGAATGGCCCGTACTCTCTCAACAGACGCTCAGTTTCCCCGGCCACGTTTACCACGGACTGCTCAAGTGCGTCCCCCCTGGGACCACCGAGGGCGGTGAAGTCCAGATCCACCGAAAAGCGATAGTCCGGGAAGTAGGCCTTGTGAAGCGCCGTGCCGCCCTTGAACACCAGGGAATCTTTCAGGCCCTCACTGGCGAACACCGCCGCCAGGACGTAACTCAGAGCATAGTCGAGTTCCACCATGTCGATGGGCACCCTCAGCCGTCGGGCCTCGCGGAGCAGCCGCTCTCGAAGCGGAGGAAGCCGATCGGTCACACCCGGTCCTCGGCGCGGTTGTCGATGATCATCCAACGACGGTCGTGCCGACCGCGTCGGGCCCGGCCTGGATCAAGGACGCTGTAACCGGAGGCAGGCAGCTCAAGAAGACGAGCGAGCCTTGACGGGTCGGTGCCGGTTTCTTCGAGGCTCCAGCCCAGTCGTTTGGCGACGGCGATCGAGTCGTAACGAATCGCGTAGTCGACCAGTCTGTCGATGTCAATCTGGTCCCGCGCGCGCTCCAGCACGGCGAGACCTTCACCGAGCCCCCCGAACAGCCTCGGTAGAGCGAACAGGTCGAGAATAGTACGCTCTCGGTCGGTGATGGGCACCCGAAAACGCTCATCCAACCAGATCGTATCGATCCCGAAACTAAAGCGCTTCGGGATGATCACCACGTAACGAAAGTCGAGGCCGGCCGCGTGCCAGAGATGCCGACCCTCGGTTCGCTCAGCTCCTCTCATACTTGGCAGTACCACCTTGCGAGGGGTGACCGCGCTGACGACCAGGGGGATCTGGTCGGTGAAACCATGGTGAGCAAGGGCAGACAGATGGGCGACAGCCGATGGCTGAACCAGTGAGGTCGCGACAACGAACGGAGGTACGTCGGCTTCGCCCGGCAGTCTTCCCGTGCCGGCATACAAGCCGCGGCGCAGACGGATTATCCAGCCTGCGTCGGCGAGCGCCTTGAGCACGTAGGGTATCGTGGCGGGCGGAGTATCAGGAGGGCGCAGCCGAACGGCGTCATCGGTCGTGAACACGTAGAGCCCCGCTTCGGCGAGGCTCCCGGCCAACGCGATACCGGCAGAGAGACCGTATCCACCTGTGGGGCGCTTTTCCATGTATGTTATTCTACTGCGTTAGTTTGTCAATCGCAAATGTACGCAGTAGGTTTGCATACCCAGGGGGCAGGCCCACCGCGGAAGTGTCTTGCAATCGTGCAGAGTGGCGTCATCCGCGGCGACCTCACTCACCCTGTTCACCCGCATACGGACGCGTTCATCAACCACAACGGCCAGAGCTACCTGTGGTCGCCGGCGCCGGCGGAGTCCCGGCTGTTGGGCCATTGTATCGACGACCCGGCGAGGCGTACATACGCCGAAAGGATGAGGCCGGCAAAGTCGGTATTCGACTGGACCGCGGAGCTTCCAGACCGGATCGATTCCCGCTGAGCGAGCGGCGCAGGCAGATCAACCGCCAGAGCGCGGCCATCGGGGATAGACCGTGGCCGACCATTACCCCATGGGTTAATATGGCCGGGAAGGTGCGACATCTCTGGGACGGTGTGGCGTTCTCCCTCTACGCCTTGGAGATCGGCGACGAACATGACTACTGGAGCTTCCGTGCGACGATGGCCGGCGACAGTAAACCCACCGTGCTGGTGAACAAGCGCCAGCCTCCACGAAGGAAGTTGACGTGACCGACAACCCCATCGAGTACCTCCCCGATGATGAGCCCGATTTCGAAGACGATCTTCGGTGGGCACGCCGGCAACCCGCGTACTGGGCTGAGAAGCTCAAGCTCGACGTTGCGGACGGCATTGCCGCCGAGTTGGAGCGGCAGCAGGTAAGCCGGGCAGAACTCGCCCGCCGTATGGGCACGAGCGCGCCGTTTGCGTATTTCGGCCCCAACTGATCACCGGTATCGGACCAAACTGATCACTGATGTCGGCGGTAACTGATCATCCGTTTCGGCTCTGGCTGATCAGCGATATCGGCCGTAACTGACCAGCGGCAACGAGCCCCTGGACCGC
>JAHJSA010000100.1 GCA_018830645.1 Actinomycetota bacterium
CCCACCCGTTGTCTACCTCGTCTGCATGCCTGGTCGTCATTACCACCAGTACACACGAAAGCGGGCCCTGTGTCCAGCACTTTCGCGGATCCGGGCCTGCCGGTCGGGACGAGAAGGGCTACGGGATCACCGAATGTTTACTTCAGACCAATTCTGGCCGACGACCTTCATCAGGTGATAATTCTTGCTATGCTGCGCAGAATCCTGCGGAATGGACCGCGGGCAGGTCGGGGGCTCAGGTGATTCGTCGCGTACTCTGGGGAGGTGCGCGAACGCAGCGAACGCCGATGCCGTCGACCCCGGGGCCGGCGGGGATCCGCCGGGATAGGGGGGCTTCATGTCGAAGGAGTCAGTGAAGGTTGCCTTGGGCCAGGCCATGGCAGGGATCGAGAAGAATCCCAATTCAGCGAAGTTGGTGTTCCGGGCTGAGACTCGTTGGGAGGAAGACGTACGTTGCTCGGCCAAGGTGCGCGAGTTCCCGCCGATGACGGTCGACGAGCCGCCGGAACTCGGAGGCGGCGATCAGGCTCCGAACCCGGTTGAACTCCTGCTCGTCGCGCTCGGAACCTGCCAGGAGATCATGTACGCGGCGTACGCCGCCGTGATGGACATCCAATTCGACGAAGTGACCGTCGACTGCAAGGGGAATCTCGACCTCCGTGGCTTGTTCCCCTTGGATGAGACGATTCCACCGGGCTACACGAGCATCAAGTTCGAGACGAACATCAAGAGTACGGAGAGCCCCGAAAAGATAGCGGCCTTGATCGGGATGGTCGAAGCACACTGTCCCGTGCTCGACACGCTGACGCGTCCCGTCACGATATCCGGGAACGTACTTCTCAACGGGGAGCAGCTCCACCGGCACTCGTGGCCTCCGGAGGCGGCGGTCGTTTAGGCCGATTCTCCAGGAGGAGACACACGAAGTTCTTGCCCTGTCTTCTCGACAGGGGCTCCCAGTCGCGCGTTGTTTGCGTTTATGTTCAATTATCCGTCAGTGGGGAAACACCAAAGCGGAATACGAAGTTGACGGGAGCCCCGTGAGAAGGCTGCTGCCATACATCTTGATGTGCGTCGTAGCGATCGCCATCCCGGTCGTCTCACCCGCGCTCGCCTTGGCGGGCGGCGAGTCCGCCGGCGAGCGGAGCATCGCCGCGGGTGGCCCGCACGCCCTGGCCCTGAAGACCGACGGCTCCCTCTGGGCCTGGGGCAGGAACGACTACGGGCCACTCGGAGCCGGGGGGATACCACCCATCGTTCCTATGACGCCCTAGTAGTCTTCCCCGCCGTCGCTCCCACCGCAGGCTCCCTCACCCCGGCGGCCATCCCCAGCCTGCTGGTAGGTCAGGCCCAGACCTTCACCGCATCCTACTCGGACGGCAACGGAGCCGCCGACCTGGTCAACGTGTTTCTGCTCGCCAACGGCACCCTCACCACCTCCAGCGCAGCCTACCTCTACTACTCCGAGAACCTGAACAAGATCTACCTGCGCAACGGAGCGAACACCGGCTGGCTCTCCGGCACGCTCGATGCCGTCGGCCCCCTTCAGAACGAGCGTGTCGTCCTCGATCTCGCCGGGACCTCCGTGCAGAAGGTGGGGGACACGCTCACCCGCGCGGTGTCCCTCAGCTTCACCGACGCCTTCCTAGGGACGAAGAAGGTGTGGCTGCGGGCCACGGACGGCGGCGGACTGAACTCGGGGTGGGTGCAGAAGGGCACGATGACGGTAGTGACGCCGTAGCAGGGGGTTTCCTTTTCGCACGTGGCCCTGGCGACTGGAGAGGACCACCCGCATGCCCTGTTGGTCGCGCCGGCACTCTCGACTTCGTAGGTCTCGGGCCGGCTATCCAGCCAACGGTGAAGGGCATCGTGAAGTAGGAGGTCCTTCGGAAGGACCGGCCGGCTGAGGTTCGGGGTGCGCGCCCTGCATCCCGACGCCTCGACGAGCCAGTTCTTCCTCCGCACGGACTGCGTCCGCACCCGCCAGCCTGATAGCCAGCCCGCAATCGGCGGCGATCCACGAGGGCAGGGGGATGACCTGCATGGAGATACCCGCGTGCCGCAAGGCGTCCTCCGCGGCCATGGCCGCGTGAGTGGAGGGGAAGGCCAGCACGACGCGGGTGAGCGCCGTCATACCGTGATGACCTTGTCCGCCGCTACCAGGAGCCGCTGTGCAAGGGACATGGTGCCGATCTCTCCCACGGCCAGCCGCTCCTTGACTCCGTAGTAGTCGAGGCAGGTTCCACACGAGAGGAAGCGCGAGCCCGTGGCCTCAAGCGCGCGCAGGCTCTCCAGCACGGGCGAGTCGTCGAGGGCGAGGAACACGCCGCGGTTCATGAGGACGACGGTCGTCGGTGCGTCCAGCTCCTCGCACAGGTTGTTCCAGAAGCTCTGCGCGAGCTTCTTGCCGATGGTCTCGTCAACGCCCAGGCTGTCCGAGCGGACGAACCACACCACATCGTGCATGTGAAGGCTCCTTCATAGGTCGATCTCACGCCACGGCTACCTCGTCTACAACCCGGTTCGCACTGACGAACTTGCCCATGACCAACGCGTAGACGATGGCGCCCAAGTAGACGCTCACGTAGTTGAGCGCCGACAGAGCCGTGTACTGGTAGAAGAACGCGTACACATACACTCCCAGGACCTGGGAGCCGACGAACGCTCACACGAACCCCCACTGTGGCGGGGCAAAGGGACTCTTGACGAAGTACCTCGTGAAGTAGTCCCGTATGAGGTAGACGGCGCCCACTCCCCACACCACGGCAAGCGCGTAGGAGTACTTTGTTAGCCCATTAGAGGACCCTCTCTCCCCACGCCGAAGAAGTGCCGCAGAAGCGGTCTTCGGGCGAAGGAGGGGACGATGCAGGAGACACCGGTTACGGAAGTGCGTGCGGCGGAGGCCCGGGAGCGCCTGGC
>JAHJSA010000107.1 GCA_018830645.1 Actinomycetota bacterium
ACGATCAAATGCTCAACTGGTATGGCCGGAAGTTCGATCCCCAGAATATCGACCGGCAAACCGTTCGCCTGTGGTTTGGAAGTCTCGCAAAGGCCAGGCCGGCGAAGAAGTGATCAAGGGCGCTCAGGCCGGACGCTTACGGCGTTCCTCCGGGAGGCGCTGCAATAATTCTTCTGCACAGAAGCGCTCGGAGGTGGCTCCGATATCGCTGTCGCCGGCGGACACGGACGCCTTGTTGCGCTCCGTCTCCGCCGGCGACAGGAATCTTCTTCTTTTGGGAACCCTTAAAAATCAACCGGATCCGCCCGCATGGATCCATGCACCGACCATACGGCTACTGTTCAATGTGGACGCTGACGTAGCCATCGGAACGCTCAATGTCCGCATCATGGAAAGGCATGTCGATCCAGTCTTTACGAGCATAAGGGCCAAACTGATCCCTGAAATGCGGAGATTCCGGATCAGTGGCTTGAGAATAAGCTATGACAAACTTGGCGTGCGGCCCGTCGACATCAAACGTCACGATATGCATGAAGCTGTTGCCGTAGTTGATTTCCCCCACATAGCCAGCACCTTCCAGGAAGGCTGGCCGGATATTGTTGAACAGAAAAGCCCCCCCAGGTAATCCGACGAAGTTTCCATCGGCATCCATGCCGCCATGCGCGTCGCCATACCTTACCGAGAGAGGCAGACCATTGTCTCCAAGCTTCTTTACCGCGCGGCCGAGCGCCTGCCTGGCTGACTCTGCACCACTGAATCCGCGCGGCGTTTCAAGTGGCATTGACGGGTCGAATGGCACACGCCACAGAGATTGATTGGGACGATAGTCCGTATCCATTGTTCTCGGAAATTCCTGCATGAAAACTTCAAACAGAAGCGCTCCTTGACTTTCAAGGTCATGATGACGGTTCCATGATGCAAGAACGTCACAGGCTTCAGACAAGTCTATCTCTACACCTTCGTCCAAGCGAACGTTCGGCCGGGCCCTGCAATCTGCAATCATGTCATCAAGGATCAGAAAAGCAGTCCGGTTATCCGCTTCGTAGAACCAGTCCATGAGGCGATCGACGTCCATATGGGTCCCGGGATGACCGTCCGTTCCGGCGAGGCGCATTTCGATTGCTGCAATGACCGCACGCGTGCGTTCACCGCGAATTGTCCGTTCTTCGCCGATCGTCCGGTTGAACCCACTTAAGGAGGAGCCTGGCTTGCCGTTGACGATCCAATGGCTGTCATTGGTGTTCACAACATAGTCCGGGCGTATCGTCCACGGACGCCGTTCTGCCGGTATGACGCCAGGATAAGGCGACCGGCTATCCACATCCGGCATGCAATCAGACGAACCAGCCAATACCAGCACCGTCATGTCGCTCAACATCCTGCGGCCCAGATCTCCCGCAAGGCAGCGATCAATCTTTGTGTCACTATAGTCAGCCCCGACCGAAATATTGGAATAGAGAACGTCACCCTTATTGTCGCCTGCGACGAGATTCGAAAACTGCAATCCCAGCCCATGATCGAGAGCCGCTTTTACCTCTGCGACATTGGTCGACTTACCAATCTCAAGATACTGGTCCATCATGCGAAGGTTGAGCACGCTGAAATCCATCAGCGCGTAAGCTGTGGTATCTGACCACTTCAGGGGCCCGCCAGAGAAAACTGCGCCAAATGCCGTTTCGTAGACTGGCAATGTCCGCATCGCGACACCATCACCACTTTTGACTTCTACATTGACATCAATCCGCTTCATCTCGCGCGGTTCGCCATCGACAAGATATGTCGTGGGAGAGCCGGGAACCAGATTAAGTTCGTAGATGGCAAACCGTTTATCCGTTGAATAGGTAATGCTCCACGCCAGGGTTTCGTTCCACCCGAGCAACGGGATCGGCAACCCCAGAAGCGTCGATCCAAATACGTCATATTTGCCAGGGATCGTCAGATGCATGGCATACTGGCGCTCCGGGCCAAACCAAGGAAAGTGTGGATTTCCCATGACGATGCTGGCATCCGTCCCAGTCGCGTCGCGACCAAATGCGAGTGCATTGCTGCCCGTTGTTCGCACCGCCCCCAACTGTGCGCCCAATTCAGTGAATTCCGGCTCAAGACTGGCCGCGTTCACTTCAGGCATTACCGGAGGGCGTGCTGTTGCAATCGAAGTCCGGAACAGGCCGCTTGTATCCAGAACTGTGAGATGCAGGGCGCGACGATAGAGGTCATCTTCCGTGATTAGCATAACCCACGGCTCGTCGCGGCAAGCCGGCCCCTCCGCGGAGGCCTTCAGTCTCTCAAGCTGCTTATTATAGCCCGCGACAAATCCGCTGATCAGATCTCGAACATCCTGGCTGGCATGCTCTTGGAGCGCGGCAATTCTTTCCGCTGTGTAATAGTAGCCATAGTATGTGTCGCTCTCAAGATTGTTGACGGGCTTGTCACCGTTGAACAGGATAAAGCGTTCACGGTATCCCGCATCCGGGCCGAGAAATTTCGAACGATGCCCCCTCAATGTTAGTATGTGATCGCTGAAAAGGCATAGATTGCCCTCGGCGAAGGCGAATCCCGCCCCAAACCCGGCGCCCATGAACGTATCGGACTTGATGTGCGGAATACCATACTCAGTGTATCTGATGTCGGCCGTCATGGAAGTGTCGAAGTCGAGCGGATCACTCATTGTCGAACATCCGCCGATCATCAGCGCGAGTGCCGAAAGTGCCATTTTTGCGAGAACACGCATGAGCGATCGCTCCTTTTGCTTTTAATTGGATTAGTTCACGGCACCGGTGCGCGTCTTGAACCTAAATGCTGCTGCACCGGGAGAAGTCATCATACGATCGGAACTTGTCCGCTCGACGGCGGTATTCCGTCGGCGCGCCGGTGTGCGCGGGCTGCGAGCCAGAAGTGGACTGCCGCCCAGACAAATACCACACTTATAACTTTCATAGCGGTCTTCAGGCTCTGCCCCCCCTGCCCAACGAAGACCATGTCACTGATAAGGCCGGTAAGATATGGCCCAAGACCGAGACCGATCAGGTTGAGGACGAACAATATGAAGGCGGATGCCATGGCGCGAGAGTCCGCTTCGGCCACCCGCTGAACCATCGCCCAATTCGGGCCCATCCAGGCCAGAAAAACAACGAACGCTGGAACAAGGAGGATCAGGGTCTGCCAAAGACTGTCGGTGAGCAGTGCTGCGACAAACAAGGGTGTCGCCGCCAGGCAAATGGCTGCGCAGACCAGCAAAGGCCCATGCGAAGACCTTAATGCGGCGCGGTCTCCCAGCCAGCCGCCTGCAAATGTGCCAACGCCACTGCCAAGTCCAATGATCAGAGATAACGCCGTGCCTACCTGTCCGGTCGATAATGGATAGCTGCGCAGCAGATAGGCAGGCATCCAAGCCATAAGGGCATAGGCTCCCATGGAGGCAAGGGTCGCTCCCGCACAAATATGTCTGTAATCAGACCGTGCGAGTAATTTCCCGATCGTAGACAAGGTTTTGCTCCGTGTCTTGGCGACACCCTGCTTGTGCGGAGGGTCCTTGACGGTCAGCCTCAGGACCAGTGCCAGAACCAAGCCGGGAACACTGACACCGATCAGCGCCCAGCGCCATCCGACCCACTCGCTGATCCAGCCGCCGATCAGAAATCCCAGCAATATGCCTAGCGGCACGCCTAACTGGAAGATCGCCATTGCGCTCGACCGGGAGTTCTCATCGAACGTTTCGGCTATGATTGCATGCGATGCCGGCATCGCCCCTGCCTCGCCGACACCGACGCCCATGCGCGCCGCTGCAAGCTGCGCGAAATTCACAGCAAACCCACTGGCCATTGTCATCGCGCTCCAGAGCGCAAGACAAATCGAAATTATGCTGATCCGGGAGCGGGTATCGGCAAGCCGGGCGATCGGAATGCCCAACGTGGCATAGAAGACCGCAAACGCCAGCCCTGTCAGGACGCCTAATTGGCTATCGGACAGACCGAGATCCCGTTTAATGTCTTCAGCCAGAATGGATATAATCTGGCGATCCAGAAAACTGAACGTGTAAACAAGCATCAGCAACCCAAGGACGTACCATCGTCGGCTTGAAGAAGCAGAATTGGCGAGGCTGATCATGGTGCATCCATCCCGAGTTTTGATTGAACCTGTTCGGCAAGCCGAGCCCGGTCAATCTTTCCAACAGGCAGCATTGGCAGCTGCGAGGATATGTGAAACCGCTTTGGGATCTTGTAGTTTGCAAGCCGGTCGCGGCACCAGGCTTTCAAGTCATCCAGACTGATGTCAGCGCTCTGCCTCGGCACCACGTAGGCCCATCCGACTTGCGTATACACCGGATCCGCGATGCTCACGACGGCTGCGCTCGCGATCTGCGGATGCGCCTCAAGCACCTGTTCTATCTCCTGCGGATAGACATTATACCCTCCGGACTTGAACATGCCGCTCATCCTGCCGGTAATAACGAGCGCCCCGTCCTCACGGAAATGGCCGATATCGCCGGTGCGAAACCATCCATCAGCATCCATAGCCGACTTCGTTGCGTCGGGGCGATTGAGATAACCCGACATGAGGAAGGCATCCCGAATTCGGATTTCACCGTCACGCCCCGGCGAGCAAGACGCTTCCGTTTCCAGATCCACGATTCTGACTTCACGATCTGAAGGAGGGAAGCCGGATGTCTGCGTCACAAAATCGACATCGCGCAACAAGCCAGACAGCGAAATCGGACCGACAGATTCCGTCATGGAATAATCGGTTGCCACGAACTCGGACATGTCAGCCAAACGGCGACCAAGCTCAGCGGACGCCTGGCCACCAGACCAGATTGAGGCTGTGACATGCGCTGGCTTGGCACCAGGAATACCATCCAGAACGAGTTGGAACATTGTTGGAACCTGGTACCAAACAGTAACGTTCTGCTCGGTCATGAAAGCCAGAGTCTCCGTCGCATCGAAACTCTCCATGATGTGCTGCGACCCTCCGGCCACCAGGGCCATGCAGGGAATGTCTCCCGCGCCGCCAATGTGATTGATTGGCAAGTTACTCAGTATCCGGAATGGCGTAACCGGCCACGCAATGCATCGCGCCCGCGCCGCATGAACGAGGGCTGCGTGCGATATCTGAGCCCCCTTCGGCTGTCCCGTACTGCCGGACGTGTAGACGATCAGCGCCGTATCTTGAGGCGCAACACTGGCACGCACGGCATCGAGCAGACATTGCTCATCCTCGGCGAGGGCGCCGGCAGGTTCTGATCGGGGCGCAGGCTCAGCAGGGAGCCAGATCACATCGCGACCTTCGAGGCGGGGGCTGACATCTTTCCCCCGGAATGTGCGGCATGAAAATATCAGGTCTGGTCGGGCGTCACCGATCACGAAATCCAGTTCGCGCCTTGTGTATTTCGGATTGAGCCCGAGCGTTGCGATGCTCAGGGATGCCGCAGCAAGATGGAGGCACAGGAAGTCAATGCTTGGTGGTGCGAGGATGGCGATCACGCCCCCCCTCCGAACGCCCAGGGAATGGAGCCACCATGCAGCTCGGTCGACCTGGTATTTCAGGTCAGCATACGTCAACTGACAATCCCCTGCGGCCACCGCTACCGTCTCCGGTTGTCGGATTGCCCAATGATCCACATAGGCGGAGATCGTTGGCAGGAGCGGTGGCGGCCTCGTTCCAGACATTTGTCAGCAACCCACGCTTTGCGCTGGGACCCACATGAATAGCCAGTCTGCCGTCAATGCCGGTTTGGAGCGGTCCCGAATCTCGACTGTAGCCTCTACGGTCAGAAGCGTCCGGCCTTCCGACCTGTCGACGGCACTCCGGCTTTCAAAGGATGCCCGGATCGCGTCGCCAACTCGCACAGGTTCCACGAATCGCACTTTGTCGAAACCGTAATTGATGGGATATCCATCAGCCAGGTGACTGCCCTTGAAAACATCGCTCGTCGCGTCATGGAGAAAGTAGGTCAGAAGAGACAGGGTCAGAAAGCCGTATGCAATAGGAACCGCATATGGGCTGTTCGTCCGGCACCATTCGGGGTCGGTGTGCAGCGGCTCCATATCGAGCGTTAAGTCGCCGAATTGCGAAATCATGTCCTGTCGGACAATGATCCAGTCTGACCGCCCCTGCACATCCATTTTCTGAACTCTTCACTTGCTCTAACGCCTCATGAATTAGGCTGATATTTTTCGCGCCAATTGTATTCAGATGCTGAAGGCGGCGATCTGCTGTCATTTCGTCACTATTGACAAATAGCGGTCTTGATGGCACCATTTTCGGAATTACTCTTACATATCAAAGTACTAAGCGAGTCTCAATATGATCGGTGGACAGACAAGGCCATTTAGTGAGGGTAAAGCGAACCTCTATGCGCTTGCAGACGGGTTTTTCTATGTCGCCCCGACCGCATCCGATACCCGGACCTGCAGACAAGCCGGCGTTCTGCTGCTTTCTCTTGAAGGGTGCGATATCGAAGTCAAAGCCGCCGGCGGGACGCACAGGGCAGAAGGGTTCCTGATTGCACCTGGTGTCCATCGGCAGCTTGACACCCGAGGGCAGGCCGTACTCAGCCTCCACCTCGATCCCGTCCACCCCGTCTACCGGGCATTTGCCAAGAACAGGACAGACTGCCCCATCATACCAATTGATTACTCTGCATATCGCGATCTCGATAGCAGTCTGCACGCTGCTTACGCTGGCGAAATTTGCGCAGATAAGGCTGGGAACCTGTTTGCGGACCTGGTATCGATCAGTGCTGAATTCCTGCCTGGCGCAGAAGCGCGCGACGACCGGATCGCCCAGATGCTCAGCGAACTCAACTCCATGGCACCCGAAGACATCATGTTCCGGGACCTGGTTCGCCAGATTGGATTATCCGAGAGTCGGCTGTCTCATCTCTTTTCAGAAGATGTTGGTCTTCCCCTCCGTTCTTTCCATCTCTGGAAGAAGATTGTTTACGCAATCAAGATGATCGCCCGAGAATCCAACATGACACGGGTCGCACTGGATAGCGGATTTTCGGATTCTGCACATTTCAGCCGGACCTTCCGGCAGACACTTGGCCTTTCGCCATCGTTCCTGGCCGACAACAGGTGTTCCCCGTCAGCGACTATGAGACAGATCGGTTAAATTGCTAAAGGAGGGTTTGTGGCTCATCATTTCCTTGGAAGGGAAAGACGATGAGACAGAAACCAAAGGCCG
>JAHJSA010000111.1 GCA_018830645.1 Actinomycetota bacterium
CTGACGTTCCGCACTTCTCGCAGTCCAAATGCGCCCCCACTTCAAGGGGCGCTTGGCGAGGTGTAGACGCTCGCCGGGACGTGCAGCAACTCGAGGACCTGCTGCTGTAGCGGCGTGAGCTGAGGCTCGAAGGTCTGCACGACCTCTCCCTCGCTTGTGAGCTGATGGCGCTGCACGTCGTGAAAGATCTCGAGGACGCGGGGTGCGCTGGGGCAGGGGCAGTCACGTAGCTCGGGGTAGAGCGGGATACCGCCGAGACCCGCGGCCTTCATGGAGGTGCGGATCTCACGTTCGATGAGCGCCTCGACGAGCATCGCGAGGAAGTGGCAGAGCAGGAGCGCTTCGATGCGGTGGGGTGTCTGCAGGTAGACCGGCGCCACTTCCTGGGGGCCTTTGAGCATGTGGTGGCGACGTTCCAGGTTAGGCTGATAGCGATAGGCGGCGAGCACGTCGGCGGGGCTCATGGCGGTGTCGTTGGTGATGAGCGGGAAGCAGCCATCGGTCGCGGCGTCGTAGGCCACGGCCTCTGCGTGGATGGCGGCGTTGATGGTGAAGACGGGCTTCTCGCTGCGCCGGTAGCGGGTCTGACCGCCCGGGCGGCCACGGCGCTCCTGGCGGAACATCACTTCCCTTCCTTCCGTGATGGTGAAGCCCACCCAGCGCGTAGCCCCAGCTGCGGTGAGGGCGGCCGCCGCAGCCTCCTCGGCGGCAACCCTGGTCCTCAGGCGCGTCTTCGGGCCGGCCAGGCGGGCGGCCAGCACGTCGATCGCGGCCAGCCCCGCCTCGATGCGTCTCGCCCGGGCCGCGGCGTCCCGGGCCGCCTTGCTGCTGGAGTACACCCAGATCACCCGGTAGCCGTCGAGCGAGGGCGCCGGGGCCTCGAAGGTGCGCCAGATGCGCTCGGGATCACCGAGGCGCGCGCCGGGACGCCGCTGCGCCTCCTGCCAGGCGGGTGCGTGGCTTTGCGCCCAGTCCCTAAACCAGGTGTCCTCGCGGCGTCCATGCGGCACGACGGTGACGAAGCGTCCCCCATGGCCCGAGATGTGGCCCATGGCCTCTTTCGAGCAGAGCTTGCTGTCCGCGACGTAGAGGAAGCCCGCATGGCCCACCAGGGCCCGTAGCTCATCCCAGGTGGGGATGTGGGTGACGTCGTCGGGGGTGTTGCCGTCGGTGACCCGGTAGGCGATTGGCACCGCCCCGTCGGCCGAGACGGTGAGGATGAAGAGCAGCTGCGCCAGATCGGGGCGGAAGTCCTTGTTGTGCCCACGGCGGATGGCCGGGGTCGCCTTGCCTCCCCGCGAGCGCCCGTCGGCGTCGGCGTAAGAGCCGCTCACCGTGACGGTGGTCGAGTCGTTGTGCAATTGAACGAGCCTGACGCCGAACTCGCGGACCACCGAGAGCACGATCCCGGTGACCAGGCTGGCCCGGTCTGCGTCGAAGAGCCGGTCGAGCGTGCGGCCCACCCGATCGTCGTTAAGCGCGGCGTCGTCACCGGGATCCAACCCGAGTGCCCCCTGGTCGTAGGGCGCCGCCCACTCAGCGAGCGCGTAGACCGGTCGCCGGGCCACCACGATGTTTCGCACCACCACCCCGATCACCGCCGCCGGCGCCAGCCGCAGGCGGGCGTCGTCGTGGGGCAGGTGGGTCTGCAGGCGCTCGGCGAGGCCCATGCGCGTGAGGAAGAAGTTGAGGAGGGGAAGCGCGCCCATGCTTCGGCTGCGCAGCGTGAACTCACCTGGTGGCGCCTGCATCGCGGTCCTCCTTGACAGGGGTCACGTTCATCTGGCAGTATACATGCTGACAGATGACCACGCAAGGACCTAACCGACCACGAAGCGAGGTGTCATGCCCAGTCGACTCGAGCGATACGAGCGCGTCTACCGCGCCCTGGCCCGGGAGCTCGCAAACATCGGTTTCATCAGCCAGGGCAGCGTGGTGGTGCGCTACACCACCTGCGGTAAGCCGGGTTGCCGCTGCCAGAAAGACCCGTCAGGGCGCCATGGCCCCTACTATCAGTGGAGCCGTGCCGTCGCCGGGAAGACCGTGAGCCGCCGGCTCACTGAACCCGAGGCTGAACTCTACCGGGGTTGGATCGCCAATCGGCGCCACCTGGAGGAGATCGTCGCCCGGATGGAGCAGATCTCAGCGGAGGCGGGTGAGCTGCTCCTCGGTCAAACCGCCCCGGCGAAACCACCTCGGTCGGCGAAGGGCTGAGCTGCACGGGGTGGGGGGCCATATGGTCGGCGAGAAGTGCGGAACGTCAGC
>JAHJSA010000002.1 GCA_018830645.1 Actinomycetota bacterium
CCCACAACCGTCGACGGCGCTCGTCAAGCTCGCCCGCCAGTGCCCGATAGCGCTCACCGATTGCCTCTTCGCCGCCCATACCCCTCTCTTCGACGAAGTGAGCTCTGCTCCTTTCTCTTGTTTCCTGACGGGCCCTTAGCGGCCGCGCGGATCTCGCTCAGCTCCTGCTGCACGGGCGACTCCACCTCGAAGACCTCCTGGGCCAGATCAGTGTTGCCCAAAATGGCCTGGAGCAGGTTGTTGAAGTCGTGGGCTATGCCGCCGGCGAGCAGGCCGACGGCTTCGAGCTTCTGGGACTATTGGGGCATGGACTGTAGGCGCAGGCGCTCCTCCTCGGCCTGCCTGTGTTCGGTAATGTTCCGCAAGACGGCACTGATGGCCGGCCTGCCCTGGTGAACGTAGGGGATGGCGGTGAACTCGATCGACAGGTGTGATCGCTACTTGCCGGAGGGGCATGCGCTGGGGCGGAAGGCGCAGCCGAGATAGGTCTTCCCAAGACCCGTGGCCCCGGTGATGATGACGTTGTGGTGGTGGCGCAGATAGCCGCCAGCCGCCAAGTCGACGAAGACATTGCGTATTTCGGCCGAACTGACCACCCGGTTCGGCCGTAGCTGACCGGGTGTTTCGGCAGAGACTGACCAGCGTGTTCGGCACGATGGCGCCGTGCCACATGTCCGGAGGCAGCTCGCCTCGCCACCAGGGTCGAGCGGGTGAGCGTCCGCTCGTCGATCACCTCGAGGAGGTCCCGCGCTTCGAGGAGGGAGAGCGGGGTGAGGCCGAAGTCGTCGAGGATGAGAAGCTCCGTCTTGGCGAGACGGTCCATGAAGGCCGGGTAGCTCCCGTCCCCCTTGGCCAGCGCCAGCTCGGTGAGGAGCGCCGAGAGACGGAAGTAGCGGGCCCTGAGATTCTGGCGACAGACGGCGTTCTCGAGCGCACAGGCCACGTAGGTCTTGCCCACCCCGGTGGCACCGAGGACGAGGAGGTTCTGGTGGTCGCGGACGAAGGCGCGGGTGGCGAGCGAACGCATGAGCGCCCGGTCAAGACCCCGGGCAGGCGAGTAGTCGAGATCTTCCGGGCAGGCGGGGAGCCGGAGCTTCGCCTCTCTGAGGAGTCTCTCGAGCACCCGGTTCCTCCGCCCGGTCCACTCCTCATCGACCAGGAGCCCCAGGTGCGCGCCGCCATCGAGGGGTTCGTGACCGCCTACAATCCGACCGCGGAGCCCTTCCAGTGGAGTAAGCGCGAGGTCAAGAACACACCCCTGAAGAAGAAGTACGCTGAGTTATGTAGGTAGGTATTAGTGCGGGTCCCCCGACAAGTCCCAGCGCGGGATCCGGGAGGGCTTTGAAGGAACGTTTCCTCGGATATATGTTTTGGTTGTGCTCAGGTCCTCGTTCGCCGAGAGCCCCTGTCAAGCAGCGCTTCAACTCTGTTAACCAACGCGGTTCGGAACGCCGCTAGGTCGGACACCTCCACACCAAGGAACAGAGGGAGCACCGCATCTTGCTGGGCGCCGGCTACAAAGATCAGGGCCTCGTGCTGCCGGCGAGCGACGTCCGACCGTGGGCCCCGAACCTACTGACCAGTGCTTTCATCTAGTGCGGCGTATCGCCTTGCCCACGGTGAGATTCCACGACTTGCGGCACGACCATATCACTCAGCTCCTACTCCGGGGCGTGCCTCTCAAGGTCGTCAGCGCGCGGGCCGGCCACGCGGGGATTGCGATCACGGCTGACCTGTACGACCACCTCCTGCCAGGAGCTGACGAACAGGCGGCCGCCAAGCTGGACGACGTTTACGCCTGGCAGGCTCCCGTGGGCGACGTCAAGTGGTGAGTCGTGCGGCAACTGCGCGGCACTTCGGTACCCTAAGAACATCTACAGATATGACTACCTGAGAAGAATTCCTGCAAATCAAGAGGCCGGAGAGGGGAGTCGAACCCCCACGGGTGGTTAGCCCAACGGTGTTTAAGACCGTTGCGTCTGCCGTTCCGCCACTCCGGCCCGAGCCTGCATTACTTTACCAGCCCAGGAGGCGATAGGCGCCTCTGCCGCCGCGCCCACAGCACGGCCGGAGCGCCCCCCGGCGGCCCGGCGACCCGGCACCCGTTCCGTCCCCGCTACCGCCCCGCCTCGAGAAGGATACCGTCGAGCATGTCTCGCTCCGAGACCGTAACCTCCGTCCACCCCAGGGCTTCCATGGCTCCGAGGAGCACTTCGCCTCCAGCCACGATGACCCCAGCCCGGCCCGGCTGTATGCAGGGCAGGGCGGCCCGCTCCTCCGGGTCGAGCGCCGCGAGGCGGTCGACCTGTCGGGCAAGCTCGGAGCGAGAGAAGCCGCGCAGGTGGATGACGGCAGGATCGTACGATCCCAATTCGAGGATCAGGCAGGCCAATGTGGTGATGGTTCCGGCGACGCCCACGAGCCGAGCATGCGTCCGCGAAGCGGCGCCCGGTTCCGGCGGCGCCAGAGGCCGGGGCGCGCCGAACCTGTCCGCGAACGGCTGGAAGGCTTCGCGCGCCGCAAGCCTGGCGGCGACCCGCTCTTCGGGTGTGGGAGGATCGCTGAGAAACCAGGCAGCCGTTCCCCGCACGCAGCCGAGGTCGAGACTCACGGCATCGACGGCAGGTGCGGCGTGGGCGGATGCAGCCGTTTCCTCTGTGGTGCGCCCGACCGTGGGCGGGCCGAGCGCGCCGCTCCGCTCCACGCCCCGCACCAACTCGGTGGACCCGCCGCCGACATCGATCACCACAGTGTCTTCGCCCGGTAGGTCCAAGGTCGCGCCGCGGTAGGAGAGCAGGGCTTCCTCGGGGCCGCTCGCCACGCGGGCGCGGATGCCGAGCTCCCTGCCAAGGCGGGCGATGAACTCCGGGCCATCGGATGCGTCACGCGAGGCGCTCGTTCCCACGAGGTCGATGATCTCCGCGCCCAGTTGGCGAGCCTCCTTCACGAAGCCGACGACCGCCTCGGCGGTGCGGCGCGCCGCATCCGGATCGAGCGGGCCTGTCCTCTCGAAGCCGGCGCCGAGTCTGGTGACCCGCGCTCTGCGCACCAATGTGCGAACGCAGACGGTGCCTCCAACGACACCCACCAGCAAACGCACTGAGTTCGTGCCCACGTCGATGGCCGCCCGAGGGGTGGGAGATCCCGGAAGAAACGAAGCGCACCGTGCGTCGCCGCACCACAGCGGGCCCACGTTCGAGAGTAGGCCGTCGAGATCACGGAGAGTCCCGTCGGCGGGGGGATCATGGCCAAGTGCGCCCGCGCGGGCGGCTACGAGAGTCGCGGCGTAGGCGTGGAGGCAGGTAGCCTTTTCTCCGCCGACCGGCCCACCGACGCCCCGATCCAGCACCGCCCCGTTGTCGACGCGGGCGACGTTCGGAACTCCGACCGCCAGCTCGTGCCTGCGCTCACGGCACCGTTGATCGACCTCGTCCAAGGAGGCGGCAAGCACCGGGTCATCGCGGAGCCGGCGCCGAAAGCGTTCCACGCCGCTTGCAGCCTCGGCGCGCGAGACCTCCTCGACCGCCGAGGGACAGGTGAGATAGAAGAGAGTGGGGAACGGGGCGTCGTCGTCTAGATACGGCGCCGTCTCGATCACGGCCGGCAACCCGAACGGGCAGACCGCCACCACGCGCCACGTGCCGCGGGGTATGCGCCCGAGTTGGCCACCCAGTACCGAACGGTGATCGTTGTCCTCCGCGGCCATAGGCTCACCGCCCAACGACGGCGTCAGTACAGACTGCGCAGGGAATCGAGCAGCTTCTCGAGGGGGCCGGGTTCTTCGGCGCTGGGGTCCTCGGCCGACGGCGAAGCCGTTTCGGGCGCCCCGGTAACGATGTACACGTCCTCACCGGGCCGTGCCAGGTTCAGCTCAGAACGGGCAAGCGCTTCGACATACGAATCGCGCTCGAGAAGGCCGATCTGAGAGATGACCGCCGCGTTCTCCTGCTCGAGCAGCGCGACCTGGGCTTCCATCTCCGCGTGCTCCCGCCGAACGTCTTGGAGATCGTTGAACGGCTTCACGCTGCCGTAGACGCCGAGAGCCACGATGACGACCAGAACGACCGCAAGCCACGGGGACATGATCCGCCCACGGCGATGGGAGCCGCGCTTCGCTGATGCGCGGGTGACCGGGCTCGGCGGAGCCGCGGTGCGGGCAGTCTGACGACGCCGACGGGTCTTGTCTGCTGCGACGCCTCCGCCGGCGCCTCTTTTCTTGTCGGCAGCCATTGAACGATTGTTCTCTCCGAGCGACGGCTTTCCTGCTACGAGTTCTATACCCGCTCCACCTTGATCACGTTCGTCGATCCAGGCACGTTGACCAGCGCGCCACAGGTCACCACCACCAGATCACCCGTCGTCACGAGCCCTGTGGTCCGCGCGGCGCGAAGCGCCACCCGGATTGTCTCGTCGGTATCCGAGGCCTCCGCGACCACCATGGGTACCACCCCCCACTCCAACGCCAGCTGGGAACGTACCCCCTCGGACGGAGTGGTTGCTATCACCGGTACGCCGGGGCGGTGCCTCGACACCTGTCGCGCCGTTGCCCCCGTGCGGGTGGGTGTGAGGATGGCCGCCGCGCCGAGGTCCGCCGCGAGAGCGCACGCGGCTCGACTGATGGCCTCCGTGGTATCGGGCGCCGCCAATTCGCCTCCGGCGCTCGGCCGGGAGCCCGCGCTCGGCCGGGGGGCCGAGGTCGGCAGAGAGCCCGCGCTCGCCGGGAAGCCCACGGCGCCCCGAGAGGCGCCGGCGGAAACCGCGCCCTCTACTGCGCCGAACAGATCCTCCTCCACCGTGGCCACGATACGGGCCATAGTGGCCACGCTCTCGACGGGGTACGCTCCCACAGCGGTCTCCCCCGATAGCATCACTGCCGTGGTGCCGTCGTACACGGCGTTGGCCACGTCGGAGGCCTCGGCGCGGGTCGGGGTGGGTGCCGCGGTCATGGATTCGAGCATCTGCGTGGCCGTGATCACCGCGCGTGCCCGAGCCGTGGCCCGGCGGATGATCGCCTTCTGCCAGCGCGGCACCTGCTCGGGCGGGATCTCAACGCCGAGGTCGCCGCGAGCCACCATCACCCCGTCGGACGCCTCGATGATCGCATCGATGTGCGCGAGCGCTTCGTGCTTCTCGATCTTGGCGATGATACGGGCGCCGCTGCCCAGCGACTGCAGGCGTTGGCGCAACTGATGTACATCCGCGGCCGAACGCACGAACGAGAGGGCCACGAGATCCACGCCACACTCAGCCCCGTACTCGATGTCGGCCACGTCTTTCTCAGTGAGCGACGGCACGTCGAGCGTGACACCCGGCACGTTCACCCCTTTGCGGTCTCGCACCACGCCGCCCACTTCGACCACACAGTGCACGGCCTCGCCATCCACGGCGACCACTCGCAGGCGCACCCGCCCATCGTCGATGAGGATCACAGTATCAGGGGCGAGCTGGCTCCCAAGTGTGGCCAAGGAGACACCCAGCCGCTCGGCTGTGCCGAGGGCGCCGTCGTCGGGCTGCAACCGCACAGACGCGCCCGCGACCAGCAGCGCCTCCCCGTCGGCCACGCGCCCTACGCGGATCTTCGGACCCTGCAGATCCTGGAGCACCGCCACGTTGCGGTCTAGGCGCGCAGCGACCGAACGCACCAGCTCTATCTGGCGCCCGTGATCGGCGCGCGTGCCGTGCGAGAAGTTCACCCGCGCCACATTCACGCCGGCCAACAGAAGGGCCTCGACGACCTCGGCGCTCTGCGAGGCGGGGCCGAGTGTAGCGACGATCCGCGTTCGGCGGAACGTCCGCCCGTCGCCGCCGGCGAGCCTTGGTCGAGCGGGATGGCGTCCGGTTCCGGCTTCTGCTCCGCTCACCCGCGCCTCACCCCCGGCGCAGGTTCGTGAAGGCCTTCATGCCGGGATAGACGGCCACCTCGCCCAGCTCGTCCTCTATGCGAAGGAGCTGGTTGTACTTCGCCGTGCGCTCACCGCGGGAAGGCGCGCCCGTCTTGATCTGTCCGGCGTTGGTGGCGACGGCGAGGTCGGCGATCGTGGAGTCCTCGGTCTCGCCGCTCCGGTGACTCACCACGGTGGTGTAGCCGGCCCGGTGGGCCATCATCATCGTGTCGAGGGTCTCGGACAGCGTACCGATCTGGTTCACCTTCACCAGGATGCTGTTGGCAACACCGAGCTCAATGCCCCGGCTGAGCCGCTGCGTGTTGGTTACAAAGAGATCGTCACCCACGAGCTGGATACGGGAACCCAGGGTGTCGGTGATGGCAGCCCACCCCTCCCAGTCTTCCTCGGCCATGCCGTCTTCGATGCTGATGATGGGATAGCGGTCGCACAGTTCGGCGTAGTAGCCGGCCATCTCTGCTGGGGTCAGCGCGCGGTCTTCTCCCGCGAGCACGTAGAGGCCGCGATCGACGTCGAAGAACTCCGTGGAAGCCGGGTCGAGCGCGATGAAGATCTCTTCGCCCGGGGTGTAGCCGGCCTTCTCCACCGCCTCGAGGATCACCTTGATGGCTTCTTCGTTGCTCGACAGATCGGGAGCGAAGCCGCCTTCGTCGCCCACTGCGGTGTTCAGTCCGCGGCTCGAGAGCACCTTCTTCAACGAGTGGAACACCTCCGCACCCATACGCAGGGCATCGGTAAACGTCTCAGCGCCCACCGGCATGCACATGAACTCCTGCAGGTCGACGTTGTTGTCGGCGTGGCTTCCGCCGTTGATGATGTTCATCATGGGGACCGGCAGCTGGTAGGCGTTCACGCCGCCGAGGTAGGTATAGAGGGGCATGCCCACCGCGGTCGCGGCCGCGCGTGCCACGGCGAGCGACGTGCCGAGCAGCGCGTTCGCGCCCAGGTTGCTCTTGTTCGGGGTGCCGTCGAGATCGAGCAGCAGCTGATCGATCTCGCGCTGGTCGAGGGCGTCGAGGCCCACCAGCGTGTCGGCGATGATCTCGTTCACGTTGGCGACCGCCCGCAGGACACTCTTGCCACCGTAGGCTTCGTCGCCGTCGCGCAGCTCCACAGCCTCGAACTGTCCCGTCGACGCACCGGAGGGCACGGCCGCGCGACCGCGGGCCCCGGAGGCCAACTCCACTTCCACCTCTACCGTGGGGTTGCCGCGCGAATCGAGTATCTGCCGTCCGTAGATGTCGAGGATCACCGTCAATGAACTCACGCTCCCTCTGCTCGTGGGCCGCGGTCGCCGCGCGTCGCGCCCTCTCTCCCGCCATCGACTTCATCCCGAGAAGACGGCTCTTCGGCCGGGCTCCCGGTGTTGGTCACTGCCTTCGCCTTCTGATAGTAGGTCTCTTGCGTCTCGAGGTCCATGCCCTCGAAGCGCGCGCCATCCGCACCGGCCATCTCGGCCGCCTGCTGCACGCGTTGCATGAAGCGACGAGCCGAGGCACGCAACTCGAGTTCCGGATCGACGGCGAGCTTCCTCGCCAGGTTGACCACCGAGAAGAGCAGGTCGCCCACTTCCGCCGCCACCCTGGGATCCGCCGGGGAGGCCCCCCGATGGTCGTCGGCCAGCGGTCGCCGGTCGCGGTCGGAAGAGGCGGTGAGCGCCTGCTCGAGCTCATCGGCTTCCTCGCGGATCTTGGCGAACACCTCCGCGGCCTCGCGCCAATCGAACCCCACCGTCGCCGCCCGCTGCTGCAGCTTCTGGGCGTAGAGAGCGGCCGACAACGCCTGTGGCACCTCGTGGAAGATCCCCTCGCGGCCCTCGGTGTGGCGCTTGATGTCGTCCCAGGTGCGGCGCACCTCGGCAGGCGTGTCCGCGTGGGCGTCGGCGAAGATGTGCGGGTGGCGCCTCACCAGTTTCTCGCGGATACCGGCCGCCACCTGCCCAAGGTCGTACCACCCGGCCTCCTCGGCCACCTGAGCAAGGAAGTACACCTGGAAGAGCAGGTCACCGAGTTCGCCCCGCACATCGGAGTGCCGCGGATCGTCGACCGGCGGCGCCGCGCCCAGGGAGCGGACGGCGTCGATCAGTTCGTAGGTCTCTTCCAGCGTGTAGGCGACGATGTCGGGCTGTGCCTGAGCCCGATCCCAGGGACACTCGCGGCGAAGCTTGGCGGTGAGGTCGTAGAGTGCGGCCAACTCTTCGATGACCGCCGCCCGCCGCGGAGGAGCGGCACCTTCTTCCTGCCCAGCTTCCGCCATCACACCTCCCTCAAAGGCCGGTGCGACCACGCAGTCCCGCGGGATTGCGAGATCACCCGCCGACCCCGCCGATGGCTGTTGTGGCGCTGTGGATCCCAGCCCTACTGCTTGGTCGTGGTGGTCTCACCCGCGGTCGTCGGGGTCGCGCCGGCCGCGGTCGTGGTCGTGGCACCCGCGGCGGTCGTGGTGGTGGTCTCCTTGATGTACTGCTCGGCGACTTGCACCCCGGCGGTCTCTTTCGCCGCAGCCAGCCATTCATCCCACGTGACCAGTTTCGCCTCATCCAACAGGGTCGACTGTATCTTGCCGCGGACTTCGTCCAGGGTCAGCAGTCGTTCCTCGTTGACCGACTCCACCTTGATCAGGTGGTAGCCGAACTGGGTCTTCACCGGCTGGGAGACCTCGCCGGCCTCCATCGAGAAGACAGACTCCTCGAACGCGGGCACCATCACACCCCGCGCCACCTGCCCGAGGTCGCCGCCCTGCTCTTTGGAACCGAGATCTTCCGAGACCTCGCGGGCCACAGTGGCGAAGTCTTCGCCGTCGAACAGACGCTTCCGGGCCGCCTCGGCCTCAGCGAAAGCCGCCTGCCACTCCTCGTCGGTGAACTCGGCCTCGGGGTCGACGGCGTCGCCCGGAGCGAAGAGCATGTGACGGGCTGTCCTGGTCTCAGATTCGCTGAAGAGCGCTTGATTCTCCTCGTAGTACGCGGCGATCTCCTCGTCGGCGATCACGAGGTCTGTCGTGACGGCCTCCACCGCGGCATCGAGCATTTCCCTCTCGCGGAGGCTGCTGTTCAACTGGTCGAGGGTGAGATTCTGCTCCGCGAGGGCCGCGTTGAACGCCTCCTCGTCGCCGCCGAACATGACCTTGATCTCGTCCAGCTTGGTCTGGAGGTACTCGTCGGTGATGTCCACCCCGAGCGCCGTCGAATTCTGGGTGACCACTTCGAGCGTGACGAGGTAGTCGAGCACGTCATTGACGAACTTCGTGTACTCCTCCGGATTCTCCTTGGCATCGGGCACGAGGTCCGGGTTCTGAGCCTGGATCTCAGCGGCCCGCGCCTCGAGCGCCTCTATGGTGATGACCGTGTCGCCGATCTGTGCGGCCACATCTTTGGGCAGGTCGCCCCCACTGCACCCCAGCGCCGCCACCACCAGAACCAGCATGACGATGGTGGCGACTATCCTCTTGGTCACGATTCGACTCTCCTCTTGTCTCAAATGGAGTTCAAAGCCGGCGGCTTCTTGACGCCAGCGGGTCGGTCAGATCTCTGGTCGGAGACCCAGTCAGGTGGCCTCAGAGGCCGCCCCCGACCAGATGGGCAGTATATCACCGAGCACACCCTCGACCGCCTCACGCACCGAGCGCGCGTCGCTTCGAAGCCCGAGACTGAGCTCCCCGCGCGTGGGTGAATATACGTAGCGTCGGTCGCGGGCCAATAGCCTCTCGCGACCTCCCGGGGGAAGCGAAAGGCCCGTCATCGTGAGCTTGTGCCGGCGAACAGAGAGTGTGAAGACGCCGAGCTTCTGCAGAGTGTCGCGCACCTCCCCCAGGAAGATGAGGTTGTCCACTGGTTCCGGCACGTCCCCGAACCTGTCGCCCAGCTCCTCGCGCAACTCGGCGAGGGCCTCACGACCTTCGGTGATCGCTATCCGTCGGTGCAGATCGACCTTCGCGGCTTCGTAGGGGATATACGACGAAGGCACGTATGCGTCCACCCCCACGTCGATCCGCGGCGCCGTCGCGGCGCGGGTCTCCCGGCCCTCCAAGGCGTCCACGGTCTCCTGGAGCATCGAGAGGTAGAGCTCGAAACCCACAGCCGCGACGTGACCCGACTGCTCGCCGCCCAGTAGGTCTCCGGCGCCACGGATTTCCAGGTCACGCATTGCGATCTTGAAGCCGGATCCAAGTTCGGTGTAGTCCGCGAGGGTGGAGAGGCGGGCGCGGGCCTCCTCGGTGAGCGCCTCCTCGTCGGGGTGGAAGAGGAAGGCGTGCGCCACCCGGGCCGAGCGCCCGATGCGTCCGCGGATCTGATACAGCTGCGAGAGCCCCAGCAGGTCGGCGCGTTCCACCACGAGCGTGTTCGCGTTCGGTATGTCGAGTCCGCTCTCTATGATCGTGGTGCTCACCAGCACGTCGTAGTCCCCCCGAAGGAAGTCGAGCATGACGCGCTCCAGGGCCGCCTCAGGCATCTGACCATGGGCGACGCCGAACCGAACCTGCGGCATGAGTTCCGCCAGCCGCCCAGCGGCACGTTCGATGGTATCCACCCGGTTGTGCAGGTAGAAGACCTGCCCGCCCCGGCCCACCTCACGCTCGACCGCCCTTCGGACCATCTGCTCGTCGTAGATGCCGACGTATGTCTGGATGGGATGACGGTCGCGAGGCGGCGTCTCGATCACCGAGATGTCCCTCACTCCGGAAAGGGACATGTGGAGCGTGCGCGGTATGGGCGTGGCGGAGAGGGTGAGAGCGTCCACCTTGAGCTTGATCGTGCGCAGCGCCTCCTTCTGGGCGACGCCGAAGCGTTGCTCTTCATCCACGATCACCAGCCCCAGGTCCTTCGGCTGCACATCGGCGGAAAGGAGTCGGTGGGTGCCGATAAGTACGTCGACAGACCCGGTCTTGAACTCGTTCAGGATGCGGCGCTGCTCTTTCGGCGACCGGAAGCGAGACACCATCTCCACACGCACCGGGAACTCACCCATGCGTTCGCGGAACGTGCCGTAGTGCTGCTGCGCGAGGATCGTGGTGGGCACGAGCACGAGCACCTGCTTGCTGTCCATGGCCGCCTTGAACGCCGCCCGCAGGGCGACCTCGGTCTTACCGTAGCCCACGTCGCCGCAGATCAGGCGGTCCATGGGTTGCGGCCGCTCCATGTCGTCTTTCACCTCGTCGATGGTACGCCGCTGGTCGATGGTCTCGACGTGGGGGAAGGCCACCTCGAAGCGACGTTGCCAGTCGCCGTCTTCGGGGAACTCGTGCCCCGGAGTCGTCTGACGCAGCGCGTAGAGCCTGAGCAGCTCCGCGGCCATCTCCCTGACCGCGGCCCGTGCCCGAGTCTTCAGATGCGACCACGCCTTACCGCCGAGCTTCGAGAGCGTAGGAGGCGTGGCGTCGGCGCCGACGTAGCGCCCCACCTTGCCGATCTGATCGTGCGGCAGGTAGAGCATGTCGGAGTCGCGGAACACCAGGTCGAGGTAGTCGCGCGTGACGCCCGCGACCGTCTTCGTGGAGATACCCTCGAAACGCCCTACTCCGTGATCCTCGTGCACCACGAAGTCGCCCTTGCGCAGATCGCGGAAGCTCGAGAGGGCGGCCCCCACCGAGAGGCGCTTCGGACCCGTTGCCTTTCGCCGGCGAGGGAACAGCAGGGTGTCGGTGAGCAGAGCGAGATGGGCGTCGGGAAGCACGAAATGGCGGCGGTGCGGCACCCCCAGATACGAGATGCCGGGATCGCCGGGAATCTGTCCCGCGGCCGCCTGCCTGCCCGACGCACGCTTCAGTATGAATGTCGCCCGCTCTGCCTCGGCCCGCGACTCGAAGGCCACCACGACCCGAAAACCCTCACCTGCGAGTCGCTCGAGAGCCTTCTCGGCATCCGGAAGACTGGCGATAGGCATCTCGCCGCTGGTCGCACGGATGGTGAGGGCTGCCGCGCCCTCGGGAGCGCTTTCCCGCCCGGCGTCCCCGCGGCGGCGGATGGTCAGGGGCAGATGAGTCTCGAGGGCGGCGCGCACCTCCTCCCAGGTGAGGTAACAGTCGCGGGCGCGCCGTCCTCCGTACTCCCCGCACCCAGACGCGGTGCCCGCCCCGTTCCCGGCAACGTCGTCGAGGTCCGCGACGAACGCTTCGACCCGACCCTCTATCCGCGCCGGGTCGAGCAGCAGCACCCGCGCCTTCGCTGGGAGGAGTTCGTGCACGGGTCGCGACTCGGCGGTGGCGTCTTCCTCGGCGGCCACCACCCGCACCTCATCGAGCGAGGCCAACGATCGTTGGGAGTACACCGAGAAGCTGCGGATGCTCTCCACGTCGTCGCCCCAGAACTCCACCCGCACCGGCGCGGACTCCGTGGTGGGGAAGATATCGACCAAGCCGCCCCTCACCGAGAACTCACCGGGATCCTCGACCTGGTCGACCCTCTGGTAGCCGAGGTCGACGAGCGCACCGGCGAGGTCATCGAAGCGAGTGTGCTCGCCCACCTTCATCACAAGAGGCGGGGCCACCGGCGGGAGCGCGCGCTCCATGAGGGTCGCCGCCTCGGCCACTACCACCGTGGGGCCGGCCAGGGCTCCCAGGGCGAGCGAGCGGTTCCCCACCACGCGGGGCGGTACGACGCCCTCCGACCCGTACCACACGCCGCGGCTCGGCAGCAGCAGCACCCGGTGGCGGGGCAGGTGGAGGCTCAGCTCCCGAGCCGCCTCCTCAGCGAGATCCTGCCCGCCCGTGACGACCAAGCAGGTGTCTCCACGCCATGCCGGCGCGGCCAACACGGTCGCCGCCACGTACTCGTGCACGAACGAAGGAGCCTCGACGGCGGCCGGTTCACTGGAAGCACGTTCAAGGAGAGCCTTGAAGTCGGGCGTCCTTGCTAGGAATGAGGTGAGATCGGACATGCTACAAGCTCTCGATCGGCTCAGTCGCCGTCGGGAGCGGCGTCGGCGGGAGGCACAGCGTCGGCTCCCCTGGGGCGACCCGAGGCGGCCGATTCGGCGCTGTCGGAGCCTCCGGCTCGTACCCAGGCTTCGACCGCGTCCGCCGCCGCCCCGACCAGAAGGAGCACTTCCTCACGCGGTTCGGAGAAATCGCTCAACACGAAGTCCGCGAGTGAGATCCGGCTGGAGGTCGGGCGCCCCACCCCCACCCGCGCACGCCAGTATCCCCGAGTGCCCAGACGCTCTTCCATGCTGCGCAGGCCGTTGTGGCCGCCCAGACCGCCGCCCTCTTTCAGACGCACTTCTCCGAACGGGAGCTCCGCGTCGTCGTGCACGGCCAAGATGCTCTCCGGCGACACACGATGGTATCGCGCCGCCTCAGCTGCGGCCTGCCCGGATCGGTTCATGAAGGTGAGCGGCAGAAGCACGGCCACTCGCTCGCCCGCCATCTGTCCGTCGCCGAACAGGCCCTGGAAGCGGGTGCGGAACGCCGGCCACCCGTTGCGGAGGCGCAGCTCTTCTCCCACCATGAAGCCGACGTTGTGTCTGTTGCGCTGATACTCGGCACCCGGGTTCCCGAGAGCCACAACTAGGAACATGCACACCTACCCGGAAGAAAGGCCGGGGGCCGAGGCGCCGCATCGGCGCACCCGGAACCCCCGGCTCCAGAGACTGGACGATGGACGGCGGTTACTTCTCTTCTGCCGGAGCGTCCCCTTCAGAGGCTGTCGCGCCTTCAGCGGTCTCGCCCTCTTCGCCCTCGAGGCCCTCTTCACCCTCTACTTCTTCCACGACCTCAAGGCGCGGAGGATGCACAGACACTATCGTGGTCTCGGGATCGTCCAGGATCGTCACGCCCTCGGGCGCCGTGAGATCAGACACCCGCAGGTTGTCGCCGATATTCAGGGCGCTCACATCGAGCTCGAGATGTGCGGGCACGGCGGTGGGCAGAGCCCGCACCGTGACCTCCCAGAGCGAGTGATCGAGCACGCCCTCCTCTTGAGCTCCCGCAGGGATGCCGACGAGCTCGACGCGAACCGAGGCCTCGATCTCCTGCTTCAGATCGACCTCGTGAAGGTCGAGGTGAAGAAGTACGTTGCGGGTCGGGTGGCGCTGGAACTCCTTGACCACTGCGAAGTGCTTCTTGCGGCTCTTCTCTCCCTCATACTCAAGCTCGAGTACGACGTTCGAGCCGCCGCCGACCGCGCCCTTGAGGGCGGCTGCGTCGATGCTCAGGGAGACCGCTTCCTGCCCCTTCGCGTAGATCACGGCGGGAACAGACCCCGCGGCCCGCAGGCGGCGGTTCGGCCCCTTGCCTACTTCTTCTCGGGGCCGGACGGTCAACTTCACTGTTTCCATGTGTTTCTCCTGGTACTCGGGTCTCGCCGCGGCTAGAAGAGCTGGTTCTCGCCCTGGAAGAGGGCGCTCACCGACTCGTCGGCGAAGACGTTGTGGATGGTATCAGCCAAGATGCCCGCACTGGACAGCACCACGATCTTGTCGCGGTGGGCGTCACTGCGCAGCGGGATAGTATCGCTTACTACCAGCTCCTTGAGCGGGGAGTCGGCGATGCGGTCGTACGCGGGACCCGACAGCACAGGGTGGGTGGCCGCGGCATACACCGCGGTGGCGCCGCGATCGAGCAACGCCTCGGCGCCCTTGCATAGCGTGCCGGCGGTGTCGATGATGTCGTCGACGATGATGGCCGTCTTGCCGGCCACGTCGCCTATCACGTGCATCACCTTTGACTCGTTGTGTTCCGGGCGGAGTTTCGTAAGGACGGCCAGCGAGGCCCCTACGCGGTCGCCGAAGCGCTTCGCCATCTTGAGCCCGCCCGCGTCGGGCGACGCGACCACCACGTCGTCCAGCCCTTTGAAGCGGAAGTAGTCGGCCAGCATGGGGATCGCAGTCATATGATCCACCGGGATGCTGAAGAACCCCTGCATCTGCCCGGCGTGAAGATCCATGGTAAGCACCCGGTCGACCCCCGCGGCGACCAACAGGTCGGCGACGAGGCGCCCCGTGATCGGCTCGCGAGGCTGGCTCTTCTTGTCCTGCCGGGAATAGCCGTACCAGGGCACCACGGCGGTGATGCGATGCGCCGAGGCCAACTTCGCGGCCTGGATCATGATGAGGAGTTCCATGAGATTCTCGTTCACCGGCCGGCACGTCGGCTGGACGATGAAGACATCGGCCCCGCGCACGCTCTCCCCGTACTTGACATAGATCTCGCCGTCGGCGAAGGTCTTGGTGAGCACGGATCCGAGTCGTATGCCCAGCTTCTCCGCGATCCTCTCGCTGAGTTCGGGGTTGCCGCGGCCCGAGAACAGCATCAGCGACCGGTACGTAGCCCGGCGGACGGTGGCCTGGATGGCAGGCCCGTCAGTCATCTGACCCTCCCTGGTCTTCCGGGATCTCCCCCGGTCCGCCCATGTCCGCACCCTTACGTGGGACGGATGCATCCGTCCCTGCTGCTCCCGCGCGCAGGGCTCTCGCGCGTGCGGCGTAGTCGAGGATGTTGTGCTGACGCGCCCGGGCGATGCCCAAGGCGCCGGCAGGCACGTCTTTCGTCACCACCGACCCTGCGCCTGTCGTCGCCCCATCCGCCACCGTCACCGGGGCCACGAACACAGTGTCGGAACCCGTTCGCACGTTATCACCGATGACGGTGCGGTGCTTCTCACGGCCGTCGAAATTGGCTGTGATGTTGCCGGCGCCGATATTCGTGCCCTTGCCGATGGTCGTGTCGCCGATATAGCTCAGGTGCGGCACCTTGCTGCCGGGCCCTACCCGGCTCTTCTTAATCTCGACGAAAGCGCCGGCCTTGGCACCGTCTGCGAGGTGAGCTTCCGGGCGCAAATAGGTGAACGGACCCACCTGGACACCCGCTTCGAGTACTGCTCCATCGGTGTACGAGTGGCGCACACGGCAATCCGCACCGACCCGCGTGTCCACCAGAGTCGAGCTGGGGCCGATCTCGCTTCGGGCCGCGATGTGCGTCGCCCCGCGTAGACACGTGAAGGGCAGTAGTCGCACGTCGGGCTCGAGAGTGACGGTGGCGTCGATGTGCGTAGACGCGGGATCCTCGATAGTCACTCCGGCCAGCATCCAGTCCACGCATATGCGCATCCGCATGTGCTCCTGGGCCTCCGCGAGCTCCACGCGGGTGTTCACACCGAGGGCAACCCGGTGATCTTCCACGGGCACCGCCACGACCTTCTGGTCGAGTTCGCGGAGCCCCGCTACCACGTCGGTGAGGTACACCTCGCCCTGCTCATTCGCCGCGTCTTGGCGCGAGAGCAGATCGACTGAGAGGCGGGCGGGAAGCACGAACGCTCCCACGTTGACCTCGCCGATAGACAGCTCCTCGACGGAAGCGTCGCGATGCTCGACGATGCGGAGCACCGTGCCGTCAGCGCCACGCACCACGCGGCCGTACCCGGAGGGGTCGGGAGGGCACATGGTAAGAACGGCGGCCGCGGCCTCCTCCGACAGGTACGCCTGCATGAGCGACTGGAAGACAGCCGACGTGAGGAGCGGCGTGTCACCCGGAACCACCAGCACCGGACCGTCGCCGAGGCAGCGGTCGGCGGCGAGTAGTGCGTCGCCGGTGCCGCGCTGCGTCCCCTGTACGGCCACTGTGCAGCTCTCCGGCAGGACAGCACGGACGTCGTCCCGCCCGGGGCCGAGCACCACGATCACCCGGGAGACACCGGCGCCCTCAAGGGCATGGATCACGTGGGTGACGAGCGGCGACCCGCAGACGGGGTGCAGCACTTTGGGCAGCGAGGAGCGCATCCTCGTGCCAAGGCCGGCTGCGAGGACGACAGCAGTATCGATCGAACTACTCACTTCGATGTGCGCCCCCGATAGGCTGACCACAGCCGCGGACCAGACCCGGGTGTGACGGTTTCGAGTCTACCCGTACTCCCGCCCGCATGGAACACGCCACGGGAATACGAAAGGCGAGAAAGAGATAGAAGCTGGGGCGGCAGGATTCGAACCTACGCATCACGGGACCAAAACCCGTTGCCTTACCGCTTGGCTACGCCCCATCGCTCCCGCGCTCGGCGCAAAGGGCTCGAGGCCCGGACCGGCCGGGGAAGTATAGGCAGAGGGTCGCACGCTGTCAAGGACCGGGGACAGCACGGACTCCTCCCCACACAGGCGACGCTTCATGCCCTTTTCGGCGCATCCTCTCGGCGGTTCGCTCAGCGCCGGCCCACGACTCGCAGACGGCGAACAGCGTCGGGCCGGAACCGCTCATGAGCGATCCAAGCACCCCCTCGCCGAGGAGCGCGTCCTTCGACCGCGTTAGATGGGGCACCAAGCCGAAGCCGGCAGGCTCCAGGTCGTTCGCGAGCAACTCGGCGACTCCGCGTACGATCTCGGCGCTCTCACGCCCGGCCACCCACTGGTGCGAGAGGTCGCGCCACGCGGCTTCGTTCTCGCGCCTCCTTGTCTCGAACATCTGGTTGTCCTCAGCGGGCCCATTCCCGTCGAACGCGCGATACACCTCGGCGGTGGAGAGCTCTTCCCGCGGGAGGAGGAACACCAGCGGCATCTCCGGCAGCGACAGCGGCTCGAGAGCATCGCCCGCGCCCGCGGCGAGTGAAGTGTGCGGAGCGAGAAAGAAGGGCACGTCTGCGCCCAGGTCGCGCGCCGCGGCCTGCAGCGCCTTCTCATCGAGGCGCGGCCCGCCCAGATGGGCCACGAGCCTGGCGGCGGTACGAAGCGCCAGCGCGGCATCGGACGATCCGCCGCCGAGGCCGGCGCCCGTCGGGATGCCCTTCATGACCGTGACGCTGCCCGTGAACAGCCAGCCGGTAAGCGCCTCCACCGTCCGGAGCGCCTTCGAGACGAGGTTCGACTCACTCGGGATGCCGTCGCACTCCACATGGAACCGAGACTCGCCGGGAGCGCTGCCGGGCGCCGCGTCGAGGGTGAATTCCAGACGATCGGAGAGGTCCACCGGCATGAACACGGTCGACAGAGGATGGTAGCCGTCGGGGCGGGGTGGCCCCACGAGAAGACTCAGATTGATCTTGGCGGGCGCCCGAAGGATGACGCTGCCGCTCAGCGCGGTCATCTCAGCAACTGGATGGCGCTGATGCGCCAAGGGTAGGGCTCCGCGTCTGTGCGCACCAGGTGTATCTCGACGACGCCCACGTCGGCGACGGCGAACAGGCCCTCCTTGCGTTCGAACACGAACGAGAAAGTAGCCGAGTCTCCAGAGACCTCCTTGCGCACTTCCAACGTGCCCGGCCCCGGCTTGTTGAAGCCGAGATCCGCGGCCTTCGCGGCCAAGTAGAGCTGGTAGTTGCCCTGCTCCGACTCGGCGCTGCCCAGGTACTCCTCCGTGGTGAACGAGGAGTGAAGAGCCGCGAAGTCGGTCTCGTCGAGCTTGGCGTCGCCCACGGCCGCGCCCAATGCTCCCACCGTGAGGTCCGGGGGGTCTTCGGCGGCGCAGCCGACACCCACAACCAGCACGACGAGCAACGCCGTCGCGACCACCGCGCAGCGCGACAGCCACCGCACCCATTCCCTACGGGCAGGCCGCCCTTGCTCGTTCAACCACGCCATATCCTGGGCACTCCTATCGTCAGCCGGACCCGGCCCGACCACTGCGGCCGGGGGTCTCATTGTATCGGTCATCTAGTCCGAACTCCATCAGACCCCGGGCCAGAGCCACGAAGCCGTGCGGCTCCACCGCCTCCGCCCTCGCCTGGGTGGGCACCCCCGCCAGCCGGAACACGTCACCCAGCGCCTCCTTCGGCACGCCGAGACTCGCCGAGAGGGCGTTCACGGCCAACTTCCTCCGCTGCGAGAACGCCCCCTCCACTACCGCCCGCATCAGGGTGGGCCGCTCGGTCACCAATGGGTCGATGGGAGAGCGGTCGAGGGTCACAAGACTCGAGTCCACGTTGGGCTGCGGATGGAAGATCGTGCGAGAGAGGGCCCGCACTTCGACGATTCGCGCGTGCAGCTGGACCCACACCGAAAGGGACCCGTAGTCCTTGCCACCCGACGAGGCCGCAAGCCGATGGGCCACCTCCTTCTGCATCATGACGCAGTACCGTCGCACCGAGGGAAGTCGTTCGAGCGCCTCACCGAGGAACGGTGCGGCCACCGAGTAGGGCAGATTGCTCGCGCATATCGTGGGGAGCGGTTCGAGCGATTCGAGGGGCACCTTCATGATGTCGCGGTACTGAAGGAGAACGCGCTCTGCGACCTCCGTGTCGGATAGCGTGGCCTCAAGCGCGGGAGCCAGAGATCGGTCGATCTCGAAGGCGTGCACGCGCGCTACGACCTCGGCCAGAGCCCGGGTCAGAATGCCCAACCCCGCCCCCACTTCGATGGCCACATCCGCGGGGAGCGGCGCCAGGCGCTGGAGGATCACTCCGATGATGTTGTCATCGACGAGGAAGTTCTGCCCCAGGCTGCGTTTCGGGACGACACCGAACTCGACCAGCCGGGCGAGCGACACCTGCCGCGGGGTACGTTCGGCGCTCACTCCCTCAGCTCGATATGAGACGCCCTCAACTCGATACGAGGGTAGGCTCGAGCCACGTTCCCGGCCACAAGGTCGGCCAACTGGTCGAGCAGAAGCCCCAGCTCCTGCGCGAGGAGGCGATAGGTGTGCGGCACCAGAGCGGGTGAGTTCGGGCGCCCCCGCAACGGTTCGGGGGCCAGATAGGGGGCGTCGGTCTCAACGAGGATGCGGTCCCGGGGAGCTGCGGCGGCGGCCGCACGCAGGCGCGGGGCGTTCTTGTAGGTGACGTTCCCCGCGAAGCTCAGGTAGTAGCCCCGTTCGATCACCAGATCCACGTGGTCCACCGCAGAGAAGCAGTGCAAGACCACCGTGAGATCCGGCGCATGGGCGGCCAACAACTCGAACGTGCGTGTCTCGGCTTCGCGCGTGTGCACCACGACGGGAAGACCGGCGGCGCGCGCGATCTCCAGATGCCGCACGAAAGTGTGCTCCTGGCGGTCGCGGGGCGAACGATCGCGGTAGAAGTCGAGACCTGTCTCCCCCACCGCGACCACCACCGGCGACCGAGCGAGTTCCTCTATCGAGGCCAGACTCAGGTCGTCGGCCTCCGCGGCGTCGTGAGGATGGAAACCGACTGTGGCCCAGACATCGTCGTACGACTCGGCAAGGTCTACCGCCAGACGCGAGGAAGCCACGTCGGTGCCGGACTGCACGATAGCGCCCACACCCGCTTCGCGGGCCGCGAACACCAATTCCGCGACATCCGCGCGGCAGTGGTCCAGATGGGTGTGACCGTCTACGAACAGAGCGCGCTCCTCGTGGTCGTAGACGCTACTCGGCGATCTCTATGCGGGGGAAGAGCGGCGCGCCGGCGACCAGGGTGGCGCCGGGCTCGAGCCGGCCCCACGAAGCCTCCTGCCAGGCGAAGTCGGCGATCTCCGCAGTCTGCCCCACTCGGCTCATGATCTCGCGGCTCGTGCCGGGCATGTATGCGTGCAGAAGCACCGCCAACACCCGAAGACCCTCGGCGAGATCGTAGAGGGTGCCGTCGAGCGCCGCGTCCTCTCCGGCCTTTGCGAGCTTCCAAGGCGCCTGCTCCTCGACGTACCGGTTGAGCCGACGCACGAACTCCCATATCGCCTCGAGGGCTCCGGTCAGTTCCATCTCCTCGAGCCGCGACTTCGCGGTCGCCTCGGCGGCGGCCGCGTCGGCGACCAGAGGCGAGGAATCGGGAGTGCGCCCCGCCGGCGCGGGCACGGCGCCGCCGCGATACTTCACGATCATCGACACCGACCGCGAGAGCAGATTGCCGAGGTCGTTGGCCAATTCGGCGTTGTATCGCGCCCTGAAACTGTCCTCGCCCACCATGCCGTCCTGCCCGAAGTTCACCTCGCGGAAGCAGTAGAAGCGGAAGGGGTCGGGACCATACTCCTCGATCAGCGGGAAGGGGTCCATCACGTTCCCCCGGGTCTTCGACATCTTCTCTCCGCCAAGCTTCAAGTAGCCGTGGATGAAGAGGTGTTCGGGCAATTCGTAGCCTGCCGAGAGGAGCAGGGCGGGCCATATGATGCCGTGGAACTTGAGGATGTCCTGAGCCATCATGTGGTAGGTCGCGGGCCAGAAGCGGGACACAAGATCGTCGCCGGGAGCGTAGTGCAGCGCGCTCAGGTAGTTGATGAGGGCGTCGACCCACACGTAGATCACCTGAGAATGGTCCCACGGTACGGGGATGCCCCACTTCAACGTGGCACGCGAGATCGAGATGTCGTCGAGACCCTGGTCGATGAACGAGAGCGCCTCGTTGTAGCGATGGCGGGGCTTGACGAAGTCGGGGTTCGCCCGGTAGTGCTGCGCCAATCTGTCCTGGTACGCCGAGAGCCGGAAGAAGTGGTTCTTCTCCTCCATGAAGGACGGCGCGGTGCCGTGGTCGGGGCACAGGCCGTCTACCAGGTTCTCCTCGATGTAGTACGCCTCGCACGCAGAGCAGTACAGGCCGGAGTAGGAGCCCTCGAAGATGTCTCCGTTCTCGCGACAGCGCTCAACGAAGCGCTGCACGAAGGCCTCGTGCTCGGCGTCGGTGGTGCGGATGAAGAAGTCGTTGGTGGCGTCGACCTTCCGCACCACCTCCTTGAACTTGCCCACCATCTCGTCTGCGTGTTGCCGTGGGGTGACACCGCGGGCCGTCGCAGCCTGCTCCACCTTGTTTCCGTGCTCGTCTGTGCCGGTGAGGAAGAACACCTCGTCGCCCAGCTGCCTGTGGAAGCGGGCGACCACGTCGGCGGCCGTGGTGGTGTAAGCGTGGCCGATGTGCGGCGCGTCGTTCACGTAGTAGATCGGAGTGGTCACGTAGAACTTGCCCATGTTCGGAGGTCGGCTCCCGTGTGCGAGGTGTGCGCGGCACCGGCCGGCGCCGCAGTGCGGCCGGCCGCCCGCTGAGGCGGTCTCGTAGCAGGCGAGGCGCGGCTATTCTACCAGAAAGCTGCCTCTCACCCGCCGGCGCGGGCCCCGCGCCCTGCGCTCACTCGAGCCGCGTCTTGACCTCTTGCGCAGCGGCGTAGACGGCGCGCCGATCGAGACCCGTGAGGCCCGCGACGAGGTCGGCCGCCTCCTTGGTGCGGAACCCCTTGGCTAGAAGCGCGCCCAGAGCCTCGTGCACCTGCTCCGCCTCCCGAGGCGACGCGCCGCACGACGCCGCGACGCCTCCCTCTGAACCCTCCGAAGGTGCCAGCACCAGCACTACCTCACCGCGCACCCGCGGGTCGAGGGCGTCGAGCACCTGCCTCGAAGTGCCGCGAATCACTTGTTCGTGCACCTTCGTGAGCTCACGACACACGGCGACGAGCCGCTCCGGCCACCGTGCGGCGACCGCCTCCAGGGTGGCGCGAAGGCGGTGCGGCGACTCGAACGCCACCACCGAGCCGCCGGCGCGTCCCGCCTCCTCGAGGAACTCCACCACCTTTGCCTTCCCCCTGGGAACGAAACCCACGAACACGAAGCGGTCGGTGGGCAATCCCGAGGCGACGAGAGCTGTGGACACGGCGGAAGGACCCGGCAGCACCGTCAGCTCGAACCCCGCTTCCGCGGCAGCCCGCACGAGGGTGAAGCCTGGGTCCGAGAGGCCGGGGAGGCCGGCGTCGGAGACGAGGGCCACGTCCTTGCCTTCCGACAGCAGGGCGAGAACACGTTCGAGACGAGCGCCCTCGTTGTGCTCGTGGAAGCTCAAGAGCGAGCGGGGGGTGACTTCGTGGCGTCTCAGCAAACCGCCGGTGTGTCGAGTGTCCTCACACAGGATCACATCGGCGGCGCGCAGCACGTGCAGCACGCGCAGAGTCACGTCGTCGAGATTGCCGATGGGAGTCGCACATATGTAGAGCAATCGTGCCCCCGTTCGGCACAGGTACCGTCGAAGGGAGAGGCAGCCCTAGCCGGCTTCGGATTCGTCTCTCTCGCCGCGCGGGAGCGGCGGGGGGACCAACTGCATCAGGTGGCGCGCGTCCTTCGTGAGAGACGTGATGAAACGCGACGCCAGCTCGTTCAGGAACATCGTGCGCCGGTTGTTCGTCTTGCGGAACTCCCCGATCACCCGATCTCTGAGTTCGACGTCGTCGTTCACGCAGAACAGGAAGTCAAGAGTGTCGAGGATAGCGAAGATGTCGGCGACATCTTCGCTGGTGGGGACACCAAGTGACTGGGCGATCATGATGCCTGGAGCCAGAGGATTGGCGTCGACCACCATGCGCACGTCGACGTAGTCGTACTCCAGCATGCGGCTCAGCAGAGGCGTCATGCGCCGTCCGGCGCCGATCACGCCGATGGTGACCACTTCGCGCACGTCGTCCTCCGCCCCGATAAAGGGCCGGTTGTAGATGGAATCGTCAGCCGTCACTCGTCCTCCAAGGTCTTCATCATGAAGCGACCGCCATTACCCATGGGGTACCGTTCGCCCGACCCGGCGCCTCCGCCAACCTCGCGAACGTCGCTCGTCCAATCCGTATAGCATCGGCATCGCGCGGCCGAACCTATAGTGCCCTCCTCGTCGGCGGGCCGACCGCTTTCCGCTGCGTTCCCCGGAGCGAGGACGAAGCCTCGCGCCCCCCGGCTACGCGAGATCCTCCCATGCTACCAGACCCGCCCCGATCACCCCGGCGTCGGCGCCCGCGGAAGCAGTCACCAGTCTCACCACATCACGGTTCGGTGACAGGCCCGCGGCCGCGAGCACCTTGCGCGCCGGCACCAAGAGCAGATCGCCCAGACTACTCAATCCGCCACCCACGACGATGACCTCCGGATTGAAGATGTTCGCCAAGTTGGCCACGCCCACCCCCAGCCAGGCTCCCACATGCGCCACCGCGACGAGCGCCGCCGGGTCTCCGCCCAGAGCAAGTCGACCGATCGCCTCGCCCGTGAGGGCATTCTTCTCGCTGAGCGCGACCAGGCCCTCAACAGGCACACGCACCGATGCGTGGGCGGGCTCCAGGTCGAGCAGCTCCGAGAAAGCCTCGCGCGAAGCCATCGCGGCCGCGGCGACCGGCTCCGGCTCTCGAGGCCCGATTCTGGCGCCGGCGTCCCCGGCCCGGTTCGCCAGAAGACCACCGGCCTGTACGAGGCGTGCGGCAACCCGCTCAAGGGCTTTTCCCGAGGCGTATGCTTCCAAACAGCCGTACGCTCCGCAGCGGCACTGCTCGCCGCCGGCCGCCACGATCGTGTGGCCCAGCTCGGCGGCGGCACCCGTCGCGCCTCGGTACAGCTCACCGCCAAGAAGGAGCCCCCCACCTACGCCGGTGCCCAAGGTGAGCATGACCATGTGGTGTGCGTCGGCGGCCGCTCCCACGCGCGCCTCGGCCAGCGTGGCCACGTTGGCATCATTGTCGAGGATCACCGGCATGCCGATCCGTTCGTGCACGATCCGGGCGAGCGGCACCTCGACCAACGGCAGGTTGGGGGAAACGACGATGGTGCCGCGGGTGGTGTCGACAGTTCCGGCGCACCCAACGCCGATCCCGATGCACTCTTCGCCCAAGATGCGTATGGCCTCAAGAGACTCCTCGATCGCCCTGAGCAGTCCCTCGAGGAACTCGGCCTCGCCCCTCGTGTCACTCGTGGCACGCAGGGGCACATTCACCAGGCGACCCTCACGGTCCACCTGCCCGAGTGCGATCTTGCTCCCGCCGATGTCGATCCCTAGGACGACAGCCACCCGTCGCTCACTTCCTCCCCGTCAGGCGCGCCAGATCATACTCACTCCGGACGCCGTCGCGCTCTCAGCGTTGAATCGTACCAGAGTACCCCACCTACGCCATCAGACGACCCACCGAGGCGAAGAGAGACCCGGATCACTCGTAGTGACGCTCACTCGTAGTGGAGCGCGTCTACGATGTCGAGACGGACGGCACGTCGCGCGGGGAGCTCGAGTTGCCGAAAAGCTAGGCGACCCGCCATGCCCAGTACAGGCACCAGCGCCGCGGCCCAGAAACGGGTGAGCGCCGGTGTGATCAACGGGATAACGAGCACGCAGCCTGTGACCAAGGTCATGAACAGGGGCGGCGCCGTCGTGGCCGGGAGGGTCCCGAGAAGAAGGCCGGCTGCGGCGACCAGAGAGAACGCCACGAGGGCGAGGCCGCTCAAGGAACTGAGACCCGCTTCTGTGTCGGCCACGCTATCCCGAGCGAGATCGCCCCGCGAAGCAGGAGTCTGCACGAGGAGGTCTACCGGCAGCATGGCGGAGACCCGTTCCTCCACGGTACGCACCGCGACCCCCTGGGCGAGAACCAGCTGGAGCGAATTCGCGCCGTCGACGGCGAAGAGCCGCCTCGCGTCGCCGATGTTCGTGAAGAGAACTGCGCCACCGTTGAAGGCGGCCGCACCCGGCGAATCCACCAGCCCCGCCACGACAGCTTCGGCAAGCCCGGTGGGCGCGAGGACGCGCACTTCAGCTCCAGCGCTCACCCCCAGGGAGTCCGCGAAGCCCGCTTCCAGGAGCACCTCGACCGGCCCGCCGCCACCGTCGGATGCGCCGCTCAGAGGCGTGCCCTCGCGCATGTCGTAGTCGCGCACCAGGCCGTCGAGTTCGGGATCGACCCCGAGCGCAAGCACGGATGCCCTTCCGGTGTCGGTAAGCAGGGCGGCCTGAGCCTGCACCACCGGCACCACCCACTCCACCCCCTCCACCTCTGCCAGGTCCAGGCCCACAGCCGGGTCGAAAGCGTGACCCGCCCCCGCCACCACTTCGAGTTCCGCGCGCCCGCCCACGCTGTCGAACATGGTGCGGTAGGCGTCCCGCGCCGTCGCCGTCGCCAGGGAAACCGCTACCACCGCTGCCACACCGATGATGATGCCGAGGAGGGTGAGAAGCGTGCGCCCCGGGCGCCGCCGAAGCTCTCTCAGCGTGTACGAACGGAAGGTCACGACTACCGGCTCCCTTCGAACTCCCGCAACCCATCCTCGGCGGGACGCCGCTCCGGCGGGCGCTGTTCGTCGGCCACCCGGCCGTCCTTCAGCGTGATCACGCGGTCGGCGGCGGCGGCGTCCCTGGGATCGTGCGTGACCATGAGGATCGTTTGACGCCGCTCGTCCGCCAGCCGGCGCAGAATCGCGATCACGTGGTCTCCCGAGGCGCTGTCCAGGTTGCCGGTGGGTTCGTCGGCGAGGATGAGAACGGGTTCCGTGACGAGTGCCCGAGCCACGGCGACGCGCTGCTGCTCTCCCCCGGAGAGTTCCGAGGGCCGGTGGCTCCGCCGGTGCGAGATGTCCACCGACTCCATGGCCGCGACAGCACGACGGGCGGCTTCCTTCTCGTCGATACCGTCGATCACCAGTGGAAGGGCGACGTTCCCCTCAGCGGTCAAGATGGGCAAGAGGTTGAAGACCTGGAACACGAAGCCGATGCGGCGGCGGCGGAGAAGTGTGAGTGAGTCGTCGTCGAGAGACGCGAGGTCCTCGCCACCCACGATCACCACACCCCCGGAGGCTCGGTCCAGGCCGCCGATCAGGTGGAGAAGGGTGCTCTTGCCCGACCCCGACGGCCCCATGACCGCCAGGAACTCCCCATGCTCCACCTTCAGGTCGACGCCGTGCAGCGCCTCGACGCGTGTGTCCCCAGCCCCGAAGGCCTTGCGGAGTCCTTCGACCTCGACCGCGACCCGCGCGTTCTCACTACCCTGATCCATCCCGGCCCCTCCTCTAGAAGAGCGACCCCAGGGTGAGACCCGTCGAGAGGTCGCTCACATCCCCTGCGTCGCCCACCACCGCCTCAGACCAGCCCCATGGTAGCCCAAAGAACGTGTAGTACCGCTGTGACATGCGGGCGCCGCCGGGCACGGGTTCTACGGAGATCACCTTGTTGGCCATGGAGTTCGCGAGCCAATCCTGTTGCTCGTAGGCGGCGAGGCGGGCGAGGCGGGCGTGCTCGGCCTGCCGGGGAGTCAGATGCGCCTCTCCCACACCTGCCACCAGGAACGGCAACCCCATGGCCAGGATCACAAAGACCAGCAAGAGGTCACGAACGATCTTCCCAGCGCTGCGCCGACCAAGGGGGGACTTCCATGAGTCCCCCGGCTTCACGATACGCTCACGGCACGATCTGCACAGGGGTGCCCACGTACACCATCTCGAAGAGCTGTTCGACGTCTCTGATGTACATACGGATGCAGCCGTGGGACGCAGCGCTGCCTATGGACCCGGATGCGTACGTGCCGTGGATGCCCACGTGCGGGACCGAGAGACCCATCCAGCGTGTGCCCAGCGGGTTGCCCGGGCCCGCCGGTACCGGCTTCAAGCCGGCCGCCCACGGCGACGGCGGGGGCGTCCACGACGGATGGTACACCTTGCTTATGATGTGGAAGTCGCCCTTGGGCGTCGGGTAGCGCGAGACGCCGACGGCGACCGGGTAGGTCTTCACGACCTCGTCGCCGTCGTAGAGGTAGAGGCGGCGCTCGGAGATGTCGATGCGGATGGCGCCGAGAAGACTGACGAGCGTCTCCCGGTCGAGCGTAGGCGTGGAGTCGAGCCCTTTGCCCGACTTGTACCCCACGAGGGCGGCGGCGGTGGGTTCGTCGAACGTGCCGCTCGGGTCGCCCGTAAGAAGACCCTTGCGGGTGAGTACCTTCTGGAGTTCCGTGACGTCACGCCCGCGGGCCCCGAGGCCCATCTCGCGGGCGCCGAAGGTCTCGGTGGAGTCAACCAGGATCGTCTCAGCACGGCCCTGCGTGCGACCGCCGCGATCGGTGACCTGGTATTCGATCGTGTGCTCGCCCTCCGAAAGTTCGGCGGTATCGACCACGAACCGGCGGGCGGACTCGTTCTCGGGCACCGGTAGGCGCGTGAAGTCGGCCGGGGCGCCGTCGATGAGCATCGCGAAGTCGATACCCTCAGGCTGATCGTCTTCCACCTCGACCACGAGGCCGGCGGCCGGTTCGTCCCAAGTCGCCTCCGGCCATGTGACTTCAGTGACCTTCGGAGCCGTGAAGTCCGCCCAGGCAGTCCAGTTCTTCACGGTGGTATGGCCGGCGCGATCGACGGCGGTGACGCGGATCTGATGTTTACCCGGACCCACCTCGAAGCCGGCGGATCGCTCACTGCCCTCGCCCTCGAGAGCGACCTCCGTGCCGTCGAACTCCAACGTGGCCTCCACCGGCTCCCGGAACACGAGGTCCAGACGAGCCGCCGACGCCACGAAATAGACGGTCGGCCCGTGCTCCCGCAAAGTGACCGAGGGCGGGGTGGTGTCGACCGTGAACTCCCACTGACTCACCATGCGGCGCGAGAAGATGTTGCCGGAGACCACCGTGACGCGCACCCAGTGGGCACCGTCCCGCAGCCGTACCTGGGCACGCACCCCGCCGGCCACCTGCTCGAGAGCCTCCGCGGGCACAGGCTCGGCATCCACCAACATCTCGACCTCGGCGGCTCCGGGCTCGAACCCGGGCAGGTTCACCGATACCACCACTTCCGAGGTGTCGACGACGCTGCCTTCCGCCGGCATCACACCACCCAGAGACGACGCCGTCGCATACTGCACGGCCACGAACGCGGCCCCGGCGAGCACGAGCACTCCAATCCCCAGCGCGCCGACCACTCGCCACCCTGGAATGGAAACCCACGCCTTCATCATGGACGCGAATCTAACCGTGCCGATCGACCTCCCACCATCTCCCGTGGTTCCGCGCTCCACAAATGATACCAAAGAGCGACCACCTGACCAGAGGCATCGTCTCTCACCGGGCCCTGCACGGGTGAGGCTCACGCCCGGCGGGTCACTCCGTCGATGCGGCCCGTGCCGCAGCGGCGCGACGTCCTTCGCGTATGCGCATCCACGCCAGGAACGGTAGGTAGCCCAGAATATCGAACATGAAGATACCGGTCATGGTGAGGAACACGGCCATGAACCCGATGCGTTTCCGGCCCGCTTGGATGTAGGCGAGCCCCATGAGGGCGAACATGACCGCGGTGTGAACGTAGGCCACCCACGACGGCGGTTCCGTGAGGATGAAGAGGTAGATGATCCTGAACAAGAGACGCCTCCCGCATCGGGACCGAGGACGGGCGACCACCGCCCATCCCCGCAGGCGCCAGTATACCGCGTCACTTGGTGAGGACCGGCCGCGTCACCCGGCGCGGGCCGGACTCGACCCCGGGCGCCTTTCGATCGCCGGGGCGCCCCTCAGTCGAGGAGCTTCACCAGCCCCACGAAATCGTGGCCGTGATGGTGCCGAACCAGATGGTACTCACGCGCGTATCCGAGGCCACGATAGAAGCCTTCGGCTCGGGCACCCGCGGGAGTGCGCAGGCCGGCCTTGTGGCAGCCGCGCCTCACGGCCTCAGTCTCGAACACGCCCATGAGGCGACCGCCGATGCCCTGGCCCCGCTTCTCCTGCTTCACGAGGAGCTCGTTCACCGTGGCAACGCCTCCTGAGAAGTGGGCACGCAACACGCCGACGACGCGCCGGCCGCAGCGGGCCACCAGATCGAGCGACTCGGCGCCCCAATCGTACGACCTGCCGAAGATCTCGGCGTCGGCCGCCGGCCACTCCTCTCGCAGGAAGCGCATCGCGGCCCGGTTGACCGATGCGTGCCCGACGACCGTGATCTCCCGCGCCGCCGACGCGGCGCCTGAAGTCGCGGGCGCCGATGCGGACCTCGACGCGCACACATCTGCGGACCCCGCATCACCACGGAGGGGCTCTCGACGGCGCAACTCCGCGTCGCGGAAGAGCAGCAACCGACGACCCACGTCCGCTCCGGCGAGGGACTGAACGACCAAGGAGTCTTCGCCGCCCAGCTCCTCGCCCGCGGCCGTCTCGCCCCACACTCGAAGGAACGACCCGGCCACCGGCCCCACGGCGGCAGTCCCGCCGTCTCCGATCTTGGCCAGGCATCCCACCGGGGAGGGCCTGTCCGCCCCCGCCGAGAGCCCCATCCCTTGCACGCCGGCCGCGCCTTCCTTGCTCACGATCTCACCGGGCGCGAGCACCATGCATCGCGTGTCGAACCGTTCTTCGCCCCCCACCAGGCCCGGATGGGCCGTCATCGCACGTCGAATGCGTTCGAGAGAGGGGTCCGCCGCCTCGGCGAGTCGGGCGAAGAGCGTCGCGCCCTCCCGGGCCGTGACGCGGAGCACGGGCACGCCGCACCCATCGACGCCCTTGAGCAGGCCCTGGGGTGCGCGATCGAGCAACCCCGCGACGCTCAAGGCTACGGCGCGCTGCACAGGGTGGGTCGGCTGCCTGTAGTCGTGCAGACGCGCTCCCAGGAACAACGAGAACCCGAGCATGCCCGCGTGCTTCCCAGAGCAGTTGTTCTGGAGCGGCGACGGGGACGTACCGCCCAGGACGAGATCCCGCCGCGCGGAACGACTGAACGGCTGGTGTACCCCGCAGGCAAGATCGTCGGGCGAGAGCCCCAAGCGCTCGAGGAGGCCGGCCACCACGGCCACGTGCCGGTCTTCACCGGCATGGGACGCGCAGATCACCGCCAGTTCTTCGTCGGAGAGGTCGAGGGCGTCGGCCGCCCCGCTCACCACCAGCGCGAAAGCCTGGAACGGCTTCGCCGCCGATCTCAGGAGCACCGGGGTCTCGGGGTCACCCACCCCGCCCAGGAGGCTCCCTTGGGAGTCGGCCACCGCGACGACTCCCCGGTGCACCTGCTCGACGCACCCCCCACGTGTGACCGCCACGAGCGGATCCAGACGGGAGTCCCAACCCCGCGCCTCTTCCGCAGCCGAGCGGTGACGCGTCTCCATCACTCCTCCGGCGCTCGGGGCAGCCGACCGACGAACGCCGGAATCGCTCCCCCGCGGGCGTCGCGACCCCCGCCTCACGGGACCCCCTCCGTATCCAGGACGCCGCGGGCCTCGGCGAGATCCTCCGGGCGCACCAGCACGTGGAGGCGTGCATGGCCGTCCATGGTGAGTCCGAAGACCACCGAGAGGGCTTCAGGCTGGACGATAGCCTCGATCTCGGCGCTGCGCAGCTTCGCCACCATGAGATCGGCTTCGACCCTACTGAACAAGGTGATGAGTCTCACCGGCTCGGCGTGCCCCTCAGCTCCAAGCGCGGCCTCAGCGACCTCCAACAGCCGAGCGGCGAACAACTCCCCTATCACCGCAAGGTCTTCGACGTGGTAGACGAAGCCGCAGCGGCGAGGGAAGGTGATCACGCACTCCGCCGGCATGGCGTCTTCTGCAAGCCCCAAGCGCACCCCGAGAGGCAGATGCGGGAAGAAAGGCACCTCCCAGGCCACCTCCGGATACGCTTCGCCGCCGTCGGGCACGCCCCCCAGCGCGGACACGGCCGCAACGAAGCCCGCACCGTCTTCACCGAAGCGCTGGAGCAAGGGTACCTCGGTGTGCGAGCGGAACGCCCCCGCGTACGCGCTCGCGCCGGGCAGCCCAGCGAAGCGCACGGGTTCGGAGAGATCGAGCAGCCCCACCGACCGCGCCAGGTAGTGCAGCGTCACCACGACGATGGCCACGACGGCCCCTTTGCCATCGGAAGTGACCGCGCCCTCTGGATACGTGATGTCGAGAACCGAATCCATCAGCGGCACCTTGAAGACGCTCGTCTCCCCAGGGGCCTGAGCTTCTCGGAACTCGACGCCCGACGCCTCCGCCATCACGGCGGGCACGGCCGCCTGGAACTCTTTGGTGGCTTCTTCGATCGCCCTGGCGTAGGCTCCGCCCATGGACTCCACCCGTCACCTCCCCCGATCGGCCCCGGCGCTCGCTGCTAGAATCCAAACCATGCGTTACGAAGGTCAGATCTACCGTCCGCCCTGTGAGGCACACAGCCTGATCGTCCAGGTCACGATCGGGTGCCCCTGGAATCGCTGCACCTTCTGCGGCATGTACAAAGACCGGCGGTTCCGCACCCGACCCATCGACGACGTGCTCGACGACCTGCGAGCGGCACGGCACTCGTACCGCCACGTGCCCTCCATCTTCCTCGCCGACGGCAACACCATAGCACTACCCACCCGCGAACTCCGCATGCTTCTGGAAGAGGCGTACAGGCTCTTCCCAGAGCTCGAGCACGTGGGTACGTACGGTGGCGCCCGCTACCTCGCCCAAGACCTCACGCCGCCCGCCGGTGACGAGCCGCCGGAGAGCCGCGGGACGGCCTCCTCGGCGGCAGGCGAAGAGCCGACGGGGGCAGACACGGAGCCGCCGGGGGATCCCGAAGCGGCCACATCGTGGGTCGCGGATGATCCGGGCTCTGTCCAGCGAGGCATCCACGCGGGCAAGACGGTCGGCGAACTCGTGCAACTCCGCGAGGCCGGGCTCAGCGTGGTCTACCTGGGTCTGGAGAGCGGCGACGAAGAGGTGCTGCGCCGGGTGAAGAAGGGCGTGACCCCCACAGAGATGGTCGCCGCCGGCCGCAAGCTCAAGGAGGCCGGCTTCCCCGTGAGCCTCTACGTGCTCGTAGGCCTCGGCGGGCGCGACCGCTACCGGGAGCATGCTCTCGGCACGGCGGCGGTGATCAACGCCATCGCGCCCGACATCGTGCGGCCCCGCACCCTCTACATCCAGGAAGACACACCCTTGTGGCACCAGAGGCGGCGCGGCGAGTTCGTCGAGGCCGGCCCGCGCGAAGCCCTGCTGGAGACCCGCCTGCTCCTCGAGAACATCACGGTGCCGGTCACCCTGGTCTCCGACCACATCACCAACTACCTGCCGCTGCACGGCAGGCTTCCCCACCAGCGCGATCAACTGATCGCAGCCATCGACCGGACCCTGGCGGAGTCCGATCTGGGCTCGCTGCGGCCCGCGCATTTCGAGCACCTTTAGTCGCGCGGGAAGCTCTGATGCGAACGGCGGGAGCGCGAGGCAGCGAGGCGGCGTGCCCGGGCCGCTGATGCGGAAGGCCATTCCGCCGCCATGGGGTCAGGCCCAGGACTGCAGCTCGAGGATGTTGCCCTCGGGGTCGGTGACGTAGCACCAGGTCACGCGGGTCCCCACCGTGGTAGTGAGGGTCACCACCTCGCCCACCGCGGCGCCGCCGGCCCGCAGGATCTCGCTGCGTGCCTCGAGTACCGACTTCACCTCGAAGGCGAGATGCGCCAGCCCCGGCCGGTTGACCGCGGGTTGCGGGCCGTCAGCCAGACGAGAGTACGAGTAGATCTCGAGGGTGGGGCCATCGGGACCATGCCCGGGCAGCCGTAGGTGCACGCCGGCGAGCGTGGCGTCCGCCACTCCCGTGCCCGCTTCGAGTTCGGGCCCGGCGTAGTCGCGCTCCGGGGGCACGGCCTCGCAGCCGAGCACCTCCTGGTAGAAGCCGGCGAGCACCCGCCAGTCGCGGGCGATCACGTTGGTGTGGGCGTAGCGGGTGCCGTCGATGGTCATGGGCCCTCAGGCCTACAGACCGAGGTCGGCAGCCACCGACTTCATCGCGTCGAGCCCGATGGTGAGGAACTCTTCCAGGGGAATGCCCAGTTCCTCGCACGTAGCGATGTCTTCACGACGAGCGCCCTTGGCAAACGAGGGTTCCTTGAAGCGCTTCTTGAGGCTCTTCAGCTGCACCAGCTCCAGCTTCTTCTCGGGCCGGATGAGGGCCGCGGCAGTCACCAGCCCGGTGAGCGGGTCCGCGGCGAAGAGGGCGCGATCAAGGGTCGAGGTCGGCTGCGAGCCGTTCGCAGGGTTGTGCGAACCGATGGCCTGCAGCACCTGTTCGTCATCGAGACCTTCCTCGCGCAACCACCGTACCGAACGCAGGCCGTGCTCCTCGAAGAGCTCAGCCGTCTCGGCCACGTCGAGGTCGTGGAGCAGACCGGCGAGCGCCCAGCGCTCCCGGTTGCCGCCCAGGCGGTCGGCGAGAGCACCCATGATGGCCTCGGTGGCCAGCATGTGGTTCACGAGGTTCTGGTTGGGGACTCGTTCCTCGACCAATCGGAGAGCGGTGTCTCTATCCACGGATGCGACCTCCTTGGGCGACGGATCGACGGCGGGACCGGGCGAACGAGGGCACACATTCTAGCACCGGCCCGGCCACAAGCGGTCGAGTCACTCCCGGCCCGGCTGCTCGGCCAGCGCAGTCGCGCACGGGCGTCGCAGCACGGCCCCCGCCACACAGCCGGCGGCACGCCTGATCGCCCGTGCCGAGCCTACTCGCTGGGGGCGGCGGCGACTCGCTTGATACGTGCCTCCCACCAGTGCTCGCCGCGCTCTTCCGCGGAGTACTCGAACTGCCCCGTGTACTCTGCCTCGAACTGATAGTAGAGAGGGCGAGGCTCGTGATCGTTGGTGAGGACTATCTCGTCCCCCACCGGCAGCGCGTGCCACGTGTCGAAGATGCGACCGTGACGCTCGTACGGCGGGATCTCTCGGACATCGAGTTCGACGATGTTGCCCATGACTCACTCCTTGCCTATGGCCGCAGCCGGTGTGGCGGCGGCGAAGATGATGTGGCCCCCACCACGATCCACATGAGACGCGGGCGTCCATCGAAAGCCGAGGGAGCACGTAAGGGAGTAGATGCCCGCTGAGGGCTCGGGTCTAACGTGGGTGGCGCTTCGTGCCTGGGAACCGCCTGCCCCGAAGCGGCCCCCCGGCTCACGCCGGATGGGGCGCCCGCCCTTACGATGCGGCAGTCGCTTCGTCGAGCACAACGCGCTCGGCCGACCTTTGGGCCCTCGGGTCCAGTCTGAGCGTCACTGCGAACGTGATGAGAGCGAAGCCGCACGCGATGAAGAACGGGATCTGGTAGCCCACGAAATTGAGGATGTAACCCACGGCGACAGGCACGACGATCGCTGTGGCGTGCAGCAAGGTGACGCCCATGCCCAGACTCGGGGCCACCTCCGCGGGCACGGCGATCTTGCGCAGGTAGGTGGCTGCCCCGATGGGGGCGATCGGACCGACGAACCAGTAGATCACGTAGCAGAGGATCGCAATGGCCACGTGGTTCGCCAGGGCGTAGCCGCCGAGGGCGACCACGAACCCGAGGTTCACCAGAGAGAGTGTGCGACGCTCCCCGTACCGGTCGATCATGTGGCCCACCCACGTCGCCGAGACCATGTTCACGAACGCCACAGCCAGCAGCACGGCCGAGATCTGAGCTACGCCCAGGTGGAACCGGTTCACCAGCACCCACAGCCCGAAGGAGAAGAAGATCTGCTGACGGGCCCCGTCGAGCATGTTCAGGAGGTAGAAGTACCGGTAGGCCCGCCTGAACACGATGGGCTCCCGACGCGCCGCCGCAACCTGGGCATGCCCCTCGTGCAGGTGAGGGAACCGGAAGATGGCCAACGCCCCCACGAGAGCGATCGTCCCCAGGAAGACGAACATGGGCCGGAACGAGACGAGCTCGAAGTGGAAGACCAGGAGGATCAGCGCGAGCGCGACGAAGGTTCCCGCCTGACCTATCGCAGCCATCTGCCCGAGGACCCGGCCGCTTCTCGATTCAGTCGTGAGGCTCATGCCGAGAGCGGGCTGGGTCTGCAGGACGGTGTGGAATCCCAGGGAGGACAGCACCACCCAGGGCACGACTCCCCAGAAGCTGCTCGAAAAGCCGATGAGGGCCAGCCCGACGCCGAAGAGGACGAGAGCGCCCGCGGTCACGCGCTGCAGGGGGACACGGTAGAGCACGGCGGTGAGGAGGATCAGGAAGAATCCAGGCACTTCGCGGATGGCCGTGATATAGCCGAACTGTGGGCCCTCGAGCAGCAACACCTCTTCAAAGAAGTTGGTGAAGAGACCCTGCTGGGCGTTGACGGCGAAGCCGAACGCCGCTGACATCATCGCGAGCATGAGGAAACCGCGGCCCCCGGGCGTACCCCACATCTCGCGCAGCAACCTCAACCCACCACGTCTCCCGCGTTGCCGTCATGACCTTCACTCGTCAGCGGATGGTACCCGAAGCGCGGCGCGGACGACACGCAGGCAGGGAGGTGCGCCACGCTCTGAGGTCGCGCGCCGTCGACTCGGACGACCTCACAGGAGCGCATACGATCGTATTGACTTCTGAGCCGACTTCCCTCATCATAGTAGCTATACAGCTATACGGCTCGGGGGAGTGCGAACCGCAAGAGCAAGAAGTAGTGTAGCGGCCGATGAGGTCAACAGGGGCGCCTTGGAAGGCGCCCTATCCCACTCCCTTCGCGCGCACGGTGACACAGTCGACACCGCACGGGAGGGTGATGCCTATGTGTTCAGACCTCCTCCGGCATGGGCGAGTCTTGGGGCGATCCCGCCCAACGGAGGCAGCGATCCCGCCCAACGGAGGCAGCCGCTCCGATAGCGCCAGATTTCACGAACTCCCAGCACACCCATGGGTTCCGTCGAATTACTTCATGACTACTCGCGATTCCTGGAGGGACTATGAACTCCAAAGCAGCGGAACGCGTACTCGCGTTGATTCTCTTCTGGGCGGTGGCAGCGGCAATCACGTACGTATTCTGGTGGATGGGCAAGATGAGCGCCGACGATGCCAGCGCCCTCGTGACGGCGCCGAACTTCTCGGCCGTCTTCGCCTACTGGGGTCTATTCTTCACCTTCTTCATCGGCCTATACCTGGGCATGGGGGGAGGCGAATGCTTCTCCTGTACGCTCGAGGGTGATCAGACCTTCTCCCCCGATGTCTTGCGCAAGGCCTGCGGCACCGCCATCGCCTTCGTCGGCACGGCGGTGTCGGTCATGCTGACGACGCGCTTCGCCCAGTACGGGCTGCCCGAAGGGGCCTTCGGTCTCAACTTCACCTCAGGCTCGCAGGTGCTTTCCCTGCTACCTCTCCACTGGGGTTTCGTCTGGCTCGTGTTCGTCCAGCACCTCAGACTGGTGTAGGGGGTACCACGATGAGCAGAACAGCAGGCAAGATCGGGGTCGTCGGGGTCGTCGTCATCCTCGCGGCGATCAGCACCTACGTCATGTACCTCTTGGAATGGACGGTCAGAGGATCGGATACCGCTCAAGGTCTCCTGGGATTGGACATCTGTCTCTGGGTCATCTTCTGGACCTTGTGCCTGACAGGCTATTGGGGTCTCCCGGCCGACAAGGTGCCCGTGGTCCGCAAGAGCGTGGGCACCGTGGTCATCCTCGCGCTCGGCCTGGCTTTCACGTATGTCTTCAAGGCCATCACCCCCGCGATCGTGGGCGGCACTGTGAGCGGGGTGGTCTCGGAGGCGTACCCGCTGATGTCGCTGACGTACATCGCCTGGAGCCTCGTGTTCGTAATGACGGCGCTGTGGGTGGGGTCGTTCTACTCGAAACTCTAACCCCAGCCACACCAACGACGATTCCGTACCAGGAGGTCATGCAACGTGAACACCAGGAATCGAGTCATGCTGGAGGTGCTGGTCGTCGGAGTCCTGACGGTCGTCTCCACCGTCATTCTCCTCGGCCTCAACATCGGCGGAGTCATCGGCTCTGTCGTGTCCCTCTGGGCGCTCATGTACATGCTGCTCTACCACTATCTCGTCACGTGATGGGAGGACCCAACCGACTGGTCACCGGACTCCGTGCGCGTCGGTCCTGTTCTCGCTGGAGAGTCTAGGCTTGACTTGAATATCCTCTAGTTGATAGGCTCTAGCTAAGATAATGTCTAGTTGTATACACAGGCCAAGGGAACTTCTAGGGAGAGTTCGTACTAACGTGCCCACCGGTCGGGGAGAGCTGCGGGCGAGGGTCTCACGCGGCGAGCCATTCGGTTCCTCAAACGGTGCAGGCACCCGTCAGCCTTTGGGGGGAGGTGCGGCCTATGGAGTGATCTCAGTCGGCGCCACAGACCGACCAACTGACGCCAACAGACGGCGCCGGTGACCGGCAGGCTGGACTCACACGAACCAACGGAGGGAGACGCATGCCTAAGTATACGTCGATGGCCTATGGCAGCTGGGAAGAGATGATCTTCGGCACAGCGAAGCATCCGGTTTCCATAGGCTTTGGTCCGGTAGAGCTTGGCAAGAAGCACGTCCACCCGCAGATCGTGCCCCATCCCCGCCCGGGGAGTGAGGCCACGAAAGAGAAGATCCTCAAAGAGTATCAGCGTATGACCGAAGACGCTCTGAGCCACTGCGCGGCTCTGGGCTTCCCCAGCATCGTGATCGAGTTCGAGCACATCTACCAGATGACCAGCCAGCCCGAGTGGGCGGCCGCCATCTTCGCCCAAGCCAAGGCCCAGATGAAGGGGTACTACGAGAAGTACGGCCTGAAATCGGCCTTGATCTCCACCGTGGCGGACCTTCGCAAGCCCGACATGGTGAACATGCGCAAGTGCCAAGAGATCGACTGGATGCTCGCGACGTTCGACTCCACCGCGGCGAACGGCGCCGACGTGCTCTCTATCGAGACCATGGGCGGCAAGGAGGTCTTCGACTACGCGATCCAGCGCAACGATATGAAGGGGATCATCTTCGGCATCGGCGTGCTGTCCAGTATAGACATGGCGTGGCTGTGGCCTCAGATCGTCACCATAGCCAAGAAGCACGGCATCACCCCTGGTGGTGACACCGACTGCGCCCGTGGCAACACCGCCATGTTCATGGCAGGCGGCTACACCGCCACCGACGTCCCGCACACCGTGGCCGCCCTGGCCCGGGGTTGCTCGGCCGCACGTTCCCTGGTGGCCTACGAGTCCGGCGCCACCGGGCCCACCAAGGACTGCGCCTACGAAGACCCGATCATCAAGGCCATCACCGGCGTGCCCATCACCATGGAGGGTGTCGCCTCGGCCTGTGCGCACGCGGAGCTCCAGTCGAACCTGGTGGCGGCGGTCGTCGACCTGTGGAGCAATGAGGCGGTCGAGTACCACGACATGTTCGGCGGCTCGAGCGTCGAGGTCTTCACGGAGATCCTCGGCTACAACGTGGCTCAGATGAACGCTGCAATCGAGCTCGGCTACGCCAAGGAGCTGCAGGCCATCAACGTCGCGAGCGACAAATACCGTGACGTCCACGGGTTCATGCTGTCGCCCGACAACTCGTACGAGATCGGCAAGGCCATCGTGGCCAACGTCGACAGCTACTACTTGCGGGCGAAGGCAGCCGTCCTGAAGACGGCTGAGTTGATCTCCGCCGACAAGAAGATGCTGCTGTCCGACTTCGAGAAGGACGCGCTCGCCAAGGCCCGCGCTGACGTCGAGGCGCTGCCCGACAACGAGGGCGACTTCATCGATATGTGCCTCAGCGAGTACAGCAAAGTGCCGGGCTTCGACCCCACCTCCTACGGCTTCTAAGGAGCGGCGTGAGGGCACATGCACAGCAGTGGCGGAGACGACCCCGCCAACGGCGAGATCCTCGAATCACAGGAGGGCATCGATGATAAAGACAGTCAACGATCTAACCGATTTCGACCCGATCTTCATCCGCTACGACATCAAGATCGCACCTAAGAAGAGGGCGGCCTCCGACGTTTCCACGGACCCGGCGCTCCAAGCGATCGCAAAGGGAGTTGTAGAGGGCGACGAGGACATGGTGGCCGAAGCCTCCAAGGCGGCCATCGCGTCCAAGGGTCCCCAGACAGTGATCGACACCCTCATCCTCGGCATGGCCGAGGTGAGCAAGCTCTGGGACGACGGGGTCTACTACCTACCCCAGGTGATCCTCTCCTCCGACGCCCTCATGGTGGGGCTCAACATGGCCGAGGAGGCCTTGGGCTCTGCCGTGGTCAAGAAGGGCACCGTGGTGATGCACTGCGCCCACGGCGACATCCATGACATCGGCAAGAACGTCGCCGCTGCTCTGATCCGGGCGAACGGCTACAAGGTCATCGACCTCGGTTCCGACGTGCCGGAAGAGACGGTCGTCAAGGCGGCCAAGGACAACAAGGCCGACCTCGTGACCGGCACCGCGCTTATGACGACCACTATGTCGGCGTTCCACCGGGTCGCCGAAGGGCTGACCAAGGAAGGCATCAACATCCCGGTCGTGGCCAGCGGTGGTGCGGTCTCCGAAGAGTGGGTGACCAGCTGGGACAGAGGCGTGTATGCCACGTTCGCCAAGCAAGGCCCGGAGATGGCCGGGGACGCAGCCTCGGGCATGTCATGGGAAGACATGCGTGCCAAGTGGAACCTCGTGCTGTAGTCTCAGAGTGATCTGGGCGTAGCGCGAACGACCTCACGGAGGCCGGTCCAGCATCTTGGACCGGCCTCCGTCCTGTGACCAGTCAGCAACGGACCGGGGAGAGCATGGATCACGTCCCGTATCCCGATTTTTCGGCCGCGGACCTGGATTCGCTGCTGGCGGAGGTCCGCCACGTCACCTCGGCTCCGGTGGCGGCCACGGAGCGGACCGGCGCCGACCATGTGTACCTTGTGGGCGACGATCGGGTGCTCTTCACCGGTTCGTTCTCCAACGAAGAAGGCCGCACCGTAGAACGAGGCTTGGTTCTGCGCCGCTGGCCCACCGCCTTGCTCGCCGGCCGGGCGGACCTCGTTCCGCCGCTCGGTTTCTACCTCGACCACGACGCTCTCCTCTACCGCTGTGCCCTCGCCTACAGCCTCAATACGCCGCTGGCCCTCCACGGGCATACCGGCGTGGGCAAGACCGAACTCGTGCGCTATTTCGCCTCTCTCCTCGGCGCCCCCGTCTACCGCATGAACCTTCACGGCCTCTCCACCACGGACGACATCATCGGCAGACTCCTGCCCGCCGGACACGGCACGGTGACCTTCCAGGACGGACTGGTGACCACGGCCGTGCGGGGAGGAGGGCTTCTGCTTCTCGAGGAGATGAACGCCACCGGCCAGGAAGTGTGGTTCGTGCTCCACGGCCTGCTCGACGGTTCGCGGGCACTGGTGGTGGTCGAGAAAGACAACGAGGTGGTGCATCAACATCCCTGGTGCCGCATCTACGCAACGTTCAACCCCGGGGAGTACCCCACTCTCTACCCGGGCACCAAGGAACTCTCGGCCGCCTACCTGCGCCGCTGGGCCTCGGTACGCATGGGGTTCCTCGACCTCGAGGCTGAGCGCACCATCCTACTCGAGCAGCTTCCGGCCCTCGCGCGACCCGAGCATGCACGCATGCTCGACTCCATGCTGCAGGTCGCCGATGTCTGCCGCGAGATCCTCGCGAAGCGGGTGCATGCCTTCAACTTCGTGATGAGCACCGGCATCCTCCAATCGTGGGCGACACTAGCGCTGCACCTAGGCCCTGTGAGCGCCGCCAAGATGGCGTTCTACGACCTGCTCGACGATCGTATGAAGGCCATCTTCCGCGAACAGATCTTCGCGTACGCCACCACGTGGGATCTGACCCGCCTCGACGCAGGCGCCTAGCCCCCTCGCGCGCTCCCCTCCGCGCTCCCGTTGCCACCCCCAATATCCCCACACGCTCCAGCAGCTACTCCCAGAGATCCCGGCTCCGCGCAGCTCCTTCGCGCACGATCTCTTCTAGGAGGTCCACGAACACACCCAGGGCGTCCCACCCCTCGGTCAGTGCCACCGCGCGACGGTGGTAGTCGGGCTGAACGCCGATACCAACCGCCAGCAACTCGATGCGGGCTGCGGTCAGCCAGGGCAGCAGCCCCTCCTCGTAGTATTCGCGCAACGAGTCGGCGCCCACGGCCGGCAGCGAGATCGTCGACGGAGTGCCGTCGGTCACCACTACGAAGATCTTTCGTTGCTGTCGTAGACGATCGGCCTTCTGCTTCGCGAAGGCGATCGCCTCCATCTCCAGGGTGCCGGACATCAGGTAACCGAAGTCGCCGCCGAACCACGGCTGAAGGGTATCGCGGTGGTGGTCATAGAGTTCGGTGACCCCCGAGGAGTAGAGTGTGACGTCAACCGGCACCCGAGCGGTCGTAAGCAGATCGGTGAACGCGTACGCGATGGCCAGCGCCTTCTCGGCATTGCGCCTCTGCAGCATGCTGTACGACACGTCCACCAGTACGTGGAAGTAGTAGCTCAACGCCTGTGGAGCCTTCAGACGCTGGAATAGCCGCAGATCTTCCACGGTCACGAAGCGGCGCAGGTTGGTTACGCCCACGTGCGTACCGCTGCGAAAGCGCCCCTGCTCGCGCCGCTCCCAGTTGACCCGCAGCGCACGGCGAAGCGGTCCCGCCTGCTCGGCAAAGGCCTCGACCGCCTGAGGACCGTACTCACCGGCCATTCCGCGCAGTACACCGGAGAGGATCTCGTCCGGCATGAGATCACGGGCGAGCGCGTGGTCGATGCGAAAGAGAGCGTGCCCGGCGACCATATGAGGCAGCGTGACGAGGACCGTTCCGACCGGACCCTGGGCTACATCAGGAGCCACCTCTCTCGCAATGCTGCAGAACTGGGCGATGCCACGCCTCTCCACCGGAGAGTGCGTGCCCTGGGGTGCGGGAACAGGGTCGGTCGAGCCGGGGGCAACGACCGCGTCGCCGAGCGCCAACAGCGCCGGGAGCAGATCGTACACCGCGAACTCCGCCAGACGGTAGGCCGCCTCGGCATCGTCGCTCCCTGCGATGAGTCGCGCCGTGGGAGCCAGTCGTTCGAACGCCTGCCCCACTTCGGAGGCGTGCCCCACTTCGAACGCCTGCCCCACTTCGAACGCGTGCTCGGACTCGGGCACACCGCTCGTCTCCGCGTCGGCTCCGGCCGTCGTGCCGGAGCCGACAGTCCTCATCGCCAGCGCCAGCAACCCGAGCAAGGCGGCCACGGGATCGGCAGACCGACTGAGTTCCCGGTCACAGGCGAAGCGGGGTTGCAGGTGGCGCACGGCTCCGGCGAAACGGCGTGCGAGCAGAGCGTCGGTCCTGGCCCCTTCGAGGTGCTCAAGAAGGCCGCGCACCGCGTTCACAGTCTCTCGCTCGGCCAGACGAGCCCTCACGGATGTCGGGAGCCGTCTCCAGCGTTGATGGTGCGGACGGAGGACCCAGTCCAACGGTTCGGGTGCCGTGAGGTCGGCGGCACTGATGGAGTCCCGCGCACCTGTCGTCGTCACGTGCCGGCGGGCCATTGGGGGCGCACCCAAGACCCGACCCAAAGCGTGCAGGAAGCCGGTGCGGAAGGCTTGGAGGAAGGCGGTCCGCACGGAGGGCGCACTCTGGGCTCGTGCGGTAGGTGCACTCGCGAGCGGGTCGAGCCTGCCTGTCTTCGAGTCGGCGGGCAGGTTACGGGGCGAGAGCAGGTCCACCCACAGATGCACCGAGAGCGTGCCGTCGCGCGACTGCATCCACGTCACGGGCTCGGCGTGGCCGAGAGACCAACTGATGTGCACATCGAGTCCACAGAGTCCAGACGCGAAGAGACGCGCGGACGTCTCTATGAGTTCGAGCTCGCGCTCGAGGTGCTCGCTCTCCGGCGGATCCAGCCCCGGAAAGGCGAGGTGCTCGAACGTGACCGGGCGTCGACTCACGGCGCAACTCCTACGCCGCGGCGGCTGCGTGCTCGCCGGGCGCGCGAAGAGCGCACCCCGCCCCCTACCTGGCGCGCAGGAACTCGGTGAAACGGAAGACGTGCTCGGGACAACCCAACTCGCAGCGGAGGCAGCTCAGACCCAGGCAACGAGCGCTCCGCACCTCGGCTTGAGGTCGCCCATGCTCGTCTTGACCGATGGTGATCGCGTCCTCGGGGCAGTTCTCCCCACACTTGCCGCACTCGGTGCAGCCCTCGAAGCAGGCGATCATCGACATGCCCACATCTTCTACCACCGCCAGACCCCGGCTGCCCATGTCTGGAATATCCCGCTCTACCAAGCGGATGACCTTCGCCGGCACGGCGTGCTCGCGCGGCGCCGGCAAGCCCGCGCGTTTCATGAACTTCAAGTACATGTCCCAGGGCATGCCCTCGGTCCAATAGGAGAGCTCAAGCACGTAGACCTGCTTGAACACCGGCGCCTCGGCGAACATGCAGTGCGCAGCGCGCAGGTCCTTGGCGATGCGCTCGATCTGCCACAGAGACTCCGGTTCGAGCACCAGGTCACGCGCCAGCATGAGCGACGTGTTCCCCACCTGGTAGATGGTCGTCACCGCCGCGGGCACCATGCCGATGGTCTGAGCCTTCAAGGCGTCGACGTAGGTGCCCGAAGCTCCGGCCATGTAGGCGACCTTGACCTCTTCCAGGTCGATGCCCAGCTCGTGTGCGAGCGTGACGTGACCCGCGCGCGCGGCGCCGATGGCTTTGCCCACCTCACCCACGTCCAGGTGCGAGAGGGCGATCCCGTCCGCCAGATGCATCATTCCATCGAGAGAGTCTATCTTGGGCAGCCGCAGCACCTCATCCTCGAGTCCCAAGGCGATGAGAGCCATCACGCCCGTGCCCGTGATGCCTCGCGCCCGTATGCTACCAGCGCCATGTACCTGCCCGGTCCGAGGGTCGACCAGGTCGCCTGCCGCCGTGTACATGTGCGCATCGAGCACCAGGTTGCGGTAGGAACCGTCCACCCGATCGAGGTCCGAGATAGCCCCAGGAGCCGCCAGCATGCCGTGCTTGATCGCCTGGCCCTCGAACGCGGGCCCGCAGGCAGCCGAACCGGTCACCACCCGGTCGCCGATCTTCAGAGCCATCTCGGCGTTCGTGCCGTAGTCGGTGACCAGGGCGATCTCGTCACGGTCGAGCATGCCCGACTTGAGCATCATGGCCAGGGCGTCGGCGCCCACTTCGTGCCGCACGGCCGGCGGCACGACCAACTCGGCGCCGCTGGGCAGATCGAGCCCCTCGATGTCACCGGCGGTGATGATGCGCGCCTCGCGCGATTGGACCTCGACTCCCAGCGACGCCCGCTTGCTCTCCCCCGCATAGGCAAGGTCGCGGATCTCCATCGCCTGGAACAGGGAAAGCTGGATGGGATTGCCGCAGATGGCCACCCGCTCGACTCGGGCTCGCGGCACGCGCAGCGCAGCGATGACCTTGTTCACCGAATCGAGCATCAAGGTGTGGGTGATCGAGGACATGCCGGCCGAGGAGGTCTCCACGGCGAAGTGCAGGTGATCCATGACGTTCCCGCCCGGAAGCGGGTGTTGCGTCGTGATGGCGGTAGACAGGATCTCCCCGCTACGCAGATCGACCGCCTGCCCGCGGATGCCGCTGGTGCCCAGATCGAGGGCGATACCGTACCTTTCCACGCTCACGCCTTCTTCCCGCCGAACGAACGCACGGCCTCGTCGAGTGTCGCATTGCTCAGGTCTGTGCCTATGACCACCAGCCGTCCACTGGGCGCCGGACCCCAGGGACGCTCGTCGACCCGCCCCGAGGCCACATCGAACCGATACCAGCCGTCGACCGTGCGCACGATCGCCTTGGCCCTCTCCACCCGGCCCATCTGTCCGGTAGTGAGCTCATCGAACAGTTCCCGGACTTCCCGCCGCTCAACCAGGCGGTCGACTTCGTAGCTCACCGATGCCAAGCCGGTGAGCACCTCCGCGTCCCCGGGGTCTTCAAGAGGATGCGGAGCCGGTAGCTCGACACCTTCTCCGATGCGCCCGTTGACGGTCGGGATGATCCACGCTTCGGGGTTCATGCTCTCCAAGACCGCCTTCAGGGCTTGGGTCCGCCCCTCCGAAACCAGGTCTGTCTTGTTGAGGAGGAGCACATCAGCCTGCGTCACCTGGGAGGTGAAGAATGCCGGGCTATCGCGCAGGCGCTCGGCGAACGTGACCGCATCGACCAGCACGAACACGCGGGCGCCACCGACTTTGTCCGCAAGGTCGCTGTGTCGTAGAGAACGCACGACTTGGGCGACGGTGGCCACGCCGGTGGGCTCTATGAGAAGCCGCCGCGGGTGCCATCGATCGAATATTTCGCCGATCTGCGTACGGAAGTCGAGGCGCAGGGTACAGCAGATGCAGCCGCTGGCAAGCTCGACTACCTCGGTACCCTCACCCAGAAGGGCGGCATCGATACCCACATCCCCGAATTCGTTCACCAACACAGCAAGCCGCGACGGATCGGGTTCATTCTGGATCATCTCAAGGATACAGGTGGTCTTGCCCGCGCCGAGATACCCGGCGATGATATCCACATCCATGGCTTCTCCTAGAGGTGGCGGTGGGCGCCCAGCGAGATCTCTGTCCCGCTCGATCCGACCAACGCGTCTACCGACCATCATCCCACCACAGGCTGCTAGAATCGAGCGGTTCCCCGCACTTTGGTGGGGCGCTCCTGGTCGCGATGGCTGCGAAAGCGAAGATAGCGAGCGGAGGATCGGATGACCGACTACAGGGCGATCAGCATGTGGCACGACACAGCGGGGGACGACTTCAGTCCCCGCCCCTCCCTGGGGGGACCCACGGACGTCGACGTGGCCGTCGTCGGGGCGGGCTACACCGGGCTGTGGACCGCCTACTACCTCAAGAAGGCCGACCCTTCACTGCGGGTGGCGGTGGTAGAGAGGGAGGTGGCGGGCTTCGGCGGCTCCGGTCGGCACGGTGGCTGGTGCTCCGCTCGGTTCGCGACCCCGCGCGAGAAGATGGAGGCGGTCGCAGACCGCCAAGGCGTCATCGACATGCAGCGGGCCATGTTCGACACGGTGTACGAGGTGGGGCGGGTGGTCGAGTCCGAAGGCATCGAGTGCGACTTCCACCTGGGCGGCAACCTCGTCTTCGCCACCAACCGAGCCCAGATCGGCACCGTGCGGGACAAGGTTCTGAACGAACGGACCTGGGGTTTCGGCGAGGAGGATTTCCGCCTACTCGGGTCCGATGAGGCCCGTGAGTACGTGCCCGTCGAGGGCGCGCTCGGGGCCATCTACTGCCCGCACTCGGCACGTGTGCACCCCACCAAGCTCGCCCGCGGGCTCGCCCGCGTCGTGGAGGCCCAGGGAGTGCCCATCTACGAGAGCACGCCCGCACTCGACATCACACGAGGCGGCGTCGACACCCCGGCCGGCCGGATGAAGGCAGAGGTTGTGGTGCGGGCCACGGAGAGCTACACAGTCGACCTCCCCGGCATGCGACGCTCCCTGGTGCCGGTGTACTCGCTCATGATCGCCACCGAGCCGCTCGGCGACGAGGTGTGGCGGGAACTCGGCTGGACGAGTCACGCCACCTGGGCCGACGCCCGGCACCTCATCATCTATGCGGCCCGCACGGCCGACGGCCGCATCGCACTGGGGGGTCGCGGAACGCCGTATCACCTGGGGTCGCGCATCGACGCGGCATACGAGCAGGACCCCGCTGTCTTCGCCATGTTGAAGAACGTCCTCGGAGGGCTGCTGCCGGCGGCGGCCGCGGCGCGCGTCTCCCATACCTGGGGCGGCCCGGTCGCGATTCCCCGCGACTGGACCACCTCCACCGGATACGACCGGGCCGCGGGCCTCGCCTGGGCTGACGGGTACGTGGGCAACGGCGTCTCTACCACCAACCTCGCCGGCCGCACCCTGGCTGATCTGATCACCGGCGCCGATACCGCCCTCACCAAGCTGTCCTGGGTGAACCATCGCTCGCGCCGGTGGGAGCCGGAGCCGCTGCGGTGGTTGGGCGTGAACCTGGCCACCAAGATGATGGTCAGCGCGGATCGGGTGGAAGTGCGCACCGGCCGCCGCTCGAACCGGGCCGCGCTCACTCAAAGACTGATCGGCCGGTAACCGATCCGAAGACGGCGGCGAGCCGCCTCGCCGCCAAGGGCCGTCACAACGTCACCAGACTCCCGAGCGCCGAGATCGCGACGAAACTCACCAGACCCACCGCCAACGCAGCCCCCAGCCCGACGAGGAACGGCTTGAGCCCAAGTCGGCCGAAGCTGCGGAAATCGGTGCTCATCCCGACGCCCGCGAGGGCAACCAGCAGCAGGTACTCGGCCCCGGTCTTGACAGTGCCGTGCAGAGCGGTCCAGGCGGAAGCGTCCCACACCCCGAACGCCTGACCCCCATCGGCCACGCCCGAATCCCCGATGGAGCGAACCACGGCCAGGAGAAGGAAGCCCAGGATGAACTGCGGGAACAGTCCGGCGAGCGAGGCCTTTCCGGCCATCTCCCGACCTCCGCCGCTCCGAGCATGGTGAAGGGCCACCAGAGGGATGACGGCCAGCATGAACACGTTGCGCACCAGCTTGGTGACCGTGGCCGCCTCCAGGGCCCGGGGTGCACCGAACAGGTCGGCGTACACCGAGGCGGCCCCGACCACCTGCGACGTATCGTGCACCGACGTGCCGAGGAAGAGTCCCGCTTCCACCTCCCGCCCCCCGAAGGCGAAATGCGCCACGAAAGGATACAACAGCGTGGCCATCAGCCCGAACACGGTGATGACCGCGACGGCATACGCCACTTCGTCTTCCTCTGCCTCGATCGCGGGAGCCATTGCCACGATCGCCGTGACGCCACAGATCGACGTTCCCACAGCGATAAGCGCCCCCAGTCGCCCGGGGAGTCCGAGCAGCCGGTTGAGGCGGGTGGTGGGGAACAGGGCGGCCGCCACGCAGATGAGCACGATGGGGACGCCATACGCCCCCAAGTTGAACGCATCGCCGATGGAAAGACGGATTCCGAGGAGGATGATGCCCAGCCGGAGCACCCTCGTGACGGAGAACTCCACCCCGGGCGTGAGCGCCTTCGGAAACGGCGCGACCGCCCTGAGAACCAGACCCAGCACGATGGCGAGCATCACGGGCGACACCGGCGTCTTGGCGAAGCCAAGTAGGCGGACGCCGATGACGTCGGCGAGCCAGACGCTTGTCCACCCGAGGCCGATGGTGAGTGCCAGCCCGGGCACCAGGGAGACTGTCCGCCGCGCCATCAGGACCGGAAGTCGCGGAGGCTCAGGGCCGCGGTCGGTCACGCACCCGTTCCCAGGTCGAGCAACGTCCCCGCCAGGAGAGTCGCCCTACGGATGTCCTCCGCCGTCCAGAGGGCGACGCCGTCATGGGCCATGGCGAGCCACTCTTCCGTGATCACCCAGCGAGCGTCCAGCACCTCCGCCGGAGCCAAGGTGAGCGGCGGCGCGGGGACGGGTACGCGGCAGGCCATGCTGACGGCCAGTGTGCGCTCTCCCTTGTGCATGGTGAGGTAGGCATAGCAGGGTCCGAAGACCGTCACCTCCAGGCCCACTTCCTCCCGCATCTCGCGCACGACGGCCTCCTTGAGGCTCTCGTCACGCTCGAGACGACCCCCGGGAGGAGCCCACAACTCTTCGGCCGCGAGATGTGCCGGTGTGTGTAGCGGCGCGCGGACGAGCAACCAACGTGCCTCGCCCGGTTCCCGGATCAGCGCCACGACCGCGAGGCGGGCATACGGAGCACGGGGGTCGCCCGCCTTCATGCCCCGGCGGCAGCCGCGCCCAACCCCCCGATGACGCTCGCCGCGATCTCGCCGGCCCGCGCCACCTGCCCTTGGTCCACGTCCATGTGCGTCACGAATCGCACCCGGGTGCGGTCCACCGGGCCGGCGAGCACGCCTTTGGCTGCCAAGGCCTGCACCACGTCGGCAGCGCTGAGGCCTCGGTCGGCGAGTTCCAGCATCACGATGTTCGAATCCACGGGGTGGGGGATCGAGACGCCCTCCACCACCCGGAGTCGGTCGGCGAGAAGGTGGGCATTGCGATGGTCGTCGGCCAGCCGCTCGATGTTGTGGTCGAGGCTGTAGAGACACGCCGCCCCGAGGACGCCCACCTGGCGCATCGCACCCCCGTACTTCTTGCGATGGAACCGCGCCTCGTGGATGAACTCCTCCGAGCCGGCGATCACCGAACCCACCGGCGCCCCCAGCCCCTTCGAGAAGCACACCGATACGGAATCGACCAGTGCGCAGTAGGCGTTCAGAGGCACGCCCGTCGCGACGTGGGCGTTCCAGAGGCGGGCGCCGTCCAGGTGCACCGCGAGGCCGCACTCACGGGCCTCCTCGACCACCGCCCTCATGCGGGGCAGCGACCACACCGTCCCGCCGGCTCGGTTGTGGGTGTTCTCGAGGCAGACAAGGCGACTGCGGGCGAAGTGCTCTTGCGCCGGCCTGATGGCGTCAGTCACGTCCTTGGGTTCGAACTGGCCGCCCTCACCGGGCAGCGGTCGCAACTGGATGCCGGCGAGGGCCGCGGCGGAACCACCCTCGTAGTTCAGGATGTGTCCGCCTTCATGTATGAGCACCTCGTCGCCCGGGCGGGTGTGCGTGCGCACGCAGAGCTGGTTCCCCATCACGCCGGAGGCCACGAAGAGCGCCGCTTCTTTGCCGAGCAGCCCCGCGACCCGCTCCTGCAGGATGTTGATGGTGGGGTCTTCGGAGTACACGTCGTCGCCGACCAGGGCCTCCGCCATGGCCTTCCGCATCTGGGGCGAGGGCTGGGTCACCGTGTCACTGCGGAGGTCTATGGGTCTGGCGGTCTTCTTGGGCACGACGCTCTCCCTTGCTGGTGTAGTCTCGTATCATACCGGCAGCGATCGGCAGTGACGGGCGGCGGCCTTCTCGCGGGCGGACTCCGCCGCGCTCGGCCGACACAACACCGGCGCCCGTCACCGACGGCCGTCACCACTCCTGATAGCGCTCGCTCTCCTTGCGGTACTCCACCGGGCGGATCCCACCAGCACGCACGAGGTAGGCGACACGGGCCGAGGCCTCGAACGCGCTCGCCCACTGATACGCCTCCTCGAGCAGGTGGCCGGTGGCAAAGAGACCGTGCCCCCTCAGCATGCACAGCTTGTACTCCACGAGCGCGGAGCTGATCACCTCGGCCATCTCGTCGGAGCCCACCGTCCGCTCGGCCGAGACCACCGGTACCCGGTGGAAGAGGTACGACCCTTCCGAGTCGATCGGGATGATCTCATCCTGCTCGAGGGAGAGGGCTATGCCGTGTGGCGGGTGCACGTGGATGATCGCCTGCGCCGCCGTACGGCCGTAGACCGCGCGATGCACCACGATCTCGCTCGACGCGAGCGCGATGCCGCTATCGTCCATGTGGATGCCCGTCTCGATGAGGTCCTCGGGGCGCAGGCGCCCGAGCATCGACCCGCGGCGGGTGATCACCAGGCGGTCGCCCACCTTCACCGACATGTTCCCCGCATGGGAACTGACCAGCCCGGCGATGAAACAATCGCGCCCGATGTCACGGAACTGCTCGTAGATGACGCCCTCCTCCCTTCGGCTCTTCCTCGCGCGCACCGTTGCCGGCGTCGCCGGGTGCATTGCCGGCACCGTGGGGCGCGGCGTCCGCTGACCCGGCGGCGGACCCGGCGGTGGTGGACGTGACATCCCCGGGCGCGGCGTCTCCCCACTCCGCTCCGGCGGGGGCGGGGGCGGGCAGGAGTGCGGCACGATACCCCTCCAGCCCGAGCGCCGCCGCCTTCTCGAGCCCCACCACACCATCCTCGTCCCAACCCCGCGCCCGGTAGTACTCGTTCAGCATGGGCGTCAGATCGAACGTTCGTCCAGCGGCGGGCCCATCGGGAAGCGGCGTGTGCAACACGCGGTGTGGCAGGGTGTCGTCCGCGCGGGAGAAGCCGGCGCCGAGGTTCCACAGGCGCTCGAGGTTCCAGATGCGCTCCCCCGCACGCAGGAGGTCCTGGGCGGCTAGAGGCTCGCCCGTGGCGGCCGACATCAAGCGTGCCAGCACCTCTTCGCCGAAGGCGAAGCCGGCGAACTTGCACAGGGCGACGGAGTCGAACGCAGCAGACAGATGCTGCAGATTGAGCAGGATACCCGACTTGCCCGCCGTGCTGAAGCGGTCGAGCATCTTGGGGATGCCGAGGATCTCCGGCCCGAGCATGTTGCCGCGTAGATGGCAGGCGCCTCGGTTCGAGGTGGCATATGCGAGACCCTGTCCGTGCATGCCGCGGGGGTCGTAGGCGGGGAGTTCGAGGCCTTTCACGTGCATAGCCGCTTCCGGATGCCCGTACGCCAAGGCGAAGCGAGCCGAACCGTCGGCGAGTTCGGCGCCGAAACCCCGCCCCTCGCCCATCTCTCGCACGAGCTGCACTACACGTTCGGCGGCTCCGAACCGCAGATCGCGCCCGAGCAGGCCTTCTTCCGAGAGCTCCATCGCGCAGGCGATCGTGGCTCCCGTCGAGATGGTGTCCAGCCCATATTCCCCGCACAGACGGTTGGCCTCCTGGATGGCGTCGAGGTCGTCGACCCCGACAGCCGCGCCGAGCGCCCACAGGGTCTCGTACTCGGGGCCCGTACCCCCCGGCGGGTGGTCGCCCTCTCCGGAGCCGGAGCCATCTCGGCCAGATGGCGCCGCTACCCGCGGCGTGCAGCGGATGCGACATCCGAAACACCCTTTGCGTCCCACCGCCAACCCGTCGCGTACCGACTCGCCCGAGATGCGCTCGACGCCCGGCCATGTGGTGGTGGTGTAGTTGAGCGCGGGGAGAGCCCCCGCCTGGTGCACCAACTGCATGAGGACGGCAGTGCCGAACTCGGGTAGCGCACGACTCGTGACGGGGTTCGCGCAGATCTGCTTCTCCGCTTCGTACACGAGGAACGAGAAATGATCGGGCTCGGCCACGTACAGCGCCCGGTCGCCGGCTACCGCGACCGCGAACACCCTCTTGGCGGCGAGGGCCGCGCCGAGCCCGCCGCGTCCCAGATTGCGGCCATCATCGGTGCGTAGCGAGCCGAGGAGCGCTCCGCGCCTCCCTGCCACAGACGGCAGCAGGAGGCTGTAACCGGACCCCAACGCCGCCCGCAACCCGGCCACGGTGCGCGACCACACCAGCCCGGGATCGCGAGGATCGGCTTCCGGCCAGACCTCACTCAGCGGCAGCAGGCGCACCGAAGGTGGCCCGCCGTCCGCCCGCGCTCCGCGTCCGTCTACCACGACCACCGACCACTCGGCCGCCGCCCCGGTGAGAACGAGCGCATCGACTCCCGCCTGCCGCAGGCGCACGCCGAACCGACCGCCCGCGTTGCCGTCGAAGATCGTGCCGGTGAGAGGCGAAGGTGCGACGGCCGCGAAGCGGCCGGAGCTGGGAGCCGACGTGCCGGTGAGGGGGCCGGCGGCGAGTACGAAAGGCTGGCTCGCATGGAGCGCCTCCAGGCGAGGCGACCCCAGGGTGGCCACCAGGGCGACGCCATACCCTCGTCCACCCAAGAACGGCGCCCGGTCTGGGCCGCCTTCGAGAACGACCGACGTCGCCCGATCGAGCCGGCAGAGCATGGTGTGGCCGACGGCGGTGCGGTTCACGGTGCCTTTCCCTGTCTCGGCTGCGCGCGCGAAGCGCGGGACACTGCCACTATTGGCCCAAAGATTCTATCAGAGGGTCGGGACGCCCCACGCTTCCCGAAACCAGGACGGTGAGGAAGGACCGGCGGCCTCTCGGCGAACAGCAAAGGAAGGACCTTTGGCTTCACGGCGAATAGTATTAGGAACATGAACGAGGATCCCCGACACCCGATGATCTGCCGGGTCTGCGGCACCGAGAACCGAGTGAACCGCCTCTTCTGCAGTGAGTGCGGCGCGTACCTGCAGGACGAGGAAGAGGACACGCTGGTCGAACTCCCACAGCAGCCGACCCCGGCGGCCCTCCCCCTGCCTTCCCCGCCTCCCCCGGCTCCCCCATCTCAGCCGACTATGCTCGACCCTCCCGCGGGCCCATACGATCCCGAGTTCCCCCGCGGATATCGCCAAGTGCAGGTGGAGAAACGCTGGGGAGTGACACCGGTGCTTCTGGCCCTTCTCCTCGTCGTCGTGGCGCTGGGGATGGCCGCGGTGATCTACCTCACCATCATCAGGCCGCCCGCGGGCACGTCGAGCGTGACCACTGCGGGTCTGCTGGGCACAGGCACCACCGCGGCCACGGGGACCGCGACAACGGACGCGGCCACGACCTCGACCACCGAGGCAGTCGTCACGAACGACTCCAGTACGACCACCCTCCCAGGCCCGGGCGACGACCGGGGCACGCCCGTCGGCCCGGTGCCGGTCTCGGCGAGCTCTACTCTGCCCCCCGAGGGCGGAAACGACTACCGGCCACAGAACCTCGTCGATGGAGACCTCGCCACCTGCTGGGCTGAAGGCGTGGAGGGGCAGGGGGAAGGTGAGTGGGTGCGACTTGATCTCGGCGAACCGACGGTACTCTCGACGATCGAGATCGCCAACGGCTACCAGAAGGACCAGCGCAGGTTCGAAGGCAATCCCCGCCTCAAGACCATCCGAATCGAGTACTCCGACGGCTCTGCGCAGTTGATCCAGCTACACGACGGCGGCGGCTATCAGACGATCACGTCGCCGCCCATCGCGACGGAGTGGGTGCGGTTGGTCGTGCAGGTCACCTATCCCGGCACCACCTGGCAGGACACCTCAGTCTCCGAGGTGAGGCTCTACCGATCCGGGCGGTAGGTCACGCGCGAGGTGTAGGCCGCGAGTCGCAGCCCACCGGACGATTTCCGGCGGATCTTCCTCGCACTGCGCCTACCTGGCCTCGTACGTATTGCGTCGGCCGATCTCCAGCAGTTCGATCACTCCTACGATGGTCGCATCGACGGAGCGGTCCAGAGTCTGCACGGTCTGGCGCGACCCCGACCCGTGTGAGACGAGCACAAGATCGCCTTGTCCCGCGTCGACCGTGTCCACCGCCACGTACGGCTCACCCAGGATCTCGCCCTCGACCGTTGCTTCCCGCACGATGAGAAGCTTCATTCCCACCATGCGCTCGTTCTTGATGGTCGAGACGCACGATCCGACCACTGCGGCTATCTGCATTCTTCCTCCAGTCTCGCGAGGACCCCCCGCACGACGGCATCAACCAGTTGCGGCGACATGTCGCTTCCGAGCCGGGCGCGCACCGCAGCCGCGATCGTCTCCGCCACGGCCGGGGCGCCGGGTCCTTCGGTCGGCTTCACCACCCTCACCTCCGGCAGCGAGATCGCTTCCTCGGGCGAGTCTTTCCAACGCCGACGCGAGGCGATCTCCTGCACGTAGGGCAGCAGCCTCACCCCGAGTTCCTGAGCCCTCTCGCGTGCGGCCATGGTGACCACGACGTCGTCGTTCAGTTGGATGGACATCTCACCCCGCCCGGCCATGTCTTCGATATCTCTCACGGTGTAGAACGTCTTCATCAGCGACCTTCCAGATTCCCCAGAGCTTCGATAGCGGCGTCCCGCGCCGTGAGGATCTCGGACTCGGTGCCCGACATCCACATCCTTCCGAACCTTCCGACAGATGCCACGTGGATCAGGCGGATATTCGCCCGTTTCTCGGCCTCGTTGGCCGCGTAGTTGATGTAGGCGGCCGGGGCGCACTCCAAGACCAGGAGCGTCTCCCCCGCGACGAGCATAGTGCCGCGCCGGAACCGGTTGAGCAGCTGAGCCTGGTAGGGATCGACGTTGGTGATCACCTGCACAGACGCCACCTGGGGTTTGAGCCGGTCGCCCTCTTCCAACCCAAGCCGGCTGAGCACGATGGCGCCGGCCTCCAGGACGGCGGCCTGACTGTGCGAGTGCACCTCGAACATGCCGAACTCGCGCTCCACGATCTGAGCACCCGGTCGCGCTTCGGTGGCTTTGACGGCGATGTCGACCACGCGGAACACCTCGTTGCCGGGAGCCATCTCGATGTACAACGACGCCATCCCGATGGTCATGAGGTCGCCCTGCGTGACCGCGCCCACGAAGGCCGAATACTGCGGCTGAGTGCGGTCCAGGTAGCAGTAGGCCCTCAGCTGGAACTCATCAGACGCCATGGTCGCCCCCGATCGCGCTCGCCGTCATGTGTGCCACCTTCCTGGTTTGCACCTCGAGATCGCGCAACGCGATCCCGAGGGGAGTAACGAACAGAGGGTGCCCGGGCAGTTCGACGTCCAGTCCGGTGATCCCGGCCACGACGCCGTCAATACCCGGAAAACAGCAGGTGCCACCCGCGAGGAACACCGTGCCGGATGACAGGTCCGCTACGTGTCGACGCACGATAGTGCCGACCTTCTCCATGACCGGCCGCACGACGGGCAGCAATCGCGTTGATTGCGCCGGATCCTTCTTGAGGTCTTCAGCCTCCTCGTACGAGATTCCGAGGGCTCCTGCGATCACGAGTGTCAGGTGATGGCCACCAGTAGGCTCGTCCGCCGCGTAGCAGACTTCTCCGTCACGAAGCACAGAGACGCCCGTGGTCCCGCCGCCCACGTCCACCACGACGCCATCTGTGACCCCCAGAGCAGCTCCCGCGGCGCTCGGCTCATCGATGACACCGCTGCACTCGAAACCGGCAGCCTGAAGCACGTTGACCGTGGCTCTGACCTCTTCCGGAGCGACGCCGGGCGGGTAGGCGGTGGCTGCACAGCCGAGGCTACGCCCCAGACTGTCTTCCACCTCCGCCTTCATCTCGCGCAGGAGGTCGACGGCGCCGATGTAGTCCACCACGAGCCCGTCGCGCACGACACTCGCCGCCCGCGTCGTGCCCGCCACGGGCCACCCCTCACTATCGACAACGGTGATCACGAGGTTGGCCGTACCCAAGTCGACGCCGACGCCCAGAAGCGCCCCGTCGTCACACCGGGTCCCGCGACCGGTCATCACCTCGGACGCCGCCGCCAGGCACGCGGCCGCGTCGCGATGCTCCATCCCTCCCACTACTCAGCCGTCCGTCCGCCGAACCCGCCCTTGCTCTCCTTCGGCAGGATCATCTCCACTTCGCCGTGGGGACGAGGTATCACGTGCACCGAGGCCAGCTCACCCACGCGTTTCGCCGCCGCGGCGCCGGCGTCCGTGGCGGCCTTC
>JAHJSA010000101.1 GCA_018830645.1 Actinomycetota bacterium
CTCCGGGCTTCGTGGGGCATTCCAAGTTCTACATGGGCTCTTCGAAATTCATCAGCGCCGACGGCGGCATCGCGCGGGTCGTCTGGTTGCCGAAAAAGCTGAAGGAAGAGCTGAAGGACCTGATCACGGCGAACGCGACCAAAGCCGGCTACGCCGACCTGTACGATAAGATCGCGACCGAGGAGAACGGCACGGAAGAGGATGAGATAATGACCTTCCTCTCCGAAGTCGGGCACCCCGCGCTCGAGATGGACGCGATGTTCTAGAAGACGGGATGGAGGCCGGGGCACATAGCGCCCCGGCCTCCGGAACGTGCTGATTCAGGTCCCGATCTGTGACGAGAGGACGAAAGGAGTGACACGTTGGCTCTGAGTGGGCTTCAGATATTCAAGCTGCTCCCGAAGACCAACTGCAAGGACTGCGGTTTCCCCACGTGCATGGCGTTCGCCATGCAGCTGGCTTCGGGGAAAGCGGAGCTTTCGCAGTGCCCGCACGTAACAGCTGAGGCGGCCGCCGAGTTGGGCGAGGCGGCAGCACCTCCGGTGCGCAAAGTGATCATCGGCGCGGGCGACATGGCGGTGGTCCTGGGCGAGGAGACGGTACTCTACCGCCACGAGAAGCGGTTCGAGCATCCCCCCGGCATCGCGATCCTCGTGGACGACACGGTGGACGACGCGGAGTTCCAGGTCAGGCTCGACACGTTCAAGGCGCAGGAGTTCGAGCGCGTGGGCCAGATGCTGCGCGCGAAGCTGTTCGCCATCGAGTCGGCTGACGCCGGCAGGTTGGCGGCGCGGGTCAAGAAGGCGTCCGACGAGACCGGCGCCGGCATCATCGTGATGAGCGACGACGCTGAGGCACTCAAGGCCGCCGCGGGACCCATCAAAGACAAGAAACCGCTCCTCTACGCGGCGACGGCCGCCACGTTCGACGCCGTGTCCGCGGTTGCGAAGGAGCTGGGCGTGCCGTTCGTCATCAAGGCCGCCACTCTTGAGGAGCTGAGCGAACTCGGCGACAAGTGCGTCGCCGGCGACTTCAAAGAGGTCGTGCTCGACCCGATGTCGGCCAATCTGCAGGACGCGATCCGCGATCAGACCTACATCCGGCGCGCGGCTATCAAGAAGAAGTTTCGCGCACTCGGCTTCCCGACCATCGCCTTCCCGTGCCGCATGACCGACGAACCGCTGCTGAAGACGGTGTTCGCCGGGGTGTTCGTGACGAAGTACGCGGGGCTGATAGTGCTCGACACACTCGACCCTGCCCAGGTGATGCCTCTGCTCATCTTGGCGCAGAACATCTACACCGACCCGCAGCGGCCCATGCAGATGGACCAAGGCATCTACCCGATCAACGAACCGGGGCCGGACAGCCCGCTGTTGATCACCACGAACTTCTCACTCACGTACTTCACTCTGGCCGGCGAGGTCGAGGCCAGCAAGGTGCCCACGTGGCTCCTCGTGATGGACACCGAAGGTCAGTCGGTTCTCACCTCGTGGGCGGCCGGCAAGTTCGTGGCCGACGCGATCGCCGTCTTCGTGAAGAAGAGCGGCGTAGACGAGAAGATCTCTCACAAGAAGATCGTCATCCCGGGCTACGTGGCGCAGATCAGCGGCGAGCTCGAGGAAGAACTGGGCGACTGGGAGGTCGTCGTGGGCGTGCGGGAAGCGGCCGATGTACCGCGGTACCTCAGGGGCCTCGGAGCGTAGTAGCCAATACCGGATGGCCCCGGATGGGACCGTCCGGCGAAGCGTCAGGAGGGGCGTCCAAACAGGTGCGCCCCGGATGAGAGATCGGAGGTCGAACGAGTTGATCATCAGTAAGCAGAAGCCTTTCGAGGAGATCCTCGAGAGTCTGAAGAACGACGACACCGTGTACATCGTCGGGTGTGGAGAATGCGCCACCATGACCCAGTCCGGCGGTGAGCAAGAAGTCGCCGACATGAAGGCGCGCCTCGAGGAGGCGGGGAAGAAGGTGGTCGCCACCGACGTGGCGCACTCCGCCTGCCACGAGCTCGATATGAAGCGCATCCTGCGTCAGAACAAGGAGGCAGCGAGCGAGGCGGGAGCGTTCCTCGTGCTCTCCTGTGGCGCCGGAGTGCAGTCGGTGCGCGAAGGAACGGGCAAGCATGTGCTCCCCGGCGCGAACTCCTTGTTCGTGGGCAACGTGAAGCGGCAGATGGTCTTCGACGAGAAGTGCTCCCTCTGCGGCGAGTGCATCATCGACGAGTACGGCGCGATCTGCCCGGTCACCCGCTGCGCCAAGGGCATCCTCAACGGCCCCTGCGGCGGCACCAACAACGGCAAGTGCGAAGTCGACTCCGAGAAGGACTGCGCCTGGGTCCTCATCTACAACCAGATGAAGACTGAAGAGAAGCTCGACAAGTTCATGACCATCCACGGGCCGAAGCATTGGAACGCCGTCGCCCGCCCCGGTCATATGGACGGACGCGCTGACGAAGCAGAGAAAGGGGCGTCCTGATCATGGGTTCGTATCGTGAAGCGTGTGAGAGCGGCAAGTTCGTGATCTCCGGCGAAATCGGTCCCCCCAAGGGCACCAAGGTGGACACCATGCTCCACCATATCGACCTGCTCAACCCGCTTGTCGATGGGCTGAACGTCACCGACAACCAGAGCGCGGTGCTCCGGCTCGGCTCGATGGCCGTTTCGCACGAGATCGTGACCCGGGGCGGCGACGCCATCTATCAGATGACGTGCCGCGACCGGAACCGGCTGGCGCTGCAGAACGACCTGCTGTCGGCACACTTCCTAGGTCTGCGTAACGTGCTCGCCCTCACCGGCGACCACGTCAGCGTGGGCGATCACAAGGACGCCAGGGAAGTCTACGACTTCGAGTCTGTGCAGCTCATCCAGTGCATCAAGAAGATGAACGAAGGCTTCGACTGGGCCGGCAACGAGCTCGAAGGCTCCACCGATTTCTACATCGGCGCAGTCGTGACCCCCGAGTCCGACCCCATCGAACCGCAGAAGCTCAAGTACGAGAAGAAGATCGCCGCCGGCGCTCAGTTCTTCCAGACCCAAGCGGTGTACGACATGGACAACTTCCAGCGGTTCATGGAGTACTCCCGCGGCGTGACCGAGGGGAAAGACGTCAAGGTCATGGCAGGACTCGTGGTGCTCACCAGCGTGGGCATGGCCAAGTACATGAACAAGTTCGTGCCCGGTGTCTTCGTGCCCGATTCGCTGCTCGAGGAGATGGCTTCCGTGCCGAAAGAGGAGGCCCTCAAGAAGGGCATGGAGATCTGTGCGAGGCACATCCGTTTCTGCATCGACAACAAGGTGTGCGACGGAGTGCACGTGATGGCCATCGGCAAAGAGGAGATCGTGCCCGAGATCCTGCAGTTGGCGGGTCTGGCCTAGAAGAGAAGCGTCGGACCCGTGGCGCCGCCGGTATCGGCGGCGCCGGCGGCCGGCCTTTGTGAAAGGGAGAGCGACAGTGGCGGAAGCTACGAGGATAGTCATCATCGGCGGGGGTCCCGGCGGCTACGTCGCCGCGATCCGTGCCGCTCAGCGCGGCGCCGAGGTGACGGTCGTTGAGAAGGACCTACTGGGAGGCACCTGCCTGAACCGGGGCTGCATCCCCACAAAAGCCTTGCTCGGCAGCGTCGAGGCCTTACACAAGGCCCGCTCGGGAGCCGACTTCGGTTTCGGCATAGAGGGGGAGATCGTTCCCGACTTCGCCCGCATGATGGAGCGCAAGAACGAGATATCGAAGATGCTCCGAGATGGCATCCATGGGCTGTTCAAGAAGAACAAGGTCAAGCTCGTAGAAGGAACGGGCCGCATCACGAGCCCCACGACCGTCGACGTGGATACCGCCGAAGGCCTTGTCACGGTGGAAGCCGACAAGGTGATCATAGCCACTGGCTCCGAGCCCGCGCGTCTGCCGTTCTTCGATTTCGATCAGCCCACGGTGCTCACCTCCACGAGCGCCCTGCAGCTGGAGAAGATCCCCGAGACCCTGCTGATCATCGGCGCGGGAGTCATCGGGTGCGAGTTCGCCTCGGTGTTCTCCGAGTTGGGCACGAAGATCACCATCGTCGAGATGATGCCGCAGATGCTCCCCTTGGAAGACAAGCGCCTGGCCAAGCAGTTCCAAGGCATCTTCAAGAAGAAGGGCATCGAGGTGCTGCTCAAGACCAAGGTCGACGGCATCGCGGAGTACGCTGAAGACCACATCACCGCGAACCTCGAGGGCGGCCCCCAGATCACCGCTGAGAAGATGTTGGTCTCCATCGGCCGTCAGCCCAACACGCAGGACATCGGTCTCGAGACCGTTGGCGTGGAGACCGATAGCAGGGGCTACATCGTGGTGAACGACAAGCTCGAGACGAACGTGCCCGGCGTCTACGCCATCGGCGATGTCAACGGGGGCATCCTCCTCGCGCACGTCGCGTCGTACGAGGGGCTGGTCGCCGTGGAGAACTGCCTGGGTGGAAACCAGGAGCGCGATCTCAAGGTCGTGCCCAGCTGTGTGTACACGCTCCCTGAGATCGCCAGCATCGGTCTCAACGAAGACCAGGCCCGTGACGAGGGGTACCACCCGATCACCGGCACGTTCCGCCTCGGCGCCGCCGGCAAGGCTCTGGCGATCGGCGAGGCTCAGGGCTACATCCAGATAGTGGCCGACGAGGCCACCGACAAGGTGATCGGGGCCAACATGATGGGGCCGCACGTCACCGACTTGATCCACGAGATCGCCGTGGCTATCAAGAACGGGCTTACGGTGAAGCAGATCGGCGATACCATCCACGCGCACCCCACGATCGGTGAGGCGCTGATGGAGGCCGCGCACGACGTGCACGGGGAGTCCGTACACGTGGCGAGCTGAGTCGCCTGCAGAGGGCGGAGGCGCCGGCCCAGGCGACAGAGATACGGTAGACGCAGCGAACCTACGGAGTCGCACTAGAACACAACATGGTCGCAGTGGTGAAAACGACAGAGGGTCCGGGAAGGAAGCCCGAGTGGCTCAAGAAGCCGCTCCCCAAGGCTGCCGCGATGCGGGAGGTCGAAGCCACCCTGCGTGGTCGTTCGCTTCACACTGTGTGCGAGAGCGCCAAGTGCCCCAATAAGGGCGAGTGCTTCGGCCGCGGCACCGCTACCTTCCTCATCATGGGTGACGTATGCACGCGGGACTGCGGTTTCTGCAGCGTCTCCGGCGGGCTCCCAGGCCACCTGGACCCGGCTGAACCAGCGCAGGTGGCCGACGCCGCCGCGGTGCTGGGCCTCGAGCACGTCGTGATCACATCGGTGACCCGTGACGACCTGCCCGACGGCGGGGCCTCGCATTTCGCCGAGACCATCCGTGCGGTGCGCGGGCGTCTGCCGGAGTGCACGGTCGAGGTTCTGATCCCCGACCTGGGCGGAGTCCGTGCGTCGATCGATGCGGTTCTCGATGCGGCGCCGGATGTGTTCAATCACAACGTCGAGACGGTCCCTCGGCTGTACGCGCGAGTGCGCCCACAGGCGGATTACCGCCGCTCGCTGGAAGTGCTTGAATACGCAGCTGAGCGGGGCGGTGTCGTCGTCAAGACGGGGCTGATGGTTGGTCTGGGAGAGACGGAGGAAGAGGTGCGGTCGTTCTTGGCGGACGCGGCGGGAGCGGGGGTGGCGTTGGTCACCATCGGTCAGTACCTGCGCCCGAGCAGGGACCATCTGCCCGTGACGGAGTACGTGCCGCCGAGAGTGTTCGAGCAGTATCGAAGTGCAGGTGAGGCGCTGGGGTTGCTGGTGGAGTCCGCACCGTTCGTGAGGAGCTCGTACCACGCGGAAGAGGGTCTGCGGCGCTTTGGAGCAAGGGGAGCCGGAACAGCTAAGGAGGATCAGTGCTAGTAATCGCCGAGAACATCAACGTGATGACCACGCGCATCGGCAACGCCATGAAGGAGAGAGACAAGGCTCCGATCCAGGATCTGGCGAAGAAACTGGTGGCGGCGGGCGCAGATGTCATCGATATCAACCTCGGTCCAGCCCGCAAGGGTGGGGACGAGATGATGGAGTTCGTCGTCGAGACCGTGGCTGAGATCACGAGGCTTCCTTTCTGTCTCGATACCACGAACCACATCGCGATGGAAGCGGGCCTGATCAAGTGTGCCGAGCTCGGCCTTCCGAAGCCCATCGTGAACTCCTTCTCGGCCCAGCCGGACAAGATGGAGCACATACTGCCGCTCGCCGCGAAGTACGACACCGAAATCATAGGTCTCACCATGGGTCAGGCCATCCCTATCGACGCGAACGAGAGATTGGCGTTGGCCTACGAACTGGTGTGCGCAGCCAACGAACTCGGCATCCCCAACGAGAGGATCTACATCGACCCCATCATCTTGCCCGTGGGCGTGGATGTGGGGCAGGCGCACGCGGTGGCGGTGCAGGATGTCTTGAAGATGCTGCCGGAGATGTTCGACCCGATGGTGAAGACCACGTGTGGTCTGTCGAACATCTCGAACGGGGCTCCCGATGAGCTGCGCGGGCCCATCAACAACGTGTTCGTGGCCATTCTCGCCGCGGTCGGGATGACGTCAGCCATCGTCGACGTGCTCGACGCCGAGATGATGCGCACCGTTCGGCTCATCAAGGCGCTATCGAATCAATCACTGTACTCCGTCTCAGACGCGGAACTGAAGTAGGGGGAGGGCTGCGTTCGAGCATGGGGGAATACCAGACACGCGCGAGGACTTTGGAGGTCAACCCATGAGTGTCGGCCAAGGCGTGGAGAGCGCCGTCGAGGCCGGGGGGTTCGATGAGGCTCCCCTCAGAGATCTGCTTGAGACGTACCAGGACCAGAGAGGGGCCCTGATACCTCTGCTCCAAGGGACGCAGGCTGCATACGGCTACCTGCCGGCCGAGGCGATGGAGTCTATCGCCAGGGCGCTGCGCGAGCCGCTCAGCCAAGTGTTCGGAGTGGCTACGTTCTATGCTCAGTTCCGCCTGGTTCCGCGTGCAAGGAACGTGGTGCGGGTGTGCCACGGCACGGCCTGCCATGTGTCGGGCGCCCCCCTGGTATCGCTGGAGATCGAGCGGAATCTGGGAATCGGTGACGGAGAGAATACCGAGGACATGATGTTCACCATCGAGAACGTAGCCTGCCTTGGTGCGTGCGGCATGGCTCCGGTCATGATGATCAACGAACGGACCTACGGCAAGCTCTCGCCCGATTCGGCTGTGAAAGCCGTCAAGGAGTTCCGTGCGAAAGAGGAAGCCGGGAACGGCTCGGGAGACACCAGTGCTGTGCCCGAGGTCGAGGATGCCGATGGAGAGGAGGCCTAGATGACTACTTCCACCGCCATCCGTAGGCCCACTGAGCTCCATGCGCGTCTTGTTCTGCCCGATGTCGAGATCGGCATCTGCCTGGGCACGGGAGGTGTGGCCGCAGGTGGCGACGAGGTCTTCGCCGCCTTTGAGGCCGGATTGGCCGGAACCGGCGTCTTCGCGGTGGTGAAGCCCCGGGAAGACACGTGCCCGGGCTCGTGCGCCTCGATCATCGGCACCGGGTGTCGCGGCATGTGTGCCATGGACGTGTTGGTCGACGTGCTCACACGCAAGGAAGGCGTCGAAAGCAAGGTCACCTACGGCACCGTCACCGAGAAGATGGTGGCCAAGATCATCGAAGAGCACATCATCGGCGGCGAGCCGGTGCACAAGTGGATCGTGCTATCCGACGACGAGCCCACCTCGCACAACGAGTTCTACCAGCTCCAGGACCGCCTCGTGCTGCGCAACTGCGGCACCATCGACCCCGAGATCATCGATGATTACCTGGAGGCAGGCGGATATCGAGGGCTGTACAAGGTTCTCACCGAGATGACGCCGGAGCGGGTGCACCAGGAGGTGCTGGCTTCGGGCCTGCGCGGACGCGGCGGCGCCGGCTTTCCCACGGGGTTGAAGTGGAAGTTCGCGGCTGAGGCGCCCTCGGCCACCGGTGAGAAGTTCTTCATCTGCAACGGTGACGAGGGCGACCCGGGAGCTTTCATGGACCGGTCGGTCCTCGAGGGCGATCCGCACTCGGTATTCGAGGGCATGGCTATCGGTGGCTACGCCATCGGCGCCGATCACGGCTACGTATACGTGCGCGCGGAGTACCCGCTTGCCATCAAGCGCCTGAAGATAGCGCTGAAGCAGGCGGAAGACCGCGGATTGCTGGGCGCCAACATCATGGGCAGCGACTTCTCCTTCCACCTGAAGATTAAGGAAGGGGCCGGCGCGTTCGTGTGCGGCGAAGAGACGGCCCTCATGCAGTCGATCGAGGGCAAGCGCGGCATGCCCCGACTCCGTCCGCCGTTCCCCGCCCAGTCAGGGCTGTGGACGAGCCCCACGAACATCAACAACGTAGAGACCCTCGCGTGCGTCCCGTGGATCATCACGGAGGGGGCCGAGGCGTTCGCCGGGCGCGGTTTCGAGAAATCCAAGGGCACGAAAGTATTCGCCCTCACCGGCAAGGTGAAACGATCCGGTCTCGCCGAAGTGCCCATGGGATTGACCCTTCGCGACGTGATCTACAGCATCGGCGGAGGGATGAAGGACGACAAGGAGTTCAGGGCCGTGCAGATGGGCGGGCCGTCGGGAGGGTGTCTGCCGGCGTCGTTGCTCGACACCCGCGTCGACTACGAGGAACTCAACGAGACCGGCGCCATCGTGGGCTCCGGCGGCATGGTGGTGCTCGACGTCGACAACTGCATCGTCGATACCGCCCGCTTCTTCTTGAAGTTCACGCAGGCGGAGAGCTGCGGTAAGTGTGTGCCGTGCCGTGTGGGAACCGTCCGCATGCTCGAGATCCTCACCCGCATCTGCGAGGGGAAGGGCGTGCAAGAGGACATCGGGCTGCTCGAGACTCTCGCCGACGACATCAAGGCTGGGTCTCTCTGCGCCCTCGGTGGGACGGCGCCGAACCCCGTGCTCACCTCCCTCAAGTATTTCCGGGAGGAGTTCGAAGAGCATATCCATGAGAAGAAGTGTCGGGCGGGCGCGTGTGCGGAACTCACCACCTACTGGATCGTGGCGGAGACGTGCACCGGTTGCCGCGCCTGCTCGCGGGCCTGCCCCGTCGATGCCATAACCGGCGAGAAGAAGGAAGTCCACGTGATCGATCCCGAGGCGTGCATCAAGTGCGGCGCCTGTTATCAGAAGTGTAGATTCGACGCGGTGAGGAGGCAGTAGATGGCTGTCGTGAGTGAAGCCGTAGAGAAGACCCTCACCATGACCGTGAACGGGCGGGAGGTGAAGGCCGCTCCAGGACAGACGGTGCTGGAGGTGGCACGCAGCATCGGAGTCGAGATCCCGACGCTCTGCCATGACGACCGGCTCGAACCGTACGGCGCCTGCCGGTTGTGCCTGGTCGAGGTGGAGGGTGCTCGGGGACCCGTGCCGGCCTGCGCCACCAAGGTGGGCGACGGGATGACGGTACAGACGAACACCGACAAGATCCGCCGGCTACGCAAGTTCGTCATAGAGCTCCTGCTCAGCAATCATCCTCTAGACTGCCCGATATGCGAGGCCGCGGGCGACTGCCGCCTGCAGGAGTACGCGTACGAGTACGAGGTGAGCATGAGCCCCTGGGGCTGGCATCCCCTGGAGTTCGAGAGCCGCGACGACCACCCCAACGTGGCCCGCAACCCCAACCGCTGCATCCTCTGCGGCCGCTGCGTGCGCATCTGCCGCGATGTGATGGGGATAGGGTGTTGGGGCTTCACCAACCGCGGCTACGACACCATCATCGACACGCCGTACAACCTGCCACTTGAAGAGGTGGGCTGCGTCTCCTGTGGCCAGTGCATCAGCACCTGCCCGGTGGGCGCCCTCAGCCGCAAGCGGAGCCGCTATGCGGCCCGTCACTGGCAGACCGACAAGACCCGCACTATCTGCCCCTACTGTGGGGTGGGATGCGAGCTTATCGTGCATACGAACCGGGGCAAGCTGGTGCGCGTCACGGCCGACGTCGGCAGCGGCGTGAACAACGGCAACCTGTGCGTCAAAGGCCGTTTCGGCATGGACTACGTGAACTCAGAGGAACGGCTCACCGCCCCACTGGTGCGAGACGAGAACGGCGATCTGGTGCCCACCACCTGGGACGTCGCGCTCGACCGCATCGAGCAGAACTTCAAGCGCATCAGCGCCGAAAGTGGAGGCGCGGCCTTCGCGGCTCTGGCCTCGGCGAAGGCCACCAACGAAGAGAACTACCTGATGCAGAAGTTCGCGCGCGCGGTGCTGGGCACCAACAACGTGGACCACTGCACCCGGCTGTGCCACGCCCCGAGTATCGAGGGTCTCACGGTCGCATTCGGGAGCGGGGCGATGACGAACTCCTTCGCCGACATCTCCGATGCCGACGTGATCTTTGTGATCGGCTCCAACACCACCGAGACACATCCGGTGGTCGCCTTGGAGATAGTGAGGGCTCTGCGGAACGGCAAGAAGCTCATTGTGGCCGACCCGCGAAGCATCGACCTGGCGCGGAAGGCACACCTACACCTGGCCATCCGACCGGGCACCAACGTGGCTCTGCTCAAAGGCATGATGAGGCACATCGTCGACTCGGGCCTCGAGGACGAAGCGTTCATAGCGGAACAGACCGAGGGCTACGGCGTTCTTCGCGACAGCCTGCAGGATATGACCGTAGCGCAGGCGGCCGACGTCTGCGGCGTGGATCCTGAGGCCCTCCGCAACGCCGCGGAACTCTACGCGGGCGCCGACGCCGCGGGCATCCTCTGCGCCGTGGGTTCGACCCAGCACGAGTCGGGCACCGATGGCGTTCTCTCGATGGCGAACCTGGCGATGCTCTGTGGCAACGTCGGCCGCCCGGGGACGGGGGTCAACCACCTGCAGGGCCAGTCGAACGTGCAGGGAGCCTGCGACATGGGCGGTCTGCCTGACGCTTTCAGCGGCGGACGGAGGGTCGATGACCCGGCGGCGATCGCGCAGATGGAGGCGGCGTGGGGCGTCGTCTTGGCCGATCGGAAGCCCGGCAAGACCCTGTTGGAGATCATGAACGCCGCCGCCGCCGGTGAGATCAGGGCGATGTACATCATGGGCGAGAACCCCGCGCTCTCCGAGCCTGATCAGACGCACGTGCTGCAGACCCTGGCCGCCGTAGGATTCCTGGTGGTGCAAGACATGTTCCTCACGGAGACCGCGGAGTACGCCGACGTGGTCCTTCCGGCGTCGGCCGTGACGGAGAGGGATGGCACCTTCACCAACAGTGAGCGACGCGTGCAGCGGGTTAGGCGCGCCCAGGAGCCACTGGAAGGCACCATGCCCGATTGGCGCATACTCCAGCTGGTGGCCAACCGTATGGGCGCCGGGTGGGAGTACGACGGCCCCGAAGACGTGATGCATGAGATCGCCTCGGTGACACCGGAGTACGGAGGCATCACATATGAGAGGCTCGAAGAGCGGGGACTCCAGTGGCCGTGCCCGACTGCGGATCATCCGGGGACGCCTGTCCTCCACGCGCAGGGGTTCGCTCGCGGAAGGGGGCTGTTCTCGGCGGTCACGCACCGCCCTCCGGCTGAGGTAGCAGACGAGGAGTATCCCTTCGTGCTGATTACGGGGCGTGAACTGGAGCACTATCATACGGGCACCATGTCGCGGAGGTCGCCGGGCCTGAGTGGTCTGGTCTCCGAGGGCCGCCTGCAGTTGAATCCGGCTGACGCCTCGCGTTTGGGGGTCGATCAGGGGACGCTTGTGAGGGTCACGAGCCGCAGGGGCTCGATCGACCCGACGGTCTGGGTCACCGATCGTGTGCCGCCCGGCTGCGCCTTCATGCCCATCCACTACAGCGAGGCGCCCGCCAACGTACTGACCCACGCCAACCTCGACCAGGCCACGCAGACGCCCGCCGTCAAGTTGGCGGCAGTGAGGATCGAGCGGATAGTCTCGACTGCGGAGAACCACAAACCCGGAACGCTCGAGGACTAGCGGGAGTACCGGGGGCGGGCACCTGAGACATGGGTTCGCGCGGGCCCGCGCCTCCAGGACTTCACCGGCAGGTGCAGCCGCTGGGACGGGTGCGTCGTGCGCCGACCATTGCGAAAAGGAGTTGACGTGAAAGAACGGCTCGAGCAGGTCTTCTCAGCCCACGCAGGCACAAGTGCGGAGCTCATCCCCATCCTGCAACAGGTTCAGGAGGAGTTCGGCTACCTGCCGGAAGAGGCGATGGAGAGCATCGCACGGTTCCTCCGTGTCCCCGCGAGCCGGGTCTACGCGGTGGCTTCTTTCTACGCGCAGTTCCGCTTCAGTCCTATGGGCCGCCACAAGGTCTCAGTGTGCACCGGCACGGCATGTCACGTGAAGGGCGCCGACCGGGTGCTCGACGGGGTAGAGAGAGTGCTGGGCGTGTCCGAGGGTGAGACCACGGAGGACGGCGAGTACACGCTCGAAACGGTTGCGTGTATCGGTTGCTGCGGTTTGGCCCCTGTGCTCACGATAGACGATGAGGCGCATGGGCGTCTGACTCCCCAGGGAGCAGACAGGCTGTTCGCCAAAGGGGAGGATTCGAGGCAATGAAGAAAGACACCCGCTCGTTGCTGGTCTGCCAGGGGTCCATGTGTATCTCCGGCAAATCTCGCGCGATCCAGGAAGCGCTGGAGAAGAAGGTAGCGGGAACGCAGATGGACGGCGATGTAGAGGTCAAGTTGATAGGATGCCACGGCTTCTGCCAGCAGGGCCCGTTGGTGATAGTCGAGCCTGAAGCCACGTGCTACACGGGTGTCACCGTAGAGGACGTCGACGACATCGTCCAATCCGATCTGAGGGACGGACAGGTGGTCGAGCGATTGCTCTTCCACGATCCCGAGACCGGTTCTCCTATCGCTTCGTATCACGATATCCCGTTCTACGGGGCACAGACGAAGCTGCTTCTTCGCCATTGCGGCTTGATCAATCCCGAGGATATAGACGACTACCTCGGGGTGGGGGGCTATGAGGCGCTCGGGAGCGTTCTGGAGCGCCCGGACGGACGCGAAGTCCTCGCTGAGTTGAAGGCTTCACAGTTACGCGGACGGGGCGGCGGCGGGTTTCCCGCATGGCGGAAATGGGAGGCGTGCCTCGATGCCGACGGGGACGAGAAGTTCGTGGTCTGCAACGCCGACGAGGGTGACCCGGGCGCGTTCATGGATCGCTCCATCCTCGAAGGCGACCCGCACGCCGTTCTCGAGGGAATGAGCATCGCCGGATTCACGGTGGGAGCGCGGAAGGGGTACATTTACGTCAGGGCGGAATACCCCCTGGCCGTCGAACGCCTGCGGGTCGCTATCGACCAGGCGAGAAGGAGGGGGTACCTAGGTTCGGACATTCTGGGTAGTGGGTTCTCCTTCGACGTAGAGGTCTTTCTTGGCGCGGGGGCCTTCGTGTGTGGTGAGTCGACCGCATTGACTCTGTCGATCGAGGGAAAGAGGGGCCTTCCCAAGGCGGCCCCCAGGCCTCGCACCACTGAAGTCGGTCTGTTCGACAAACCCACTCTGCTCAACAATGTCAAGACGTTCGCGTTCGTTCCCCTGATCCTCGCGCAGGGTGGAGAGTGGTTCGCCCGCATAGGGACGGAGGGGAGCAAGGGAACGGCTACGTTCGCGTTGAGCGGGCACGTCGTCAATTGTGGCCTGATCGAAGTGCCGATGGGGATCACGCTTCGCAAGATCATCTACGAGATCGGCGGGGGAGTCCCAGAAGGCAAGGCGTTCAAGGCCGTGCAGACAGGCGGACCTTCGGGCGGGTGCCTGCCGGAGAGCTTCTTGGACACGCCCGTAGACTACGACTCCCTCCTTCAGGCCGGGTCGATGATGGGATCGGGCGGCATGGTGGTGATGAACGAGGACACCTGCATGGTCGATGTCGCCCGCTACTTCCTCCAGTTCACCGAGAGGGAGTCCTGCGGCCAGTGCGTGCATTGCCGGCTTGGTACCAAGCAGATGCTGACGATCCTCGAGGAGATCACCCGGGGCGAAGGGAAGCCGGGGGATGTGGAGTTCTTGGTGCAGATCGGCGAAGCCGTGAATGCTGGATCGCTCTGCGGCCTGGGGCAGAGCGCCGCGAACCCGGTCTTGACCACGATCCGCTATTTCTTGGACGAGTATGAGGCGCATATCGTCGAAGGTCGTTGCCCGGCACGATCGTGCAAAGCCCTGATCTCGTTCCAGATACTTCCTGATAAGTGCATCGGGTGCATGCTGTGTGCGAAGGCGTGTCCGGTCGATGCGATCGCGGGTGAGCGAAAGAGCGTGCATGTGATCGACCAAGGAAAGTGCATTCGGTGCGGGATGTGCGAGGAAGCCTGCCCGAGCCGATACAGCGCAGTGGAGCGGACCTCCGGTTCGTTGGCCGAAGGAGGTGAGGAGGCATGAGGGTGCACGATCTGACTATTGACGGCGTAGCAGTATCTGCGCCGGAGGGCACGACCGTCCTCGATGCCGCGCGCAAGAAGGGGATCTACATCCCTCATCTCTGTGATCGCCCCGACCTGAAGCCGGTCGGAGTGTGCCGTATGTGCACGGTTGAGGTCGAGGGCAAGGGCCTGGTCATAAGCTGCAAGACCCCGGTCCGGGACGGCATGGTCGTACGAACCGAGAGCGAGGGTGTGAGCAAGGTCCGACAGGTGGCTTTGGAGCTCCTGATCGCCGATCATGACTCCGACTGCCTCACCTGCGCGAAGGACACGAACTGTTCGCTCCAGCGGGTGGCGCGCCACGTGGGCGTGGACTCCCCCCGACTGGCGCGGATCAGGCGGGAGCGGGACAGGCGGCCGCTCGATACGTCTAACCCATTCTTCGATTTCGATCCCAACCGTTGCATCCTCTGCGGCATCTGCGTGAGGACATGTGACGAATTGCAGAACATCAATGCCATCGACTACACGTTTCGGGGCACCAAGACCCTGATCGCCGGGTTCGGGAACCGTCCGCGGATCGAGACCAATTGCGAATCGTGCGGCGAGTGTGTGGTGAGATGCCCCGTGGGCGCCCTGGTGCCCAAGGACTCCAGGCAGCCATCCAAGTTGGTGCGGACCATCTGCTCGTTCTGCGGGTGTGGGTGCGGGATGCTCCTCGGAGTGCGGGATGGCGAGATCGTCAGCGCGGCCGGCGATTTCAAGAATCCGGCCAGCCGGGGACGGTTGTGCGTGAAGGGTCGCTACGGGTACCGGTATGTGAACAGTCCCGAGCGTCTCACCACACCGCTGGTCAAACGGGATGGTGAGTTCATTCCTGTGGGCTGGGACGAGGCGTTGGATCTGGTGGCGGAGAAGTTCTCTGAGAGCATGGGGGATTCGTTCGCGACCATCGCCTCCGCGAAGTGCACCAACGAGGAGAACTACGTGGTGCAGAAGTTCACCCGGGTGGTGATGGGCACCAACAACATCGATCATTGCGCTCGCTTATGACACGCTCCGTCTGTGGCCGGTCTGGCCACCACTCTCGGCAGCGGCGCAATGACGAACTCCATCGAGGAGCTCGGAGACGCCGCGACCATCCTAGCCTTAGGCACCAACACGACGGCGGCCCATCCGATCGTGGCTCTGCGTGTGAAGGACGCCGTGGTCAAAGGGGCAAAGCTGATAGTGGCCAACCCCAAGGAGATCGATCTCTGTCGGTTCGCCGATCAGTTCATCCAGCACAAGGCAGGCACCGATGTAGCCCTGCTGATGGGAATGATGCGGGTCATCGTCGATGAAGGCCTGCACGATCAGGAGTTCATCGCGGAGCGCACGGAAGACTTCGAATTGCTCCGAGCTTCGCTGAAGGGCTTCGATCTGGAAACGGCTGAACGGCTGACCGGCGTGCCGCGCGAGAAGATAGCCGAGGCGGCGCGCACGTACGCCACGAACAAGCCGGCGTCAATCATCTACTGCATGGGCATCACGCAGCACATCCACGGCACCAACAACGTGATGGCCGTCAGCAATCTCGCGCTTCTCACGGGTAGCATCGGGAAGCCGTATACGGGCGTCAATCCCCTGAGGGGTCAGAACAACGTGCAGGGCGCGTGCGATATGGGTGCTCTCCCCAACGTCTACCCGGGCTATCGCCCCGTGGTCGACCCAGGCGTGAGGGATGCGTTCGAGACCGCCTGGGATTGCTCGCTCAGTCCGACCCCTGGTCTCACGCATACAGAGATCTTCGACTTGGTGGGCGAAGGCAGGATCACCGCGCTCTACGTGATCGGTGAGAACCCGATTCTGAGCGAGGCCAACGCCGGGAAGGTCAAGAAGGACATCGAGAAGGCCGGCTTCATGGTCGTTCAGGATCTCTTCATGTCCGAGACGGCTCAACTGGCCGATGTCGTGCTACCGGGCGCTTCGTTCGCGGAGAAGGACGGTACCTTCACCAATACAGAACGCAGGATCCAGCGCGTTCGGCAGGCCATCGATCCGGTCGGCGACGCGAAGCCCGATTGGTGGATCACCGCCGAGATCGCGAAGAGGTTGAACGCCAAGGGGTTCGATTTCACCGGCCCGGAGGAGATCATGGCCGAGATCGCCGAAGTCGTTCCGGCCTACGGCGGCGTCACCTACGCTCGGCTCGAGCAGGTCGGGCTCCAATGGCCTTGTCCTTCCGAGGATCACCCCGGCACTCCGATCCTGCATGTGGAACGATTCGGTACGCCCACCGGCAAGGGCAGGTTCATGCCGCTGGAGCACGTCCCTTCGGCCGAGTCACCGAACGAGGAGTACCCGCTGCTACTGACCACCGATCGCAGCCTTTACCATTTCCACGGCACGATGACCCGCCGCGTCTACGGTCTGAACATCCTGGAAGGCGAGGAATTGGTGAAGATCAACCCTGAAGACGCCGTGACGTACGGCATCGAGAACGGGGATGTCATCCGAGTGGCGTCTCGGCGGGGAGAGGTGGAGGCCAAGGTATTGGTCACCGACACGTGTCCGCCCGGCACCGTTTCGATGTCGTTCCACTTCGCTGAGGTGCCTACGAACGTGTTGACGTGCTCCGAGTTGGACCCGGTGGCCAAGACGCCGGCCACGAAGGTGTGTGCGGTTCGGGTGGAGAGCCTGTAGGTAGCCTGCGAACCATTACCGGTCGCCTCCGGTCCGTCTTGCGGCGGACCGGAGGCGACCGGGAGCCTGGTGTGCCTCGGCTCGGCCGCGTCCGCGCTACGCGCGGAGCTTCGCCAGCGGTTGGGTGGCGGTGAGGGTGTCCAGGATACCGAGGAACAGCTCGACCATGTCCGGGTCGAACTGAGTGCCGGCCATGCGCGAGATCTCCATCCAAGCCTCTTCGAACGTCAGCGCAGGCTTGTAGGGCCGGACAGCCGTCATGGCCTCGAAGGCGTCGACCACCGCGAGGATGCGGGCGCCGAGTGGTATCTGCCTGCCTTTGAGGCCATCAGGGTATCCCGCGCCGTTCCACCACTCGTGGTGGTGCCGCACCGCCGCGATGAGCTCCCAGGAGAATCCCACCGGTTCGATGATGGTGGCGCTGATCACCGGGTGAGTGCGGATCACGTTCCGTTCCTCGGGTGTCAGCCGGCCTTCCTTATTGAGGATGTCGTCGTGGATGCCGATCTTGCCGAGATCGTGAAGGTAGCCGGCGTACTCCAGATCTCTCAGATCGGTGCCGGAGAGGCCGGCCGCCGCTGCGAGTTGAGCGCCGTAGCGGGCGACGACTGTCGAGTGACCCTGGGTGTAGCGGTCCTTCGCGTCGATGGCCGCACCGAGAGCGCGCACCACACAATCTTGAAGGTCGGTGAGGGCGGAGAAAAGGTTCGCCTTGTCGATCGCGATGGCAGCCTGGTTGGTGAGAGCCGTTACCAGGGTCGCAGTATCCTCTGTGAAGCGATCGGGATCGGTGGAGCTCTTGAGGTTCAGCACACCGAGGACGACATCCTTGTTCTCGATGGGTACACAGATCGAAGAGGCCACGTCACCGTGGCGGAATTCGTTGAGGGCCGGGTGGGATGAGAAGTCGCGGGGCAGGATCAGCGTCTGGCGGTGCTGGGCGACCCAGCCGGCGATACCCTCCGAGATAGGCACCCGGGCATCCGCGTTGCGCACGCGGTGTCTCTCTATGCTGGCCATCACCTGGAGTTCGGTACCGTCGCGACCCACCATCATGATGGATCCCGAATCTGCGCCGAGGGCCCGCGCCGTGCTCTGCAGGAGGGTCTGCAGGATGTCTTGAAGGTCGAGCGAGGAGTTCGCGGCGGAACTGAACGCGTAGAGCAGGGACATCTCCTCGAGTCGCCCTTGGATGGTGTTCGAGCTGTTCTGCAGCGACTCCGTCATCGTCGCGATACTCCGGGAAAGCCGCCCTATCTCGTCGGAGCTGCGCAGGGGGACGAAGGGTTCCAACTCGCCGCGCGCGATGTTGGCGGCGGCCTCGGTGAGATGGGCGATCGGGCGCGTGATCGCGCGGCTCACCTTATAGCTGATGATCAGAATGAGCACGAGCAGGGTGAACGTGCCCGCGAGAAGGCTGTTCCTCGCGGTGACCTGAGCGCCGGCCAACTCCTGGGTGTCGGCCAGTATCGAGAATACGCCTTGCTGGCGGCCGCCGAAGACGAGGGCGCTGTGGACAACCATGAAGCGACCTTGTTCTGCCATGGACAAGTGAGTTACCGTGGGGCGTCTCAAGCCTTGCGTGCCCAGTGTGACCTTGGCGGCGAGGGAAGAGTGGCACGCGCCACAATCGGTGGAGCTCGAGGGCGCCTTCACCACGGGAAGATCGACGCCGTCGGCGGTGAGATAGGTCTCCTCGCTCGAGGGGGTGAACTCGCCGCTTGAAGACACCACGTGGCCCACCCCGTCGGCGGCAACGGCGTACATGGAGATCACATACTTCGGAAACGCCTGATCGGATTCAATCCGGAAGCCACCCACTGCCTTGGCCGCTGAATAGAGTAGGGCCGGACTTAAGTAGGTCCCCATGACCACGAACCCGATAGTCTGAGTGCCCTTGGTGATCGGCGCTGCCGCGACCAGAGCGGCTGAGGAGCGGGGCCCGTTGAACAGGCCACCATCGTCGTCGGGGACGGTTGAGGCCGCCGGGTCACTTGCTCGGAGGGAAGCCGGTGCGATATCCAGGATCTCGACGAATCCTGCCTCGAACAGAACAGACCTCACGATGTCCTCCGACGCGAAGAAGTCCGGGTTCGCTCCGAGGAAGTCAGTTGTCAGCAGGGTTGGGGCGGCGGCCCTAGTATCGAAGATCAACACGAAGTCGTGATCCTGGCGGCGCCTCTCTTTGCTCACGACATCGCTCAGGTATGCAACTTCGCCACCAACGACAGAATCGAACAGGTCGGGCCGAGCCCCGAGCGCCTCGGTGTCTGCCCGCAGGTCATCGCGGATGAACTCGAAGAACGCCTGTACCGAGTCGGTGCGCGAGACGAGTTCGGCTGCGGCTTGTTGGTCGAGCACTCCGGCCACGTAGTTCGAAGCCAAAGGTGTGCCGATGAGCGCGATGGTGGCCAGCAGCAGTAGGAACGGGACGGCGATCTTGCGGCCGATCGACAGGTTGCGGAAGAGGTCGAGCGACCGGGCGTGCAGTGAGGCGGGATTGGCCACGTCTGGCCCCGCGATGGGCGCTTGTGCGGTCCGGTCAGACATCCGTGTATGTCTCGCTCCGTGTCAAGATCTGGTGGTCAGCCCCAGGTCCATGGCGCGGATCACCGCTTCCGTCCGGCTGTTGACATCGAGCTTGCGGTAGATATTGGAGATGTGGTTCTGCACCGTCTTGGTAGAGATGAAGAGTTCGCGACCTATCTGGGCGGGGCTCTTCGGCGTGCTCAGCTGCCGGAGGATCTCGAGTTCCCTGTCGGACAGACTCAGCCTTCGTCGCTCGGTCTCCGCCGGATCGTAGCCCATCTCCCGCACGCCCTGGAGGAGCTGAGTCGTCATCGAGGGGCTCACGATCGAGCCGCCCGCGGCCACCACCCTGATCGCTCGTGCCAACTCCTCCGGCTCGGTGTCCTTGATGAGGTACCCGGCCGCGCCCGCGTCGATGGCCGCGAACAGCGCGTCGCGGTCTTCATGGGCGCTCAAGACCAGCACCTTCACCTGTGGATAGAGCGCAGTGACCTGAGCCGTGGCCTCGACGCCGTCCATATCCGGCATCGTTATGTCCATGATCACCAGGTCCGGCAATTGGACCTTGAGCCGCTCGAGCACCTCTCGCCCCGTCGATGCCTGGGCCATGACGACGATATCGGGCTCGAGGTCGAGAAGTCGGGCCAAGCCTTGGCGGAACAGAACGTGGTCGTCGGCCAGTATGACCTCGATCTGGCTCATCGGTCTCTCTCATCCATGAACGATGTCTCCCACAGTAGATACGACAAGGCCAGCCCGAACTCCTCGGCTGCGAACGGCTTCATCAGGAAGGCTATACCGCGACGGTTGGTGAGGGCCTGGACAGCGTCGGCTTCGATGAGGCCTGAGATCATGAGCACAGGCATGTCCTGGGGGAGCTGGCGGAGCAGTGCGTGGCCTCCGCCCCTGGGCATGTTGATATCGGTGATGAGGATGTCGAACCGCTCCCGTCCCAGCAGGTCGAGCGCTTCGAGACCGCCCGCGGCCTCCTGCGTGGACGCTCCGAGTTCGTGGAGCTGCCGGCACAAGAGCCTGCGGATGGTGGCGTCGTCTTCGACCACCAGGGCATTCTTACCCTCGAGATCCGACACCGCCAAGCGGGGCAGTTCGACCGTCACACACGCGCCCCCTTCGTCGGTGTTGCTCAGTTCCAGAGTCCCCCCGGCACCTTGCACGATCCTCCGCACCACCCACAAGCCCAAGCCCGTGCCTCGCTTCTTTGTGGTGAAGAAGGGCTGGAGTAGGCGCTGCAGGTCTTCGTCGGGGAAGCCGGGGCCACCGTCACGTATGAGGAACACTGTACGCCCGTTGCGGGAGGCGAGTTCCACACGCACTAGGCCGGGCTCGTCGAGAGCTTCGGCAGCGTTGGTGATCAAGTTCGAGACGATGGAGAGCGCGTCGGACGCGTTGAGCGGCACGTGGTGTGTTCCGGATGCCACGTCTGCCGAGAAGGTGACGTGCGGGAGGCCGCGCGCGTCCTTCTCGAGGTAGGTGCGGAGAACAGAGGCGAGGTCTGTGACGGCGAGCTTGCGTGGTTCTTCCGACTGCAGAGTGAGGGAGCGGAGCATGTCGGAGATGCGTGACTGAGCCAGGACGACTTGCTCGCGGATCACCTGAATTATGTCTTGATGAGCGGGATCGATGCTCTTGCTCGCCAACTGAGCGTACATCTGGATGGTCGCCAGCGGGTTCTTCACCTCGTGTGCCATCCAGGAGGCAACCCGTCCCACCTGCGCAAACCGCTCGTTCTCGAGTCGGCTACGTTCCTTCTCGCGAACCGCCGTCAGGTCCGTGAAGATCACCACGGCCCCATCCGGTACTTCGTCTCGCATCAGAGGGGCGATCGTATATCCCAGGACCCGCGCGTCGCCACTGGGGCCGATGACTGCGGTTTGCCTGCGAAGGACACGTGGAGAAGCAAGGCAGCCGAGTAGGGCGTCGGCGAGCGCACGGAACTCGTCGGAGCGACCGTCGCCCGCTTGCGCGAGTTCGGTGCCTACGAGGGATACCGGCGAGCGCAGTATCGCCTTCGCCTCGGCGTTGACAATGATGACCGTGCCGGTGGCGTCGACAGCAAGGATCGCGGAGGTCACCTGGTCGAGGAGCCTGCCGAGCATGTCCACGGAGATTGCGGGATGGGCCAAGTCAAGCGTCATGAGCGGAACCTGATACTACCATGGGAGTCGTGTACCTCGACGTTCGCGGGAGTCCGTCATAGGAAGATATCGTACATCGAGCAGATGCTCTTGAGCCAACCGTTCGGCCCTGCGACCCCGTGAATCGGTTACCAAGCCTTCAGAGTGCCGGTATACTGCCGGCAAAGGGCGGATGGAAGGGAGTGGCAGCCGTTGGATATCGGCCCTGAAAAGGTGATGGTGGTTGATGATGAGCCGGGGGTGCGGTACTTCCTCCGGCGGGCGGTGACTGCTCTGGGGCTGGAGGTCGTGGAACGTGAGACGGCCGATGAGGCGCTCGCCGAGTTGCTCACCGGCGGGTTCGCCGTGGCCCTCGTGGACATCCAGATGCCGGGACGCGACGGACGCTGGCTGCTGGATCGCATGGTGGAGTCAGGATCGGACGTGTCGGTGGTGATGGTGACGGGCCAAGGGGATGTCCGCACCGCCGTCGACTGTCTCACCCGAGGCGCGATCAACTACGTCACGAAGCCGTTCGATCCCGAAGAGCTGGGGCAAGTGGTGAACCGAGCCCTCATGGACCGGAGGCTTCGCCTCGAGAACCGCGCCTACCGGGAAGATCTCGAGCGCCTGGTCGCCCAGAGGACGGCTCAGCTGGAGGGTGCCCTCGACGACGTGCGGGAGGCGAACCTTGCGAGGGAGGCCGCCTATCGGGAGACCATCTACCGTCTGTCGGCGGCCGCGGAGTACCGTGACGAGGAGACCGGCAACCACATCAGACGGATCGGTCTCTACTCTCGCGTGCTCGCGGAAGGGCTGGATGCCGATCAGGAGTTCGTGGACCTCATCCTTCTCGCGAGTCCCATGCACGACATCGGCAAGATCGGCATCCGTGACTCCATACTGCTGAAGCCCGGCCGCCTCACTCCGGAGGAGTTCGACGAGATGAGGGCCCACACGACTATCGGCGCGGGCATACTCGCCGAATCGAGTTCACAACTCATGCAACTCGCTGAGATCATCGCGTTGACCCACCACGAGCGCTACGCCGGCGGGGGCTATCCGGCCGGGCTGTCGGGCGAGCGCATCCCGCTTGCCGGACGCATCGTCGCTCTGGCCGACGTGTTCGACGCCCTCACCAGCAACAGGGTGTACAAGTCCGCCTATCCGGTGGACAAGTCTCTGCACATCATCCGGAACGAGTCGCCCGGACATTTCGATCCGGCGGTGGTGTACTCGTTCGAGTCTGGGTTGGACCGCATCCTCGCGATCCGCGACGAGTTCGAAGACCCGGAGAGCGCAGGAGGACTGAGGGGCGCCTCGAGGTTGGAGTCTGAGGTGCTCCCGGCGCTGAGAGACCTAGAGGAACGCTCGCTCTCAGACTGAAGACGCTCCCTCTGGTATCCTTCGAAATCTCGCACGTGTTCTTCGCAGCGACGCCTGCCTCGGTGGGATCGTCGGTGCGGGCCAAGAGAGGAAGTCGATGACCACTGATTACCGGTTCCTGAAGGCCTGCCGTCGCGAGCAGGTCGATTGCACTCCCGTCTGGATGATGAGGCAGGCAGGGCGATACCTCGAGGAGTACAGGGCTCTCCGCGCACAGCACTCCTTCTTGGAGATGTGCCGCACACCCGAGTTGGCCGCTGAAGTAACCATCCAGCCGCTGCGCCGCTTCGAACTCGACGCCGCGATCATCTTCGCCGACATCCTGCTGCCCCTTCCCGGCATGGGCATCGACCTCGAGTTCGCCCAAGGGGAAGGGCCGGTGATCGGCAACCCCGTGCGCTCGGCTGCCGACATCGACGCACTGCGTCCTCTCACCCCCGAACGCGACGTGCCCTTTCTCGCCGAGGCGATCAAGATGGTGCGCCGCGAGATCGAGGGGAAGGTGCCCCTGATCGGTTTCTCGGGCGCTCCATTCACGCTGGCCGCGTACGTGATCGAAGGCGGGGGATCCCGCAACTACGTGCACACGAAGCGGCTCATGTACGGCGATCCACCGGCGTGGCACAGGTTCATGGAGAAGATGAGCGACGTTGTCTCGGTGTACCTCGCCTATCAGATCGAAGCCGGCGCTCAAGTGGTGCAGCTGTTCGACAGCTGGGTGGGCACGCTCGGCCCGGCTGACTACCGGGAATACGTTCTGCCGTACAGCCAACGGGTCATCGAGTCCATTGGCGGTGCCGTCCCGGTGATCCACTTCGGCACCGATACCGCCACGCTCCTCACGTCGATGAAGGAAGCCGGCGGCGACGTGATCGGGGTCGATTGGCGCATGGACCTGGGCGAAGCCTGGGCGCTCCTTGGCGACGACGTGGGTGTGCAGGGCAACATGGACCCGGTGATCCTCTACGCCCCACCCGAGGTGATCGAGGCGAAGGTGCAGGCGGTGCTCGACGGTGCCGCCGGCAGGGCCGGTCACATCTTCAATCTTGGCCACGGCATCCTGCCCACCACCCCGGTGGAGCACGCCAAGGTGATGATCGACGCAGTGCATCGCCTGAGCACGAGGTAGTTCCTGTGGCGGTGGAACGGGTGGCTGTGCTGGTGCTCGCCTACGGGGGCCCGGCCTCACTCGATGAGGTGGGCCCCTTTCTCGGTCGGATCATGGCGCCGAGAGTTCCTTCGCCCGAGGCGATCGCCCGCGCCGTGGAGCGCTATCGCGCCATCGGCGGCCGGTCGCCCCTGGTGGAAGGCACGCTGGCGTTCGCCGGCAAGCTACAGGATCGACTCGAGGCGGCGGCGGCGGAGCGCGAGGGGGCCTCTGGGCGTACCACCACCTTCCACGTCATCACCGGCATGCGTCATACCGAACCTTACATCGCCGGTGCCGTGGAGCAGGCCTTCTCTCATGCAGACCGGGTCGTGGCTCTGGTGATGGCTTCTCACCAGTCCGAGCGCGCGACGGGAGGCTACGCCAAGGATGTGCACGCCGCCTACGAGGCTCTCCCGTCATCGCTCAGAGATGGGAAGTCCCCACCAGTCTTCGCGCGCTCCTGGCATCGCACCGCCGCCTACGTGGGCGCCGTCGCGGACGCAGCCAGAGCCGCGCTCGAGCGCCTTTCTGAGCGAGTCGCACTCGCGGAGACTCTCGTCGTGTTCACAGCCCACAGTGTGCCGCTCGGCGGCGCCGGGGGAGACTCCGAGTATGAGGGCTCTTTGCGGGAGACCGCGGAAGACGTGGCACGCCTTCTCGACGCCGTCACCTGGCGCCTCGCTTTTCAGAGCCGATCTCCGGGTGGGTCACACGACTGGCTGGGGCCGGCTTCGGAAGACGTCCTGCGGCAGGCCGCCGGGGATGGGGTGAGAGGTGTGGCGGTGGTGCCGCTCGGCTTCGTCAGCGAGAACCTCGAGACCCTCTACGATCTCGACATCGAGCTCGCCCGCTTCGCCGACGACGCCGGACTCGAGATGGAACGAGCGGCCACGGTTCAAGGGTCGGAGGGCTTCGTCTCGACGCTGGTGGACGTTGTCTTTGCGCACCTCCGGACGGACCCGCGGATCGTGGAGAAGGAGGTGGGGCACTGATGGTTGTCTCAGAGGTCAAGCGGATCGTGGTTGTGGGCGCCGGAGTGGGGGGGATGGTGGCCGCCTGGGAGGCCCAGCGGGCTGCACGTGAACTCGATCTGCCAATCGCGATCACGGTGTTGGAGCAGCGAGACCGGGTGGGCGGCAGTATCGTCACGGAGCGCGTCGACGGGTGCCTGGTCGAGGGCGGCCCTGATTGCTTCGTGAGCGAGAAGCCCTGGGGATTGCAGCTGATCAGAGAGCTCGGCCTTGCGGACACGCTTTCCACCACGAACGACGATCGTCGCAAGACCTACGTGTACTGGAAGGGGAGGCTGCACCCCCTGCCCGACGGGCTTATCCTCCTCGTGCCGACGCGGGTGATGCCCTTCATCACGGCAACGCTCTTCTCCTGGCCGGGGAAGCTGCGCATGGCGCTCGACCTCGTGTTGCCCCGGCGCATCGATGGCGTGGACGAATCGCTGGGAGACTTCATCCGTAGGCGCCTCGGGAGTGAGGCGCTCGACAAGCTGGGCGAACCCCTGGTAGCCGGTATCCACAGCGGCGACCCGGAGACCATGAGCGTGCGGGCCACCTTCCCACGGTTCGTCGACATGGAGCGCGAAGATCGGAGTCTGATCCTCGCCATGCTGAAGAGGATGAGGGCGGCGCGTGCCGCGAGGGCCCGCGCGGCGACCGGAGCTGCCAAGATGACGATGTTCATGACGCTCACCGGGGGATTGAGCCGACTCGTCGAAGCGCTGACGCACGATCTGGGACCGGAGGCGCTCGTGACCTCGACCCATGTGGAGAGGGTGGAGCGCGCGGCCACCGGCACCTGGACCGTTCATGCGCAGACCGGTGCGAGCTGGATAGCCGACGTGGTCATCGTGGCCGCGCCCGCATACGCCGCCGCCGCCATGCTGGGGGACACGGCCCCCGCCCTTGCGGACGAGCTGAAGGCTATACCGTACGTGTCTTCGGCCACGGTCACCCTGGCCTACGACGAGGCCACCTTCCCTCGCGACCCGGACGGCTTCGGTGTGGTCATCCCCAAAGCCCAGAGCCGGAGGATCAAGGCGCTCACCTGGGTCACCAGCAAGTTCTACGGAAGGGCTCCCGAAGGCACCATACTGATGAGGAGCTTCGTACGCCCGAACGACGAGTCGGGGAACCCGCTCGACGAGCGCGCCTTGATTGCCGCCGCCACCGAGGAGATCGCTCACATCGTTGGGGTGACGGCGGCTCCGCGTTGGGCGCGGGCGTTCCGCTGGGATCGGGCCATGCCCCAGTACGTGGTGGGGCATCTCGCCCGGGTCGATCGCATCGAAGCGGCGCTGGCGTCACTACCGGGCCTCGCGCTCGCAGGTGGGGCATATCGTGGCTCGGGCATACCTGACACCGTGCGCCACAGCCGCGAACAGGCCCGCGCGGTGGTGCAGGCGTTGGCTGCGACTCCGGACTGACGGCACAGCATCGTGCCGCCCAGTGTGGCCGCGGCGGCCCGGGCCTCGTTCTTGGAGCGGACTCCTAGCCTGAGGAGTCGGCGTCTTCCTTCGGGGCGCCACGGCGCTCCTTCGCCTTCGCGACGAGTTCGGTGATTCGGTCGTACACCAGCCGGTTCACGGTGCCGGGTGGGTAGTGGGACCCGCGAAGGCGCCCGGCCTGCACCCCGGTGAGTATCTCGATGCCTTGGTCGATCGTGGACACCGGATAGATGTGGAACCGGCCTGCGGCGACAGCGTCTCTCACCCGTTTGTCGAGCATGAGGTTGCGGACGTTCGTCACCGGTATGAGCACCCCCTGATCGCCCGTGAGCCGCTTGTCGCGGCAGACGTCGAAGAAGCCCTCGATCTTCTCGTTCACACCGCCTATGGCCTGCACCTGACCGCGCTGGTTCACCGATCCGGTGACCGCGAAGCGCTGGTGGATTGGGAGCCCGGAGAGGGCCGACAGGATGGCGTAGAGCTCGGCGGATGAGGCGCTGTCGCCGTCGATGCCGGAGTACGACTGCTCGAACACCAGGCGTGCGGTGAGGGAGAGTGGCCGGTCGGCCGCGTAGCGGGCGCCGAGGAAGCCGGCCAGTATCATCACTCCTTTGGAATGCGCGGGCCCGCCCATGGCGACCTCGCGCTCGATGTCGACGACGTCCCCGCTTCCGAGGCGTGCGGTGGCGGTGATGCGGCTGGGGCGTCCGAAGGAGTGGTCGCCCACTGCCGAGACGGCCAGCCCATTGATCTGGCCGACGATGCTCCCGGTCGTATCCACCAAGATAGTGCCTTCGGTGATCATCTCGCGCACGCGCTCTTCGATGCGGGCGGACCGGCGGATCCGTTCCTCGATGGCCTTCTGCACATCGGCCGCTGAGACCACTCGCGCTGTCTTCTTGCGGCGCGTGGTCCAGAACACCGCCTCCCTCACCAGATCGACCACCACCATGAAGCGGGTGGAGAGCTTCTCCTGGTCCGCCACCAGTCTCGATGCGTATTCGACCACACGAGCGACGGCGGCGGCCGAGAAGTGCGGGCTCTCATCGATGCGGCAGATGTGGGCTACGAAGCGGGCGTACAGCTGTTCGGCCTGAGGAGTGCGGTCCTCCACCGTGTCGAAGTCCGCCTGCACCTTGAAGAGTTCCTGGAAGTCGGGGTCGAGCGCATAGAGCAAGTAGTAGAGGTAGGGTTCGCCCACGATCACGATCTTGGCCCGAAGGGGGATGGGCGCGGGGTCAAGGGTCGCGGTGGCGGTGTAGCCGAGCTGCTGACCCATGTCCTCGATGCGGATCTCACGGGTCTTGAGAGTGCGCTTGAGGGCGTCCCAGGCGAAGGGTCGGGTGAGGAGGTCGCGGGCCTCGAGCATGAGGAACCCGCCGTTCGCCGCGTGGAGGGCTCCGGGCTTGATCATGTTGAAGTCGGTGACAAGCGCGCCGAACTGGGCCTGATGCTCCACTCGCCCGACGAGGTTGTGGAGGTTCGGGTTCGTCTCGCGCACCACCGGAGCACCGTCCAGCTTGCTGTTGTCCACGAAGACGTTCACGCGGTACTTACGGAACGCGGCCTCCGCCCGCTGTTTCGCGGGGATGGTGATGCCCATGAAAGACGGAGGGGTTTCGTCTTCCGATGTCTTGAACTCGGACGCATTCTCCACGACGTCTTTGAGGATGGCGTCGAGGTGTTCACCTACAGCGGCGACATCGGCCCATCGGTCACGCACATCGTCGACGAGGTGCTTGGCCGCGTACGTGGTCACCTGTTCGTCGAGTTCGCGGAGGCTTTCTCGGCCGGTCTTCTCCTCCTGACGCACTTGACGCATCAGTTGCTGCAGTTCCTGGTTCAGCCGCTCGAGGCCCGCGTCGATCGAGGCCTGCTCGTCGGCTGGGAGTTCGTTGTACTGGTCGCGCGACATGGTCTCGCCTTCCGACGTGCGCGGAGCGAAGGCCAAGCCTGCAGGAGTACGGACCATGACGAAGCCGTCGGCCTCGGCCTGTTCGCGGAGCGCGTCGATGCGCTTCTCCTGTCGTTCGCTTACGTTCTGCGCAACGGTATGGCGCTGCTGGTCGTACTCCTCGCTGTCGAAGGCCTGGGTTATCGCTCCCTGGAGGTCTTCCAGCAGCTTCTCCATGTCACCGCGGAAGTCGCACCCCCGTCCAGATGGGAGGCGTAGAGCGACGGGTTGATGGGGGAGAGCGAAGTTGTTCACGTACACCCAGTCGTCGGGTACGGGGAGCGAGGCCGCCTCCTTCTCGAGGAAGAGAGAGATCGTGCTCGCCTTCCCGGTTCCGGGAGGCCCGAGCGCGTAGATATTGAAGCCGTCCGTGCGGATGGTGATACCAAACTCAACGGCCTTCACGGCCCGTTCTTGGCCGATGACGACATCGAGCGCCGGGAGGGCCGCTGTGGTCTTGAAGGGGAAGCCGGCCGGGTCGCAGGCCTTGTAGACCTCGGAGACGGGAAGTCCCGCGGGCATGGGAGCGTTCTTCAGTCCGGGTCTGGGGCGAGTCATGGTACCTCCGGTCGGATCGCGGTCTGCTGTGGTGACTGTACCTGTTCTCGACCCACGTTCAAGCCATCAAGACGGTATGAGATCCATGCGGGCTCCCACCACGCTGAAGGCCGCGATGGCTCGATCGATGTGCTCGGGCTCATGTGCCGCCGAGAGCTGTACGCGGATGCGTGCCTCTTCGCGAGGGACGACTGGGTAGCTGAAGCCGATCACGTAGATGCCCTCGTCCAGGAGCGCGTCGGCAACTTCGGCCGCGACGCGCGCGTCGCCGATCATGACCGGCACGATCGGATGGTCCCCGGGTTTGATGGTGAAGCCGGCAGCGATCATTCCGGCACGGAAGCGGGCCGTGTTCTCGCGTAGACGCTCTCTCAGCTCAGATGTTCCCTCCAGCATCCTCACCGCTGCGCGTCCCGCGGCCACGATGGGCGGGGGGAGGGCGTTGCTGAAGAGGTAGGGACGGGAGCGTTGGCGCAGGAGGTCGGTCACGGCCCGGCTGGACGCCGTGAAACCCCCCGAGGCTCCACCCAGGGCCTTGCCCAACGTGCTGGTGAGGATATCCACACGGCCCATCATTCCGAAGTGCTCAGGCGTGCCTCTGCCCGTCGGTCCCACGAACCCCGAGGCGTGTGAGTCGTCGACCATGACAAGGGCGTCGTAGCGAGCGGCCAGTTCGCAGATGCGGTCTAGCGGGGCGAGGGTCCCGTCCATGCTGAAGACGCCGTCGGTTGCGATCAAACGCATGCGGGAATCGGCGGCCGACTTCAAGCGTTCCTCCAACTCGTCCACGTCTCCCGACGCGTAGCGCAGACGGCGTGCCCGGCAGAGACGGATGCCGTCGATGACCGAAGCGTGGTTCAGAGCGTCGCTGATGATCGCATCGTCTTCGCCGAGCAAGGCCTCGAACAACCCGCCGTTTGCGTCGTAGCACGATCCGTACAGAACGGCGTCCTCGAATCGGAAGAAGGCGGCCAGTTCGGCCTCCAGCTGCTTGTGTCCGTCTTGCGTGCCGCAGATGAAGCGCACACTCGACATGCCGTAGCCTCTGTCGTCCAAGCCCCGGTGTGCCGCCTCCACGACTGGGGGGTGCGCGGAGAGTCCGAGGTAGTTGTTCGCACAGAAGTTGAGGACCTCTCTGCTGCCGGTCCCCGTCTCCACCGTGATGACGGCTCCTTGGGGTGAGGTGATCACCCTCTCCGTCTTCCAGAGGCCCGCGGCTCTGATTTCGGCTGCCTGAGCAGCGAAGCGTCTATCCGTTCTCTCGTTCACCTTCGCCTCCTTCGCTCCCGAGTCAGTGAGGACATCGCACCATCTGCCGCCCTCGTGCAAGCGCGGAGCATCCAGTCATCGGCCGCTTCCGAGTCAGTGCGGAGCATCCAGTCATCGGCCGCTCTCGAGTCAACGCCAATCGAGTATCACCTTCGGGTGGGTGTCGATGAGTCGAGCGAAACGCTCCTGGTCGAAGGCGGAGGCGGGGAACACGCAGTCTCGTCCCCCGTTCAAGATGGTGTCGAAGATGGATCCCTGGATGTCGGGCGCGTGCGATTCCAGCAGGTTGCGCGTGATGTGCCAGGTCTCCCAGATGCGTCGTCCCACCACGCTGTGAAGGCTGATGCCGTCGACGATCACACGGTCGATGTGCTCGATCACCGCATCACCGCTGCGGATGCCGAACAGGATCACATTGCCCCCACGCCGGGCCGCGGCGATCGCGGTGTTGAGCGCCGCCGTGGCGCCGCTCATCTCGATGGACACGTCCACTCCCACGCCCTCGGTGAGGTCGCGGATCTCCTCCGTGATGGCCGCATCGTGGATGTAGCTCTGGGGTGTCGACTGAGACGGGAGGATCACCGCGTCGGCGCCGAGGGTCAGCGCCATGCGCCGGTTGGCTTCGACCGGCTCGACTCCTATGATCTGCCGGGCGCCGAGGGCCCGCGCCACCGCCACCGCGAAGAGGCCGATCGTGCCCAGGCCGATGATCGCGACCCTCTGCCCGCGCAGGTTCACTTTCGTGCAGGCGTGTACAGCGTTGCCGAACGGCTCCTGCAGTACGGCGACCTCGGGTCGGATCCTGGAAAGGTCGGTGGGCCAGAGGGCCTTGGCGGGCAGTTTGACGGTCTCCGCGAAACAGCCGTCGAGCGATATGCCGATGATCTGCGCGGTCGCGCATACATGCTTGTC
>JAHJSA010000102.1 GCA_018830645.1 Actinomycetota bacterium
AAGCATGCTTCCCTCCTCGTGCCGCTTCTCCGCGGTGCGCTCGTCGAGTGGCCACTGCCAAGCCTAGAATAGACACCCGCGTTAGTCCATAGCGTGTGGCTGCGGCAGGCGGGCCCACTGGACTTGAGCAAGGGGAAGTGAGGCTACTCCGGGTCGGTCTCGACCGCTTGGGGAACTGAGTCTCCGGTGGACCCGGGGCGGTTCAAGCAAGACAGACTAGGTCGAATTCGCGGGTCCACCTGACTCGCTTCGCTCGCAGGGCAACGCTCGGACGTTGGCCGGCCCTCAACATGGCGGTACGCCTTCACGGGCGAGGGGGCAGGCGAATGAACGAGACCATCCTTATCGTCAAGCCGTTCACCGCAGCGTCCCTCACGTCCCTCGTGGGGGACGTGTTCGATGGGCGCGCTCCTGGGGGCGTCGGTAGCGGCGGCTCCGCCTGAGATGCGGCCGGCCCGGCCTGAGGTTCGGTCGGCCTGGCCTGAGGTGCGGTGCGCAGCCTGAGGCGCGCCCGGTCCTAGTCGAGGAACACGAAACTCACCCGCACGAAGCCGCCCTCGGCGCTCGTGCGCGCGATGCCGAGCCCATCGAGCGTCTTGAGGGTATCGATTCCCGCCATAGCGGATTCGGGGCGGAAGTCGAGCTTGTGTCTGCACTCCTCGCGGGGGTACCCGCAGGCCTCGCACGTGTAGCAGGGTGTGACGGCGACCGCGAGCGCATAGTAGTGGCCGCGCGCGAACGCAGCGCGTTCGAAGGCCAGAGCCGCCGGGAAGAGTTCGTCACCGTCGACGCCCGCGAGCACGGCGACCCGCTTGTACATGCTGAGCAGGGGGATCAGTTCGTCCGGGCCCCAGGCGTCGTCGTTGCATGTCCAGCGACGACCCCACGCGGGGCATGAGTAGCGGCACTTGAGGATCGTCCGCCGGTCGAAGACGATGGTCTCGATGGGGAAGAGATGGCCTTCTACGCCAGTATCGGCCAATCGGCCCTCCGTGTTGGTCAAGAGGCCGTCGAGGAACCGCTTCATTGCGCCGCGTTCCGCGCCGCCGGGTCTCGCGCTGCCAGGCTCCATGCCGCCGCCCTCGCTCGTCATCGCGCGATCACAGACATGCCGCCCTCCTTTCCCGCGCCCGGGTCACGCCCGGGCACCTAGAATCCTCATATGCAGTCGAAGGGAGTCAGATCGACGCCCGCCGCCGGGGGGTCGGTAGCCGGCCGGGGCGAGGCGGCCCCAAGGCGTTCCAACACCGGGCGTACCAGCCCGCAATAGGGGAACGGAGCAAGGTACCCGGCGCGTTGGTCGGCGGTCGAGGCCGCGTAATGCGCCTGCACCCAGCACTCGCCGCCACAGGCGTCCACCACAGGGCAATCCCGGCACGCTTCCCGATCGCGGGCGTGGGCAGCGCGGAGCAGGTTCAGAGAGGGCGAGGTGCGCCAGATGTCTTCGAGGCTCTGTTCGCGCAGGTCGCCAGCGACGAAGCCCGCTTCGCCGCAAGTGATGGGACACGCGTGCACCAGGCCCTCGGGATCGATTGCCAGCAGCGAGCAGCCGGCGTTGCACAGGTCCCGCGGCGCCCCGAGTCTGCCTTTCCAGGCCGAGAGATTGTCCACGGTGAGCCCGATCTGCGTCGCCGTTTTTTCGAGGGCGAGGAACGCGGTGAGGAGCTCGTCGCTCGAGGGAACCATGTCACCCCCGCGCGCGAGGCCGCCGCGCTGGTGGGGGAGGATGAGGTGGAGCGTCCGGACCCCGTCGCGGGCGATCGTCTCAGCCATCTCGCCGAGGCCGTCCAGGACCGGCTTCAGCAGCACCGTGTTCACGATCGGCCGGAGGCCCGCCCCGAGCAGGGCGCGGATCGATCTGCGGGCGTCGGCGAAGTTGCCGCGGCCGCGCAGCGCGTCGTTCGTCTGTTCGTTGCCGTCGATGCTGAGAAGCGGCACGAGCGACCCGCTGCCCGCGGCGGCGAGACGTGACGCCAGATCGTGGTCGACGAGCCTGTTGAAGAACAGGCGGGCCTTCGCACCGTGTGTGCCCGTTATGTGCTCGATGAGCCTGAGCAGATCGGAGCGCAAAAAGGGGTCGCCTCCGATGATGACGAACCCGGTGGCTCCGAGCGCAGCGGCCTGGTCGATCAGGTCGAGCCAGCCCTCGGTGTCGAGCTCGCCCGCCCCGGCGAGTGGGCCGGGCGAACGGACGTCGCGCAGGTAGCACTGGGCACAACCCGTGTCGCACTCGTGGGTCACGTGCAGGTAGACCTCTCTCAACCGGTCGAGCGAGCCGCCGCGTGCGGCGGCAGGCGCGGTTGGGTCGCCGTCGATTGTGCGCAGAGACGATACGGCGCCGATCGCACGCACGGGTGAGGCGGCTTCGCCGACCTCCGCGGACAACCCTGCGGAGAGCCTCAGATCCTCCTCGGTGTCCACATCGAACCAGAGGGGGAGTTCGGTGAGTCGAAGACCGAGTTTCGCCGTCTCTTCGCGCGTGTAGCGGGCTACACCCGGCGTGCCCACGGGAGTGCTCCCGAGAAGCGCCGTGAGGTCGGCGCCCGCGCGGCGCCAGGTGTCGGCACGCGTGGCGATGAGGTAGTACCCGCCGTCGAGGGTCGGGCCCAGCACCAGATCGGGACGGGGCTCGCGGCCGCACGGGGAGCCGAGCAGGTCCAGAGCCTTGCGGAGGTAGGTCTCGGGGAGCGCGGGACTGTCTGACCCCACCAGCGCCACGACCTCGTGCCCCGCCGCGAAGAGGTCGGAGAATACCGCGGCGAGCCGGGCTCCGAGATCCTCCCCGCGCTGGGCCACGATGCGCCACTTCTCCCCGAGGGGCGGGAGACCCGCGGGCGCGGGGTCATTGTGGGGCGCGGGGTCTTTTCGCGCCGCGGAGTCGACTCGGGCGAAAGAGCCCCCTTGCGCCGGACCGGGGAGGACGCCGGTCCCGGGCGTCTGCCCGTCTTCGTCCGGCTCCAGAGCGAGGTAGAGGGCCACCTCACCTCCGACCGATGCAGCCCGCAGGATCGTGTCGCGCAGAAGATCCGTGTAGGTCTGGGTGGCAACGCTGGCGCCCACACGTTCGGCCAAGCGACTCTTCACGCGGCCAGAGGTCGGCACACGGGCCATCACCGCCAGGGCTTGGTGCACAGAGTTGTTGGAACGGTCTGCCATAACTCGACAAAGACTACAGTGCATACACTGATGGGCACAGGGTAGGTAGAGTGGCGGCCGGCAGATCGACAACGTGATCGACCCCGAGGCGGCGGAATCTCGAGAGATCAAGACAGGCGGCAGGTGCCCCGTTAGGCAGCTCCGTCGAGCAACAGGCGCGGTTCGCTTCGGGGTTCTTCTTCAACTTCAACGGGACCGCGGGCATCTGGCGTCGCTCCGCCATCGAGGGCGCCGGTGGCTGGCAGGCCCGCACGCTCACCGAAGACCTCGACCTCAGCTATCGGGCGCAGCTCGCGGGTTGGCGTGGCGTCTATGACCGGGACGTGGTCGTGCCTGGTGAGATCCCCCGCGACCTGAACGCTTTGAAGAACCAGCAGTTCCGGTGGGCGAAGGGTTCGCTGCAGAGCGCCGGGCTGCTGCTCGGCCAAGTGGTTCGAGCGCCGCTCCCGGTTCTCGTGCGCCTCCAGTCGGTGGTCCATCTGCTCGCCTACCTGGTTCATCCGCTGCTGCTCGGGCTCCTTGTTGCGACAGCCATGCTCATCAGCGACTTCCCGATGCTGCTCGTGGTGTTCGGCGTGACGGCCGTCGTGGGGCTGAGTCCACCGTTCGTGGTGGCACTGGGCCAGTGGTCGCTGCATCGTGACTGGCTCCGCCGCATCGTGTTGATCCCGTTCCTCGTTGCGCTCGGCATGGGAGTGGCCGTCGTGAGCTCGCGGGCGGCGGTGGAGGCCTTCCTCGGTGTCGATTCTGGGTTCGTGCGCACACCGAAGGAGGGAAGTGGCCGCCGTCTCGCCGACTACCGCGCTCTGGTCGGGGTGGCGCCGCTGTTCGAGGTCGTCGCTTTGGTGACGGCGGTCTGGACCCTGAACGCCGCCGCGGCCGCGGGTCGGTGCACGGCCATACCGTTCCTGGTGCTCTACGTGGCGGCCTTATGCTACGTGGCCTTGGCGTCGGTGGCGATCGCCTTGAGGTCGGCGCTGGGAGCGACGAGCACCGAATAGGAGAGCACGCGGGCCCAGAGGCGCTGGCGGAACCCGGCTCCTGCATACGTGGTGTACGAGGCCGGTGCCGCCAACCCCAGGAAGATGGGTAGGCGCACTCCCGCCAGCGACCCCAGAGCCACGGCCATGACCCAGTACCACGGGTGCACGACGGGGAGGAGCAGCACGAGCAGGGTGGCCGTGACGGCGAAGGCGTGCGTCGTAACGGCCCGGCCGCTTCGCCGCCGCGCCAGGAGGACGGCAAGGATCACGAACGCCGTGATCACCACGATCCGCGCGGTGGAGTAGGGGAGGACGAAGCGAAGCAGGTAGAACACCGAGGAGTTGAACTCGGGGGTGGTTCCTGTCTCCGTGATCGATCCGAGTGCCGCTCCAGTCAACAGGTAGGGCACGTAGGGCAGGCCGAAGCCGACCGCGAAGCCGCTGAGGAGGGGGAGAGGCCGCGCTCGATTCCCCACCAAAGCCGGTATGAGCAGGAAGCCCGGGTAGAACTTGAACGCGGCCCCCAGCCCGAGCGCCAGTCCGGCCCGCAGGTCGGAACCGCGCACGATCAGCAGTGCGGCCGCCACCACAAGCAGCGTTGGCGCCGCATCGAGGTGGGCCGAGCTCCAGGTCTCCTGCGCCACCATGGGGTGGAGCAGGTAGAGGGCGAGCGCTTCCTTCCTCCGTCGCCCCGCTGCCGTCCAGATGAGCAGGGCCACGCCGAGGTCGAACAGCCCGAATACCGTCTTCAGACCCGCCGCCGAAGACACGCCCGCGCGCGCCATCCCGTAGAAGAGGAGTTCGGAGAGCGGTGGATAGATGGTGCGGAGGTCGGGATGGTTGATGAGTCCCCGCTCTGGGTACCCGACGGCATCGAGGGCTGCCGACGAAGGCGCGTGCAGGTAGGGGTTGATACCCTCCGTCTGCACAGCGCCGTCCCAAATGTAGCGGTGGTAGTCGTCGGAGAGGCTCGGTTCCCCGGGGAAGAGCAGGAGGCGGAGCAGCAGCCCAGCTGCGACGATGGCCGTCGTGGGGAGAGCACTCAGGCCGCTCAGAGCCAGCAGGTACCCCGCGGCGGCACCGGCGTAGAGGAGAAGGTAGGCGTACGTGTGCGCCCGCAGGTCGCCGGTGAAGAGCATGCCGGCGCAGGTCGCCACGAGGAGGACGATACCGAGGTAGGCGCGTGAGCGAGCAGAGAGCACGGTCTGACGATAGCAGGACGGACCCCAGCATGGCAGTCCAGGGCGCGGCCGACCAGGGCGCGGCCGACCCGCGCATGGATGCCCGCGGCGTGGCCGATCCGCGCGCGCCGGCTCCAGCCGCGGCGCCCGGGCGCGCCGGCACCGATCGGAGCCCAGGCGCCGCCCGGCGCACCGGCGGCGATTGGCGCATCGTCCTACCTGTGCTGAACGAGGCAGCGGCACTGCCCGCGTTGCTGGGCGAGCTGGCGACGACCCCCGATCTACTTCGGCGTGCCGTGTTCGTGGATAACGGCTCTTCCGATGGCAGCGCCGCTCTCATCACCGCCGCGGGGGGCACCGTGGTATTCGAGGCTGGGTGCGGCTACGGTCTGGCCTGCTTGGCCGGTGTGGCCGCCGCCGCGACACAGATGGAGGCCGCGACGGGCCGTGGCGGCGAAGCGGCGACGGGCCGTGGCGGCGATGCCGTGACGGGATCCGGCGGCGTGCGCGTGGTCGTGTTCATGGAGGCCGACGGCAGCGACGACCCCTCCGATCTGCCGCGCCTAGTGGCCCCCGTGCTCGCCGGCAATATCGATCTGCTCGTGGGCTCCCGGCGGAGGGCGGTGGCCGCCGGCGCTCCCATGGCGCCGCACCAGCGCCTGGGCAACCTGGCGGCCGTCGCCGGTATGCGCCTGCTGTTCGGGATCGACCTTCCGGACAACGGTCCCTTCCGGGCCGTGCGCGCCGACCTGCTCGATGAGCTGCAGATGGAGCCGCGCGGCTACGCCTGGACCACGCGGAGATGGTGGTGAAGGCGCACCTGCGAGGCGCCCGCATCTCCTGGATCGACACCTCGTTCCGCCCGCGGGCGGGCGACTCGAAGATCTCCGGGACCGTCCGCGGAACGATCGGCGCGTTCAAAGGTATCTTCGGCACTCTTTTGCGGCTGAGGCTCCGTCCACCGCCCGGCTCAGTACAAAGGCAGCTTCCGATGCGGAGAGCGCCGAGCCAGGATCGTGTCCACGCCGAGAGTGCGCCCCGCTCGCGTGACGCCCACGGCGGCGAGAACGGCCAACATGATCAGGTAGGTGCCGGGCCACTCACCCGTGCTGTAGGAGGCGAGGAGGAGGTTGAGCGAGAAACCGCCCGCCACCAGGGCTGAGACCGGGGTGAGGAACCCCACGATCAAGAACACCCCCATGATCAGGAACTCGGTGACCACCTGGAAGTAGCGGAAGAGGTCGGCGTTGGGGATGACGACCGACTTCAGGAAGTCGCCATAGAAGGTGATCGAGGTTCCGTCGGCCCATTCCTGGATGAACGGCGCGAAGCCGTCTGAGTACAGCCCCTTCGACAGGTTGCTTGCCCACGTCGTCAAGAAGATGAGGCCCATGAAGACCCGCAGGAACGCCATGGCCATATCGGATCTGCGCTCAGGCCGCGTTCCGTTCATCGTCGGCTCCCCTCGTCGGATGTTCTCACCTGTGCCGCCTCTGTCCGCCCACATCTATTGGAAGGGGATGCCCGCGCCGGATGAACTCGACACCCGCCAGGCGGAGTCAGGGCGAAAGTGCCGAGAAGCTGGTCGCGGGTCGCCTACCCTCGTATGATGTTTGTGTTCAAGACGTCAGAGGTGCGTGTTCAAGGCGTCAGGGCCGAGTGCGGCCAGAGGAGCGTGTGCCGGTGAGAGAGATGCACCCAGTTGGGTGCGCGCGCGTCGGGCGGTGGAATGCCGGCACCGTGTTGGCGGCGCTGCTTGTGCTCGTGGTGGCGGCTTCGCTCCTCTTGTCGGCGGGCGGTCAGAGCTCGATATCCCCGGCGCAGGCGGCGTCCGGCACGGCGCTTGGGGCGGCGCTGGCGCAGGTGCGCGTCTCGCCCGACGGTTCTCGACTGTCGGGCGCCCTCGAAGTGAAGAACCCCGGCGGCGCCTTCTCGGGCTGGATCGAAGTCGACGGCCTTCAGCGCACCGTGCTCGTTCCTGTGGAGGTCGGCGAGGGCGCGTCGCGCATCCCCTTCACGGCCTACCCCACCGACTCCCGTCCGACCCTCCGGGTGCGGCTTCTCGACTCGGCCGAGCGGCCGGTCTCCGCGTTCAGTCAGCGCACGTTCGACAATGTCTTCACGCTCGTCGTCGGTGAGGACGGGCCCGCGTTCCGCGACTCGATAGTGCAGTTCGAGCACTCAGGCGTGGAGCAGAACCTTGCATTCCCCGACGATCTGACAGAGCTCGACCTCTACTCGCGCGTGGTGGTGGCCGCACCCAGCGAGCCCGAGATGGAGCGGGCGTGGGAGGCGCTTCTCGACTGGGTGAGACGAGGCGGGGTCTTGGTGATCGCAGGCCCCTCCTCCCTACCGGCGTCCACTCTGGGTGGCGGGTTCCAAGGTTCGTTCGGTACTCCGGAGGCGGTCGCGCCTGGCAAGGGAACCCTCGCGCTGGCCGACGGATGGAACGCCCCCTTGGCCACCGGGGTCGCGCTGCCCGACGGAAGTGTCATCGCCTCTGTGGACCTCCCGGGCGCCGATATCGTCGTGAGCGATCAAGAGGGAACCGTCGTGGCGGCGCTGCGCCGATTCGGCCAGGGCACCGTCGTCCTCACCGGGATCTCCCCTGCGAGGATCGGTGGCGGGAGCGTTCCCGTCAAAGACCCCGGCACCGAAGTGATGGGGTGGTTCTGGAGCTTCGTGGGGTATTCCTCGTATCCTGGCGGGTTCTTCAGCCCCGATTGGACCGACCCGGCCCATCTGTTCCTGACCGGCCGCGTGCCCGGTGTGGCCCTGACCGTGGCGTTCGCCGTGGCCTACGTGGCGATCCTCGGCGTGGGTGTGTTCGCGCTCCTGCGCCGTGCCCGTCGTCTCGACACCGCGTGGTGGGCGATCCCGGTGTTGGTGCTGGTGACCACCGCAGCTGTCTTGGGCTCCGTGCTCGTGTCGCGCGGCACTGAGCCGCAGGTGCTGGCCCGAAGGACCGTATCCACCGACTACGAGACCGGCGCCACTCGTGAGGAGATGAGCGTGGGTCTCTACTCGCCCTTCGGAACCAAGTTCTCCCTCGAGGTCGACCAGTGGGGAGTCCCCGGTCCGCTTCGCACCTACGGAATATCGCTCGAGCGTCCCTACGTGCTCCGACTGGCGGCTCCGTCCGGCGGCGGGCTCCGTTTCGAAGAGGTCGCGGTCTTGCCCGGCTCGGGGCGCTCCGTGTCCGTGAGATGGCCCGAGGTGGACCCGACCGCATCCGCACCGGCGCCGGTGCGGCAACCGCTGGCGGCCACCAAGACCGAGCAGGCAGACACGATCCTGTGGACGGTCACGAATCGCGGAGACGACACGCTCCGCCGTGTTCTCCTCGTGGGTGAAGGGGTCTACGCGCTGCCCGATCTTCCACCCGGCGGCTCGGTGTCGTTCGGTGTGGGTGGCGGCGGCATCACCGGCGAGGGGGTCGAGGTGGTGAGCGAGCGGCCTGAGCGATCGCGATCGCGTGACCAGCTCGAATGGGAAGCCGAGAACCGGCTTCGAACGGAGTGGGATTTCGGGGGCACCTGGTCGGCGGTCGACGAGAGTGGAGTGGGCTACGAGTCGTCAGTTCCCGTGGCACCGGGGTCTGAGACGAGGATCTCGACGAAGGAGGTTCCGGTGCAGGTACGTGTCCTGGCCTGGGCTCAGGACCCCGACGCACTCGGTCGTTTCACGGGTCTGCCTGAGGGAATCGCGGTCTCAGGGGTGGTCGCGTACGAGTTGATGCTCCGATGAGCGAGATCCCGAGCGGCCCCGCGATGCCTTCTGCCGTCCCGACGACTCCGGCCGCGCCGACCCCGGTGCTCCAGGTGAGGGGTCTGGTGAAGCGCTACGGACGCGTCACGGCTCTTCAGGGGGCCGATCTCGACGTGGAAGCCGGCACCATCCACGGCCTCGTGGGCACCAACGGCGCTGGGAAGACCACCTTGCTGCGCATCGTGGGCACTGTGCTCCGCGCGGACGGCGGCACGGTCTCGGTGATGGGCGTGGACGCTCTGGGCAAGCCGAGTTCGGCGCGCCTACTCCTCGGGTTCATGCCCGACTTCTTCGGCGTCTACGAGGATCTCACCGTCTACGAGTACCTCGATTTCTTCGGAGAGGCCTACGGCCTCGCCGCGCCGGCGCGGGCCTTCCGCATTCCTGAGCTGCTCTCCCTCACGCACCTGGAGGGGAAGGCGGCGTCCGATGTCCAGCGGCTCTCACGCGGCATGCAGCAGCGGTTGTGTTTGGCGCGGGCTCTGATCCACCGTCCGCGACTGCTGCTGCTCGACGAACCGGCCGGCGGGCTCGACCCCAGAGGCCGGGCCGAACTCCGCGACATCCTGAAGGGGCTGGCGGCCGACGGGGTGGCTGTGCTCATCTCGTCACACATCCTCTCCGAGCTGGCCGACATGTGCACCGCGGTGACCATCATCGAACAGGGGAGTGTGGTGGCCTCGGGGTCGGTCGACACGATCGCTCCCGCGGCCCGCCTACGCAGCCTGAGTGCCCGCCTTGCGGGAGATCCCGCGCCTTGGCTCGAGTTCGTGGCCGCGAGACCTGGAGTCGCCGGGGCGGCCGTCTCGGCGACGGGCACCTTGGAGATCAGGTTCGCGGGAGACCTTGCGGCTCAGGCGCGATTGGTGGCCGAGCTCGTGGAAGCCGGGGTCCCATTGGCTGCCTTGGAGGCGCCCCGAGCCCTGGAAGAGGCCTACTTCGAATCGACGCAAGGTCTGGTGACCTGATGAGCGACTCAGTTAGGGAGCGTGACGCAGGTCGAGAGAGGTGGAACCCCCTCCGCGGGTTCGTGCCGCTCTTTCGCCGAGAACTGAAGGGTCAGATGCGCGGGCGTCGAGCCTCGGTGACCTTCACCGTCTACCTGGCGCTCATGGTGGTCGTGCTGACCGGCGTGCTTCTCGTGGCCGACTCGGCTGGGTCGAAGGGTGACCCCACCGTGGGTCAGGTGCTGTTCATCGCGATGGCCTTCACTCAGACCGCCCTCATCTTGCTCCTCGGGCCCGTGTTCGCCGCCGGGGCGATCGCCGGTGAGCGCGAACGGCAGACGTTCGAGACGCTGGTTTCCACGCGCATGACCTCTGGCGGGATCGTCCTTGGGAAGGTCGCCGGTGCCGTCGGGTTCTTGGTCGTGCTGACCGCTTCGTCGCTTCCGCTGATGGCTTTGGCGTACGTGTTCGGAGGGGTGGGTCCGAGCACCATCTTCGCCGTCTACGGCTGGGATCTTCTGCTCATGATCTGGGTGGTGTCGTTGGCTGTGGCCGCGTCGTCTCTTGTGGGGCGGACCTTGTGGGCGGCCGTGATCACCTACGTCCTCGTGTTCCTCGCCGTGTTCATGACAGGGTTCCTCGAGGTGGTACAGATGTCCCTGCGCGCCGCCGCCCAAGACGGCGCGGCCCAAGACGGCGCGGCCTCACTCATCTTCCTGTACGCGAACCCATTCTCCGGCTTGTGGGAACTCGCTATCCCGGGAGTGCGCGAGGAGATCGGCCTGGAGGTCGCGCTGAAGTCGTTCGCGCTGTCCGGGGGAGCGTGGCACGCTGCGGTCAGCGCCGCGGCGCTGGGGCTCGCAGTCTGGGCGGTCTCACCGCTCCGCCGCCGGTGGGGTCGGCAGAATGGGTAGGTGAACCGCTCGCGCCCCTGATGAGGCACCCCGCTGGGGCCGCTCGTGTCGAGGCGCCCGGATGAGGCACGCCGTCGGGGCCGCCCGTGACTCAGCGTCCCAGATCGAGTAGCTCGTAGCCGGTGTCCTCCCAGGCGACGAAGCCTCCCTCGAGGTTGTAGATGTTGGTGTAACCGGCCTTCACCCATTCCGCGGCCGCGATGTTGCTCATGCGGTCGCTTCGGCAGTAGACCACGATCTTGGCGTCCTTGTCGGCCGGCAACTCGGTCACGAGTTCCGCGGCCCTCTCGAAGTCGATAAAGAGGTCGGTCTGCTCGATCTCGCCTTCGTAGGGAACGTGGGTGTTCACGAATACGAAATCCTTGTTTTCGAGCATCTCGGCGAGTTGATCGGGCGTGATGTCGGTGTAGCCCGTCGCGGTGTCTCCGGGTGCGGCGGCGGTCGTCGTGGTCGCCTCCGACGAACAGCCGCTCAGAGCGATGATGGCCAGAAGCGCGACCGCCATGGCGAAGAAGACGCTCTTATAGACGGCGTTCGAATAGCGTGGCATTGTGTTCCTCCGTCCGATGGGTGTACTTCGGGATAGTGCCCCGCGCGGATCGGTGGTAATCACGGCTCCCGCATCCGTCCGCTCCCGGGGAGGATCGCTCGCGGCTTCGGCGGCTCCCTTCCCGGTCCCTCCGGACATCCTCGCTCCCGGTCGGAATGAAGCGCTTCTCTCAGCGATGCCGGGAAGTCCGCAGCCGATACATACTACGAAAGCTCCGTTGGGCGATGAGTCTGGCGCACGCGCTCGGCCGATCGATGGAGTCGAATGGAATGCTCGGTCAACGGTGACCGGCGGAGGAGCCTCGATGAAGTACTGGGACAAGAACCTCAAGGAGATCGATTCGATCAGGGCGGCGTCCGAGGGTACGTACTTCGGGCTCGAGGATACCCCGAACGGATTCAGCACGTGCATCGCCTACGCGGGCGAGCTGGTGTTCCTGGACAGCACACCGGACTACGGAGCGGCCGTCGACCGCATTATGACCTACCACAACTTCCTGGCCGAGGATGACAGCGTGCCCGGTTCTGGCACCGGATCCAGGTAGGTCGCCGAAGCCACAGCACGGCGGCCTCCTTCCCCGGGGCCCGCGGTCCTCCCGACAGGGATCGCGGGCCCCGACCCGTACCTGGTGCGGGTTGTAACGCCGTGGTGCGCGCGCTACGCTCCGTCGAAGTGGCCGCCGAGGAAGGTGGTCGCGCAGGCGAGATGGGAGGGCGTGGAATGTCGGGTGAGAGCGATCGAGCACCGCGCGTGGACCCGGGATCTTACGAATCGGTGATCCGGTTGCGCATGAGCAGTCACGACGCGCATTACGGAGGAGGGTTGGTCGATGGGGCCCGTATGCTCGGCCTGTTCGGCGATGTAGCCACCGAGTTGCTGGTGGCGTTCGACGGCGACGAGGGTCTCTTCGTGGCCTACGACTCCGTTGAGTTCACCGCTCCCGTCTACGCCGGTGACTACATCGAGGCCCGAGGGCGCATCACTCGTGTCGGCAACACCTCGCGGGCGATGGAGTTCGAGGCGCGCAAGGTGATCGTGCCCCGCCCCGATCTTGCTCCCTCCGCCGCCGATCTTCTCGCCGAGCCGGTCGTTGTCTGCCGAGCGCGGGGGACATGCGTGGTTCCCGCGGCTCTGCAGAGATCCTGAAGGGAGCGGGGCGGCCCACGATCCCCCCGGCGTCGGTTGTGCGGTGCAATGCGGGGCCTCCCCGGCGCCGGCTTCACGGCGCGGCGCGCGCCTTCGGTGACGCCGCGCTCCTAGCGATTGCGGCGGAGCACCAGCGTCACCACGAATATCAGCACCACCACCATGACCATGGTCGGTCCGCTCGCGGTGTCGAGGTAGTAGCTGGCCGCCAAGCCGGTGAGTGCCCCCACCGCGCCGAAGACGATCGCTAGGCCCATGAGGCGCCGGAAATCCGGCGCGACGTTGCGGGCAGCGGCCGCCGGGACGATGATGAGCGCGCTCACCAAGACGATCCCCACGATCTTCACGCTCACTGCCACGGTGAGCGCCAGCAGGATCATGAAGATGTAGTCCCACACCACCACGCGCGTACCTTCGACCGCGGCTAGATCGCGGTTGAAGGCGATCTTCAACAACAGCGTGGACCGTGCGAACACGATCGCGAGCACCACGGCGGCGAGGCCGAGGCTCAACACCACGTCGAATGTGCTGACCGCGAGGATGTCGCCGAAGAGATAGGAGAGCAGATCGGTTCGGTAGCCCTTCTGCATGCCGATCAGTAGCACGCCGAGCGCCATGGAGCCAGAGAAGAAGACGCCGATCACCGTGTCGGAGGTGAGCTCGGTGCGCACGGTGATGAACGTGATGCCGGCGGCGACGGCTACGCTGAAGAAGACCGCGGCCAGCACCGGGTCGAGACCGATCAGCACGCCCAACGCGATGCCTGCCAGCGCGGAGTGCGAGATCGCGTCGGAGAAGAACGACATCGAGCGCATGGTCACGTATACGCCGATCACCGCACAGAGGATCCCTGTGGCGAGCCCGGCGACGAGGGCGCGTTGCATGAAGGGGTACTGCAGGAACGGAAGGAGGTCGGTGAGGAAGGCGGTCATCGCGAGAGCCCTTAGCCGCTCTGGCCGTGGCCGTGGTCGTGGCGATACGAGGTCGCGAGCGGACCGTACGTGCGCTCGAGCATCTCGGGCGCGAGTACGGCGCTCGGGACTCCCCGGCAGAGTAGTTCCCTGTTCAAGCACAGGACCTGGTCGGCGTACTTGAAGACCACGTCGAGGTCGTGGGACACCATGAGCACTGTCAGGTTTCGCTGGTGTTTGAGGTCGTGTATGAGTTCGTAGAACGTCTCCTCCCCGGAGACGTCGACGCCCGCGGCGGGCTCGTCGAGGAACAGCAGCTCGGGGTCGGTGAGGAGTGCGTAGGCCAGGAGCACGCGCTGAAGCTCCCCGCCGGAGAGGCGGCCGATACGGCGATCGATGAGCGACTCAGCCTTCACCAGCTTGAGGGCTTCGCTCACCGTGTTGCGGCGGCTCCTCCGATCGAGCCAGAACCCGCTGCCCTTCAGCCGGAGCAGGAGGATCTCGTGAACGGTGATCGGGAAGGTGCGGTCAAAGTCGAGGTGCTGCGGCATGTAGCCGACGCGGTCACTCACCTGTCCCAGGTCGCGGTAGTCGCGGCCGAAGATGGTCACGTCGCCGGATCGGGCCGGCACCAGGCCGAGGATGGTGCGCATCAGCATGGTCTTGCCCGCCCCGTTCGGCCCGATGATCATGGCGATCTCACCGGCATCCACCACGAACGAGACGTGCTCGAAGAGCATGGTGCCGCCCACGTCGAGAGCCAGGTCTTCGACGAGGAGCACGGCGTCTGGGAAAAGGCCGGCGCTACCCACCCGCGGTTCCTCCCAGAGCCCTGACGAATGTGGCAGTGTTATCCCGCATGAGCTCCTCGTACATGGCCGGGGAGAGCGAGCTCCCTTCTGGATCGACCTCGAACACCTCGATCCCCGCTTCCCTGGCGAGCGCTTCCGCGGCACGGGGGGAGAACTGCGGCTCCGAGAACACCGCCCGCACCCCGAGTTCCCGTACCTTCTCGACGAGGGCGGCGAGATACTGAGGAGGGGGCTCCTTCCCGGGTGATTCGGCGATCACCGCCGCCTGTTCGAGCCCGTATGCCCGGGCATAGTAGAGGAAGGCGCTGTGGAAGCTCACGAAGTGCCTGTTCGGCAGGTCGCTGAGGGCGGCGCCGATCTCGAGATCGAGCTCGGCGAGTCGGGCGTCGTAGGCGGCCGCCCGCGTGCGGTAGTCTGCCGCGCCCTGTGGGTCGACCTTGGCAAGCTCGTCGGCGATCACTCCCACCATCAGGCGCGCGTTGGCCACGTCGAGCCACACGTGAGGGTCGACGCCGTCTGGGGCGTCGTCGTGGTCGCCTTCAGGGGTGCCGCCGTGGTCGTCGCCGTTGTCAGGGCCCGCGGACGGCAGGGGGATCGGCTCGCCCGGCTGCAAGAACTCGACTCCTTTGGTGACCGCGACCACCCGGACCTCGGTGTTGCCGGATGCCGCGACAAGGTCGTCGACCCAGGGCTCCAGACCCGCTCCGTTCACAAGCACCAGGTCGGCGTCGGCGACGAGACGAGCCTGGGCCGGTGTGAAGCTCACCTGGTGAGGCGAGGCGCCGGGGGGCAGGATGTTCTCGAGACGCACGGAGTCGCCGGCCACGTTGGCCGCCAAGGTGTAGATGATGGGTACCGAGGTCACAACGAGCAGCCGCTGGTCCGCCGGGCTTCGGTCGCCGGCCGCCCCGTCGTCCCCCCCGCCGCACCCCGCGAGGACGAGGGAGAGGGTCAGCACCGATACGACGGTTGCGAGCACGATCTGGAGGGCGCCGAGCGCGGGTGCGGTGGCGCCCCGCGCGGCCGCGGCTAGGCGGCGGCTCGTGAGTTCATGCGGCACCTCGGTCCTCCTATCTGGTAGACGCGCATCGGGAACAGATGCCCTTGAGCACGACCACGTGGTCTTGCACCACGCACCCGGCCGCCGCCGCGCGGTCGTCCATGCTCTCCGTCAGGCCGCAGCCTTCGATACGCGTGACACCTGAGCACTGCACACACACGTGGTGGTGATGGTGGTGGCCGCCGAACTCGTCGGCCAGCTCGTACCGGCGGACGCGGTCGGCGAGATAGAGGTGGGTGAGAACACCCGCTTCTTCCATGGAAGCCAGGCAGCGGTAGAGCGGCGAGAGGTCGGAACTCACCCCGACGCGGGCCCCGATATCCTCCACCGTCAGAGCACAGTCGGTTCCGGCGAACTGCTCGAGGACCGTCCTCTTGAGAGAAGTGAGACGCCGTCCGTGGGCCCGCAGTGTCTGGATGGCGGAGTCGAAGCGAACGCGTGACGGATCGACGTGTGGCATACGGCTCCACCCCTTGCGCTATGGTCAATACATGACCATAGTATCGCGGAACGAGCCCGCCCTCAAGAAGGCCGGCCGTGGTCGGGGCAGGATCGTCGAGAGCCGTCTGCAAGGGGGCTATGGTAACATTCGTGGTTCGCTGAGGGATGAGGAGGCTACATGCGGGAGAACTTCGCCGGGTTCCTTCTGCAGCGCCCCGCGGGGACGATCGCGGGTCCGGTGCACATCGACGATACCACGCTGCGCGACGGGGAACAGACCGCGGGAGTGGTGTTCGCCAACGAGGAAAAGCTGCGTATCGCGAAGATGCTCGACGAGGTGGGCGTCCACCAGATCGAGGCGGGCATCCCCACGATGGGCGGCGCCGAAAAGGAGGCGGTCACTCAGATCGCCGCACTCGACTTGAACTGCAGCATCCTCGCCTGGAACCGAGCAGTGATCGCCGACGTGCAGGCATCCCTGGACTGTGGTGTGGATGCGGTGGCCATCTCGATGTCTGCGTCGGACATCCACATCGAGCACAAGTTGCGGCAGAGCCGGGAGTGGGTGCTCGACAGCGTGAAGCGGGCCGTGGTCTTCGCGAAAGACCGGAACGTCTACGTGTCGGTGAACGCGGAGGACGCTTCCCGGGCCGACATGGAGTTCCTGCTTGCGTTCGCCCGCACCGCGCGGGAGGCGGGAGCCGACCGCGTGCGCTTCTGCGACACGTTGGGCATCCTCGACCCGTTCAGCACATTCATGAAGATCAAGACGTTGATCGACGTAGTGGGCATCGACGTCGAGATGCACACGCACAACGACTTCGGCATGGCAACCGCCAACGCGATCGCCGGCATCAAGGCGGGCGCCTCGTACGTGAACACCACCGTGAACGGGCTGGGAGAGAGGGCCGGCAACGCGGCGCTCGAAGAGCTGGCCATGGCGCTCAAGTACATCGAGGGCATGAAGCTCGGCCTGCGCACCGGTAAGTTCCGCGAGCTCTCGGAGTACGTGGCGGCGGCGAGCAACCGTCCCATCCCCACCTGGAAGCCGATCGTGGGGGCCAACCTGTTCGTGTACGAATGCGAGAACCGTGCGAACGCCACCATGATCGACCCCTCCACGTACGAGGTGTTCTCACCTGAGTCGGTGGGCCTCACACGCCGCTACGTCTACGGCAAGTATTCCGGCGCCGACTCCCTGAAGGCGAAGTTCAGGGAGCACGACATCGCCCTCACCGACGACGAGGCCGCGATCCTCACCTGTCGCGTGCGGTCGAAGAGCGTGGCGCTGAAGCGCTCTCTCTTCGACGACGAACTCATCGACACCTACCACACCGAGATCGAAGCCGTGCGCGAGGAGTTGAGGGGAAGTCGTTCATCCGACGACGACGCTCCCGACCCGGTCGAAACAGCCGCGCGCGACGCGGTGGCCGCGATGAACGCGGTCTCGGCGCCGAACGCGGCCGCAGCGCCGAACGTGGTCCCGGCACAGGGCAAGGTGAACGATGAGTCGTGACGGCGACGCGCTGATCAAGGGCGCATCCAAGGCCAACGTGGGTCGTCAGGTGCGGCTGGTAGACACCACGCTGCGCGACGGCGAACAGACGGCGGGAGTGGTGTTCGCCAACCAGGAGAAGGTGCGCATCGCGCGCCTGCTCGACGATATCGGCGTGCACGAACTCGAAGTGGGCAGCCCGTGGCTGTGCGAAGAAGAGCGCGACGCCATGCGCGAGATCGTCTCCCTCGAACTCGACGCGCCGACCCTGGCGTTCTGCAGAGCCGATGTGCAGGACATCGAGTATGCCGCGAGCACGGGCGTCGACGGCGTGGTCATCTCGGCGAGTACGTCCGACCAGCACATAGCCACGAAGTACGGGAAAGACCGGGACTGGCTCATGGGGCGTGTTGGGGAGGCCGTGGAGGCAGCAAAGGACGCGGGACTCCCCTTTGTGGTCTCGGCGGAAGACGCCTCTCGCACGGGCATGGACTTCCTCCTGACCTTCGCCGTCGCCGCGCAAGAGATGGGGGCGGAGCGCTTCAGGTTCTGCGACTCCCTGTCGGTGCTCGATCCCTTCGTCTCCTACCAACGGATCCAGACCATCGTGGGCACGCTGGATATCCCTGTGGAAGTACACTGCCACAACGACTTCGGCATGGCGACGGCCAACAGTCTGGCCGGTCTGCGAGCGGGAGCCACCCACGTGACCGTGAGCATCAACGGGCTCGGAGAGCGCACGGGCAACGCCGCCCTCGAAGAGGTCGTCATGGCGCTCAGGCACCTCGACGGCGTCGAGATAGGGGTGTCCACGGCCCACTTCCGCGAGATCTCGGAGTACGTAGCCCGTGCTTCCAGCCGGGCGATACCCATCTGGAAGGCGATCGTGGGTACGAATGTGTTCGCTCACGAGTCGGGCATCCACGCCGACGGCATCATCAAGAACCCGCTCACCTACGAAGTGTTCAGCCCCGACGAGGTGGGTCTGGCGCGTCAACTCGTGGTGGGCAAGCACTCGGGGAGTCGCACGATCCAGCATAAGTTCAAGGAATTCGGCATCGATCTCTCCGATCATGAAGCCAATGAGATCCTTGCGCTGGCCAGGCAGACGTCTATCGACCTGAAGCGTGCGCTCTTCGAGAAGGAGCTCATGTACATCTACCGCGACTTCATCCGCGACAACGAGCAGCGGATGGCGCAGGACCGTGTGGGAGTCATGGATGAAGATGAAGACTAGGTTGTCCGTGAGGCGGGCCGTGAGGGAAGGGGTGGCCGCATGAGACCGATGGTGGTGCACTTCAGCGGCGGCACCGAGGTGACCGTCGAGACCGACGCGGAACCGTCGGTGGTGTTCGAGGCGCTATCCGGTGAAGGTGAGTGGCTGGTAGTGGAAGACACCAGCGGCGAACGTCACTACCTGGCCATTCGCACCATCGCGTACCTCACGTTCGAGAACAAGAAGGGCGTGGGTTTCGCGTGATCCGCTCCTGGAGCTTCCGGCCTCTCGTGCGGCCCGAAGCATAGGCCCGGTCGGTATGCTGGAGTTCGAGCAGAACGAGGAGATCGATCCCACCGCTCTCGCCGACTTCTTCGTGCGGCTGGGGTGGAAGGAGCCTGAGGGCGCCCGGCGCATCGAGTGGGTGATCGAGGCGTCTGACGATTGGGTCGTCTGCCGGCTCGAAGGCGAGATGGTCGGCTTCGGGCGGACGTTCCGGCTGGATCCGCGGCGCAAGATCATGTTCGACGTTTTGGTAGACGAGCGCTTCAGGGCTCTCGGCCTCGTCGAGGAGATCATGCGGCGCCTGACGCAAGGCGTATCGACGCTCACCGAGTTCCAGGTGTTCAGGCGCGAGCAGCGGGCACCCTGGCCCCTCTCGGGCGAAGTGGGGTTGCGCTACAGCGCTCCGGAGGCGTCGCCCGACACGTACACGGGGCCCGACACGTACACGGGCGGCCAGAGGCTAGAGTAGCTCGCGCACGAGCCTCGTGGTGCCATCGGCGCGGGACGGACGACACGACGAACGGGCGGGATCGGCGGCGGCGCTGCGCCGCCCGCGGCAGACGGACGGCGGTGCCGCACTGCCTACAGCACCACAGAAGACGATCCAAGACAAGGTAAGACGACGCATCGAAAGAGGAGGGTTTCCGTGGGGCACACGGTCACGTGCATACCGGGGGACGGCATCGGTCCCGAGATCATGGCGGCCACGAAGGTGGCTGTCGCCGCCACGGGCGTCGATATCGCGTGGGTGGATGTCGAGGCGGGCAGCGATGTGATGGAGAAGTACGGCACCCCTCTCCCGGAGCACGTGCTCGAATCGCTGCGCGCCACCAAGGTGGGTATCAAAGGCCCCATCACGACTCCCGTAGGCTCCGGGTTCCGCAGTGTCAACGTGGCTCTGCGCAAGGAACTCGACCTGTTCGCCAACCTCCGGCCGGCCGTCACGATCCCCGGCGTGGTCTCCCGATACGAGGGAATCGACCTCGTCGTCGTGCGTGAGAACACCGAAGACCTCTATGCGGGCATCGAGCACATGGTGGGCAAGGACGCCGCCGAGTCGATCAAGATCATCACCCGGGCGGGGTCTGAGCGCATAGCTCGGTTCGCCTTTGAATACGCCACCCGTGAGGGACGCAAGAAGGTAACGGCGGTTCACAAGGCCAACATCATGAAGCTCAGCGACGGACTGTTCTTGGAGACCGCCACTCAGGTGGCTGCCGACTACCCCGACATCGAGTTCGAAGACCGCATCGTCGACAACATGTGCATGCAACTCGTGCAGAAGCCGGAGCTCTACGATGTCATGTTGTGCCCCAACCTGTACGGCGACATCGTGAGCGATCTGTGCGCCGGGCTGGTGGGCGGGTTGGGCGTGGCTCCCGGCGCCAACTTCGGTGTCGAGATCGCGCTGTTCGAGCCGGTGCATGGCTCCGCCCCCAAGTATGCGGGCCAGAACAAGGTGAATCCCACGGCATTGATCCTCACGGCGGTCCTCATGCTTCGGCATCTGGGGGAGCGCACCGCGGCCGACGCCCTCTTCGCGGGGGTCAAGCAGGTCGTGGGCGAGGGCAAGGATGTCACCTACGACCTCGGCGGCTCGGCGGGCACGTCCGACATGGGCGAGGCCGTAGCCGGGGCGGTGCGCGCCATCCTGGCCTAGGAGACCTTAGGGGCAGGCGGAGAACCTGGCGCCGCCTGTGCTGTGTGACAGAACGAGATTCCACTCTTGTGCGATTCTCCACTGCCGCGTGACCCTGGTCGCGTCTAGGATGAGACCGAACTGGGGGGTTCCCGTGCCGCACGCCGGGCTTCCTCCGCTGTTCCTACCCAGGGGGATGCATGAGGATCGGTGTGCCGAGAGAGACGGCTCCGGGGGAGACCCGTGTGTCGCTGCTCCCCGCGGAAGTGGCCGCACTCACCTGCGCCGGACATGAACTGCTGGTAGAGCACCGTGCCGGCGCGCACCTCGGCCTGCCCGACGAGGCCTATTCAAGCGCGGGCGCGCTCATGGTGGATCGCGACGCGGTCTTCGGCGACGCCGAGCTGCTGGTGAAGGTGGAGCCTCCCCTGATCGAGGAGGTTCCGCTCTTCTCGGGCGGCCAGATACTCATGGCCTTCCTCGATCTACCCGCCCGCCCAGGGCTCCGTTCGTCGCTCGCTGACGTAGGCGTGTCCACTCTCCCGCTCGAGACCCTCACCGACGCGAACGGGGAACTACCCGTGTTGGCCTCCCAGAGTGGGCTGGCGGGGCGGCTCGGCTTCCTCTACGGCATGTACAACCTCCTGGGCCCCTCGGGTGGTCCTGGGTTCTACGCAGGTGGCCTTGCGGGGGTCCCGTCGGCCAAAGTCGCCGTGCTCGGTGGCGGGACGGCGGGGGCCGGCGCCGCGCGGGCGGCCGTGGGCGCACGCGCTCGGGTGGTCGTGGTGGAAGAGGATGCGGCGGCCGCGGTTCGCCTCGACGAGTCCCTCGGCGGATCGGTCGAGGTGCTTCTCTCCTGCGAGGCATCGGTGCGCGCGGCACTCGCCGGGGCCCATATCGTGCTGGGTTGCGCGTGGGTCCGGGGAGGCGTCTCGCCTCGCCTGGTCGACCGGTCTATGATGGGTATGGTTGCCGACGGGGGCATGATCGTCGATCTCGCCATACGCGCGGGCGGCTGCTTCGAGACGAGCAGACCCACGACCTTCGACGACTCCGTGTTCTTGGACGAGGGTGTGAGGCACTTCTGCGTGCCGAACCTCCCGGCGGCGGCGGCCCGGCCGGCCACCGGCCTCCTTTCCAGGAGCCTGTTGCCGTGGGTTCTTCGCGCGGCGCACGGGGATACCGAGGGAATGGGTGAGTCCGGCGGCTCCGCAGCGGCTGAAGAAAGGGCGTCCTCGGGCGGACGGCGCCACGCATTTCGAGCTTCGAGCGATAGATACGCAAGCGGAGGGGGTCTGAATCTGTGAACGACGCGACGCCGAGCACGATCGAGCAGAGCGAGGATTGTGCCATCCGCCTCGAAGGTGTCACCAAGCGATTCGGTGATTTCACGGCCGTGGAGAGGATTGATCTCAGAATAAGGCGAGGGGAGTTCTTCTCGCTCCTCGGGCCGAGCGGCTGCGGCAAGACCACCACCCTCCGGATGATCGCGGGCTTCGAAGAGCCCAGCGAAGGCGCCATCCTCCTGGACGGCGTCGACGTGGCCAGGTTGCCACCATACCGCCGGAACGTGAACACCGTGTTCCAGAACTACGCCCTGTTCCCACACCTGAACGTCGAGAAGAACGTAGGGTTCGGGTTGAAGAGGAAGAAGCTGCCCAAGCACGAGATCGCGGCTCGGGTTTCCGACGCTCTCCGTATGGTGGAGCTGGGGGACCGCGCCACGTACAAGCCGGACCAGCTATCGGGCGGCATGCAGCAGCGTGTGGCGCTCGCGAGGGCTCTCGTGAACCTTCCGTCGGTGCTGCTCCTCGACGAGCCGCTCGGTGCGTTGGATCTGAAACTGCGCCGCCAGATGCAACTGGAGTTGAAGCACATCCACGAGAACGTGGGCATTACCTTCATCTACGTCACGCACGACCAAGAGGAAGCCCTCACCATGTCCGATCGTATCGCCGTGATGAACATGGGCACGGTCGAGCAGGTGGGCAGCCCCGAGGAGCTGTACGAATCGCCGAAGAGCAGGTTCGTGGCTGGTTTCATAGGCACGTCGAACTTCATCGAGAGCGTGGTTACGTGGAACGCGACTGAGGGGACTATCTCGCTCGGAGACGGGGAGAGGGTGATCATCGAGGTACCGGAGGACGGGAGCCGACCCGGGTCGGTGGAGCTTTCGGTGCGCCCCGAGAAGATACGGCTCAGGGAGAGCGGCGAGGAGGTGCAATCCGGCCAATGCATGCTTCGAGGGACGGTACGTGATGTGGTCTATCTGGGGATGACCACGCAGTATTCGTTGCATATCCCATCGCTCGACCGGGTGTTCAACGTGCTCGAACAGAACGTGGAGATCGCGTCGGATCAGACCCTTTGGGTCACCGGGGAAGAGGCCTATCTCACATGGCACCCTTCCCACAACCGGATGCTCCCCACTTCGGGGGCATGAGGTACACGAGGAAAGGAGAACAGGCATGAAGAAGATGGACAAGGAGCTGCGGGTCATGGCGCTGGACGGTCTCGCAGGCCCGATGACACGCCGTGGCTTCATCAAGCGGGCCGGGGCCGCGGGGCTTCTCGTAGGCGCCTCGGGCTTCATCGCGGCGTGCGGCGGGGGGGAGACCACCACGACCGCCGCCGCCGGCGGGGGGACGCAGGAACTCGCCAAGGAGATCTACTTCTACAACTGGTCGGACTACATCGCTGAGGACACCATCCCGAACTTCCAGGAAGAGTTCGGTGTGAAGGTGGTGTACGACAACTACTCGAGCAACGACACCCTGCTGGCCAAGCTACAGAGCGGCGCCACGGGCTACGACATCATCGTGCCCACCGACTACATGATCACCACGATGCTCGGGCTCGACATCCTGCAGGAGATCGACCTCGACAACGTGCCGAACGTCGCCAACCTCTACCAGCGTTTCCGCGAGGCCCCGTTCGATCCGGGGAACAAGTACTCCATCCCCTGGCAGTGGGGCACCACGGGCATCGGCTACAACTCGGCCAAGGTCACGGACTGGGTGGATTCGTGGGACATGCTGTGGAACGAGGCCTACTCCGGCAAGATCACGATGATGAGCGAGATCCGCGACGTGTTCGCCGTGGCGCTCTTCCGACTGGGCTACAGTCCGAACACCCGCGACGCCGCTCAGATCGAGGAAGCCAAGCAGATGCTCATCGAGCAGAAGTCGCTCCTCAAGCACTACACGTCGGATACGTACATCGACGAGCTGGCCTCCGAGGATGCGTGGATCAGCCACGGCTGGTCGGGTGACGTCTTCCAGGCGCAACTCGAGAACGAGGCGGTCATGTACTCGGTGCCCAACGAAGGCTCGCTCACCTGGGTCGACAGCATGTGCATCCCCAAGGATGCGCCGAGCAAGCACACGGCCGAGGTGTTCATGAACTACATCCACCGGCCTGAGGTGGCCGCCGGCATCTCCAACTACGTCTACTACGCGAGCCCGAACGAGGCGGCCGAGGAGTTCATCTCCTCCGAGATCCTGGAAGACCCGCAGATCTATCCGCCGCAAGAGACCATGGACAAACTCGTGTTCCTCGAGGAACTGGGTGAAGACACTGAGCTGTACAACACCGCCTATCAGGAGCTGAGGGCGAGTTGACCAAGCCGGCCGAGAACGGGATGGCCGAGGCCTCGGCCTCGGCCATCCTCGGGCAGAACGCCGGCCCCTTGAGCCGTGCTATCGGCCGGCTCAGGGGGCACTCGTTCGCCGTCGCGAACCTCCTGATGGCCCCCACGATGCTGTGGCTGCTGCTGTTCCTTGCGCTGCCTCTCGGCGTGATCCTCGTGTATAGCTTCGGGGGCCGCGGCACGTACGGCGACGTGATCTACGGCTTCTCGTTCGACAACTACTCGAGAGCGTTCAGTCCGCTCTGGCTGCCGGTGATCCTGCGTTCCTTCGGGTTCGCGGCCATCGCGACCCTCCTCACTCTGGCCATGGGATACCCGTTGGCGTACTTCATCGCGGTCTACGGCGGCCGCAGGAAGAACATCTACTTGATCCTAGTGATGGTCCCCTTCTGGACCAGTTACCTCATCCGAACGTACTCGTGGATCGTGATCCTCCGCTCGCAGGGGGTGGTCAACACCTTACTGCAGTGGGCGAACATCATCGACCAGCCGTTAGACCTTCTGAACACGCCCTTCTCGGTGATCCTGGGTCTCACCTACGGCTTCTTACCCTTCATGACGCTGCCCCTGTACGCGAGCCTCGAGAAGCTGGACAAGAGTCTGATCGAAGCTGCGTGGGATCTGGGCGCTTCACGGATATGGGCGCTCCTCACTGTGACGATCCCCCTCTCGATACCGGGGATCATCGCGGGTACCTTGCTCGTGTTCATCCCAGCTGTGGGCGACTTCGTCACGCCCGACCTGCTGGGGGGTCCCGACACGCTCATGATCGGCAACGTGATCCAACAGCAGTTCTTGGCGGCGCGTGATTGGGCCTACGGCTCGGCTCTCTCGTTCAGTCTCATGGCGATCTTGTTGCTCGGTATCTTCTTCTACGTGAGGAAAGTCGGCACGGAGAACCTGGCATGAGCGTCTTCGGCCGAAAACCTCGCGACCAGCGTGTCAGGGCGAAAGGCCTTCGTGCCTTCGTGGCTCTCGTGTACGGGTTCCTGTTCGCCCCCATCGCGGTGCTGGTGCTCTTCTCGTTCAACGACTCGAAGCGTAACGCCACGTGGCAGGGGTTCACCCTCAAGTGGTATGGCGCGCTCTTCGGCAACCAGCCGGTGCTCGACGCCCTGTGGCTCACCATGAAGGTGGCCCTCATCGCCACCGTGATCGCCACGGTGTTCGGCTCCCTTGCCGCCTATGCGCTCACTCGCTACAAGTTCAGAGGCTCGAGTATGTACAACGGCTCGATCTACGTGCCGCTTGTGATCCCCGAGATTGTGTTCGCGGTCGCGCTGTTGAGCGGCTTCAACGTCGCCGGGATCGGGCTCAGCATGAAGACCGTCATCATCGCCCACGTGGCCTTCATGCTCTCGTTCGTCATCGTGGTGGTGAAAGCGAGGATGGCCGGGTTCGATACTCGGCTCGAGGAAGCGGCCATGGATCTGGGAGCGAACGAGTTGCAGACGTTCTTCTACGTCACGCTCCCGTTCATGCTCCCGGGCATCCTCGCGGGTGCGCTCCTCGCGTTCGTGCTCTCGTTCGACGATTTTGTCATCACCTTCTTCAACTCCGGCGTGGGCAACACCACCCTGCCGCTCAAGGTGTACTCGATGGTGAAGTTCGGCGTGACGCCGGAGATCAACGCCATCTCGGTGTTCATGTTGCTGATCTCGGTCGTCATGCTCCTGGCTTCCTACAAGCTTCAGGGCGGGGCTCCCACGGTTGTGACCGCCAAGGAACCTGCGAAGGAGTAGCGGGCGCTCCGCGCGCCATGCCCGCGCCGCGCCCGCGGCGCGGTGACTGCTCGTGCACGCGCATGTGTCGTGTTGTGCCCCGGCGAGCGGGTCGGATAGAATCACCGTGAATCCGGGCGATCGAGGGAACGGCCCACACAGCGGCCGAGATCGTCGGTTGCCACCCCTCGGGTGAGGAGCGCGCGCGTGGCTTTCGACGGAAGAATGACGGTGGCCGACCTACTTCGGGAGGAGAGCCTGCGGCTGCGCCTGGTGGGGGGCGCGAAGGGCACCCGCACCCGCATCTCGGGCGTGCACATATCCGAGATACCAGACCCTACCCTGTGGCTCGACCGCGGCGACCTTCTTCTCACCACCGCATTGGGGTTCTACGAAGACGAGGAGCAGCAGGTCGCTCTGGTGCGCCGGCTCAAGGAACGAGGCATGGCGGGGCTCGGCGTGGGGGTGGACATCTTCGTGCACGAGACCTCGGCGGCCATGCGGGCCGAGGCCGACGCTCAGCAACTGCCGCTGTTCGAAGTGCCATTCGAGGTGCCGTTCAAGGCGATCACGGGTCTTGTACTGCACAGTCTGTACAGTTCCGACTTCTACCAGTTGCGGCGGAGCCTCTCCGTTCAGGATCGGCTGCTCTCGCTCCTCGTCGAAGACCGGGGCGTCGATCACCTGATCTCCTCGGTGGCGATGCTGCTTTCCACCTCGGTGGTGGTGTTCGACGCGTTGGGTGAGGTGGTCTCCCAGGCGCACGCGCGCACCAAGGTGACCCCACACCTGCGCGAGCAGGTGTGGCAGGCGTATCTCGTCAACGGCTGCCGGTGCGAGAACGGCATCCACGGCACGGAAGTGGGCGATCACGAGGTGTTCCTCGATGAGGTGAGGTTGGGCGGCCGAGTCGAGCGCGTGCTGTGCTTCATGTACCCGAAGGGGGAGGGGGTCACCGAGATGGGCCGGGTGGTGACGGCCTACATGCGCAAGCTCCTCACGCTCGAACTCCACATGACCCGCGATGAAGTGCTGCTGCAGGAGCGCATGAGGGCCGGCCTCCTCGACGACATACTCTCGGGGGTGGGTCGGGGCGAAGACCTCCGCGAGCGACTCCAGCGCTTCGGCTTCGGCGTGGAGCCGCCGCTCGCCATGCTCGTGTGCGACATCGACGATTTCGCCGCCACGGTGGGCGACACCGAGGGCCTGAAGGGTGAGGAGTCAATCCAACGCCTGAAGACGGAGTTCAAGGAGGCGGTCGATTCCTTCCTCTCCGACGTGAGAGAGCCGTTCATCTCGCTGGCGAAGAGCGATTCAGTGGTCGTGCTACTGCAACACGCGTCGACGGAGCCGGAGCAGCTTCGACTTCTGGGCAACGGGCTTCACACACACCTCGTGGAACGGCTGCCCGACATCTCGGTGACCATCGGGTTCGGAGAGAGCTACAGCGAACTCAGCCACCTGCCGCGCGCGTTTGCTCAAGCACGAGAAGCGAAGTCTGCGCGACTGGGCGCGAGCCACGGGGGCGGCGTGCGACTCTTCTCCGATCTCGGCCCTCGCGTTCGGTCGCTGGAGAACCAGACTCCGGAGCGCCTCGACTACTTCGTGCAGTCCACGCTGGGGGCACTGATCGCCTACGACCTCGAGCGCGGGGAGCGTCTCCTCGAGACGCTTCAGGTGTTCCTGGAGGCCAACCGCAACGTGACCCAGTCGGCGGAGCTGCTGTTCGTGCACCCGAACACGCTTCGGAACAGGTTGCGCAAGGTGGAGGAGTTACTGGGCGTTTCTCTGGATTCCACCGACACCCTCGTCGATGTCTCCCTTGCCTTCCAGGCGATGCGCATCCTGGAGATCACTCGGGGCAGGCCGGGTTCCGCGCGACTGCCCTAGAACTCAGGCGTGGCCGCCCGATCGCTTCCGTCCGGGCACGGCGCCCGATCGCTGCCGCCCGATCGCTTCCGAAGCTGCAGTCGCTTCCGCGATCTCAGCCGGTCGTCGGCCCTGGGTGCCTGGCCGGCGGTGTCCCGATGGTGCGCAAGATCTCCCCGTAGGTGTCGGGTCGCCGGACGCCTC
>JAHJSA010000103.1 GCA_018830645.1 Actinomycetota bacterium
CCTCCTCGGTTTGGTACATATCCATGAACTCCATCAGAGTCTCGGGGGCTTTCACGACCGCACCTCCTGTTTTTCAGATGCTTATCAACCAGAAGGTAGCAGCCGGTTCGGACGGAACCTGAGCGAGTAGGATGGTCGTATTGTTCTTTAGAGGGGGGTTTTCGGATGAGCCGGAAGGCACGCTGGGGTAGTCTCACGTTCATGTCCCTGTTGCTCGTTGCCCTAGTTGGTCTGGCCGTCTTGGCGGGCTGCGGCGACGGCACCACCACCACGACCGCCGGCACCACCGCGACCACTGCCGGCACGGAAACCACCGACACCACCATGGCGCAGCCGGAACAGGACAAGATCGTCATCGGCGCGGCGCGGCCTGTCTCGGGCGTGAACGCGTTCTTCGAGGAGAACGCCTTCGGTCCCGCTTACAAGCTGTGGGTGGAAGACGTCAATGCCGCCGGCGGCATTGACGTAGCCGGCAAGATGTTGCCGGTCGAGATGAAGATCTACGACGATCAGAGCGACCTCGACACGAGCCTGCGCCTCATGACGAAGCTCATGGAAGAGGACAAGGTCGACTTCATCTTCCCGCCCACCAGCACGGCCTTCTTGTTCGCCGCGGCCGGCGTGGCCAACGCGCACAACTACATTTTGATGAGCGCCGAGGGTGGCGCTACGAGCCTCGAAAAGGAGATGGAGAAAGGCAAGTTGCCGTACTTCTTCCAGGGGCTGAGCTACTCGAACCACAATCAGATGCCCGCATTCGCGGAAATCATGAAGGAAGCGGGGGCCAAGACGGCCGCGGTCGTCTATCTGGATGACCTCCACGGCATCGAGTACCAGGCCCAGGCGGCGGTCTTCCTCTCCGCTGCGGGCATCGACATCGTGCAGAACATCGCAATCCCGGGCGACATCAAAGACATGTCCAGCATCATCAAGCAGATCCAGGCGGACGATCCCGACGTCGTGTGCTTCTTCGCCTATCCGCCGCAGAACATCCTCGCCATGCAGACCATGATGCAGCTGAACTACAACCCCAGGGGCGTGCTTCTCGGCCCAGGCGGGAGCTTCCAGTTCTTCGCGAACATCTTTGGTCCGGCCATGGAAGGCGTCATGTTCGAAGGCGCATGGAGCGTGAACAGCTCTCCCGAGGCGCAGGCCTACTACGACAAGCTCAAAGCCTTCTTGGGCTCGGGCGACAACATCGACTTCTGGGGCGCGATCATCTACCGGGCGCAACTGGAGTTCTTCCAGCAGGCCATCGAGGAGGCCGGGACCCTCGATCAGGACAAGATCGCAGAGGTCATGAGGACGGCGCACTTCCCGACGGTCATGAGCCCCGATACGTTCTACGCCAACCAGAGGTTCGACGTCTCCTCCTACGCCGGGATGATCGGCCAGTGGCAGAATGGCGTTGCTGAAGTCATCGACGTGGGCGACAAGCGGACTGCGACCCCGATCTATCCCAAGCCGGCGTGGCCTGCGGCCCAGTGATCGAGCGAACAGGGACGCGATAGTCGGTAACTGAACACAGCGGGCCATCGGCGGCAGCCTCTGGGCGAGCCGCCGATGGCCCGGCCATGTTGCGGGCCAATCCAAAGGATCTCGATGATTGCATTCAGGGATATCTTCATCACCGGTCTTCTGCTCGGTGGCATCTTCGCTCTCGTCTCCGTGGGCTTGACCCTGCAGTACGGAGTCGCGCGTGTGCTCAATGTCGCCCACGGCGAGTTCATCATGGTCGGGGCGTTCATGACCTTCTGGCTGCTCGGCAGCGCGAACCTCAACCCACTGCTATCCGTGGCGATCACAGGGCCCGTCGCCTTCATCATGGGCTTCATACTCCACAAGACACTCTTCCGCCGGCTGATGGACACGTCGCCTTCGCTCGACATCTTCGAAGGCAAGTCGCTGCTCGCCTCCTTCGGACTACTCTACGTCGTGCAGAATCTGGCCAGGATCATCTGGGGATCCGACGTCGAGGGATACAACTTCCTGAATTCCACCGTCACCGCCGCGCAGATCCCTCTCAACCGTCTGGTCGCGTTGGCGTTCGTCGTCGTGCTGGGCGGAGCCTTCTACTTCTTCTTGGCGCGCACACGCCTCGGGAAGGCCATCCGAGCTTCGGCTCAGAGTCCGACCACGGCCGAACTGATGGGTGTCGACATCCGCAACGTCCTGGCAATCTGCTTCGGACTCGGCCTAGGCCTGGCGGCCATCGCGGGCAGCCTGCTCAGCACGCTGTTCGCCATTCAGACGAGCATCGGCCTCGGGTACACGGTCATCGCCATGGTCGTGGTGGTGATGGGAGGGCTGGGCAGCATCACCGGCGCCATGATCGGCGGGATCATCCTGGGTTTGGTCTCCAGCACCGTGACCTTTTTCCATCCGTCTCTCACGATGATCGCGTACTACGTGATCTTCATCGTGCTGCTTCTGGCCAGGCCCAAAGGGATTATGGGTAAGTAGATGAAAGCGATACAAATGACACGAGACAAGAGCGTCACCTTGGGACTGCTGATCGTCGCGTTCCTGATCCTGGCGTTGCTGCCGCAATTCACGAGCGGGTACCTCGTCACCCTGCTCATCGACATCCTGAAGTTCGCCGTCTTGACCGTCGCTTGGGTGGTCTTCTCAGGCCCGACCGGCTACATGTCCCTGGCGACGGCCGCCTTCTACGGCCTTGGCTTCTACATAGCCGCCGTGTTCAGCGGCACCGTCCCGTTCCCCTTGTTGATCATGCTGGCGGGGGCGAGCGCCTTCGTAGTGGCCCTGGGCGTCGGCGCACTCACCTTGAGGCTGAGAGGGGTCTACTTCGCCATATTCACCTTCGCTTTGGTGTTGCTCGTCCAGAACGTGGTCCTTGAGGTCGAGCGTGTGGTGACCCAGACGAGAGGCCGGTTCGTGGAGACGGTGAGCACCGAGGGGGTGTACTACGCCATCCTCATAGTCTTCTTCCTCACTATCCTCGCGGCGATGCTTATCCGCCGCTCCAGGTACGGGCTGGCCCTGCAGAGCATCGGAGAGTACGAGGAGGCGGCCGCGCACAGCGGCATCAACGTGGTCTGGACCAAGGTGCTCACGTTCGCCACGAGCGCAGTCTTCATGGGCATGGCCGGAGCGATCATCGCCACCCGGCGTACGTACATCGATCCCTACATCGCCTTCAACCTGAATACTTCGTTCCTCCCCGTGCTCATGGCCATGTTCGGCGGTATGGGCAACCTGGTGGGTCCGGTCCTCGGCGCCGCCCTGTTCACGTACATCGGTGAGATCCTGCTCACGCGGTTCCCCGATCTGTACATGCTCATCTTCGGTGTGGTGCTGATCGTCTCCATACTGTTCATGCCGAACGGCGTACTGGGGCTGGCGCAGGGAGTGTGGCGCAAGATGAGAGGGGGTGGACATGCACCTTCTTGAGGGTGAAGGAGTGAGCCGAAACTTCGGGGGCCTCGTCGCGGTCGCAGGCGTGGACTTCTACGTCGACCAGGGGGAGATCCTGGGGTTGATCGGCCCGAACGGGGCCGGGAAGACGACGCTGTTCAATCTCATCTCGGCGGCGCTTCCGCCGTCTGCGGGAACGATCTCGTACGAGGGCAGCCCCATTACCGGTCTCCCCCCCTACAAGATCTGCCGCCTCGGTATCGCTCGGACGTTCCAGACGGTCAAGATCTTCGCCCACCTTCCAACGGTGAGGAACGTGATGGTCGGTTCCCTCTTCGGGACGGGAAGCCGCAGCAGCGCGACGGAAGCCCTCCGCATAGCCGACGAAGAGCTGGAGTTCGTGGAACTGTCGAGTCTCCGCGACGTTCCGGCCGGCGACCTGACGCTGGCCAGCCAGAAGCGCCTCGAGGTAGCGCGAGCGCTCGCGACGCAACCGAAGCTTCTCCTGCTCGACGAGATCATGGCGGGTCTGACCCGCAACGAGGTGGAGGAGGCGATGGACCTCATCGCCCGAATCCGGGCGCGTGGGATCACCGTCGTCATGATCGAGCACGTGATGCACGCCATCATGGGCATCTGCGATCGCATCATCGTGCTTGATTTCGGGGTCAAGATCGCCGAAGGCACTCCGGCGGAAGTGGCCGCCGACAAGAAGGTCATCGAGGTCTATCTTGGAGAAGAGATCTGATGCTGGAGATCAATGGTCTGAGTGCCTCATACGGGAATGTGCAGGTCCTGTGGGACGTATGTCTCCGTGTGGACGAAGGTGAGTTCGTCGCCCTGGTGGGAGCCAACGGAGCAGGGAAGACGACCCTCTTGAACGCGGTCTCTGGTGTGATGAAGCCCGGTTCCGGCAGCGTCACGTTCATGGGGCATAGGATCGATGGGTCCGCTCCGAACGCGATCGTGAACCTGGGGCTCTCCCACATCCCCGAGAGCCGGCAGGTCTTCACCGAGATGTCGGTACGTGAGAACCTCGAGATGGGAGCGTATCCCTCCCGTGCCTGGAAGAGCAGGCGCGAGACGATGAAGAAGGTGTTCGGTCTCTTCCCCCGACTCGAGGAACGTGCCGGACAGCTTGCGAGGAGCCTCAGCGGCGGCGAGCAACAGATGCTGGCGTTGGGCCGTGGCCTGATGAGCCTGCCGAAGATGTGCATGATCGACGAGCCCTCGAATGGGCTGGCTCCGCTGATCGTGACCGAGATCTTCGAGATCTTGAAATCCCTGCACAAGGAGGGGATCACCATCCTCCTCGTCGAGCAGAACGTGCGCCAGACGCTTGCGATCGCCGACCGGGCCTACGTCCTCGAGAACGGCCACAACGCCCTCGACGGGGCCTGCTGCGACCTGGCCGAGAGCGAGCACGTGCGCAAGGCATACTTGGGACACTAGCCGTACGGTGTCGTCGCCCGAGGCGGGACATCCGCCTCGGGCGACGCTGGTCATCACCGGCCGCCGGGAGCCGTTCGACCCGCCTCCAGCAGGCGCCGGATGAGAGGGTCGGGCACGGGGCTGCGGGGTGCAGTTGCGTACAGTGCGGATCAAGTGTTCGGTATGGCGAACTCGAAACGGCCCGCCCGCAGCGGCGCCTGGATCCCTCCGGAGAGTACGACCTGTCGCAGGCACAGTCCACCGATGATGCCGCTGATCGACGCGATCACGGTGGTCGCGCTGGAGCCGTCCAGAACGTAGTAGCCGAGCAGTTCGAGGGCCAGCGGCACCGCGAGCCCCAGAAGGGCCACCCCGAGCCAGAACAGCGGCGCGACGCTGCCGGCAAGCACGAGGCGGGCCGCGGCCCTCGACTCGGGCACCCGGTGCGTGGCCTGAAGATACATGGCCACGACGACGATCTCCAGCACGAGCAGGACCACGTCGATGCGCACAAGGGTCGAGATCGGGCCCGAATGGGCCGCGCCGTCGATGGTCGCGATGAGCATGACGGCCATTATCCCCGTCGAGAGCGCGGACACCAGGAACAGCACGGGCACCAGTGCGGTGCTCCAGAAAGCGATGGGTCGGTTGGCTCCGAGTAGGATGCCCGTGTACATCATCGTCCCGAAGGCGAAGATGGCGCCCACCACCCCTATGAACTGCCGCGCCCCCGCCGCGTCCTCCAGCACGCCGAACGGCCACAGCCACAAACCGATGTGGATGAAGCCGACGACCATGAAGACCGAGATGATGATCGTGCCGCGGGCCACCCACGACGTGCCGGGCTTCCTGTAGGCCCGCCAGAAGTTGGCGGGCGTCCCCAGGTCGGCGATCAGGAACGCGGTGCCCAGCAGGACACAGGGGAACCCGAGCGCTACGCCGATCTTCGACACCGACGCCCATTCCGCGCCCGCGAAATCGGCGATCACACCGGTGACGTAGGCGCCCGCGCCGAGGCCGGCGAGGAACAGATAGGCCGCGATCATCCAACCCCACTTGGTCTGTGCTTTCAGTTGCATCTCGTCACCTCGGGGGTAGATAGAAGCAGGCCGGGTCGGTGCCGAACTCCGGGTTGAGCTGGAAGCCGTACTCGCGCCGGATCAGCATGGAGACTTCGCTCTCGGGGTCTTCAAGATCGCCGAAGGTGCGCGCCTTGGCCGGGCACGATTCCACGCAGGCCGGTTTGCGTCCTTCCGCTACGCGGTCTTTGCAGTAGTCGCACTTCGTGGCCATGCCGTACCCGTTCTTCTTCTCCCACTGCTTCTTCGCGTACGCCTCGTAGGGGTCGAGTTCACCTTCGGCGTCGGGGAAGTAGGTCTGCCAATCGCCCACCGTCTGCCGGGCTCCGTAGGGACAGGCCATGATGCAGGCCTTGCAGCCCATGCAGAGGTTCTTGTCCACGAGCACGATGCCGTTCTCGTCCTGCGTGGTCGCCCCCGTGGGGCAGACCTCCTTGCAGGCCGGCTCTTTGCACTGCTGGCACACGAGCGGCAGCATCTGCCTCAGGGCCGTCGGGAACGAGCCCGTCTCCGCGGGCACGCACTGCGCCCAGTCGATACCTCGCGGCGTGAAGTTCGCGGCCTTGCAGGACACTTGGCAGGAGTAGCATCCGTAGCATCTCTTCAGGTCGATGACGAAGCCGTAGCGTGGCATCCCGATCACCTCCCCGCGACTTTGTAGATCTTGACCTTGGCGCATGCGTCCGAGCCCTGCGTGAGCGAGTCGGTGTGCGCGAGGTCGGGATTGATGAGGTCGTCGAAGAACTGACCTTTGCCCTTCGAGATCGGCGTCCCCCTCGCCCAATGGCCGTGACACCCGGCGATCCCGATGTGCTCGGGATGCATGCCTTCCACCAGCTTCACGGGGCCCTTGATCTTGTTCCCGTCCGGATTCTCCACCCAGACCATGTCGTTGTCCTTCAACCCCTTGCTCTTGCCTGTAGTGGCGTTGATCTGCATCAGGTAGACGAAGGGGTCGTTCACCGACACCTCGTCCAGCCAGGGGTTGTTCTGGGTGGACGACTGCGTATGGAAGGAAGGCCGCCAAGAGAACGCCCAGAGATCGAAGGTCGGGTCTTCCTCTTCGTGCGAAGGGCAGGGGAACCACTCAGCCAGCGGGGTGTAGAACCGGTAGTCGGCCATGTCCTCCCGGCCGAACGAGCTGAGGAGCTTCTGGAGCTTCTTACCGCTCTCGAGGAAGAACTCGAAGTAGATCGGCACCCGCACGGGCGTGAACCACCGCCAGTACATCTCTTCCACCTTGGTGGGCCACTTCTCGAGCCCCGTCTTCTTCAGGGCTTCGAGTCCCTTGTCCGGTCCCAACCTGTCCTTGAGGACGCGATCGCTGATGTCCTGCCACGAGTAGTCCCCGCTCGGATCGAGCTTGTACTCCTCGTCCATCTCCCCGCCGTAGCGCACCGGGATGAGATCGTTGATGGCCTGGAAGTACTTGTCCTGGACGCCGAGTCCCTTGGCGATCTCCAGCATCACCTCGTTGAAGTCGCGGCGCTCGTGGAGGGGCTCCACCACCGGCTGGCGGATCTGCCAGACCCAGTGGTCCATGCCGGTGGGGTGACAGAACGTCGAGGGGAAGGTGACGCAGGGGGTGTAGCGCTCCAGGAATGAGGCGTCGGGGAGGACGATGTCGGCCACCGCCTCGGTGAACTCGTTCTGGTAGATGTTGAACGACAGCACGAAATCGAACTGCTTGAGGAAGTTCTCGGTGACGCCCTCGGCGTTGGCCATGGTCATCACCGAGTTCGAGCCGAAGTTGATCATGATCTCTGGCTCGTAGTCGATGTTGAAGTCCTTGCGGTACTTCTCCCACTCGGGCGTGCAGATCGTGAAGGCGTTGTAGACCGAGCAGGGGTACAGGTCCTGCAGGTCGAGCCGCTGCGGCGGCGCGGGCTCCCGGAGCGGGTAGGGCTTGTGATCGTACACCCAGCCCTTGACGGTCATGAGGCCGTCCGGGCAGGCGTACGGCACAGTCTCGGGCTTCCCGGTGTCGGGGTGGCCGAAGGAGACGGGCGGCCCGTGGCCCATCGAGCCACCGGGCACGTCGGCGGCCCCGACGATGTGATTGAGCAGGTCGATCTCCAGGCAGTTCCAGCCGGAGTTCACGTGACCTTGGCTTCCCCGGAAGAAGATGGCCGCAGCGGGTCGCAGCGGGATCTCCTTGCCGTCGATCGTTATCGTTCGGCCGATCTCGGCGGCTTCGGCGAACTCGGTGGCGATGCGGCGGATGGTAGCGGCGGGCACGCTTGAGATCTTCTCCGCCTTCTCCAGGGGATAGTTCTCCTTCACGTGCTCCTTGAGGAGCTGGAAGGCGGGCGTACATGTGGTGCCGTCCACCTCAAATGTGCCCTCGAGCGCGTAGTCCTCGATGGTCGGGTCGTCGAAGGTCTTGGCCCGGCCGGCCTTCGGATCCCAGATGAGAGGCTTGTTGGTCTCGGGATCCCTCTTGTAGTGCTGATCGGGCCGGATAAGGTACGGAGCGTTCGTCTTCAACTTGAGATAGGGGGCGTCCCAGATGCCGAGCTCGTTGAGGATCACGTTGATCATGCCGAGCGCGACGGCTCCGTCGGTACCGACGCGGATGGGCACCCATTCGTGCGCTTTGGAGGCCTGAGTGGAGAGGAACGGGTCGAACACCACCGCCTTCATCCCGCGGGCCCGGGCGTCGGCCGCCCACTGGGCGCTCTGCAGGGCCGCGTGCCCCGCGCCGTGTCCCTTCGAGCAGCCGAAGTACAGCGTGTACTTGTTGTAGTTCCAATCCGGGATGATCGACCAAGCGGCGTGCATGATGCCGTTCATGAAGTGGGCGCCGTTGCCGCACCAGAGGCCGCCGCCGGATACCCAGTAGTTCTTGAAGCCCCACGCCTTCATGAAAGCGGGGACGGCGAAGCGGATCTCGCTGGTCTGCACCGTGGTGGCCTGGAAGTAGGTGCCCCTCGGGTCCTTCATGTTCCTGAACTTCTCGAAGATCGTCTCGTAGGCCTCTTCCCACGAGATCCGCTCCCACTTGGGGTCGACGCCCACCCCTTTCTCGGGGTTGGTGCGCTTGACCGGGTAGTTCACGCGATAGCGGTCGTAGAGCGTCATCAATTGCGCGGTGCCCTTCGCGCAGATCCGTCCGCTGCCGGCGGGGGTCTCGGGATTCCCCTCCAGCTCGACGATGACGCCGTCGACGCGGTGGGCCCGGATGCCGCACTGCGCGTAGCATCCCCCGCACGATGTGTTGATCCACACATCTTCTTTCACGTTCGGTTCCTGCACGGTCGTCGTTGTGGCCATCTCGTCTCCCATCGCGTGCCTCGACACGCCTCGACACCAGAAGCGGGACCTGCGGACTGTTCGATGTTCGGTGGGACGATACCCGTGGAGGCGCGGCCGGGTGCCGGCGCCCGTGCTGACCCGCTCGACAGAGCGAAAACGTATCATGATGCTGCCGCCAGGGGCAAGAATCCGGGGGCAGTGCTTCACAAGCGGCCAACCCGGGAACACTCCTAACCAACAAGGACAATCATCTTCCACTTTCCCCCCTGTGAGGTCCACTATGAGCAACGTACGGTCACCCGAGGAGTCCCTCGACTGCATAGGCCTGATGTGCCCCGAGCCGCTGTTCCAGACGCGTGAGGCGATGGACTCATTGCAGGTAGGGGAGGTCCTCGAGGTGCTTGCCGACGACCGGGCCGCGGAAGAAGACCTCACCCGGTTCGCGAAACGGGCCGGTCACGAGTTGATCTTGGTTGAAGACCAGGGAGACCACCAACGGTTCCTGATTCGCAAAGGACGCTAGGAGACGATGTCATGAAGGACGAGAACGCCATCCTGTACGTGCAGACCAGCAGCGACCCCGCGCGCCAGTACTCTCCACTGGTACTTGCGCAGGCGGCCAAGGCTATGGACCTCGATCCCACGGTGTACTACCTGGGCATGGGCCTGGTGACGCTTCGGCCCGGCGAGGCCGAGAAGATGCAGCTCGGCTCGTTTCCGAGCGTGCGCGAGATGATAGACAAGACCTTGGCGATGGGTATTCCGATCCTCGTGTGCGAGGCGTCGAAGCAGATGCTCGGATGGGATACCGTGGAGCTCATCGACGGAGTCAAGATCGTGGGAGCGGCAACGCTCAACGACCTCGCGCTCGACGCCGGCGCGACGATGTGGTTCTAGGCGGGCCGCGTATGGACTCCCCCGCCACCCGCGACGCCGCCATCGCCGACGCGGCGGCGGCCGGCCCCGCCACTTCCCGCGAGGTCTACCTCGACTATCAGTCGGCCAAGCCCGTCGACCCCCGGGTCGTCCAGACGATGCTGCCCTTCTTCACGGAGCGGTTCGGGAACCCGGCCGCGCTTCACACCGTGGGGGATCGTGCCACGGAAGCACTGGAGGAGAGCCGGGCCGCCGTCGCGTCCTTCATCGGGGCGCAGCCTGAGGAGATCGTGTTCACCTCGGGTGCGACCGAATCGAACAACCTGGCGCTCATCGGCTATGCGAACCGCAACAAGCGCACGGGCGACCATGTGATCATCTCCGAGGTCGAGCACATTTCGCTGCACAACATCGGGAAGCACTTGGAGAAGGAGGGCTTCCGGGTGACCAAGGTGCCGCCCGACCAGTACGGACGCATCAACCCCCAGAAGCTCCGCGCCCGCATCACCGACGACACCATCTTGGTCTCTGTGGGGTGGGCGAGCAGCGAGATCGGAACCGTGCAACCTATCCTGGAGATCGCCGAGATGCTGCGCGGCACCGGGGTGGCGCTGCACGTGGACGCGGTGGCCGCCGAGGGCCTGCTGCCCATCGACATGGCGGCGGTCCCAGTGGACCTCCTGACGATCTCGAGCAACGACATCTACGGCCCGCCGGGGTTGGGAGTGCTCTACATCCGCAAGGGGACACGCCTGGCGGCTGTCACCATGGGCGGTGGACAAGAGCGGGGGCTGCGGTCGGGCACCGAGAACATGCCCGCCATCGTGGGTATGGCCGCCGCCGCCCGCATCGCCGGAGAGGAGCTGTCCGCGGACGCGGCGAGGCTCACCGCCATGCGTGATCGCCTCATCAGCGCCGTGCTCTCGACCATCCCCGACTCGCACCTCAACGGTCACCCGGTCGAGCGACTGCCGAACAACGCGCACTTCCGCTTCGAGGGCATCGAGGGCGAATCCCTGCTGCTCTCCATGAGAGACGAAGGCGTCTGGGTCTCGACGGGGTCGGCCTGCTCTTCGAAGACCCTCGCCCCCTCGCACACACTCATCTCGTGCGGCCTGCTCCACGAAGAGGCCCACGGCTCGCTCGAGTTCACGTTCGGACGTTTCAGCCAAGAAGACGATGTCGACCGCGTCATGGAGGTCCTGCCGGGGGTCGTCTCCCGCCTTCGACGTATGTCGCCGCTCTACCAGAAGATCTAGATCAAGGTCCAGGAGGCCCGTATGAAGTCCACCCAGTATTCCGAGAAGACGCTCGACCACTTTCGCAATCCCCGCAATGTGGGTTCGCTCGAAGGAGACGACGTAGCCGTGGGACGGGTGGGCAACCCCGTGTGCGGCGATCTTATGGAGATGTACGTGCGGGTCAAGGATGATCGCGTCGACGAGATCAAGTTCCTCACCTTCGGATGCGGTTCCGCGGTGGCCACGTCAAGTATGGTGACCGAGCTGGTCATCGGGAAGACGCTCGACGAGGCGCTCGAGGTGACCCGAGCCGACGTGGCCGACGCGCTCGACGGACTCCCGCCGGTGAAGATGCACTGCTCGAACTTGGCCGCCGACGCCCTGCACGACGCCGTCAAGAACTGGCGTTCGGGCACGCGGCTCAAGCCGCTGGGCGAGGAAGAGATCGCGGCTGCGGGCGGGGGTTGCGGGGTGCGCGAGGTCACCGTCGTGGAAGGCGCCACGGAGTACGCCGGCACGGGAGTCTACACGGCCGTCGATGACATCTCGGTCCTCGCGGATGCCCGCGTGCTCGTGCCCGACAAAGGGGTGGAGTCGGCCCGGCTTGCCCTCGCACTTACCGAAGTCACCCCTCGGGTGATCTTCGTCACCGAGCTCAAGGCGCTCGATCTCCCCGAAGAGGTCGCTACGCAGGTGAAACGCTCCGACGTCAAGGTGCTGTTCCAATCACGCCTGCTTGCCGTGCGCGGTGAGGGTGAGGTCGAGAAGGTGCTCATCCGCGATCTAGATGAGGACGACGAGTACGAGCTGTTCGTCGACGCGGTGGTGCTGTTGGGCCGCCAGGGCTCTCAATGAAGGAGGGGGACATGTGGGTGCGTAGCAGGATGGGTGCTGCAGGAATGGTCGCGGTGGCGTGTGCGGTGGTGTTGGCGATAGGAGTGCTCGCCGGCTGTGGCTCGAGCGAGACCACCACCACCGCGGCGACGACCGAGACCACTGCGGCTCCATCAGAGTCGACCACCACGACGGAGGTGGATCCGTACGCGGACGTTCGTGGGAAGTTCGCGGGCGAGAAGCTGGTGGTGACCGCCTGGAGCGGCCCCTACGCCGAGAACTGGGCTTCGGTGTTCATCCCGGAGTTCGAGGAGATCACCGGGGCGACCGTGGAGATGATCCCGAGCTGGGTCGAGATCCCCAACAAGATCAAGGCGGCCCCGGCTGACGATCCGCCGTTCGACGTCACCATCGGGGACGGCTCGGTGTACTGGACGGCCAGGGACGACAAGCTGTTCGAGCCCATCCGCTGGGAGAATATCCCGAATTCCAAGGAGATCTTCCCGGCCCTCATGGAACAGACTCCGGCCGCCGAGGGCTACGGCGTACCGTTCGACGGCTCGTATGCTGCCATCATCCACAACCCAGACGTAGAGATGACCAAGTGGGCGGACTTCTGGCGCCCCGAACTCAAGCAGCGCATCTCGCTCGACATCAACTTCTACTACAGCATCTACGCCGCGATCTTCGCGCTCGGCATGGAACCGCGTGACGCGCTCACCGATCCGGCCAAGACCGATCAGGTGTTCGCCAAGATGAAGGAACTGGCTCCGAGTGTGCTCAAGTGGTACGAGTCGGGTGGGGAGTTCTACGGTCTCCTCGAGCGCGGCGAACTCGACGCCGGCTACTACTACGCCGACACCATCATCGGCGAGACCAGCGAGAGGCTGGGTCTGATCGGCGCCATCCCCACCGACGGTCAGATCGGCTACATCGATTACTACTTCGTGGTGCGGGGCACCAAGCATCGGGATCTCGCTGAGGTGTTCATCAACTACATCATCTCGGCCGAGAAGCAGCAGCAGTGGCTCGAGAAGAACTGGTCGAGCGTTTCCAACAGCAACGTGGTGCTGCCCGAGGGCACCCCGCCTGAGCGGGAGCAGTTGGTGGCCGTTACCAACGAGCAGTGGGCTGCCTGGCACGACTACGATTGGGACATCTTCTTCCAGGATTGGGATATGTGGGATGCCCGCTGGAAGAAAGAGGTACTCGGTCAGTAGGACAGAGCGACGCGTGCCATAGGAGGCCATAGGAGGCCATAGGAGACTAGCGCCCCGCCGGGTGCGTGAGATCCCGGCGGGGGCGTCTCTGTTCGGCGGGCGCTCGCCAGCTCCTGCCACTCCGCCTACGATCTGACCGGCGTCCGGGGCAAGCGCGGCTGGTGGCCCTGCGGGCCTCCAGTGTAGGCGCAGCGCTAGGGTGCGCACACGGCGCCGGGGTTGCGTTCGAATCGCCTGCGTGATAATGTTTTCACAAGTGTAGCAAGTCTGTCCGTGGTAGAGCAGGTATCGTGGTAGGACAGTTTGTGAAAACTCACGCAATACGCCGCACCGCGCCGGTCGCAACGGCCCGGGCAGTAGGCTGCCCCTATGCCTCCTGCCGCCTATTCCGTCCTATCCCCGGCCAAGCTCTCCGAGCGCATCGTTCTCGGCGCGCGACTCGGCCATCCCAGGGGAGCGTGCTATGAACGTCGCCGTCTACCTCTGCCAGGAGAACCCAGACGCCGGCGGGGGGGTGAATCTCGACTCTGTCGCCAAGTACGCGGCCAACCTCACCGAGGTGACGCAGGTAAGGTCGCTGGGCGTGCGGCCGAAGCTCCTGCCGGAATCACTGGCCGTCGAGATCGGTCAGCAGAGCTTTGACAGGCTGGTCATAGCCGGGGACACGCCGGGGTACTTCAAGCCCGCCTTCACCCGTGCCATGCTGCTCGCCGGCCGGGATCCGGGGGAGGTGCGGTTGGCGTCGTTCCGGCAGCACGGGGCCATCTCGTTGGACGAGACCGAGCGGGCGAAGGCCATCGTCGCCTGTGCGGTCAGCGGCGTCCCTTTCTGGCTCGCGGCCGTACCGAAGTTCACCACCGTCCACGCCGACACGCTTGTCATCGGCGGAGGGGTGGCGGGGATGCAGGCGGCCCTGGAGATCGCGGATGCGGGCAAGCATGTGTACCTGGTCGAACGGACCGGCACCATCGGGGGCCACATGGCTATGTTCGATAAGACCTTCCCCACCCTGGATTGCGCCGCGTGCATCCTGACTCCGAAGATGGTGGCCGTCGCGCAGCACGAGATGATCGACCTTCTCACCTTGAGCGAGGTCGAGGCGGTGGCCGGGGTGCCGGGCGACTACCGGGTGACGATCCGTCGGCAGCCACGCCGCGTAGACCAGGATGCCTGCGTTACGTGTGGCGACTGCGCGGCGGCCTGTCCGGTGACGGTACCGAGTGAGTTCGATTGCGGCATCGCGTCGCGCACATCCATCTACATGCCTTTTCCCCAGGCGGTCCCCAACACGTACCTCGTGGACGAAGCCTCCTGTAGGTACGTGCTGTCGGAAGGCACGAAGTGCGGGGTGTGTGCCCGCAAGTGTCCCAAGGAGTGCATCGATCTCGACGAGGTGGTGGAGAGGGCCGAGGTCGAGGTGGGCAGCATCGTTCTCGCTACGGGCTACGACGTCTACGACGCCGCCCTCATCGAGCGGTACGGCTACGGGGTGTATCCCAACGTGCTGACCGCTCTTGAGTTCGAGCGGCTCACGAACGCCTCGGGACCCACCGGAGGTCGGATCGTGACCCAGACTCTGCAGCACGACAAGCGCGCCAAGGCCGACGTTTGGGTGTTCGACCCGGCCGGTGAGGCGCCCCGCAGCGTGGCCATCGTGCATTGCGTCGGGTCCCGGGACCACAACCACAACTCGTATTGCTCGCGGGTGTGCTGCATGTACTCCCTCAAGTTCGCCCATCTGGTGAAGGAGAAGCTTCCCGATGCGGAGTGCTACGAGTTCTACATCGACATGCGGGCCTTTGGGAAGGGCTACGAGGAGTTCGCGGAGCGAATCAAGCAGGAGGGGACCTTCGTGGTGCGGGGTCGGTCGGCCAAGGTCACCGGCGCCGATGGCCGCCTGTTGGTGCGGGGCGAGGACATCCTGAGCGAGACCCTGCTCGAGTTCCCGGTGGACATGGTGCTACTCGCTGTTGGACTGGTTCCGGCCCACGGGTCGGATCTGCTCGCCACGCTGCTGGGTGTGGACAGCGACTCGGACGGATGGTTCAGTGAGCTCGACTACAACGGTGATCCCACCGACACGGAGCGGGGCGGGGTGTTCGTCGCGGGTGCCTGTCAGGGACCCAAGGACATCCCCGACACAGTCGCCCAGGCCTCAGCTGCGGCCGCGGGGGTTCTGAAGAGCATCGCGAGCGGGCGGGGCTACGGCAGCCTGAGCGGCCTTGTGTTGAGCGACATCGAGGCGCGGGCGCGGGAGCTGGCTGGGAAGGGGGTCTGATGGCCACGCGGGTGAATCCCAAGCTCATCGACGACCTGGAGCAGTACGGCGCCGAGGACGTCTCGAAGTGCTACCACTGTGGTAATTGCTCGGCGGCGTGTCCCTTCTCTCAGGGGTCCCGCATCTTTCCGAGGAAGTCCATGCGCCACCTGCAGCTGGGCCTGGAGAAGCGGCTGGAGGGAGATCTTGAGCCCTGGCTCTGCTACTACTGTGGGGAGTGCTCCGACGAGTGTCCCCGCGAAGCCGAGCCCGGTGAGACCATGATGAGCCTGCGGCGATGGCTGACCTCCCGGTACGACTTCACCGGCATCTCCCGGCTCTTCTACCGCTCCTGGAAAGCGGAGCTCGCGGCCGTCTTGCTCGTGGCTCTCCTTACCGCGATCGGGTTCCTGCTGCTCGGTTTCTTAGGTGGGGACATCCGTATCTACGATGGCCCAGGCGCGTTTCTTCCGAGCCATGTGGTGCACTGGTTCGACTGGGCGATGGCCGGAGTGCTCGTGATCCTCTTGTCCATCAACTGCGTCCGCATGTGGTGGTTCACCCTGGGGAGGGAGGGGCGCGAGAGCGGCACCCATGTGCCCCTGCGCGAGTACATAGCCCGGGCGTACCTGCTCCCGTTCCATTTCATCACCCAGGCGCGCTACAGTCGGTGTGAGCGCAAACGTCCATGGCTGGTACACCTGGTCCTGATGTTGAGCTACCTGACCATGCTGGTGCTCATCATGTTCTTCCTCGAGTCCATGCAGTCGGGGCCGGAGATCGACTGGCGGGTGCACGCCTTCGGGTACGCCGCGGCCGTGGGGTTGGTGGCGACCACCGCCTACGCGATGTGGGGCCGCGCGAAGCGCGCGGAGGCGCAGTACAGGCACTCTCACGAGTCCGATTGGATCTTCCTCATCCTGCTCTTCGTTGTGGCCGGCACTGGAGTCCTCCAGCACATCCTACACCGCGCCGACCTCGAAGTGGCCGCGAACATCGCCTACGTGGTGCACTTGATGGGTGTCGTACCCATGCTGGTGTTGGAGGTGCCCTTCAGCAAGTGGGCCCACCTGGCCTACCGCCCGCTGGCCATGTATTTCGCCGAACTGCAACTGCGTGCGGTCCCTTCGAGAGCGCCTGCCGAGACCGCGCGACCCGCCGCGACGAGCTGAGGGAGGACGCCATGGACCAGCCCAGAATCGGCGTCTACGTGTGTGCCTGCGGCACCAATATCGCAAAGGTGGTGGACTGCGACGCAGTGGTGCGCGCGGCTGAAGGGCTCCCCGGGGTCGCGGTGGCCACCACCTACAAATACATGTGCTCCACGCCCGGACAGGAGATGATCGTCGCCGACATCGAGGAGAAGAAGCTGGATAGGGTCGTGGTGGCCTCGTGCTCGCCGCGTATGCACGAGCTCACCTTCCGGAAGGCCGTCAAGAAGGCCAGCATGAACCAATACTACCTGCAGATGGCCAACATCCGCGAGCACTGCAGCTGGGTGCACGGCGACGGCGTCGAGGCCACCCAGAAGGCCATCGGCCTGGTGCGCGCCGCCGTCAAGCGGGTCGCCTTCCACGAGCCCCTCGAAAGTCGCATGGTGGCCATGTGTCCGAACACCTTGGTGCTGGGTGGGGGCATCGCGGGCCTCACCGCGGCGTTGGAGCTGGCGGACGCGGGCTACCAGGTGTACCTGGTGGAGAAGGCGGACCATCTAGGCGGCAACCTGGCTCGGGTTGACCTCACGGCTCCGCACCTGGACTCGGCCCGGGATCTCTTGCGTGAGCGGATCCACCGGGTGATGGGTCACCCCCATGTCGAGCCGTTCCTCGGCGCCGAGGTGCAGTCGCTGGAGGGATACGTGGGGAACTTCACGGCCACGGTGGCCGTGCCGGGGGGCAACGGCGCCGGGCCTGCCGCGGCTGAGGGTGACGACGGGCCGACGGACGGGGGAGGTGCCACGCGATCGCCACGGACCCTCGAGGTCGGGAGCGTCATCGTCGCCACCGGCTATCGCGAGTTCGACGCCTCGCGCATCACCCACTTCGGCTACGGCAAGCTGCCGAACGTCATCACGTCGTTCGAGTTCGAGCGGATGGTGCGGGAGGGGCGCATCGAGACGGTGGAGGGCCGGCAACCCCAGTACGTCGCCATCCTGCACTGCGTCGGCAGCCGGAGTCAGGAGTTCCACGCCTACTGCTCGCGGGTCTGCTGCATGACCGCCCTCAAGTACGCTCACGAGTTGAAGTCCGCCGTCCCCGGCTGCTACGTCAGCGACGTGTACATCGACATGCACGCCTTCGGCAAGGGCTGCGAGGACTTCTACCGCCGGAGTTCCGAGGTGAAGACGCTCTTCCTCATGTATGGAAAGAACGACTACCCGGTGATCCGAAAGGCGGAGCCGGGGGACGACTGTGGGATGCTGATCGAGGTGAGCGAGCAGCTCTCGGGTGAGCTCATCGAGATCCCCGCCGACCTGGTTATCCTCATGGTGGGGATGGAGGCCCGGGAGGACTCCGCCGAGGTCGCCCGTCTGGTCGGCATCAGCCAGGACAAGGACGGATGGTTCATCGAGAGCCACCCGAAGCTCGATCCTGTGGCCACGACCACCGAGGGGGTCTTCATCGCCGGCACGTGCGCGGCCCCCAAGGACATCCCCGACTCGGTGGCTCAGGCTCGGGCCGCCGCCGCCCGCATCCTGGGCAAGATCGCCAGGGGGAGCATCGAGGTGGACGCCGTCTTCGCCGAGATCGACGAGGAGGCGTGCTCGGGGTGTCGCATCTGCAACGAGCTCTGCCCTTACAGCGCTATCGAGTACAAGGCAGACGAGAAACGGAGCCGGGTCATCTCGGCTCTCTGCAAGGCGTGCGGCGCGTGTGTGGCGGCCTGTCCGTCCGGTGCGATCAGGGCTCGACACTTCACAGACGAGCAGATCTTCGCCGAGATCGTGGGGGTGCTGGCATGAACGAGGATCGCCCGACCGTGGCGGACCTTCCGACCGTGGCGGACCTTCCGACCGTGGCCGACGACCAGACCGCCGCCAGGGTCGATCGGCCGGCCCGGCGTGCGCCGACGGGTGCCGCGGGGTCGTTCCAGCCGCGAATCGTCGGGTTCCTGTGCAACTGGTGCTCCTACGCCGGCGCCGACCTCGCCGGCACGAGCCGCACCCCCTACGCCGCTTCCGTTCGGGTGATACGGGTGATGTGCTCGGCCCGCATCGACCCGACGTTCGTGCTGAAGGCCCTCGCCGAGGGAGCGGACGGAGTGCTCATCTGCGGCTGCCATCCGGGCGACTGCCATTACTCCGAGGGCAACTACAAGACCATGCGCAGGTACCCTTTGCTCAAGCGGATGCTGGCCGATCTCGGCATCGAGGACGCGCGGGTGCGGCTCGAGTGGGTGAGCGCCAGCGAAGGGCAGCGCTTCGCCGACCTGGTGGACGACATGACGCAACGACTGCGTGCCCTCGGCCCCAGCAGGATCAAGACCGCCCTGGCTACCGATCACGCGGAGAGGTGAGTCATGGGCGGGCGGAAACTGCAGATAGCGCTGTACTGGGGAGCGGGGTGCGGTGGTTGCGACGTCGCCGTGCTGGACACCAACGAGTTCATCCTCGACGTGGCCGCGCTCGCCGACATACGGCTCTGGCCGATCGCTGTGGACGGCAAGTACCGAGATGTGGAGGAGATGGCCGACGGGGAGCTCGATCTCACTCTGTTCAACGGAGCCGTGCGCAACTCCGAGAACGAGCACATCGCCCGGCTTCTGCGCCGGAAGAGCAGGCTGCTGGTGGCCTTCGGCTCGTGCGCTCACATGGGGGGCATCCCGGGGCTGGCCAACTTGGCGACGAAGGAAGAGATCTACGATCGCGCCTACCTCCACAACCCTTCCATCGAGCCGGGCAACACTACGGTTCCCCTGGCGCAGACGTCGGTGAACGGCTACTCGCTCGAACTGCCTCGCTTCTACCAGCGGGTATTCAAGCTCGACGATGTCGTCGATGTGGATTACTACCTGCCGGGATGCCCTCCGGCGGCCGACCAGGTGCGGGCCGTCCTTGAGGTGATCGTCTCCGGGGTCCTTCCGCCGAAGGGGTCGGTGGTGGGCGCCGGGGACCGGGGCCTCTGTGACGAGTGCACGCGCACCAAGGCCGAGAAGAAGATCAAGGAGTTCAGGCGTCCTTGGCAGATCATGGCCGATCCGGAGGCCTGCCTCTTGGAGCAGGGGATCCTGTGCGCCGGGCCGGCCACGCGCTCGGGGTGCGGCGCGCGCTGCCCGACGAGCAGCATCCCCTGCCGGGGGTGCTACGGGCCCATGCCGGGGGTGGTCGACCAAGGTGCGAAGCTGCTCTCGGCCGTGACCTCGGTCATCGACAGCAAAGACCCGGACGAGATCGATGCCATCCTCGCCGGCCTTCCCGACTTCACCGGCTACGCTTATCGCTTCAGCCTCCCGGCCTCTCTTCTGCAAAGGAGCGTCCGGTCATGACCAGAAAGATCACCATCGACCCCATCACCCGGCTCGAGGGCCACGGCAAGATCGAGGTGTTCCTCGATGACGACGGGGCCGTCCAGGAGACGTTCTTCCAGATCCCCGAGCTGCGGGGCTTCGAGCGCTTCGTGGTGGGGAGACCCATCGAGGAGCTGCCCCGCCTGGTGACCCGCATCTGCGGAGTCTGTCCGGCCAGCCACCACATGGCGAGCGCCAAGGCGGTCGACGGCTGCTTCGGTGGCGAGGTGGCGCCCCTCGCGGTGAAACTGCGCCGCATGTACTACAACGCCCACTACATGCACAGCCACATCGCCCACTTCTACGCGCTGGCGGCGCCGGACTTCGTCATGGGCCCGGACTCCGATCCCGCCGAGCGCAACATCCTGGGGGTGGTGGGCAAGGTGGGCCTCGAGATCGGGGGCGCGGTCATCAAGGCCCGGGGCCAAGCGCAAGAGATCCAGCGCATCATCGGAGGGCGCAGTACCCAGGACATCTGGTGTATACCGGGCGGGGTGGCGAAGGGGCTGAAGCCCGAGGAGCTCGAGCAGATCAAGCCCATGACCCGGGAGCTCCACGACTTCGCCCTGTTCTCGCTCCAGCTCTTCCGCGACGTGGTGCTGGGCAATCCGGCCTACGTGGAGCTGATCGTGAACGGGCCATACACTCTGGACGTTCACAACATGGGTCTGGTGGACGAGTCGAATGCTCCCGACTTCTACGACGGCCAGGTGCGGGTGGTGGATTTCGAGGGGACGGAGCTCTACCGCTACGAGCCACGGGAGTATGCCGACTATGTGGCCGAGCACGTGGAGTCGTGGTCGTACCTCAAGTTCCCGTACTTGAAGAAACGGGGTTGGAGGGGCTTCGCGGAGGGCATCGACTCCAGCTTGTACTGCGCCACCCCGCTGGCGCGGCTGAACGTAGCGGACCGCATGGCCACGCCCAAGGCCCAGGAAGCCTTCGAGGAGATGTTCTCGACGCTGGGCGGCCACCCGTGCCGGGCGCTGCTGGCCCAACACTGGGCTCGGCTCGTCGAGATGGTTCAGAACTCCGAGGCGCTACTCTCCTATTGCGATGATCCCGAGATCACGGGCGACGCTTTCCGGGTGATACCCCAGGAGATCACGGGGGAGGGCGTGGGGATCGTGGAAGCCATGCGCGGCACCCTCACGCACCACTACACCTGTGACGCCCGGGCCATCTGTACCAGCGCCAATCTCATCGTGGGCACCACCAACAACAACGCACCCATCCAGATGGTTACGAAGAAGGTGGCCCAGGCGATGATCAAGCCCGGCGTGGAGCCTGACCAGGGCGTGCTCAACATGATCGAGATGGGGTTCCGGGCCTTCGACCCGTGTTACAGCTGCGCCACCCATGCCCTGCCCGGCGAGATGCCCCTGGAGCTGATCGTCTGGAGGGACGGTGAAGTGTGGCGCCGGGTGCGGCGGAACTGTTAGGGTCGGGGCGCCCCTGGGACCCCGGGAGCGGCACGGGCCGGTGTGTGCCTGCCGGTCTGCGGACCGTCGTCCTCGGTATGGGCAACCCGATCGTGAGCGACGACGCTATCGGTATACGTCTGGCCACCGAGTTCGGGCGTCGACTCGCCGCGGCTCGGGCGGCCGCGCCTACATTGGCCCCGGCCGCCCACGGGAGGGCGGAGGAGTCCGCGACCGTAGGCGGACCGCTTGATGTGCCCGCGATCGCAGGCGGGCCGCCGCACGGCCCCGAGATAGGGCCGGTGCACGTGATCGAGGAGTGCGCCTGCGGGGGGCTCAGTATCTTGGACATGGTGGTCGGATACGACCGGCTGATCGTGCTCGACGCCATCAAGACACGGGGGGGCGCGCCGGGCACCTGGTACGAGCTCACCGCCGGCGATCTGCGCGAGACCCTGCATCTTCGCAACGTGCACGATGTCAACCTGGCCACCGCCCTCGCCCTCGGCCGGCGCTTGGGCTTGCACCTGCCCGCCGATGCGCGGGTCCACATTTTCGCCGTCGAGGTCGAGGACGTCTGCACCTTCGCCGAGACCATGACCCCGACGCTGGAAGCTGCGTACCCTGAACTGGCCGAGGAGATCTACCGCCGAGTCATGGCCCTTCTGGAGTCGGGGAGTGAGGCAGAGGGGGCGGGAGGTGCGGCGATCTGAAGCGGGCGCGGGCTCCGGCCTGATCGAGCCTCGGTCGAACCGAGCCCCTGCTCCGCTCCGCTCCACGAGGCTCGTGGAATAGTCGTGTACCGCCTGCGTCGGCGCGGATGAATAGGCGGTCATTTTCGCTCTTTCCCATGGTATGCTCATCGATAGTATGGGTTCGATAGTAGTAGCCATTGGGTACTCAAGGGGGGCTTGGAGATGAGCGCGGGCGCGGAGACGGCACAAGAGGGGCGGGAAGAGCGGGAGGCCGCGGTCGACCGTTCTCTGCTCGAGGGGTACGGACTCCGGTGGGCGGTGCTGGCGGCCTGGGCCGATCAGCTCAGATGCCGGGGGGTGGGACTCCCTCCGGGGATGCGGTTGAAGCAGGAGGAGGCGCGCATCAAGATCTCGTCCGGTTGCTTCTCGAGCTGCGAGGTCGGTTGCATCCTCGGGGACATCGAAGCCAATCTCATCTCGGCCGACGGGTCCACCTCGGACACGCGGGCGGGCTTCTGGACGGAGCTCCTCGCTATGGCCATGTCGGACCGTACGGAGGCCGAGCAGCTGCTCCGGTTTCCCGCTGTGAAGGTGTACTACAGCGACTGCACAGCTCCATCCTGCCGCTGTTGAGAGCGGACTCGGGGTTTCGCGCACGTCGCGCGCGCTGCGGCGGACGAGCGAAAGGAACTTGACATGACCGACGAACCCACCCTCCGCGACGGCGAAGACGACGAGGAACCCGCCTACTGTTCGCTGTGCGGCGATCCGGTCACCAGCTCCGACGCGTTCTGCGCCGGATGCGGGGATCCCGTCGGCGAAGCGCACGACCACTCCGCAGGGGAGTAGGCCCGTCGTCCCGGCCGTGCTCAGATGACAGCATGTAGGTACATGGTGTTATCATGGTGTCATCCAAGGGAGGCATGCCATGATACGCACCCAGATTCAACTCCATGCCGATCAGGCGAGTCGGCTCCGGGAGGTCGCCGCGGCAGAGGGAGTCTCTCTCGCTGAGTTGATTCGTCGAGGTGTCGATCTTGTGCTGGACGAGGCGCAGGAGAGCCCGGGCCGCGATCGCCTCGACGCCCTACGGGTAGCGGGAGCGTTCGACTCCGGACTGCCCACGGTCGCCGAGCAGCACGACGAGGAACTCATCGAAGCGTACCTCGAGTGGTGACGGCGTCTGCCGAAGCGTCGCGGGCCGGCGTCTCGTGGCCGGGCGCCGGCGAACTCTGCTTCCTGGATACTTCAGCCCTGTACGCCGTATTCGACCGCTCGCAGACGCGGAGCGCCGACGCGGTGGCAGCGTGGGAACGGCTCGTGCGATCCGACGCCGCGCTCCTCACCAGCAGCTACATCCTCCTCGAACTCGTCGCTCTGTTGCAGCGTCGGCTGGGGTTAGACGCGGTGGTCGCCCTTCAGGACTTCGTGCTCCCCTGGGTCGAGGTCGAGTGGGTCGACGCCGCGAGGCATGATGGCGCTCTCGCCGTCGTGCTCGGAGCTCGTCGTCATGACGTTAGCCTGGTGGACGCCGTGAGCTTCGGGCACATGCGCTCGCGTCGTGTGCGCCATGCCTTCACACTCGACAAGCACTTCGCGGAACAGGGCTTCGTCTGCCTTCCGGAGTGAGGCGGTCCTTGGTCGCGGTAGAGCTCTCAGGTCGGCGCTGTCTTTCGTGGGCCGATTTTTCGCCTACCCGGGTTGGCCGGGCGGGCGCCGTGTGCTAGCATCTCGCCTCGGTCGCTCGTCGGCCGCGGCAGCACTGCGTGCCCCCATCGTCTAGTGGCCTAGGACATCGCCCTTTCAAGGCGACGGCGGGGATTCGAATTCCCCTGGGGGCACCTTTTCTTTTCGCGAGTGAGCGCCGGGGCGCATAGCTCAGTGGGAGAGCACCTGCCTTACAAGCAGGGGGTCGCAGGTTCAAATCCTGCTGCGCCCACTAGGGTTCTTTCCCGGGAGACAAACTCGCGGGCGCGTGAGATAATCGCGCAGCTCTCGTGGGGGCGTAGTTCAGTTGGTTAGAATGCCGGCCTGTCACGCCGGAGGTCGCGGGTTCGAGTCCCGTCGCTCCCGCCTCACGAAGCAGGGCCCTTCGCCGGGTGATCGGCGAGGGGCTTTTCGCCTTCCTGCACCCGCATCCCGCGCCAGCGCCCCGCCCACGCCTCCGGCGCGAGGGTCGAGCGCTCGTTGCCCACGGAGCAGGCGCATCCACCCGTGGCGCACGCTGCCAGAGCGGGGGTCGGCTGTGCTTTCGGCCGCGCGGGCAGACCGACCGGCGAACCTCCGAGGTCGCGGCCGTGGCGCAGTAGACGCAGACCGTTGGCGATGACGATCAGCGAGCCGCCCGTGTCGGCCAATACGGCCATCCATAGGGTGAGCCACCCGGGGAACACCAGCAACAACGTCGCGATCTTCAGACCCAGCGCGAACCCGATGTTCTGACGCACGGTAGCTCTGGTCGCCCGCGAGAGGCGGATGGTGAACGGCACGCGGGAGAGATCGTCGGCCATGAGGGCGATGTCGGCGGTCTCGAGAGCCGTGTCGGTGCCGGCGGCGCCCATGGCGATGCCCACCGTGGCGGCTGCCAGGGCCGGGGCGTCGTTGATGCCGTCGCCCACCATGGCCACGGAGCCGTACGTCGCCTGGAGTTCGCGGATGGCGTCGACCTTCTGATCGGGCAGGAGCTCGGCCCGGTAGTCGTCGAGGCCGACTTGGGCGGCAACCGCGGCCGCCGTGGCCCGGTTGTCGCCGGTGAGCATGAGCACCTTCTCGACTCCCGCGGCATGCAGTTGCTCCACAGCCAGACGACTCAGTGGACGCACCGTGTCGGCCACCCCGATCACGCCCACCACTTCAGCGTCGTGCGACACCAGCACCGCCGTCTCGCCGCGCCCCTCGCGGGAAGCCACGTCGGCGAGCGCCTCGGCAGAGATCTCCGTACCAAGTTGGGCGAGGAGGCGGCTGTTGCCTACGTGCACGAGGGAGCCCTCCACCCAGGCTCGGGCGCCGAGCCCCGGGATCGCCTCGAAGCCCTCTGCCCGGGTCACCCGGCCGTCGAGCGCCGCCGCGGCGTGCGTGATGGCATCGGCCAGCGGGTGCTCCGAATCACGCTCCACCGCTCCGGCCAACGCCAGCACGCGTTCTGACGTGTGCGGCGAGAGGGCGGTCACACTCGTCACTCGGGGAGTCCCTTGGGTCAGCGTGCCGGTCTTGTCGAAGGCCACGGCCTTCACGCCGCCGGCGGCTTCCAGATGCGTCCCACCCTTGATGAGCACTCCCTGACGCCCGGCCGCGCCGATAGCCGACACGATGCTCACCGGCGTGGAGATCACCAGGGCGCAGGGGCAGGCCAAGATGAGCAGCGCCAGGGCCCGGTAGAGCCAGTCGGAGAACGAGGCGCCGAGCAAGAGGGGCGGCCCCACCGCCGTCAGCACCGCGAGCCCCATCACCACGGGAGTGTAGTAGGCGGCGAAGGAGTCCACCCAGCGTTGCGTGGGGGCCTTCTGCCCCTGAGCCTCCTCGACCAGGGCGATGAGACGGGCCAGGGTGGAGTCGCCCGCGGACGAGGTGACCCGCACCACCAGCGAGCCCCGCTGGTTGATTGTGCCGGCGTACACCTGGTCACCTGCGCCCTTCATCTGGGGGAACGACTCACCGGTGATCGGGGACTCGTTTACCGACGAGGAGCCCTCGGCCACGGTGCCGTCCATCGGGATGCGGGAGCCGGGCTTGACCAGGATGCTCGTGCCCAACGTCACCTGCTCGACTGGCACGCGCTCCTCGACGTCGCCACGCCGGACGAGGGCCTCATCTGGGGCCAGCTCCATCAGCTTCTGTATGGAGCCGCGGGTGCGCTCCACCGCCCAGCCCTCGAGCGTCTCGCCGAGACCGAACAGGGCCACGACGAGGGCCCCCTCGATCCACTCTCCCACGGCCACGGCACCGATCACGGCCACCGTCATGAGCACGTTCATGTCGACGTTGTGGGTGCGACGGATGACCGAGAAGCCGTTCCGCGCCACCACGTGCCCGCCGATCACGATACCCAGCCCGAGGATCACTTTGGCGGCCAGATGCGGTTCGTCTCCGAGGAGCCACACCGCGCTGCCGACAATCAGGAAGAGGAAGGCGGCCAGGGTGAAGAGCGCCCGGCGGTTACGCAGGTAGAAGGGGCGGGGAGTCGCCGCCTTCCGGTGCTGCTTGTACTCGTCGTCGGTCCACACCTCGTAGCCGAGCGAGCGCACGTCGCGCTTCACCGCGTCGAGGGGTATCTCGGCGCAGTCGAACTCCATGAACAGTCGGCTCGTGGCGAAGTTGACGGAGGCGTAGAGCACTCCATCCCGCCGCGAGACGGCGCGCTCGACCGAACGGGCGCAGTCGGCACAGTCGAGGCCGCCGAGCACCAGACTCTGGTGGCAATAGGTATCGGCGAGGTGGCCGCAGGCGTCCTTGACGCGCTCCTCGAGGCTGCGCACCGTGAGCAGATCGGGGTCGAAGCGCACGGTCATGGTGCCGCCGCGCTCGGCCATCTGTACCTCAGAGACACCTTTGGTGCCTTCCATGGTCTCCTTCAAGCGGACCGTGCAGTTGTGACACTCGTCCTGAGCCGGCAGGGACACCGGCACGGATACGGTACGGTGACCGTCAGGCACGACTCCCCCTTCCACTGTGCGATACGTGCTCTGCGCACAGCCCAACGAGGTCGGTGACGTGGTCGTCGTCGGGGCGGTAGTAGGCGAGGCGCCCGTCACGCCGTTTCGCGACCAACCCGGCCTGCCGCAGCAGCCGCAGGTTGTGCGACACCGCCGACTGACTCATGCCAACCGAGTCTGCCAGGTGGAGCACGCAGAGTTCACCGGCCTCCTTGAGCGCCTCGAGGATCAGCACCCGGCTCGGGTCGGCCAGGACTTTGAAGACGTCGGCCACCGCGTCGGCCTGCTCCCTGCTCATGGAGGGAGGAGCCGCAGGGGAGTGGTCGCAGGAGGTGGCTTCGGGGGCGTCACCATCGGCGACACCGGAGATGCCGGCGGTTTGTCGCCTCGGAGTGGTGTGCGTGGCCGTCACGGTCGTCTCTCCTCTTGGAGTGGTCGGTTTGTCTGCACATATGAACAGTCGTTCATACTTTAGAATGAGATTGTACTCGGCGCGGGTCGTCAGAGCAAGTGGGGGGATGGGGGCGTCGGGGGAGGTCGTCGGGGGAGGCCAGGGGGCCCCGGTGATCAGGTCGCCGGGGGAGCGGCCACGAGGTCCAAACGTGTCACCCGGGGGTCCAGTCGGAGCGGAGGCCGCCATTGACGCTGTGAGCGCTCCCGCGGGCGTGGCCGCCCGCGACGCGCCGGACGCTCGCTTGAAATGAGCACCCCCCTCGGCTAGTATTCCTCCGCACCAGACGGGCCGGCCGGCGACCAGTCGGCGCCGGGGGCGATCTGCTCCCCGACGGGCCTGGTGGTCGTCTATCCCGTGGCGGGATAGCTCAGTTGGTAGAGCACATGACTGAAAATCATGGTGTCCCCGGTTCAAGTCCGGGTCCCGCCACTTGAAGTCCCTGGAAACGGGGACTTTTTGTTTTGAACCTTTGCGGCGGGGAACCCTGTTTGGGCAGATTTGCCAACGGTTTGCCAACGCCGGGGTTGTCCGTGGCTGTACGCGGTTGGACGTCGCTGACCTGATGGAGCGGCGTGCGCCGCTTTCTGAAGCGGCTCAAGCGCGTCTTGGTGTGCGGAAGCTCGAGGCGTCACAGCTCGTTCGGTGAATGTCTCTTCATTCGAGAGAGGAGGCGCTCCAGAAGGGAGTCCCATATCTCCGGTGGGGGCGTCTGAGCCCATGCAGGTCTCGAGGATTGGCTGGGGTCAGAATGAGCGCGTCCACGGCGGTATCGATGTCTGCTTCGGAGTTGGCGCTAATGAGGTGTCCGATTCGTCGGTGATCTTGGCGGCTGGAGAATCGTATGAAACACTGGAATCGGATCACGGCACATACGGTGAGCGTGGTAGAAAGAGCAGTCCGGTGGGAACGCTGCCCACTGGGCAGGCCGACGGCTGTGGGGACAATGAGCACGTGGGGGTTTCGACAATGTCGAACAGACTGAAGTTGGTCGATCGCTTGGTCGGACGGGGCCAGCTTCTCAGGGAACCGAGCGCAGCAATCCCCGTCCACTATGACCTCGCGATTCGTCGCGAGATGTTGGCGGTAGGACGCACGGGTGATGAGGTTGAGGGGCTGTTCCGCGTCGAAGGTAGCGTGAGTTCCGACGAACCCTCGGCCGGGCTTGAGTTGGGCGTGACATACGGGTTGGTGCTGGAGGACGGAGCAAAGCTCTCCGTGTTCCTTTCGAGCACGTCCCTTCCTGGAACTCACTGGAAGCTCGCTGTCCAAGATGCAGAGGATCTGGTTGGGCGCTACAACTAGAGCCTTGGGGGGGGGGGTTCGCGGCGGTTTCCGCTTGATCGGAAGAGGAGCTGAGACTAGCCAGTCACCAGGGCCGCAATGCGACTGGCCGCTTCCTCCTCGAGTGCGGGAATCGCATGGGAGTAGACGTCGAGCGTGAGGGCCACCGTGCTGTGGCCGAGCCGGTCGGACACCACCCGAGGATGAACGCCGGCGGCCAGAGCAAGTGTCGCGTGAGTGTGCCGCAGCCCGTGCAGCGTGATCGGCGCCACCTTCACCTTCTTCACGAGCACGGCGAAGATCTGCGTGATCCTCTCCGGCCGCCACGCCGTCCCATCCTCCCGTGTGAACACCAAAGCGGTGTTCGTCCAGGCAGGACCCCACGCAAGACGCTCATCACGCTGCTGTTGCCGCCAGGCCTTGAGGACTGAGACGGTCACCGGGTCAAGCGTCACCGTGCGGTGTCCACGTCTCGTCTTCGGTTCGCTCACGACCACGTCTGCGTTCACAGGCACGAGGCTGCGCCTAACGACGAGTCGGCCCGTCTTCAGATCCACGTCCTGCCAGAGAAGCCCAAGCGCCTCTCCTCGCCTGAGTCCCGTGAGCGCCAGTGTGAGCCAGAGGGGATGAAGCCGGTCGTCGTGCACGCTTGCGAGGAACGTCTTCAGATCCCCGACCTGCCAGGCTTTGGCGGCTGCGAGCTCGCTGTCGACGGTTCGGGGTGGGTCGGCGTTGTCCACGGGGTTCCGCGAGAGGTACCCCCAGCGCACAGCATCCCTGAGCGCTCGGTGAAGAGTGGCGTGGATCCTTCGCACCGAGTTCGGGGAGAGACCGCCTGTCCCGCGGGCTCTGCCGTTCTTGCGGAGCTCCGCGTAGAGGCGGTTGATCTGCCCGGCGGAGAGCATTTGCAACGGCACGGTGCCGATCCTGGGGACGATGTGCGTGTTCACGTGAGTGGTGTAGGAGGCGAGTGTCGCTGGACGGATGGTGGCCTCAATCGCCGGGAGCCACTCGAGGCTCAAGAACTCCTTCACCGTCACCTTGGTGGGTTCGACGTAGGTGCCTTGCTGGAGTTCGCGTAGGACCTCGGTGAGACCGGCCTGCGCCTCTCTCTTGGTGGCATACCCGGTCTTCACCTGTTGTTTTCGTTCGATACGATCGACGAGCGGTCCGCCGCACTTGGTGCAGACTTTCAGGGGCTTGCGTCCCACCCAGTGGCGGCGGCGACATATGGTGCAGCGCCGTGTCGGCAGATCGCCGAGTTCGAGGATGTACTCCCAGGTGCTGCGCTTGCGGACGTGACCGCGCATCCCTATCTCCCCTTCACCCAGCGGGCCACACTCTCGGCCTTGGCATCCAGGTGCTCGGCGATGGCCTCCACGCCCATGCCGTCTGCGTGGAGCCTGCGTGCTTCTACCTGCCGACGATAGAGATCACGCTGTGCTTGGGCCTTGGCGCAGGAACTCGAACAGAACTTGATCTCACCCTCCCTGCGGTTCTGCCCATACTTCGCCCGGCCCCGCTGGATGACGAATTGGCGCCCGCATTTGTGGCAGCGTCGATAGGGCTGCTTCTGCGCGATGTCGTTGGCCAGTTGGAGGCAGGCCGTGGCAAAGAGCGTGGGGTGCCATGGTTCGTAGAAGGGCCGGCCGTCAACCTGGAGGGAGAGGGCCACGTGAAAGGGGCTGAGCGCGTGACTGAGGTAGTCGACGAGTATCCCTTGGGCGGCGATCTCCTGCTCGGGGCGCGGAAGCCAGGCGGACTCCCAGTCGTCTTTGAGCTCGGCCACGTCGCGGCCATCCGCGAGGACGGCGTATATGCGCGTGAGGTCGCGGATCAGACGGGCATGGACGGAGATCTCCCGGAAGTGGACAAACTGCCGGTTTTCCCAAGACTCATTCTGCCTGGAGTGCGGGTCCACCAGGCTGACGACTTCTTTCGTCAGTTCGGCTCTCTCAGGCAGAGAGGAGGACCTCGCCACGCGGAGATGCTCCATGTCGAAGAAGGGCTGCCCGATCTCCACCAGTCCGGGTTTGCCCAACAGGCCCCAGGTATTCGTGAAGGCGAGAATCTCCTCGGGGTCGTCAGCGTCCAGATCCCCGAGTTCGCGAAGGTAGAACTCGGGAGGCAGCGTGACCTGTTTTCCAGGCGGAGGCAGTCTGTCTACGGACAGGTTGTCAATGAGGTGCTTCCCGCCACCCAACTCCTTCGCCTCCTCCTCATCAGTCAGATAGGAGCCGAAGTGGATGAACCCGCCATCCTCAATCCAGGCCTCGGATACGACGAGCTCGGGCACGGGGATCGGACCTCCCGGCCATGTTCCGATACGAAATGGGATGTCTTCGCCCAATTGAACCTCCCCATTAACTGATACTGTATACGGGGACAAGGTACCATACGGAGCGATCCGGGGGAAGCCACGTGACGACGGAAGAGCGCGAGCCAGCGTCGAGAATTGAGGGTCTCCTCGGGGAGATGTCTCACCGGAGTGACATCCTCCCCTCCTGGCTCCGGCAGATCCTCCACGAGGAGGGGCGCCTCACCCTCACCGACACTGAGGCGGGTCGACTCCTTGGAATCAGTCGCGGCAGTGTCCGCGCGGCGATCGCCGAGGACGAGATCCAGATCGTGCGGCTGGGCAGGCGATTGCTCATACCGGTTGTGCCACTCTTGCACAGCATCGGCGTCGACCTCTTGTCAGAACGCGGATCTCAGGGGCCGGTTGCTGCAGGTGACTCCACGGGGAGCATGAATGGCCTGTCCTAAACCCAAGCCATACGTTCAGCTCAGCTTGGAGCTCATGGAAGCTCTCATCCGAGCACCGTTCTCGGGCACCCAGGCCCAGATTGTCTGGGCGGTCGTCCGCAAAACGCTCGGGGACTTCCAGAAGAACGAGGCACCGATCTCGCAGTCACTACTTAGGAAGATGACGGGCCGCTCAATCCGGGGCATACAACAATCCTTGGCGCAGCTCGTCGCGGAACGCGTGATCGACGTCGTCCACGAAGCGATCGGCTGCCGGCCTGCGGTGCTTCATCTCAATCAGGACTATGAGGCCTGGGGACGCTATTCGGTGAATCTCCGCCCGGTGGTCGGAGCAGGGCAAGAGTTGCCGGGGCAAGAGTTGCGGGAGGTGCATGCGGCTGCGCCCCTAGACACGCATCCTGCTACGACGCTAGACACGCACTCCGCTGCGTCCATTATAGATATAGACATAGATTCTTCTTGGGGGGGACGTGTGAACCACGTCCCCCACTCATGGGATCCCGGTTCGCTCACGCCCTCGGAACTCGTGGATCTCAAGCCCCACATCGTGGCGGCCCTCCACGGTCAGGGATTCGGGCCCGAACTTTCAGCCGATGTGCGGGCGGCTATCAGGCGAGGGGAGATCACCGAAGAGATGGTGGGGAGCTGGCGATGACGGCCGTCTCCGAACCCCTCGCGGGAAGACCCATCGAGAATGTGCTCGGTCGCCTGCAGCGGGTCCGCCGCTCGGGCGACAGCTGGCAGGCTCAATGCCCCGGTCACGACGACAGCACGCCGTCTCTCAGCGTCAAAGAGTTGGAAGACGGCGTGGTCCTTCTTTGCTGTCACGCCGGTTGCCCCCCCGAACGGGTGCTGCACACCATTGGACTCACCTTCACCGATCTTTACCCCGACAGGCATGAACATGGCACGGCACCTACGGCGGGGAGCGATGTCGTTGCGACCTACGACTACGCCGACGAGTCGGGCAAGGTTCTCTTCCAGGTCAGGCGCACCAAGGAAAAGAAGTTCCTCCAATACCATCCCGACGACAACGGGGGCTGGGTCAAAGGGGTGCAGGGTGTTCGCCGAGTTCCGTATCGCCTGCCGTGGCTCCTCGGTGTTGCGAAGGCGGGCGGTCTCCTCTTTCTGGTGGAGGGCGAAAAAGACGTCCACACCTTGGAGGGCATGGGATTTGTCGCCACCACGACGCCTGGAGGAGCGAACGCCTGGCGGGACGAGTACGCCCCCCACTTCCAAGGCGCCCGCGTCGTCGTTCTCCCTGACAACGATGATGCGGGCCAGGGCTACGCCGAGAAGGCCGCAGCCGCTCTGAGGGGGGTGGCGGCTGAGGTGTGCGTGGTCGCGTTGCCGGGGCTCAAAGCCAAGGGTGACGTCACTGATTGGGTGCGCGCCGGCGGGACCCGCGAGGTTCTCGAGAAACTGACCCAACCGCGCCGCCCCCGCCGCCCCGTCACCTCCGAGGAGGCGACTGCCCTCTTCCTCGCCGATCTTGATCGTCGCGCCCGCGGGGAAGTCCGCGGTCTGCCCTGGCCGCCTTCGTGGTCTCGACTGGGCGAGGCTATCGGCCCTTTGGAGCCCGGCACGCTCACCGTCATTGCCGCCCGACCCTCGATGGGCAAGACCATCTTCGCCCAGCAGTATCAGGCTTTTCTCTCCGACCGGGGCTTTCGTGTTCTCTACGTATCCCGCGAACTCACGCCGGAACGCCTGGTGCGCCGGCATCTAGTTCGCGAGGGGGCGAGCATACAGCGACTGAAGATCGGCAAGCTGACAGAGGAGGATCTTCAGGCCAAGGAGCGCTACCTGGAGCGGCAACGTTCTTGGTCAGTGCTCTACGACCACGTGAGCCGGACGACGGCGGAGATCGGGAAGGTGGCGAGCGAGCATCAAGCCGAGTGCATTATGGTCGACTACCTGCAACGGCTCGCCTACAACGAGGAAAAGGAGTACGCGGCGCTCACGCGCCTTGCCAACGAGTTTCAGGATCTGGCGCTGGACATGGACATCCCGGTGATCCTGGTGTCTCAGCTCTCCCGCCCGCTCAAGGGCCAGGATCACAAGCCTCCCACGATGAGCGATGTGAGAGGTTCGGGCGCAATTGAGGAGCGGGCAGCGACGATCGTTTTGCTTCATCGCGACTGGAAGACGACCAAGAACGACCAGGGTCGGGAAGTGGCCACGCTACGGCTTGAGACGGGCTCCTTCATCGTGGCCAAGAATGCCGACGGTGAGGCCGACTTGTGGCAACCCATGGTAGTGCAGGGGGAGCGCATGAGGATCGTGGAGAGCACCGCCGAGCGCCCCAAGGCGTCCAACCAATGGCATGCGGACATCACCTGGCGCCAGCAACCGCCGCTGGGCACCAGCCTCTATGCACAGGTGATTCCTGCCAGCGGCGGCGACACGCTGTGGGCCAGCCTCACGGCCGCGTACGCCAGCCTGCCGCCCGCCTTCCAGGCCTACCTGGAAACGCTCACGGCCGTGCACACCTGGGAGATCAGCGGCTGGACGGAGTACCTGCTGCGCAAGGACGCCAGCGGCGAAGAACTGAAGGCCGCCCGCGCCAAGTACCCGCCCGTGGAGCACCCCGTGGTGCGCGTGCACCCCGTCACGGGCAAGAGGATCCTGTATGTGAACCCCACCTTCACCAGCCACATCAAGGGCCTGCACCGCACGCACAGCGATGCGCTGCTGACCCAGCTGTTTGCCCTGCCGCAGGTGGCCGAGTTCCAGGCCCGCCTGCGCTGGGCGCCGGGCACGCTGGCCGTGTGGGACAACCGCTCCACCCAGCACTACGCAGTGGGCGACTTCTTCCC
>JAHJSA010000104.1 GCA_018830645.1 Actinomycetota bacterium
CGCGGCCGCCGAGCTGCCGCCGAGCCAAAGTCTCGCGGCGCTCCTGAGCCTGCTCATCGATGCCGCCCCAGCGAATGGCCCCCGGAGCGCAGCGCTTCACACAGGCGGGGTCGCCGTCGCACAGGTCACAGATGAGAGGCAGCCCGGTGGTTGGATGCATGATGACCATGCCGAAGGGGCACCCGTCGGCACAGGCACCGCAGGCGATGCACTCATCTTCGTTCAGCCGCACCACGCCCAGAGAGGCATCGCGACTCAGAGCGCCCGCCGGACAGGCCTTCACGCAGCCCGGTCGCCGGCAGAGCCTGCAGACTGAGGGCCAGTCGAGGCCCTCGGTCTCGATCTTGGTGACTCGGATGCGGGCCGCGGCGGTGCCGAAGCCTCCCTCATGTGCGGCCACGCAGGCCAGCATGCAAGCTTTGCAGCCGCTGCAGATATCGCCCCGCACGAGGATCCGTCCTGCGCGCGCCATGTGTTCCACCGTCCCCCCTTCAGTCGTCGGCTGCGGTCGAGAGGCCGGCTCCACGATCACCCCCGGAAGCAGCGTGGCGACTCGAGACCGCACCGGCCGGTGCGGTCCAAACATCAGACCACAGGATATGGAACACCCGGAATGCTGTCAATGGGCACGCCACGGCACACAAACTCGGTTGCCAATTGCTTATTGCTTGCTGCTTGCCGGTCTAATAGATTGCGTTTGGGGAATCAACAATCACATCGACCCGATCCGGAGCACAAGGGGGGAACCGATCATGTGGGGGGGAAACGAGCACCGGCGGAGGGCTCCGCGCATCGCGGCCGCAGCCTTCGTGTTGGCCATTCTGGCGCTCCCGGCATTCGCGGGCGCGGCGGCGGCGATGGAGGTGAGCACGTTCGCGGGCAAGGCCGGCGTGACCGGCGCGGCGAACGGCGACAGGCTGGCGGCGCGCTTCACGGGACCCGGCGGCATCGTCATCGACGCATCGGGCAACAAGTACATCGCCGACACCCAGAACCACGTGATCCGCAAGATCGCCGCAGACGGGACAGTGAGCACGTTCGCCGGCAAGGTCGGAGCAGCAGGTTTCGCGAACGGCAAGGGCGGCGCGGCTCGCTTCTCTTTCCCCACCGACGTGGCCGTGGACGCCTCCGGCGACCTGTACGTGGCCGACTACGGAAACCACACGATCCGTAAGATCACCCCGGCGGGGAACGTGACGACGCTGGCCGGCTCACCGGGTGTGAGCGGCACGGCGGATGGGACAGGCCTGTCTGCACGCTTCAATCACCCGATGGGCCTCGACACCGTGTACAGTTCCGGTCAGACGCTGGTCTTCGTGGCCGACTACGGCAACCACACCATTCGCCGGGTAATCGCAGAAGGCGCCCTTCAGGGTTTCGTGGGCACGGTCGGCGGATGGCCTGGGGAACCTGGCTACACCGATGGCTCAGGATCGATCAACCGGTTGCGGGAGCCCGCTGACGTCGCCGCAGACCCAACGGCTACCGAACTCACGATGTACGTGACCGACTCTGGCAACCACACGATCCGCAAGCTCTACTACTTTACCCCCCAGTTCGACTGGTACGTCGAGACGATTGCAGGAAAGGCCCTCACCCCTGGCAGCGATGACGGCACGCCGGGTCGGTTGTTCAGGCCGTGGGGGATAGCCCTCGAAGGCCCGAACGGGTTGATCGTGACTGAGATCGGCAACCACACGATCCGTCGTGTGGCGAAACTCAACGCGCCGGGCAGCACGCTCTGGAACACCGAGAGCATCGCGGGGGGAGCCCCCGGGCAGGCTGGCAGCGCTGACGGCCACACCTCTGTCGCACGCTTCAACGAGCCGCGGGGCGTCGCCGTGCACCCGTCTGGCGCCCCGTACATCGCCGACGCGGTGAACAACACCATCCGACGCATCGCGGAGTCGCCCCTCTTCCTTCCGATCGTGGGCCCCGACCGCTACGAGACCGCCATCATGGTCTCGAAGCAGACCTACCCCGGCACCGCCCCGGCCGTGGTCCTGGCCAAGGGGGACGACTTCCCCGACGCCCTGGCCGCCGCACCGCTCGCCTACGCCTACAACGGCCCGGTGATCCTGACGCCCTCGGGCGGACTCACGGAGGCCGTACGCAACGAGCTTCTCCGTCTGAAACCGAAGACCGTACTCTTTGTAGGGCTGCCTCCCGCGGTGCGCGACCAGGTAGAGACGCTTCTCCCCGGCGCCATGATCAAGTCCTTCGTGGGTACCGACCGCTACCACACCGCCACGCTGCTCGCCGAGGAACTGAAGACCAAGAAGGGCTCAGTCCCTTGGGTCGTGCTCGTGCCCGGGGACAAGTACCCCGACGCCCTCTCCGTGGCGCCGCTCGCCGCAAAGAAGGGCTGGGCCATCCTCCTCACCCCGCAGGGAGGCAAGCTCCCCGACGTCACCAGGAAGAAGATCCAAGACCTCGGTGTGACCAAGGCGCTGGTCGTGGGCACCTGGGTGAACCCCCCTGCCTCGGTGACCCAGGTGGTGCGCAAGGTGGGCACCGACCGATACCACACCAGTGCTCTGGTCGCGGCCTACGGGGACTCGCAGGGTCTCTCCTATGGCTGGATCGCCGTGGCCACGGGAGAGAACTACCCCGACGCTCTCGTGGTAGGACCGTACCTCGCCAAACGTACCGGCATCCTCCTGCTCACCCACCCCACCACCCTACCCGGCCCCATCAGAACTGAGCTCGAGGTGAACCGCGACTGGATCGGGGCCGTGACCTTCCCCGGGCTGCCGGCCGGGATGGTAACCACAATCACCGGGTTGTTGCGATAAGTCTGATACTGACAGCTGTATCGACGTAGTCTGCCGAGAGAGGGGATGCCTGCAATGGAAAGGGAAGCACCGCGAGAGCGGAGGATCCCAAGAGGCTTTGCCTTCGCGTTCCTTCTAGCGCTGGGGATGCTCCTCGCGTTGTCAGGGGCGGCACCAGCGGCGCTGGAGGTGAGTACGTACGCGGGCACAGCCCAGGTCGCGGGCAGCGCCAACGGCGCCAGGAGCACGGCGCTTTTCTACAGACCCGGCGGCATCGCTATCGATGTGTACGGCAATCAGTACGTCGCAGATCAATGGAACCACGTGATCCGCAAGATCTCTCCCGCTGGGATCGTCAGCACCCTTGCCGGCACGGTAGGCGTGACGGGCTCCGCCGACGGCGTCGGCGGAGCGGCGCTCTTCAACTCGCCCGCGGACGTCGCCATCGACCCGTCCGGTAGGCTGTTCGTAGCCGATACCGGCAACAGCACCATCCGCGTGATCGCCAAGTCCGGAATGGTGACCACATTAGCTGGATCTGCCGGATCCACAGGCCACGTGGACGCCCACGGGGCAGCGGCCCGGTTCTTCCATCCCTCGGGGATCGCTGTGAGCGAGACTGGCGGCGTGCCCACGGTCTACGTCGCCGACCGCCTCAACCACGTGATCCGCAAGATCAATGAGTCCGGTGACGTGACCACGATCGTGGGTGCCCCCGGGTACTACGGTTCCCTCGACGGCGTGGGCAAGAACGCCCACTTCAAGATGCCCTCAGACCTCGTGGTCGACGCGTCCGGCCCTGGCCCCGTTATCTATGTGACCGACACCGGAAACCACACCGTCCGACGCGTCTGGTTCAACGTCGTCACATGGGTGTGGTCGACCGCTACCATCGCCGGAAAGACCGGGACCGCCGGCAGCGACGACGGGAGTCCGGGGCGATTCAACGCGCCGTGGGGTATCGCGCTCGACGGGTCCGACGCACTGTACGTGGGCGACTACGAGAACAACACCATCCGCAAGATAACCCGAATCAAGTTGGGTGGCGGTACCGTCCACCTGGTCTCGACGGTCGCGGGCGCCGCGCCCCTCGCTGGCAGCACGGACGGGCCCGCGGCCGCCGCCCGTTTCGTACACCCTTGGACCGTCGCCGTTCACCCGGCGGGTACCGTCTACGTGGGCGACTACGAGAACCACACCATCCGCCGCATTGCCGAGCCTCCCACCTTCACGCAGTTCGTGGGGCCCGACCGCTACGAAACCGCCATCCTGATATCCAAGAAGGCCTACCCCGGTACGGTGACCAACGTCTTCCTGGTGAAGGGCGACGACTTCCCCGACGCCCTGGCCGCCGCGCCTCTGGCCGCCGCCTACGACGGGCCGGTGATCCTCACGCCTTCCGGCGGGTTGACCCCGGCGGTCAAGGCCGAACTCACACGTCTGAACCCCGGGAAGGTGTTCTTCATCGGTCTCTCCGACTCGCTGAAGCCCGCCATCCTCCAAGCCGTGCCGGGAGTCAAGATCGAGACCATCCGCGGGATCGACCGCTACGACACCGCCACACGTCTCGCCGATGCTCTGGTCGCCAAGGCGGGGACCCCCGCCCGCATCGTGCTGGTGGCGGGGGACAAGTTCCCCGACGCTCTCTCCGTGGCTCCCCTGGCTGGGAACAAGGGTTGGCCGATCCTTCTCACACCGCAGGCGGGGTCCCTACCGAACGTCACCCGGGACAAGATCGTGTCGTTGGGAGTCACGAAAGCCTTGAGGGTGGGAACGTACGTCGACCTGCCGACCGGGGTGGCCGTGGTCTCCAAGGTGGGCACCGACCGCTACCACACCAGCGCCCTCGTAGCCGCCTACGGGGACTCGCAGACCCTCTCCTACGCCCACCTCGCCGTAGCCACGGGGGAGAACTACCCCGACGCGCTCGTGGTGGGGCCCTATCTTGCCAAGGACGGAGGCATCCTCCTGCTCACCCATCCAACTTCGCTACCGACGCCCATCCGGACGGAGCTCACCGTGAACCGAGACTGGGTGAAGCACGTTGACTTCCCGGGGTTGCCGGCGGGGATGATCGCCACCGTCAAGGGGGTGTTGAAGTAGGCGGCCAGGTCGACTCGAGCCGGGCGCAGACCCACGAGCGCCCTCGCTGCCCGTGGGTCGACCTGGCGAAGCCGGACTACGTCGCCTACCACGACTGCGAGTGGGGCGTGCCCGTACACGACGATCGGCTACAGTTCGAGTTCCTCATCCTCGAGGGCGCGCAGGCCGGTCTCAGCTGGTACACGGTCCTGCGCAGACGCGAGAGCTACCGGGCGGCCTTCGACGGCTTCGACCCCGAGAAGGTCGCCCGCTACGATGAGGCCAAGGTCGCCGAGTTGCTCGCAGACCCGGGCATCATCCGCAACCGCGCCAAGGTGGCGGCGGTGGTGAACAACGCCCGGCGGCTCCTCGAGGTCACCGAGGAGCGGGGCAGCTTCGCCGCCTATCTCTGGGATTTCGTGGACGGCCGACCGATCGTCAACGAACTGCGCACGCTCGACGACTATGCGCCAACCTCAGCCGAGTCGGTGACCCTGAGCCGCGACCTCAAACGCCGCGGCTTCACCTTCGTGGGGCCGACCATCGTCTACGCCCACATGCAGGCCACCGGCATGGTCAACGACCACACCCTCGACTGCTTCCGCCGCGGGGAGATCCTCGCCGCGCACTGAGCCGCTTCAGCCCGGAGCAACCGTAGCTACAGGGTCGCCGGCGCGGCTACCGCCGGGGCCCACGCCCCGGAGTCCCTCGGAACGGGCGCAGCGCGACGTGCAGGTCATTGGGCATCGCCTGAGGCCGGATATCCACGAGTGCGGCACGGCGCCGCGCCCGGGTGTCGTCGTACCATTCGGACATGAACCCGGGGGCGCTCACGAACACCGCATAGGAACCCCAGTCGAGCCAACCGAAGCCGGTCACGGCGAACGACCCGTCTCGCAACGTGATCCCCGAGCGCGGTATCGGAGAGGCCACGGTCACCGTAGCGCCCACGATGGGCTCGCCGGTGCGCTCGTTCACCACGTGCCCGTACACGCCGAGCGGGCGCAGGTAGACGTCGGGCATCACGGTCGTGCCCGCACCGAGCGTCACGGTTGTCGCGGCACCTGACGTGTACGCGTCGTCGTACCACTCCATGAAGTGGTCGTCGCTGAAGAAACCTACGGCGTAGTCGCCGGGAGTGAGATTCCGGAATTCGAAGCGACCGTCCGCATACGATACTTCTCCGTCGGGTGTGGGCCCGTCCGCGCCCGCTGAGACCCCAGGTACCGGCAACCCGGTCAGCTCGTCGTAGACGTATCCGACGATCCGCGGCCCGCCGAACTCGAGCGCCGCGTCGATGCCGGTGACAGTGCCCTCTTCGGTGACCGTGATGACGGTGGCGAGGGCCGGGTCGAGCACGTCGTCGTACCATTCGACGATGTAATCGTCGGCGAAGAAGCTGATGATGTAGTCGCCGGGCGTCAGATTGACGAACCATTGAATCATCCGCTGCGCCCCCGGGTAAGACGTACGGGGACACGCCGCGCACCCCGGGCACAGCGATCTGGAGGAGTCGCCGCATAAGCACGCCGCGTCGGCAGCGCCAGCCGCGCCGAATGGCGCGCCTGGCTCGAGGCCGATCACGCCACGTCTCCCGGGATCTGGCTGGCCGTCGGCAAGAAGGGCAACACGGTCACCACCCTCACCTACGACGACGCCGTCGAGGAGGCTCTCTGCTTCGGATGGATCGACAGCACGGTGCGCGCGATGGACGACGCGAGGTTCCGCCAACTCTTCACGCCCCGCAACCCGGGCGGCACGTGGGCACGAACGAACAAGGCGCGGGTGGAACGCCTGCTGGCCGCCGGTCTGATGCGACCCGCCGGGTTGGCCGCGGTGGAGGCGGCCAAGGCGGACGGCTCATGGATGCTCCTCGATGAGGTTGAGGCGCTGCTCGTGCCGGAGGACCTTGCCGCGGCATTGCACGCCCACCCGGCCGCGGAGCGCGGCTTCGACGCTTTGCCCGAGCCACAGAAGAAGCAGGCGCTCTACTGGATACGGTCGGCCAAACGACCGGCCACTCGCGCGAAGCGCGTCTCTGAGACGGTGGAGGCGGCGGCGGAAGGGCACCCACCGCGATAGGGGTGCGGAACCCGGGTCAGCCGCGGGCGGCGGAAGGGGACCGCCGCGATGAGGACAGACGCACACGCTCAGACGCGGGCGGCGACCATCTCCTCGTAGAGGCGGTCGAGTACCAGATAGGCTCTGCGCCACTTCCGGTCTGGGCAGTCGGGACAGCCCGGCAGCCGACACGTGAAGTAGTCGGCGCAGCGACGACACGAGTGGCCGCACCCCACTGGTTCGCCCATCCGCTCTGTACCCGCATCGCTCACGTCGGGCACCTTAGGCTCCGTCACAGAATAAAAGTAGCAATACCGCCCCGGCCGTGCTACGCTTCACCACATGGACGCAGAGGCCGGCATCAAACAGCGATTCGAGCTTCTGCTTCCGTTCCTCGATGAGCGCACTCGCCGCCTGGTGGCCGCGGCCGAGGCGGTGGCCGCCG
>JAHJSA010000105.1 GCA_018830645.1 Actinomycetota bacterium
AAGAGTGCCGGCCGGGACGAGCCGCGGTACCGCTTGAGATACTCCTAGTCGTGCATCCTGGTGCCACGCACTGCCCCCGTGAGCACCCGCCGGAGCGGCACATCGTATTCACTCGGGCCTAGGCCGTGGTCGCAGGCCACCCGACTTGACAGACCGGCCCGCAATAGCGTTTCTCTGTGCGGAGGACACTCGTGACACCTTCTGATATGCGCCCTATTCCTCACCACTTCTCCGCCGTCGCCGCCGGATATAACGACCTCCGGACCCTGGATCCCGAGCCGGTCGACCTGCTGGTACGCTCCTTGGTGGGGCTGTCGGTCGCGAGCATGGCGGACGTGGGATGTGGCACCGGGCGCTACATGGTGGAACTATTGCGCCGGCTGGGCCACAAGCCGTTCGTCCATTTCGTCGACTGCAACCAGGACATGCTGGCACAGCTGCGCCTCGACCTGGACCCCCTCGACCTCCCTGGGTTCGACATTCTTCACTCTCCGGCCGAGCGACTGCCCCTTCCCGACGGAAGCCTGGACTGCATGCTCACCTTCAATGCCATCCATCATTTCGACCTGCTCGGGTTCTTTCGAGAAGCGGCACGGACTCTCCGTCCCGGAGGTCTCCTGTTCGTCTACACCCGATTCCCTGACCAGAACGAGCGCGGAATCTGGGGTCAGTACTTTCCCTCCTTCACAGCGAAAGAGAAGCGGCTGTACCATGAGGAGCACCTGATCGGGGCCATCGGCTCCGCTCGGAACCTGGTTGTGCGTGAGCTCACCCACTTCAGCTTCGGGCGGGCGGCAACCCTTGATCACCTGGTCCATCGGGCTCGAAACAAGCACTACTCAACCTTCTGCTTCTATGAACCAGACGAGCTAGAGCGGGCCATAGAGGGGTTTGAGGCCAACCTGAAGGAGACGTTCGGGGCGTTCGTGACCCTCGAGTGGGAGGACGAGAATGTGATGATCACCGTTGAGCGGGTGTAGCAGCGGGTGGTAGGCGATGCACCCGTGGCCTACGTGGCCCCGGTGAGAGGATCGTGGCCACGTGCGAGGTTACAGGTAGTAGACGGCCGGCACCTTCCGGCAACGGACAGAGGTCACGGCGAAACAGCGGGCCATCCTCGGCAAACTCGAACTCCCAGAACCCCCGAGGATCCAGGAACTCACCCCCTCGGCCGAAGCTTTCTGACCCCGCGGGATACCCTTCTTCCCTAGATACACGCCCTCTCGGCGGATAAGCGCCCTTTTCTCCTGCTCAGAGGGCATATTTGGTGGACTAGCGGTGGGGTTAGCTGCGGAACCCCGGCAAAGTGTTCCCAATCAATCCTCCAGGCCAACAATGCGATCGAAGATCAGGGTGGCGCAGTCGGAGCAGGCGGCTTCGACGGCCTGCCAGTTGCGCCAGCGCGCATCCAGGTTCCTGTATTCAGCCAGGTCTAAGTCTTCGAGATCGTAGGGCAGTGGATTGGCAAGTTGAATCTGTAGCTGCTGCAAAGCCGATTCTTCGTTCGGCTGGGGGTAAAGACGGTCGAAAGGCCGCAGAGACTCCACCGTTTCATCCGCGCCCATATGATCGCACAGGGCAACGAAATCGAGATAGTCGCGGGTGGCGTTTCGTTCCAGGATCAGCACGCCCTTGATTCGCAGCATCTCGGCTTCTGTCGGGAGGACAAGCTTTTCGCCCAGGTACTCGACCTGGGTGGTTTCCAGCGGTTCATCCCGGATCAATTGCCGCACCCCGGTTTCGATGCCATCGAGGCTGCCGAGAATCTGGACAGGGCGCTTGACGCGGGCCGTCTTCCAGCCCGCAACCGACTCGAGTTCAGCCAGCACTAGATCGAAGCGCGACCGTAGGTCGGTCGGGATATGATCGGCGTCGGTGGACAGGCGATGCGCCGCGTACACCGCCGAGGCGCTTCCGCCGACAAGCACCGCCCCCGGCAGAATGCGCTGGCGGTGAGCCGCCGAGGAAAGCACTTGTTCCCACTCAGGCAAGGTATCGTTCGGCATACTGTTTCCAGAAATGGTAACGCTGGGCATAGGGATCGGCGACGTGCGCCTGGCACACCCGCACTACCCTTTCCAGCACGGATCGGTCAGCCAGCGCCACCCGGCGCAACTCGGCCCAATCCCGCCGTTTGCCGCGGGCGATCACGTCGTCAATGGCTGCCAGGGTGAACTGCTGATGGGTGAGGTGACGGTGCAACATAGCGTGATCATACAATCGGAACCATCGCTTCGCCAATTGCCCGCAGAACTACTCACAAAGCGCGCATGGCATTCATGCCATGGTTGCTTTCCAAGTGGCTTTCGCTTACGCGCTACCGGAGTTCGGAGAAGAGGAACGTAAGAACTCCCGTTTCCAGGGACTCAAGGTGGCGGGACCCGGACTTGAACCGGGGACACCATGATTTTCAGTGGTGACTGCGGCCGATCAAGGGCGAGTATCCGCGAGCAACGACGAGCGAATAGGGCAGCACAGGGGCAGCATCACCCATCATCGGCGACCATCCGGAGTCAATCGCGATTAACCGGCGCGTTGGCTGGGCGTTGGCCCAGGGACGGCCGCGGACGAGGCTCTTCAAACGGTGCGCTGAGGCTAGAATCCGTAGCGTTCACGGCGCAGCCTGAAAGCTTCTCTGCTTCCTTCCATCACGTCGTTTACAAGTTCCTTGATCGAGGCGCGAAGAGATGAGCGGAAACCGCCGGCACTTCGGCACCGCGTTACCCGCTGGTCAAGCTTCGCAGAAAGTCCAAGTCGCTGTCACGAATGCGCTGGTAGATCTCGGCTCGGTTTCCGACCTTGAGAACGACGACCACCACCAATCGGTCCTCGACCCCGTAGACGATCCGATAGTCTCCAACCCTCACTCGATAGAGGTTGTCATACCCACTCAGCTTCTCGCAACCGCGTGGTCTTGGCTCACCTGCCAGCAAGTCGATCTTCTCGGCTATCTTGGGGAGAACGCGCCGATCGATCTTCTTTAGTTGCCGCGCCGCCGCCGGGCTGAGCTCGATCCGATGAGCCATAGACGTCAGCTAGACGCCAAGCTCAGCTTTGAGGTCATTCCAGGAGACAGGACCTTGCTCGCTCAACTCCTTCAGAGCATCCAGTGCGTCGGAGAGATCAAGGCGGTCTTCGATGAGATCAAGTAGTCTTGCTTCCTCAACTGAGACCACGCAAGCAACGTCCTTGCCATGACGAGTCAGGCAAATGCGCTCCTTGCTGTATGCCACACGATTGACGACTTCTGACAGGTCGTCGCGCGCGGCGGTGATCGGCATGCTGCGCATGGACTCGTTTCTCCCATCTCGTCGGGGGCCGTATGATTACGTACAGAGCGTACCTTATGTACGTTTTGTCGTCAAGTCCCTCTGCTGAGCTGAGAATTCGACTGAGCGCCATGGCGTCCATGAGAACGCCGCCGCTGTCAACTGGTTCTTGCTACGATCATGCGCCCACCTGCAGTCGATGCGATGGGGTGAGACCCTCATCAACCCCGCAGCCGCCGACCAGGGCCATGCGTCCATTCGCACTCTGAGTTGAGCCCACTAAGTGACTCGGTGCACGTTGGGACCCGGTCCTCTGAGACGCTGCAATCGAGATGTCGGCCTTCATTGGCCTCGCCATAGTTCGCAGTTGTTCTCGTTCTGGTAGATGGCCTTCAGGCGGCGGGGGTTAGCCACGTAGACTTCGTGCCCGAGCTCGATGAGGGTGCGACTCATCCAAGGTGAATGCAGGCCAGCCTCTAAGACCACTCGATACTGAATGGAGCCCGAAAACCGCCGATGCAGGGCCTGGGCGGTCGCCGCCAACTGCGCCTCCTCGACAATCTGTCCGTCCGCGTCCAAGTAACACGCGTGGACACGTCGGTCGCCCACGTCCAAACCCACGGTGATCTTCCGATCGTTGATGCCGTTGATACTCATGGTTGGCCTCCCTCCGGCGGGTGCGATGCGCCAATACTGTGTACGGAGTCACTACCCATCAGGGTAGGGCGGCGTTCTCATTCCCTCGAGATGGTATTCGCCAGGGGAAGCACTGCTAGAAGGCGCCCTAACCCCCACCTGCAACCCGCCGGCGCGTATCTCGCAACGTCTTCAACAGGATGAGCGCCTCCGGGTTGTCCTTGAGGTTCAAGAGAGGCTTCAGCCGCTGGATGATTCGTTTCTCGCTCTGGGCCAGGTCGGTTGGCTGCACGTTGGCTGGGGCCGGGAAAGAGGCGTCTGGCGAAGGCTTGCAGGAAGACAAAAGCCCCCGTTTCCAGGGGCTTAAGGTGGCGGGACCCGGACTTGAACCGGGGACACCATGATTTTCAGGCATGACTCGGCCAAGCCAAGGGATATCAACGCCGGTCAGCCAAGGCCAACTATGGCTGCACACGAGCGCATTCTCAGGCCACGGCGATTCAACCGCGTACAAGGGCGTACAACCCCGGCGTTGGCAGAATGTTGGCACGGAGCCTTGACAGAGTGACACCCGCCAGCCCTAGCATCCGGCGTGCGAGCCTCCCACCACTCAGAGGCATCAACAACGCCGGACCCAGGTCCGCGCCCGTAGGGTGAGGCAACACTATGACATCTTGGTCCGCACATTCCGAGCAAGCATGGTCCCAGCTATGTGAGGAAGGCGCTCCAAGAGCAAAGCGCAGGTGAATTGCCGCCTACCTCAGGACCAGCAGACCGTCGCACGCAGCCGGGCAGGCAGGGGTGAGGTGCTCGCTCGCTTGGACGCCGCCCGGCGCACCCGGTCCGGACCTGCACGGCCGCGGTTCATCGGCTGCCCGCCCGTGATCGAGGGTGATGACACGGTCGGCGAGCGCTGCTACCTCGGGGTCGTGAGTCACAACAACCAGGGTCCGTCCCTCTGCATGGAGCTTCCGGAAGAGGTCTAGGACGATGCTCTCGTTGGCCTTGTCCAGGTTCCCCGTGGGCTCGTCGGCCAGCACGAGCCGAGGGTCGTTGATGAGTGCACGCGCAATGCATACGCGCTGCTGCTCCCCTCCGGAAAGCTGAGACGGCAGGTGCCGCAGCCGCTCGGCCAGACCCACGTGCGTAAGGGCCGCTCGAGCTTCGTCCTGATCGGCCAGGCTGTGGAAGTATTGCGCGAGCATCACGTTTTCCAGGGCGGAGAGGTACGGCACCAGATGGAACTGCTGGAAGACGAGGCCGATCGTCTCCCGCCGAAAACGCGTGAGTTCTCTCCCCCGCAGCCCGCTCACCTCCACTCCGTCAATCGTGAGGCGACCTTCCGAGGGGGTGTCCAGGCAGCCGAGCAGATTGAGCAGCGTGCTCTTCCCCGAGCCCGACGGCCCCATGATCGCGAGCCATTCCCCACACGAAACGGAGAAATCGAGCCCATCGAGCGCGCGCACACCTCCTTCGTAGTGGCGTCCGAGGCCCCGGCCTTCAACGAGGTTGTTACTCATCACGTGCACCTTCCTTGTGCAGTTGTCTTCCCGGGCGGGCTCACGCCGTAACGCCGGTACTGGTCCGGGGGTTGGGGCTCACAGCACGGCACCGCGGGGTGAGCTCACTCTTCAAGGTTCCTCCACTGTCCATCACTCACTCGCCGCGCAGGGTGAGGGCGGGATCCACGGCGAGAGCGCGGCGGACGGGAAGGAGGCTGGCGAGCACACCCATGCCCACAGTGACCACGATGGTCACGGGGACCGCCGCGATGCTCGGAGGAATGGCGGCCGAGAAGACCAGCCGTCCGATGAGTGCAGCCAGTGCTGCGCCCAGCAGGTAGCCTCCGAAGGCACCGACCAAGCCGGCAGCAATCGCTTCACCGAAGAACAGAGCAGCGACCCAGGGTCGCTCAGCGCCCAGCGCTTTCAGAAGACCGATCTCCTTCGTCCGCTCCATGACGCTCGCGGTCATCGTGTTGGCGACCGCCAGCCCGGCAGAGACGAGCACGAGCACCGCCACCAGCCCGACGAGCAAGCGCACCTTCTGAAGCACCTGCGACTCTGCCTGGGCGATCTGCCCCACTACATCCGCCTGGGATCCGGGGATGGCGCGGTCGAGCTCCGCAGCGATGCTGGCCAAGCTTCGTCCGCCCGCGCTCGCGCTCAGCTCGACCCGGGAGACGAGGCCCGGGAGGTCGAGGATCCGCTGCGCCGCGAGAAGGGGGAGAAAGAGGGTGAGGTCTTCGGCCGCTCCGGTCTCCACCAGGCCCACGATCCGGAGCCGCTCTGTCCGATCTCCCGCCCGCACCTCGATGACATCATCAACGCCTAGCTTGAGCTCGCGGGCTATCTTGGTGCCGATCATGGCAGCCACCTCGCCCTGCGGGCCGGTGGCTGGAGACGGCCCTACGGAGACGGGGTCTTCTGCCCACGCTCCCGAAACCTGCCACCAAGGGCTCACCTGCTTCACCTGCGCGAAGCGCACGCCCGCCACGGAGACCTGCGTGCTCAAGACCGTCACCGAGCCGTCCAGATAGGGGGCAGCTCCGGCGATCTCACCCCGGCCCGCCGCGTCTAGGGCCCGCGTAACACGAGATTCATCGAGGTAGCCGGGCTCAGCTACCGGGCCGAACTTGAGGTTGCCAACGCCCGGTTGGGCCGCCTCACCTGCCGCGCTGAGGATGATATTCGCGCCGTAGGCCCGCAACTGTCGGCCCGCCTTGCGCTCCACGCCGAAGGACAGGCTGACGAGGGCCGTGACCAAGGAGCCCGCCAGAAGCGCGGCCAGAACGAGCACACCAACCCGGCTCTTACTTCTTCGCAGGGATGTGGTGAGTACACGGGAGAACATCAGGCACCTCTCAGCAGCATGACGGGTCGCAGACGCACGGCCGAACGTACGGGGAAACTGGCCCCCGCCAGGGCAACGGCAACAGACAACAGGAGGGTGGCGACAGCGCCGGTCAGGTTCGGGGAGACCGGGGAGCTGAAGACCAGCCGGCCGACCAAGCCGGCCAATTGGAGCCCCGCGAGGTACCCGGGAATCGCCCCGAGCACACCCACGACCGCCGCCTCCAAAAGGAAGATGGCCGCAACGTGTAGGTCGTTGGCGCCGACCGCTTTCATGAGTCCGATCTCCGTCCGCCGCTCAAGCACGCTGGTGGTCATGGTAGTCATTACGGCGAGACCCGATGCAACCAGAGCGACGCCCGTGACGAGGGCCAGAAGCAGCTCCATCTTGCTCGCGAAGGCACCCTCGGCCTCGGAAATCTGGCGCACGGCCCCGGCCTGAGTTCCGGGAAGAGCCTCGGCGATCTGGAGTGAGATGGAGTCGACCAGGGGAGTGCAATACCAGATCTCGTACTCCTTGGGCGTCATCTGGTCAGGGCGTTTGTCGCGAAGGTTCGGTGCCAACTTGTCCTTGGGCGTGGTGAGTGCACTCACGAGCACTTGACTGGCGCCCTTCGGTACGCCCGCGAGCCGCTGGGCTACGGGGAGGTTGACGAAGATCTGGTTCTCCTCGAGCCCCTCAGTGGACAGGATCCCCGCAACCCGAAGGTTCTCCCGCGTCCCGCCATGGCTGACGGTCAGGGTGCTCCCCGGCCGCAGTCCGAGTTTCTCTGCGAGCGCCGCCCCCACCATGGCTCCCTGCGCGTCATCGTCGGACACCCAGCTCCCTTCGACCTCCCACCAGGGTGCGATGTCCTTCATGCCGGTAGCGAAGCTATCGGCATCGGCTACTGTCGCTCCATCGTAGCTCGAGCGCACCCGAGTACCGGGGGGGGGTGTGAGGCGGTGTTCGAACCAGGTGCCGGCGACGAGTACCGGTTGATCTTGGGCCTCCGCCATGACGCTCAGGTAGGGGGCGAAGCCCAGGATGTTGTTCCTCCAGAAGATAGTCTTGAGCTTGTACAGCTCGTTCTCATCGACCAATCCTGCCCCGGCGACCCCAGCGCCGGCGGGAGCTTGAGTGCGCGCTGTCTCGGCGCTCACGAGGATATTGGCCCCGTAGGAGCGGAGCTCCTGAGTGATACGCTCGGAGACGTGGGCGGAGAGCGTGAACAGGGCCGCGGCAAGGGCTGCTCCTACCGCTACCGAAAACACGGCCACGAACACCCGTCGCTTGCGGCGACGGAAGGCCTCGGCCAGGATACGAACGAGCATCGTGCCTCCCTAGCGGAAGATGGGCGCTGCTGCTTCGAGCGCGGTCTGGGCGATGGAGAACCCGCCGGCGGTCAGCTCCATCGCCAGGGGGCGCGGATTGCAGCCGCCCCCGAAGGTGAAGGAATCGAGAGCGATAGGGGCGGCGCAGTTCTTGCACACCGCGACCGGCCCGTCCTGGCCGTAGCCTATGGCGCCGCAGATCTCGCAGGCATCGAGCGCGCCCACCGTGGAGCCGTCGGCCAGACGGGCGACGATGAACCGCACCTGGGAACCATCGGCGCTGGAATACACGAACTTCTGAACCTCGCCTTGGGGCAGCTGAGAGGCGGCAACGGAGACGGTGCCTGCAGTGGCGGTCACCGGTTGGGGAGCCGGGTCGATGAGCGAATCGCCCGCGAGCGCGGTCGACGTCATAGTCAGAACCACCACACCGGTAATGCCGGCCAGGCCGACCTGCCAGAGACGTTCCAGCCGACGGGCCGCCTGCCGCTTGCGCCGTTCGGCGGCGCCGCTCTTCGCGACCGGGCCGCCTAAGTCCTCGGCGCCTTCCCCCGACCGAGCGACCAGCCGCGAGCCACTCCACGATTCCCACAGGAGCAGCACGATGGGTACGGCGATGAGCGCCGTGGTGATCAGGCTACCCGACCTGCCGCGGACGAAGTAGCCGATGAGCATCATGGCAGTCTCCGTCAGGGGCACGATGCCGCGTTCGGCGAACTCGTGCACACTACCGGCGAGGAGTTTCACAGCCAGAACCAGCAGGGCCAGGGCGGTGATACGGAAGAAGCGGGAGAGATTGATGCGCAGGCTCCCTCGGATGAAAAGAACCGCGAAGAGCACTGCCACGCCGAGGCCCAGGAGACCGCCGATGAAAGTGCCGGCGCTGGACGTGTCGCCCAGGGCCGCGGCCTTGAGGAAGAGTGTGGCTTCGATGCCTTCGCGGAGCACCATGAGGAAGGTGAATCCGAAGAGGCCGGCACCGGCCGCCTTCCTCTCCCCGGGCGTGGTGATCACCTCGAGCCGGGCCTCCACTTGGGCCTTCAGGCTCCGGCCCGTCCGCCACATCCACGCGACCATGGTGACAACGAACAGACCGGCGACGCCCAGGAGGATGCCCTCAAGATACTCGTTCTCTGGATCGATGCCCATGCGCTCGAAAACTACGGCGAGCGCCAGGCTGGCGCCGACGGCCACGCCCAACGCCCAGTACACCTTCCGGTCGAGGTCCTTACGCCCCACCTTCGCCAGGTAGGTGAGCACGATACCCACCACGAGAGCGGCTTCCACACCCTCCCTCAGCATGATGACCATTGCCGCAATCATCGTTCTCTCCTCTGCTGCCGCAGCCTATTTGGTATGCCTGACACTTCGTATTAGGTCTCCCTAACCTCACCGCAGACTATCAGGCCCGGCGGAGGCGCGTCAAGGGCTCGTCGGGGGTTTCTTGGGAGAGGGCGGTCTCCTCCGGCGGTTCCGGACGCGGTACCGGCGCCGCGAACTCCGGTCGAAGCTGGCACCCCCCAAGGACACGAGTTGACAAACCGCGTGACACGACTTCCTGGAGCATGTATCATCGCATACTGATATGGTGATGAAAGGAGAACCGGTGCTGCTCCAGGAACAAGAAAGAACGGCCCTCATGGCCAGACTCTACCGCGGCTTCGCCGACGGTTCGCGCCTGAGTATCCTGCAGGCCCTCGATGGAGAGGGGGCCTTGACGGTAACGGAGATCGTGGAACGGACCGGCCTCGGTCAGTCGAATGCCTCGAACCACCTGGCCTGCCTGCGCGAGTGCGGCTTGGTACGCGCCGAGCAGCAGGGGCGCTATGTCCGCTACGACCTTGCCGATGATCGTGTGCAAGAACTGCTGCGCCTCGCGGAATCGCTGCTTGAGGAGATCGGGGGGCAGATCTACGCCTGTACCCGCTACCGCTCAGCGGACGCTGTATGAGATGGGAACTCGCAGCAGGAGGAGCTCCCAGTTGCCGGCCTCACCTGGCCCACCGGCACCGGTCATGGGCGTGACGCCATCGCGGCGCGACCAGGGGTGGAGCGCCGGCACGTCGTGCGGCCGCTTTGGGAAGGTGGAGTGCCTGGGAAGGAGATCCCCATGACAGCTGAGACCGTCGAGATCCGGGTCAGGAATCTGGATTGCCAGAACGAGGCGGCCGCCATTCGGCGCGGACTCGCGGATTTCCCCGGTCTCCTCGATCTTGCCGTCTATCCTGCGGCCGCGAAGATCGGCGCGACTATCAATACCGAGACGACTGATGTCGCGCGGCTGAAGGAACGACTCGCTACGCTGGGCTTCCCACCGTCGGTGTCGCCCCACGAGTTGCCAAGCCAGCCCAAGCCGTGGCGCAATCTGAAAGTGATCACCTCGGTCTCGTCCGGCATCCTGTTGCTGGTCGGCTGGCTCATGACTCTCGCGGGTCTGCCTTCCGGCGTCTCGCTGGCCCTCTACCTCGCCGCCATCGTCGTCGGCGGCTACTACTTCGGCCGCGAGGCGCTCGAAGAACTGATCCTCGAGCGTGAGGTTGGCATCGAGCTGCTCATGAGCACGGCTGCCATCGTCGCTACGGCCATGGGGTTGGCCGCCGAGGGCGCCACGCTGGTCTTCCTCTACTCGATCAGTGAGGCCGCCGAGGGCTACACGGAGGACAAGACACGCTCGGCCGTAAAGGCACTCATGAGCCTCACGCCCAAGGTCGCCCTCGTGCACCGCGATGGCGGTGAGCGCGAGGTGCCGGTAGAGGACCTCGCCGTTGGTGACCTGTTCGTGGTGCGGCCCGGCGAGGCAGTGGCCACGGATGGCATCGTCCTGGCGGGCGACTCCTCGGTCGATGAGGCGCCGGTGACAGGTGAGAGCGTGCCCGTGGAGAAGTCGGCGGGCGCCAAGGTGTTCGCCGGCAGCGTCAACGGTGAGAGCGCCCTCGAGGTGCGGGCCCAGACGACTTTCGCCAACAATACGATCTCACGCATCATACACATGGTAGAGGAGGCCCAGGAGCGCAAGGGCCAGACCCAGCGTTTCATCGAGCGATTCGGTTCCCGCTACAGCCCGGCCGTCCTGGGTCTCGGGCTGCTGATCGCCCTCTTGCCGCCGCTTTTGGCCGGCGGGTCATGGGCGACGTGGGTCACGCGGGCGACGGTCTTCATCGTAGCCGCTGCGCCCTGCGCCCTGGTCATCTCCATCCCCATCACCTTGGTGGCCGCCCTGGGGACGGGCGCACGCAAAGGGGTCTTGATCAAGGGTGGCGTTTACGTCGAGGAGCTGGCCAAGGTCAAAGTGGTGGCATTTGACAAGACGGGCACTCTCACGATGGGACAGCCGGAGGTCACAGACATCCGTAGCCTTGACAATGGGACCTACGCCGAGGACGAGCTGATTGCTCTGGCAGCCGGCATCGAGCGGCACAGCGAGCACCCGCTGGCGAAGGCCATCGCGCGGTGCGCCGGTGCTCGAGGGGTGGCGCCGCTCGCTTTCACCGCATTCCAGTCGCTGCCTGGGGCGGGCGCAAAGGTCACGAGCAACGGCACGACCTACCTTGCCGGGAATCCGGCTCTCTTTGCCGCCACCTTGGGGCTCTCACTGGAAGACTGGCAACACGACATCGACCGTCTGCAGGCGGATGGCAAGACCGTGGTGCTAGTGGGCAACGATGTGGAGGTGCACGGTCTCCTGGCCATCAGTGACACAGTGCGCCCCAACGCCGCGCACGCCCTCGAAGAGCTTCATTCACTGGGCGTGCGGTCCGTCATGCTCACCGGCGACAATCGACCAGCAGCGCAGGCTATCGCGCGCGAGCTCGGCATCGACGAGGTGTACGCCGAACTCAAGCCCGAAGAGAAAGCCGCCAAGGTGGGCGAACTCGCCGCTCGGCTTGGTCACATAGCCATGGTGGGCGACGGCGTGAACGATGCCCCCGCCCTCGCGGAAGCCACGGTTGGGGTCGCCATGGGTGCCGCCGGCACGGATGTCGCACTCGAGACCGCCGATGTCGCCCTCATGGCGGACGATCTTGAGAAGCTCGCCTACGCGCTGAGGCTGGCCAGGCGCACCCAGCACGTGGTCCGGCAGAACCTCGCCCTCTCCGCCGTAGTAGTAGGTGTGCTGGTCGTGGGTGCCATTAGCGGGCTACTCACCTTGCCCATGACTGTTGTGGCCCACGAGGTGAGCGAATGGGTCGTCATCGGCAACGGCCTACGCATGCTGCGATCCTGAAGGAGTCGGAGCTGACGTTGGCACGCACAGGGCACAAGTTACACGCTGGCCGGCTCCAAAGAGCGGTGGGGCGTGATGATACCAAGGAGGTCAGGATCTCATGACGGGTTGCTGGGGCTGGGACGGGATGGGCTGGAATGGAGGTGGCCCCTGGGGATTGGTGAGCGGCTTCTTGTTGCTCCTCTTCCTCATTGCGGTGGTGATCGGGGTCATCCTGGTGGTGAGAGTACTCCTCGACCGCGAATCGAGGGGACGCGCCGAGTTGCGTACAACGCCGCCCTCTGCCGGTGGTTCCGACGCGCGCCCCGCCTTGCGCATCCTTGAGGAGCGGTACGCGCTGGGCGAAATCGATCGTCAGGAATTCCTAGAGCGCAAGAAGGGCCTGTAGCATCAACCCGGGCGTCTGGAGGGCGTATGCGCCGGCAAGAGGGCAGCCGCGCTCGGTGTGGCTGGGAATCGGGCCGGCGATTGGCGGACTGCTCGATCTCGTATCCGACAGCAATAGAGCGGCCGGAAGTGACATCGCTCTCGAGGCCGCATATCCCGCAGTGAGGTGAACGTGAGCTACCATCCCATCGAGAGTGTGCACCTCGGCCCTCTCGATCTCCACATCTGGGGCCTGCTCGTCGCCCTCGGCTTCTTAGCGGGGAGCTTGGTGACCGTGCGCTTTGGCGAGAGGTGGGGGCTCCCCCGAGAACGACTGTGGACGCTCTCGCTGATCGTGCTCTCGGCCGCCCTATTCGGCAGTCGGCTGCTCTGGGCACTCCAGCCCAGTGAGGTGGAGAAGTCCCTTCGTGACCCAGTGTCGTTTGTCGCGGTTTGGCGTCCCGGCCTCACCTTGATAGGAGGGCTTCTGGCCGGCCTGTTCGCTGGGGTGACCTACGCGCGCCTCGCCTCGCTGCCCTTGAGGGTAACCGTGGACGCGGTGGGGATGGGTCTCGGACTCGGCATCGCGATCGGTAGGATCGGCTGCCTGCTGACTGGACTTCATCCGGGGAAGCCCACGTCCCTCCCGTGGGCCATAGACTACTTGGGCGCACCCCGACATCCCATTCCTGCTTACGAGTCGCTGCTTGGGCTCGGGCTCTTGGCCCTCGCGTTGATCCTGGCCCGCGGCAGGCGGCGTCCGGGCATGCTAGGAATCACCGTGGTGGTTGGGTATCTGACGGGTCGCTCCCTGCTGGACCTCCTGCGGGCTGCCCCGGCCACTCCGGGAGCGGACCCGAGGCTGCTCGGCAGTCTCACCCTCACGCAGAGCCTCAGTCTGATAGCCATTCCTCTGCTGGTTGCATTGGCCTTCCGGCTAGGAAGTCGCGTGGCCCGCGCAAAGGGCCAGAGCACATGAGTACGCCTGTCACAGTCGCCGGCCCGCCAATCGCGCTACCCTGAATGATTCGTCAGGGCTGCTACGTGACTGCGGCGGGCTTGGGCGGTCAATGCGAGAGTCAGGCCTCGCCAGAAACCACTCGCCGAGGAGCGACGCGGGAGGTGGCCCCGTGTCGTGTGCCTGCTCAGCACGTGCAGATGAATGACCCTGCACGCCTCTTTGGCTGGGGGGCGCAGAAGACTCGCCGCCCCTTTCCATCTTGGCCCAATACTGCACACGCCGCACCTGAAGGAATTCTCACCGTCCGTTCAGCTTCCCTTCAGGAGCGCCTGATAGATTCTTGTCCACTGGCAATCGAGAGTGGAGGTAGTTGGAGTGAAACAGGCGCTGCGAGTAAACGGCTTCGATGATGAGACCGGTTTGCCGGTCAGACTAGAGCTGATCGTATCAACCGACGGCGACCTCCAAGCTCAGGTTGGGGTCACTCAGTTCTCCGCGCCGCGGGGCTTCTTGCCCGACGAGTTCCGGCCGCCGGTACCCGACCAATCCCAGCCGTCAAGTCACCTCAACAAAGGCGTTATCTAGAGAGGAGTCCCGTTGAGGCTGTCGAGAAACATCGCAATCATTGTGGCGGTCGGCCTCCTGCTGGTGCTCCTGGCGGCCGGGGTGGCCCTTGCCTACGCACCCGAGTATGGGAACGGCTCCGAGTATGGGAACGGCTGGTGTTGGAACCGCACGAATTGGGGCTGGGACCCTCCGGCCGTCAACGCTCCTGATGGCCCTAGTCCTTCAACGATGGCGCCCGGCTACTGCTGGTAGGAGTATATATGATCATACGACCATCCTACTCGCTCAGGTTCCGTCCGAACCGGCTGCTACCTTCTGGTTGATAAGCATCTGAAAAACAGGAGGTGCGGTCGTGAAAGCCCCCGAGACTCTGATGGAGTTCATGGATATGTACCAAACCGAGGAGG
>JAHJSA010000014.1 GCA_018830645.1 Actinomycetota bacterium
CGGCCTCGGGGGTTCGGCTGTGCTCGACGAAGTGCAGCGCGCTCCCGGCCTGCTGCTTGCCATCAAGGCGGATGTGGACCGCGACCGGCGGCCCGGCAGGTTCCTCCTCACCGGCTCCGCCAGCGTGCTCCTGCTGCCTCACGTGTCCGATGCGCTCGTGGGGCGCGTGGAGATCTCCACCCTGTGGCCCCTTTCTCAAGGCGAGATCGAGGGAAGACGGGAAGGGTTTCTCCGGTGGTTGTTCGACGGCGGGCAGGAGCCCATCGGAGCCGGGGCGGAAGCCCGCAACGCTGTGGTGGAGCGGGTGGTGCGGGGAGGGTTCCCAGAGGCGGTAGGCAGGGCGACCGGTGCTCGGCGGGACGCCTGGTTCGAATCGTATGTCTCGACCATCGTGCAGCGCGATGTGCGGGATGTGAGCGACATCGACCGCCTGGCCGACGTGCCCCGGCTTCTTCGCTTCCTGGCGGCGCGCTCCGCCTCCCTGCTCAATCTGGCGGAGCTCTCCCGTTCCGCCGCCATCCCCCAGACCACGCTCAAGCGGTACTTCGCGCTGCTGCAGGCCATCTTCCTGGTGAGGCTGCTTCCCGCGTGGTCGACGAATCAGGCCAAGCGGATGGTGCGGTCTCCCAAGGTCATGCTCGCGGATACCGGGCTCGCCGCATTTCTCCTCGGTCTTGACGGAGATCGTCTCCGTGACGACCCCCTGCCGCTCGGACCTCTGCTGGAGAACTTCGTCGTCATGGAGGTGGTGAAACAACTGGGGTGGGCACCCGCCCGCGTCGAGGCGTCCCACTTCCGTACCTCTGAGGGCGCGTGGGTCGACCTGGTGCTGGAGCGCGCCGATGGGGCGTTGGTGGGCATCGAGGTGAAGGCCGCGGCGACGGTTGGGGCACGTGACTTCCGAGGATTGAAGAAGCTGGCGGATCTTGCCGGGCCGCGCTTCGTGCGGGGAGTGGTGCTCTACCTGGGAGAGAGCGTCGTGCCCTTCGCGAGGAACCTCCATGCCCTCCCGCTACGGGCGCTGTGGCAGTAGGGCCGATGGGCGATCTTTCCCGAGTCGTCGTCGAGGGGCGCGGGGAGGTCGCCGTCTGCGCGTTCCTCCCGCGAAGGGATCGGTCCGCAGGGTATGCTGTCTTACGTTTGTCTTACCGCATACTGGAGGGGTGATCCCGTGGACACCACCAGGCTGTCCAGCAAGGGCACGTGGTACTGCTCAAACACATCCGGTCGGCGCGTGAGCGGGAAGCAGGAGTCGAGTTCTCCGTCGAAGAGACACCCGACGGAGTGTTGTTGCGGCCTCTGAAACCCTTCGAGCCAACGCGGCTTGAGCAGGTACTCGGCTGTGCCGGCTACACGGGGCCCGCCAAGACGATCCGTGTATGACACGTATAGAGGATGGGGCCATGAGAAGGAAGTTGACCATCACCATAGACGAGGAAGTGTACGAAGGCCTGCACCGCGTGATCGGGCCCCGGCGCATCAGCCAGTTCCTAGAGACGCTGGCGCGGCCGCACGTGGTTGGTGCCGACCTGGACGGGGCCTACGCGGCCATGGCCGCCGATGTGGCGCGGGAAGATGACGCCCTGGAATGGGCCGAATCCACCATCGGCGACGTCGCCGGCTCCGAGGGCGGGGGCGATGAAGCGGGGTGAGGTGTGGTGGGTCGCCTTCGGCTCCTCCCGAGGCGGAGAGATCCGCAAGGAGCGGCCGGCGCTCATCATCAGCAACGACGCCTCGAACCGGCACCTGAACCGCGTGCAGGTGGTGCCCCTCACGAGCAATGTGGAGCGCGTCTATCCGAGCGAAGCCCCGGTCACGTTGAACGGGAAGCCTGCAAAAGCCATGGCCGATCGGCTGACCACCGTCGCCAAGACTCGGCTCGTCGGCTTGGCCGACCGCCTGTCGCCTTCCGAGCTCCAGCGTGTGGAACGGGCGGTGATAGTGCAGCTCGGGCTGAGGAATCGCGCATAGCCGGGGCCCGGTAGGCGCGGGATGCCGCGGTCACTCCCGGGCTGCCTCACTGCATGCGCACCTCTGGTCACACCCGATCACCCGCGCGCCCGGTGGCGCGAATCGCCCGGCGCAACCCCTGCCAACCTGCGACCTTCGTCGTATGGGAGCGGTGCGTGTCCGCGGCTATCGTTCTCCGGAGCACATTCGGATGCCGCGCCCGGTGGAGGTCGCCTACTTGCGGAAATGCTGATAAGCTGAATATCAGCATCAGCGAAGGGAGGCTCCATGCGCAGCACCATCATCGTCTCGGCTCGAGGGCAGATCACGCTTCCGGCCGCCGTGCGCAAACGTCTGGGAATCGAACCGGGAGGGGTGCTGGTGTTGGATGAGAGCAAGGGGGAGATCATATTGAGACCAGTCTCGGTGGTCGAGATCGAGACCTACTCCGACGACGCCATCGCCCTCTGGGACGAGGAAGATCGCGTGACCCCCGACGAACGGGCCGAACTCATCCGCCGGTTGGGCCCCGTTCCGTGAAACGACTCTTCCTCGACGCCAACGTGCTGTTCACGGCGGCGCACAACCCCACGGGCAAAGCCGCGCTGGTGATCGAGGAAGGCATCCGCGGACGGTGGGCTCTCGCCACGAGCCGAGTCGCGGTGGATGAAGCCGCTCACGATCTCCGCCTCAAGTATCCCGAGGTGCTCCCACGCCTCACCCCGCTGCTCGCCGCGGTGAGGGTCGTGCCCCATCGCCCCGACCGGGCCTGCCCTGTAGAGCTCCCGGCCAAGGACCGCCCCATCCTCCAGGCCGCCCTTGACTGTGGGGCCACGCACCTCCTGACGGGCGACGTGACGCATTTCGGCCCGTACATGAACCGGCCGCAGTCGGTCGACGGGCTGGTCATCCAGACGGTGGGCGACTTCCTGAGGTCGCAGGGTCTTCCGTGAGGGGCGCGGGGAGGTCGCCGTCTGCGTGTTTCTCCCACGAAGGGATCGGTCCGCATGGTATGCTGTCTTACGTTTGTCTTACCGCGTACTGGAGGGGTGATCCCATGGACACCACCACGCTGTCCAGCAAGGGGCAAGTGGTACTGCCCAAGCACATCCGTTCGGCGCACAAGTGGGAAGCTGGGGTCGAGTTCTCGGTCGAAGAGACACCCGACGGAGTGTTGTTGCGGCCTCTGAAGCCCTTCGAGCCAACGCGGCTCGAGCAGGTACTCGGCTGTGCCGGCTACACGGGGCCCGCCAAGACGATCGAGGAGATGGATGCGGCCATCGCGGCCGGGACCAAGGCCCATGATGATCGCGGTTGACACGAACGTCCTTGTCCGTCTATTGGTCGGCGATGACGAAGATCAAGCCACGCGTGCGGCGGCGTTGTTCGAAGGGAACGAGATCCACATCTGCAAGACCGTGCTGCTCGAGACCGAATGGGTGCTGCGTTTCAGCTATGAGTTGGACGGAGCGGCTATCCTCCGTGCGCTGAGGGGCTTGGCGGGGCTGCCGCAGGTCACGATCGAAGACGGCCCTGCGGTAGCGGAGTCCCTGGACCTCCTGGAAGCGGGGATGGATCTTGCCGACGCGCTGCACGTGACCTCCGGCAGAGGGGCGGCGCAGTTCGCCACGTTCGACAAGCGTTTGCAGAGGCGCGCCGATGCGTTGGAGTCGGGCCGTCGCCGTCATGCTGTGATCTGCCCGTAGGCGCCCGCGGCCGCGTCCGACTCCAAGATACCGGCCAAGCCGCGCTCCTTCCCGGAAGCAGGCCGCGATGGCGCCTAGACGCGTGTCGCCGCTGGCGGCGGCTGCACAGGCGCAACCCCGTCGCGCATCGAGCAACCAGAGTGACCACCATCTCTCAATGTGGTGCTAAGATGTAGATGCATCAAAACACCCGGATAGTCGAAGGGGGTCTCAATGCCCAGAATGACCATCACCCTGAGCAAAGAACGTCAACGGGCCGTCAAGGAGACCGCCGCCCGGCGGGGCACTACCATCACTGCCCTCATCGACGAGAGCCTCGAACTGGCCGGCATCCGGACGCGAGAAAGCGCCGAACAGATAGTGGCCCGAGCCCGAGCCAACTCCGGCCTCGCGGATGCGGAGGCGATGGATCTGGCGCTGCGAGAGACGGCCGCCGCGCGCGTCAAGCGCTCTTGACACTCCTCGCGGTGATCGACACCAACGTAGTCGTCAGCGGGGTGCTGGCGGGTGCGGGACCCTCGCCGAACGGTCGCATCCTCGATGCCATGGTGGCGGGCCGGCTGCGCCTTGTCCTATCGGAAGTCCTGCTTGCCGAGTATCGCCGGGTGCTTCTGAGGCCTGCTATCGCCCGGCGTCACGGACTCACGGAGGTCGAGGTTGACCAGCTGCTTGAGAGTCTGGTCGTACATGCGCTGTTTCGCGAGCCGCCCGCGCTTGTGGAGGGAGATCCGCCCGCGGGAGACATCGACCTGCTGGTCCCCGGCGATGAGCACGTAGTCTCCCTGCTCGGCAAGGTCCCTGGGGCTGTTCTCGTCACCGGCGATCGACGCTTGCGAGAGGCGGTCGCATCCCGGTATTCAGAGGCCACTCCGGCTGAGTTTGCCGCCGGCCGCGCCTGACACGTGACGCATTTCGGCCCGTTCGTGAACCGACCGCAGTCGGTCGTCTTCTGGTCCGCGATGACGAAGATCAAGCCGCGCGTGCGGCGGCATTGTTCGAAGGGAACGAGATCTACATCTGCAGGACCGTACTGCTCGAGACCGAACGCGTGCTGCGCTCGCCGCCACGGTGCGCGTCGACACTCGGTCTACCCCTCAGCCACCCAGTTCTCGATGCGCAGCCCAGGGTAGGCGGCGAAGTCGGCCTCGTTGTTCGTGACGAGAGTCACGTCGAGGGCGACCGCGTGGGCCGCGATGAGCTTGTCGAGAGCGTCTCTCGTGCGGTCACGGGTCGCTTGCCGGATCGGCCCGTAGGCGTGGGCCGCGGAGGCGTCGAAAGGGAGGGCGGGGATGTCGTCGAGCAGCCGGTCGAGCGCATGTCGATTCCGCTGCAGACCGGGTCCGGAACAAGCTACGCCGTACTCGAGCTCCGCCAGGGTGATCGCCGAGATCACGACCTCACCCACGTAACACTCGGCGAAGCGGGCGGCCACCTGCGGGGGCCGGTGCTTCATGAGGTAGATGCACATGTTCGTGTCGAGAAGGTAGGCCGGTCTCACAGAGCGTCCCGTTCGACAAGAGCGTCCCGTTCGACCTCGAGGCTCTCGCCGCGCCCTTCTGCCATGAAGTCCTCCGAGAAGCGGGCGAAGTTCGCGAGCACCTGGCCCAGGCCGCGCCGGGTCGGACGGATGCGGATCTCGTCTCCGATGCGCTCGATCTCGACGTCAAGGTCGGAGCGCTCGTACGCGAGCTCAGCGGGGATGCGCACCGCCTGCGAGTTGCCGTTCTTGAATATGCGAGTCTTGGCCATAGGTCTACCCCCTGTGTGTACGTGTACATACTACCCCAAGGGAGGCTGGATGTGAATGGTACTTTGGTCCCGTGTGGCCCCGTCCCGCGCGGGACGTACATACTGAAGTGGAACACCCTCGAGGATGTCGATGCCCATGGGGTCGAAGGTCATCTTGAGTTCGTGCGGGTGGAGAAGTCGGGGTTGTGCATCAGCCATCCCCCACGCGCTTCCTCAGGCGGTCTTCTTCCTCCGCCCCGGCTTGGGGGTGAAGGATACAAGGCGCTCGGGGTGTCGCTGCTCGCATTCCCGCAAGTCGGCCGCAATGGCGCGTAGATCGAAGGCGAACTGCTCCGCATACTCGCGGCGCAGTCGGCGCGTCTCTTCAACGATGGGATCGGTCTGCATGGCTAGTCCTCCATCAGCTCTTCCGGAGTACAGATCACGGGGCAGGCGTAGCCGACCTCTTCCACAACTGCTTCGATCCGATGGCGGTGCGAAGCGTTGGCAATGTGCTTGTGGTTCCAGGTCAGGAGGTAGTCGACCCCATTGACCGCAGCTACGGCTATGTGAAGGGCGTCGGCTGCAGATTCCCGCGGAACTAACCCACTGGCAACCAGATGCTCGGCAAGTAGGACTGCGTCGTCATCCATACTGAGGATCGCGAGATGCTCGATCGTCGCCATGCGTTCACGCGATGCCGCCGCGTCACCCCGAGTTGCCTCCTGCTCAACCAGCTCGGAGATCACCAACTCGAAATGCTGGGATCTCTCATCCCACCATTGACGGGTCAACTCCTGATGGGCGGCCGTCACGAGGTCTCGACTCGGACGACTGGCCAAGTAGCTGACAACGCTGGTCTCTATGTACACCAGCGGCTTCATGACAAGAAGCATAGCAGACGATGACTTCTTCTGGCTCGCCGCCGCGCAGCGAGCGCCAGGTTGACCCGTCCGTGGTCATCGCCGGCGTTGCCCTCCTCAAAGCGTCCCTCAGTGACTTCCTCACAGGTGTGAAGGCCGATGGGGAAGTGATCGTGGCCGAACGCGGTCGACGACAGTGTCCCGGCGCGCAACGCCGCGGTGGGCGGTGGCGCTGCGGGCCGCGCCGGTGGCGATGGCCGTCAGCTCCGCATGGTGCACGATTACGACGTGCCCGCGGTGACGGAGAAGGTGGTGCGCATCATCCTTTGCTACACCGACTACGTGCGCCGGGTGGTGTGGCGAGAGGAGTGAGGGGGCTGGTGGCCGAGGTCGCCTGTGCTGGACAATCGAAGGGGGCGCGTTTGGCCGCGTAGGTGTCGAGGAGAAGAGTATCATGAGACCCATCGTCCACCGGTGACCACACAACGAGGCCGATGTGCAGACGACGACAATCAACGCCGACACCGAACGGGCAGCCCGCGCATTCATCGCACGAGTGGCGGGCCGGCACGATCTTGCAGGCGCCATCCTTTTCGGTAGCCGCGCCCGGGGGGATTCAGCCGCTCCCCATCTGGGAAGAGGAATGGGAGCACCCCGAACGCCACGCGAACGCGGCGCTGCTCCGCAACATCGACCGCGATGGAGTCAGGCTCTGAATCCCGCGGACCTCATGGGCAAGGCGTCGCGGGCCCTTGCATCCGCCGCACTCCTTCTTGATGCGGGAGATGTGGACGGAGCCTGCAATCGGGCGTACTACGCCATGTTCGACGCGGCGCGGGCTGCGCTGATCTGGTCGGGCGCGCCGGTCGATCCGACCGTAGCGAAGACGCACAGCGGCTTGATCTCCGCTTTCAGCCGACTACACCGGCGATGAAGTGACTCCCGACACAGCGAGGTGGGTTGTCGACCAGGCCCTGGCGTTTGTTGAGGCAGTACGGCGGCGACTCGAGCCACCCCGCTGACAACTTGGCCGGGGGGGCTGTCGGCGGGGGCTTCGCGAATCTGCGTGAAGCGGTTCAAGCTGGACGAGAACATGCCCGCACGTGCGGCGGCAGTGAACGCATTCACGTCACCCTGGACCTCGACTTCGCCGACATGCGACTACGACGTGCCGGCGGTGTCGGAGAAGGTGGTGCGCATCATCCTCTCCTACACCGACTACGTGCGCCGGGTGGTGTGGCGGGGGGAGTGACAGGGGCCGGGGGCCGGGGGCGCCCGCGCGGGACGATCGAGGCGGGCGGAGGCGGGCGCGGTGGGTCGCGTGCTCGGCTGCGGCGACGGTGCCACCTCGTGTCAGATAGCGCCAATTCGTGCCGGCATCGGAGCGTGCGGTATGTCCAAGACTGCGTATGATGTGGAGCATGAAGTTCTACAGTTTCGAGATTGTGATCGAAAAGGAGCCTGAGGACGAAGGGTACCTCAGCTACTGTCCCACCTTGCCCGGCTGCTTCAGCGACGGGCTTTCAATCGAGGAAGCCCGTAGGAACATCAGGGAAGCGATCCACCAGCACCTGAGCGTCCTGATCGAACAGGGCGAGGAAATCCCTCAGAGTGACTCGATCGTTCACGTGGAGGAGCTGTCGGTCGGATTCCCATCGTGACCAGGCTGCCCGGGGTCACTTCGAGAGAGCTTGTAGGGTTCTTGACACGACAGGGCTTCGAGCGCGCGCGACAATCGGGAAGCCACCTTACTCTATAGCATCCGCAGCGCCATGTGGCCGTCACGGTTCCGGTCCATCAGGGTCGAACCATCGGTCGGCCCCCACCCAGTTATCGATCCGCAGGCCGAGATACCGCGACCGAGCATGTCGCCTCGACAAGGCCTCCCCCCGTGCATTGGCAGTCGGTTTGGCAGTCCGGAAGGCCACTCGAGCGGCTTCTGGTCACACATTGGCGTGTGTTACGCTCTGCGTGGAGATGGAATATGGCGACGAATCTCGCGATTGACGATCAACTCATCATCGAGACCCAGGCCATCGGGGGTGCCCCGACGAAGAAGGCCGCGGTTCACCGAGGCGCTCAAGGAGTACATCCAGAGAAGAAGACAGATCGAGATCACCTCGCTCCTCGGGAAAGTGGATTACGATCGAGACTACGACTACAAGAAGACCAGATCGCGCGGGTGAAAGCCCTCGTCGATATATATGTCGAAGAGCCGGGGTCCAGGGCCCGCACACCGACTTTCTGATC
>JAHJSA010000106.1 GCA_018830645.1 Actinomycetota bacterium
GCTCCCGTCACCGGCGAGATCGCCGACATGTTCGGCGCCGACGGCTACTCCGAGAACGCCTCGAACGCCGTCTCCGAAGCCATCAAGATGGTGGGCGCTCTTCGCAACATGTAGCACCCACCCCGCAGAGGGATGACCCCGGCGCGGTGCCTGTCTTGGGGCGCGCCGGGGTATCTATCTTGGGGACTGACACCGCCGCCAGGGGACTGGCCGGCGACTCAACACGCAACGCCGACAAGGGGGACCGTATGTCGAGCGCCGCACGTCGCGGAGAAGAGCTCTCCATCGAGGACTACCGCATCATGGAGGAACCGTACTACCGGGCCTCGGCGGATGAGGTGGAGCTCTTCGAGCAGGCGCACAAGCTGAGATTCCCCGTCATGCTCAAGGGCCCCACCGGCAGCGGCAAGACCCGCTTCCTTCAGTACATGGCCTACCGTCTTGGGCTGCCCCTGGTGACGGTCGCCTGCCACGAGGACCTCACCGCCAGCGATCTTGTCGGTCGGTATCTCTTCATAGGTAACGAGACCCAGTGGGTAGACGGTCCACTGACGTTGGCAGTGAAGCACGGCGGCATCTGCTATCTCGACGAACTGGTGGAAGCGCGCAAGGACACGACGGTGGTGATCCATCCGTTGGGCGACGACCGGCGCATCCTGCCCATCGAGAAGAAGGGGCACATCGTCGAGGCTCACGACGACTTCATGCTCGTGGTGAGCTTCAATCCCGGCTATCAGAGCGTACTCAAGGACCTGAAGCAGTCCACGCGGCAGCGATTCCTGGCTCTCGATTTCACGTATCCGGAGCGGGCCGCGGAAGCCGAGATCGTGCGCACGGAGACCGGAGTCGATGCAGAGTTGGCCGCCAAGCTTGTGGAACTCGCCTCCATGATCCGGAATCTACGGGAGCACGGGCTGGAAGAGGGCGTCTCCACCCGACTCCTCGTGTACGCGGCTCGGCTGATCGATGACGGTGTGCCGGCGCGTCGGGCCGCTTCGGTGAGTATGGCCAGCCCCCTCACCGACGACGCCGACATGCTCGAGACCCTATACGAACTCGTGGAGGCGGTGTTCGAAGCGTGACCTTGGTGGGCCAGCCGATGCTCGACCGGCTGCAGGGCGAAGCACGCAGCTTCGTCTCTCGTGCCCGGCCGCGCCTGGCCGAACTCGACGAGACCGATCTGGCTCTCTGGGTCGACATGGCGGAGTTCATCAGCGGCCAGCGATTGCGCGATAAGCGCCGCTTCTTCATGGTCTCCCTGGACGGCCTGAGTGCTCTGGAGTCGCGCCCCCTCCTTCGCTCCGAGGTGCACGCGACCGCGCGGCGCTTCACCGGGCGGTCGAGCCGTCTCGGCGTGGCTTTCATGTCGCTGTGCCGTGACCTGATGCCGAAGACGACCGCGGACGATTTCCGCGAGATCGTAGAACGAGCCTCAGCGCTGGACAGGGACGTCGACCTGGCCGGCACGTTCATGCACTACTCGCCGGCCGTCTTGGCGCGCCGGGACATGACCTACCTGCGCGCCTGGCACTCGGGGGCTCTCGCCCTTTCACAGGTGGGCTGGTGGGCTGCGAAGGGGTATCTTGAGGCGGCAGGGAAGTCCGCCCAGTGGCTTCACGAGGAAGACCTCGCGGTATTGGCCGAGATCGGAGCCAAGGTGGCCTCGCGCTCACGCCACGCGGTCAAGGGCCTCTTCCAGGCGTTGCCCGCACTCGTAGCCAGCATGACCGTCGCCCAACTCGTTCAGTGGGTGGAAGTCGGCCTCCAGGTGACCCGTCGTGAGGAAGACCTGGTGCTGTATATGTCGTACGGGTCGAAGAGGAGCCACGAAGCGGTGGAGGTCTTGTGCAAGACCACCTCGTTCTCGGCGTTCCGGAGTCGCATCGCGTTGCTTCTTGAGGCCTTCCTGGGCCGCCCGGCCCAAGTGCGCAGCATGTACGATCTGCTCGATCCCGCCGGTGTGCCTCCGGACGTACCGGCGTTCACCGATGGCGAGAGGCTCTACGTGCGCCCCACTCTCGGGTGTGCGGGGGTCGCTCCGCTTGCCCTCTACAAGTTGGTGGCGCTGCACGCCGCCGCTCACGAGCGCTTCGGCAGCTACGGCGAGAAGGAGCTGGAGCTCTTGTTCAGACGGGGCACGTCGGTGCTCACGGGGCGCGACGAGGGTCCCTCTGATCTCGATAGGTTCCTGTTCGGCGTGGCCGAGGATTTCCGTGTGGACACGGCTCTCCTGCGCACTCTACCGGGGTTGCGGGCCGATGCGGAGCTCGTGGTGTCGCAGACCTATGCGGAGGTGATGGGCTCCGGGGCGCCGCTGTCGCCGGCTTCGCTGCGCGCTCACGCCGCCGCGTTCCACCTGGGCGTTCGTCTGCTTGAAGGATTCGACGCGACCGTCCTGGAGGGCATCCTGAGTGGACTAGCCGCTCCTGACGCGCGTCCCGCCGATTCGGCGGCGGTGGCGGCGGAGCTGAAGACCCTCTTTGGCGACCGGCTCTTGGAAGCGGCGGAGACCGCCGCGGCCGACATCCCCCACCCCCCGTACTACGACCACCTCTTCCTGGGCATGAAGATCGCCTCCCTCACCGCGGGCTCCGACGACCCCGGGAAGCCGGGCGGCCTCTCTCCCGGAGCGCCCGTGGACGTGCCGGGGAGTCTCCACCCGAGTGAGATCATCGAAGGCCTCGAGATCACCGTGCGCGACCGGCAGCAGGAAGTCGAGTTGCTGATCCGGGACGAGGAAGAGGATGAAGACGGGGATGAAGAGGGCGAGAAGTTCGTATACCATGAGTGGGACTCCGTGGCGGGGGACTTCCGCAGGGACTGGTGTACGGTCCGCTGCAAGGACATCCCCCAAGGTGATCCGGTCTTCGTGCAGGACACGATCTCGCGGTATCGGGGGGAAGTGCTCCTCATCCGTCGTCAATTCGAGCGGTTGCGACCGGAGCGGGTGCGACGGTACTTCAGGCAGCAGGATGGGGATGAGCTCGATCTTGACGCACTCACCGAGGCGCTTGCCGATAGGGCGGCCGGCGTGCAGATGAGCGACAAGATCTTCGTCCGCAGGGACAAGAAGCAGCGAGACGTGGCCGTGCTGTTCCTGCTCGACATGAGTGACTCCACGGACCAGTTGGTAGAGGGCGGGGAGCGGGTCATCGACGTCGAGAAGCAGGGGCTGGTGCTCCTCTCGGAAGCAGTCGGTCCCTTGAACGATCGTTTCGCGGTGATGGGGTTCTCCAGCAGGGGGCGCAAACACGTGGACATGTACCGCATCAAGGACTTCGACGACGAGTTCGACGAGACCGTGGAGCGACGCATCGCCGGCATCCAGCCGTTCGACTACACACGCTTGGGGGCCGCCATCCGCCACGCCACAGACCACCTGTCGAAGGAGAGCGCTGCCATCCGCCTGCTCATTCTGCTGAGCGACGGCCGCCCCTACGACATGGGCTACGGCGACATGCGCTACGCGTTGGAAGACACCAAGATGGCTTTGTCGGAAGCCGTGCGCTCCGACACCAAGGTCTTTTGCATAACGGTCGACCCGGAGGGCCCGCGCTACTTGGAGGACATGTTCGGGGCCAACCGGTACACAGTGATACAGAACGTGAGCCACCTGCCCACCAAGCTGCCCCGCATCTACGGAGCGCTGACCGCGTGATGGGCGTGGGCGGAGGGGGGAGCGTATGAGTGAGGGGATTCGCATGTATGGGGCGCGGCACGAGCGAGGCGGCGGCATGATCGAGGCGGCGGCATGATCGAGGCGGCGGCATGATCGAGGCGGCGGCATGAGGATCATCCAGATAGCCGGCTTCCTGGGGAGCGGAAAGACCACGCTCCTACTGCGCCTCTCGCGGTCGCTGGCCGAGGAGAAGGGGTTCAAAGTGGCCCTGGTGGTCAACGAGATCGGAGAGATCCCCGTCGACGGCAAGGTCATGGAAGAGTCGGGCATGAAGGTGAAGGACATCGGCGGCGGGTGCATCTGCTGCGAGGTGGCCAGCACGTTCGCCAAGACCCTCACCCAGCTCTACCGCGACTTCTCGCCCGACGTGGTGTTGGTAGAGCCCACGGGTGTGGCCCTGCCCCGCCAGGTCAAGCTGGCGGCGGCCATGGGCAGCCGGGGCGCCCCCATAGAGATCGGTCCCGTGGTGGTGTTGTTCGACGCCACCCGCCCCGCCGAGCTGCTCGACATGGAACTCATGGGGCGTCTGGTCACGAGCCAGCTCGCGGATGCCGACATCGTGGCCGTCTCCAAGGTCGACGTGGTGGACGCCGCCGCGCTGGAGGCGGCGATGGTGGCAGTGAAGGAAGTCATACCAGGAGCGGAGTTCATCCCGGTGTCGTCGGTCACGGGGGAGGGGTTCGACGTGCTGATCGAGCGCCTGTCCGCCGACCCCGCGTCCGAACCTGATCGGGAGGTGGTCGGTGCAGACTGACGACGCCTGTTACTTGGACCACGGCGTGAGCGGCTACGGCGTGGCGGTCAAGCTGCACCACGACCGGCCGGTGGAGCCGCAGGAGGTCGGCGACCTCCTGCGCGAGATGATGGACGCCATCGCCCGCGACTGCGTGGAGCGCGGCGCCAAGTTCATCGGCCACATCAAGTCGCACCTGATGTGCGCTCAGGGCAGCCTGAAAGCCGACACCATAGGCATCGGCCACCCGGCGGCCCTTCACGGCGAGCTCTCCGGTCCCTCGAACGACCTGTATGTGGCGATCAACTCCATCGTGCAGGGCATCACCGAGGCGCAGGTGAAGGAGGCGACCCTCGGTAGCGCCCACCGGCTGGCCGAAGAGCGCGGGTTCCGCGTTGTCTTGGAGAAAGAGCACCTCTACTTCGACAAGTACGACTTCGCTTCGGACGAGGAGTACCTCGAGCAACTCGAGGCGCAATTCGGACCGGAGGCGGAGGAATCAGGGGCTGAGGAGTGAGGCGGCGGAGACATGGAGACATGGAGACATGAGTCCGTGAGTGTGAACGGTGACACGTCGGCGACCCAGGTCATCTCGGTGATCGGCTTGCTCGACTCAGGCAAGAGTTCCCTGATCCGGGTTCTGCTGGCGGCGGTGCGCGAGCGCGCCGGCAGCGCCGGCGTGGTGCTGAACGACCAAGGCGCGGTGGAGTTGGACGCCGAAGAGGTGACACGGCACCACCCGGTCGAGCAGATCGGGGGCGGCTGAATCGGCTGCACCGAAGCCGGGAGCTTCGGTCGGGCGCTCAAGGAGATGACCAGGACGCATAGAGTGAAGTACGTCTTTGCGGAACCTTCGGGCATCGTGGTGCCCCTCGAGCTGCGCAACGCCATCGCGATGGCCGGTCGTGACGCCAAGGTGTCTACGGGCCCAGTGGTGCTGTTGTTGAACGCGGCCGACCCCGAGACGCCGTTCTCCGAGCACGTGGCCCACATCACGCGGCAGCAGGTGCAGCAGGCGGACCTGATAGTCTTGACGAAGGTCGACTCCGCCCCCGACGGCGGCGTGGAATGCCTTGAGGAGGCGGCGCGCGCCCTCGCGCCCGATACTCCCATACACAGCCTGAGCCTCTCATCAGACCGGGCGCTGACGGCCCTGGTCGACGCAGTCCTTGGAAGTAGCGAGACGTAGAGAGATGAGCGCGAGAAGCGGGCAGAGTGTAGAGTTGTCTGTGCCACCCGGAGCCCGGGGCGCGCAGAGGGAAGGACGACTGTGACGGCGGTAGCGAGATACGCCAGGCGAGCCGAAGAAGCGACGGGCCGGGATACGGCTCCGTCCCTGGCTGCCTCGATCGAGGCGATCGCGACCCAGGCTGGGGTGGAAGTGGTGGGGTTCGGCGACGTGCGCGAGGCCCTCACCCCGGACTTCCTTCACCTGCCGCAAGGCATCTCCTTGGGCGTGGTGCATCCGGCGGTCACGCTTCTTCAGAATCGTCGTGGACCGGTCTCGGACCGTGCCCTTGCGCGGGCCCTCTCCGATCACCGTGACACTCGGGGCCAGGCTGTGCTGGAAGCCGCGTTACGAAGGATCGCGGAGTACCTTCGGGCCGAGGGGTACCGCTACTTCTGCTGCCCCCCCGAGGTCGATCCCATGGAGACGCCGTTCGCCGCTCTGATGGTGCGCCGGTTCTCGCACAAGGCGGCCGCCACCTGCGCGGGGCTCGGCACGGTGGGCAGGCACGGGCTTCTCAACCACCCGGAGTACGGACCGCACGTTGGGTGGGCGACGGTTGTGACCAACGCGCCGCTGCCGGTCAATAGTCCGGAGTTCGAGAGCCGCTGCGGGGACTGCGGGCTGTGTGTGTCCGCCTGCCCGGCAGGGGCGATCTCGGGGCGCCCGTGGCGGAGGGAAGACGGCATGGTGCGCATGGTCGATGTGGACAAGTGCCGCACGGTGCTCGACGAGAACGAGCGCGCCACCGGTCGGAGGACCTGTGGATGTTGCGCCGTCGCGTGCACGAAAGCGAGGTTGATAGAGTCTTCTATCCTGTGACCCGGGGCGCGCCGCCGCTTGCCGCGGAGTGGCGTGAACTCGGGTGTAGCGCGAAGGAAGGGGGTGGTGGCCGGCCTGTAGTTAGGGGGTATCTCATTGGTCCCATACTTGTTCGAGCAATGGAAGGAGGACGATGGGAAAGCAGGCAGTTCTTGACGCCTACCAGGGAAAGTACACCCCGGTAGTGCCATGGGTGCCGTATGTTGGCGTACACGGCGCCTATCTCATCGGTGAGACCGCGACGACGGTCCTTCAGGACGCGGATCTGCTGGCCAAAGCGGTGGTCAACGCCGCCGCCAGGTACAAGGCAGACGGCATCCCGTTGGTCTTCGACCTCGCGGTCGAAGCCATGTCGATGGGCATCGAAGCCAAGTGGTTCGACGACAACCCACCGACGGTCATCGCGCACCCGCTTGTCGACAAGAGCTTGGCGGAAGCCAACCTCTCGATCCCGGGCCCGCAAGACGGGCGTTGGCCGGTGATCATCGAGGCCGGCAAGAAGGCCAAGGCTCAACTCGGCGACGTGGCGCTCATCGGGCTCGCGTGTGGTCCACTCACTTTGGCTTCGCACCTTCGCGGCGCGAAGATCTTCACCGACATGGTGAAGAAGCCCGAGCTGGCCATGGAGATCATGGAGTTCGCCGCCAAGGTGACGGCCGAGTCGGCCCGCATCTACGCGGAAGAGATCGGCTGCGACATCGTCGCTCTCGTGGAGCCGGTGGGTAGCCAGGTTCGCCCGGAAACGTACGACAAGTTCGTGATCCCGGCCTGCCAGGAAGCTATCGACAAGATCCACGGCGCCGACAAGGTCAGCGCTCTGTACATCTGCGGCGATGCTACCAAGATCGTTGAGAACATGATGTACACGGGCTGCCAGTGTGTCTGCGTGGACGAACAGCTCAACATGAACTACGTGCGCGACGGCGCCATGAAGTACGGTCGCGGGTTCGGCGGCAACTTGAAGCTCACGTTGGCTCTCTCGCTTGGGATCATCGATCCTCGTGAAGACGCGATCGTCAGCCTCGCCGCCGGTGGGAAGGTGGGATACACCTTCTCCCCTGGCTGAGACATGCCCTACGACGTTCCAGTTGAGAACGTGGATAAGGTACTCGAAGCCAAGACCTGGTACGAGACGTACTACGCGCACTATCCCGACGTCCCCTACCCGGCGCTGCAGCCCATGCGCAGCCCAGCTCAAGTAGGGGGGTGATGGGTATGTCGGAGAAGATCCTGGTAGAGGTTCTGACCCTCGACTCCCTTCAGTGACCGGCCTGCGGGTACATGGTCGATGTACTCAATACGCTGCCGGATGACGTGAAGGAATTCATCGACTACAAAGAGTGGTCGATCAAGAACCCCGAAGGTATCGGCATGTTCATCGAGCGCAAGGGACGCGTGCTCCCGACACTCTGTGTGAACCAAGAGTTGTCGTATGAGAGCATCATCCCCACGCTGGATGAGCTGTACGAGACCCTCCTCGGGGCGGCAACCTCCGACGAGCAGCGTGACACCTTGAAGAAGGCTCACGCCAAAGCTATGGAGGAGTACGCGTAAGATCAGTGCTCGAACGGGGGCGGCGGCGGCCATCGGCCGCCGCCGCCCCATCCGCATAGGAAGGAGCCTGTCGAACCCATGGCCGTGCGACGCATATGCATGCATGCGTGTGGAGGCATCACCCGGGTGGGTGCCACGGTCGCCCGGCTGGCGACCTATGTGGTCGCCGAAGAGTTGATCCCGGAGAAGACGCTCATCTCCTGCGCTCCGGCCTTCCTCAGGGGCGTCGAGGAAGACGTCCTCATGGTGGTGAAGAGCCCGTCGTTCGCCCTCGACGGCTGCGAGTGGAGCTGCGGCAGCAACCTGCTCTACCTGGCCGGCATCACCCCCGCCGTGCGCTTCCATCTCCCTGAGTACGCTGAAGCGCAGGGTTTCGACCTCTCTGGGGGGAGCCGCAGGTTCCCTTCAGGTGTTACCAAGGAGTTCAGCCGGTTCGTGGCCGAGCGGGTGTCCGGCATCGCGGGCGGCATGATGAAGAAGGGCAGTCCGTACACCTTCGAACGCCCTGAACTGTTGAAGCAGCCCGACAAGTGGTTCCGCTCCGCGCCGAACATGGAGGGGATCATGGAGTTCGTGCAGATCGAACCGGGCATCTACCGTCCCGTCTCCATGCCCCCGCTTCCCGAGGAGTCGGTCGATGGCGGTCGATAAGGTAACCATCTTTCCGTGCGGCGGCATCGGCGACCCCGTGTCGTCGGTCACCCGGCTCGCGGGGTACATCCTGGACGAAGACCTGCTGCCGGGGCGGGTGGAGCTGGTCTCGATCCCCCCCATCATCACGGGAGTGCCCGAGGAGTTGGAACGTGTGCAGGCCTATCCGGTGATCGCCCTCGACGGCTGCGGGCACCGCTGCGGCTCGAACGCGCTCAACCTCGTGGGCATCAGGCCGGCCGCGCGGTTGTTCACTCCCCGCGTTCGCTCGGAGACCAAGAACGCCATCGGTCGCCGCCGCCCCTTCCCGGAGGTCTCGGGCCAGAGGCTGGCCAAGGACCTCGCGGAACGTGCCGCGGCGATCGCCAGGCACATGCTGGAAGACCCCCACTATGAGTTCCAGCGGCAGACGGCCGCCCCGAACCCCGAGGGCCTTCATGACGAATCCCTCGACATCGAAGAGACCATGGGCTACGAGGAGATCGAGTCGGGTTGCTACCAGTGCTCGGGGATGTGTGCGTTCAAGCTGGAGAAGGACCCCGAGCTGCGGCGTCGGCTGGAGGAAGACGTGCAGGAGTACGAGGAGCTCGACGGGTTCGAGCGCTGACCCTCGGCCTGGGGCGGACACGGCGCCGGAGGCTCCACGGGACCTTTCCGCGGTCGGGCCCCGCGGTCGGGCCCCGCGCATTGGCTGCGCGCGATGGGGCGAAACGACCGGCGGTGGGAGGTGACCTTCGTGGGAATCGACCGGGCGGATGACGGTGACCGGGCGGAAGGCCAGGCGGAAGGCAGTGGCCGGGCGGAAGGCAAGGATCGGGCGATGCGGCTGGTGCTCCGCGGTTGAGTCACATGCGGCTCGGCCGTGCGCCGAGTTCTGGAAACGTCGGCCGAGGTGGAGTTGGTGGACATGAGCTGGGAGGAACACTGGGCCGATGTCGAGTTCCGTGAGTCCGGCTTCGGGGTCGAGGAGCTGCGAGCGCGGCTCCTGCCGGCGGGAGCCTGGTGTGATGTGTGGTCGTCGGGATGATCGTGGCGACGCGGCGAAGCCCGTACGGGTTACGGGGGGGTGAGGCGCTGTGTTGGAGGTGCAGGTGATCTCCGAAGGCGGCCACTGCGTGCCCTGACTGTACGCCATCGAGGCCACCCGGGAGGTGGCGCTTGAGTTCGGCGAGGATGTGGTGCAGGTGGAGGTGGTCACTCTGAAGGAGCGGGTCGGCGCCGAGCGGTACCGGGAACTCCGCCGCGTGGCGGGGGAGCACCTGCCGGTGCCGAGCGTCCTTGTGGAATACAGGTTGGTGTCGCCGGGCATCCCCGAGCAGGACGAGCTCCGCCGAGTGTTCAAAGAAGCTTTGGCCGCCGCCGGCACGCGGGACGCCACGCAGGACTCCGCGCCGGGTGACGCCGCGCCGGGTGACGCCACGCAGGACTCCGCGCCGGGTGACGCCGCGCCGGGTGACGCCGGAGGCCCTCCATGCTGATGCTCGAGGGCTTCTACGGCCAGAGCGTCGAGATCGCCGAAGACCGCCTCTACGACGCCGAGGAAGAGCTCTGGGTGCAGGAGCGGGGCGATGTCGTCCGCGTGGGCGTAAGCAAGGTGGGGGTGTTGCTCATGGGGGGCATCGAGTCCACCGAGTTCTTCATCGAGCCGGGCGACCGGCTGTCCGTTGGCGAAGACCTCGTGTTCTTCGAGACGTTCAAGGCCGTGCGCTACGTGGTCACGCCCCTGGCTGGGGAGATAACCGCGATCAACGAGACGGTGGTCGATGACCCGGAGCTCTTCGACGGCGATCCCTACGGCGAGGCCTGGTTGGTAGAGATGAAGCTCGATGCGGGACAGGTGCCGGCAGAGAGGCTTCGCGATCCCGCCACCTACCTAGCTGCCCTCGAGCGCTCCGAGCACTGTGCCGACGGAGCCGAGGTGCTACTCGAGGCCAAGAAGGGCTCACCCACCTGCCGCTCGGTGTACGGTGGGATCCGTGGCAACGAGCCCGGCGAGGGTAGCTTGAGCTGGAAGGAGCCGTCGTCGGACGCCACCTCCCCCGCCGCGCCCGAAGCACCCAACGAGGAAGGTTCCCATGGGATCACCTGAACCGAGACGCGCCGCCGCACGCCCCCTGATCCGGGGCGCACCGCCATTCAGGCGGATGGATCCAAAGCACCTACCGGTCTGGACCGCGGTTGCGGATTCCTTTCCGTGCCGCCTGGGTCTTCGTGGCGAGTTGGCCGCACCCGGCAAGGATGGCGCGTCCGCGGCCGGTGCGTAGCGTGGCGGTGAGGCCGCGCTGAACGAGGGTGTCGCGGAACGCAGCCGCCACCTCGGCGGGCGGCGGCTCGAACCCTCCGCGCACCGGGTTGCATGGGATCAGATTCACCGTTACCACCCTTCCGCGTAAGAGATCGGCGAGGGCAACGGCGTGGCGAGTGGAGTCGTTCACTCCGCCGAGCAAGACGTACTCCACGAAGAGCTTGCGGCGCGTGATGGTGAAGTGGTCGTCGGCGGCCGCGAGCACCTCCGACAAGGCGAAGCGGCGGTTTGCCGGCACCAACTGGGTGCGGAGCTTGTCGTCGGCGGCGTGGAGCGAGATGGCCAGGTTCACCTGCGGCTCCTCGTGGGCGAGGCGCCGGATGCCCGATGGGATGCCGATGGTAGACACCGACAGGGCACGCTGCGCGAAGGCCATGCCTTCCGGGTCCTTCAGCAGCCGTATCGCGGCCAGCACCGCGTCGAGGTTCAGCAGCGGCTCCCCCATCCCCATGAACACGATGTTCGAGATGGAGCGGCCTTCCGGGGCGAGGAGGGCCTGCAGGTGGCGCACTTGGTCCACGATCTCGGCCGCGGTCAAGTCGCGGACGAACCCCATGGCGCCCGTCGAACAGAACGTGCACCCCAGAGAGCACCCCACTTGGCTCGAGAGGCACGCCGTGCTCCGCTGCTCGTAGCGCATGACCACCGCTTCGATCAGCGCCCCGTCGCGTGCGGCGAGGAGCGACTTGGTGGTGCCATCGGCGTCTTCCCACTTCCTGTGCTCGACGAGCGTGGAGTGGCCCAGGGGATCAAGTGCCTCGCGCAGGTCGCTGGGCAGGTTGGTCGCCTCAGAGAGCGGGGATCCGGGCCGGCGCATGAGGTGCTGGTAGGCCTGTGCGTACCGGTACCCGGGGTGCCCGCTGTCAGCGATCGTCCGCTCGAGGTCGGGGCGATAGAGCGCCAGAAGGTCGCGGGTTGAAGGTTCGACGGATCCAGCCTGTGCCGACACCCGGGTCACACGCCTTCCGTGCCGGAGGTGGTGCGGTCGGTCGGGCTCGACGAGGCTGCGTCCGGGGGTCCGTTGGTGGGCCCGGCGGCGAGTTCGTCGGCAGGGACGTCGGTGGGCCCGGCGGCGAGTTCGTCGGCCGGCGGCACCATGCGCATGATCGCGCCCCCCCGAGCTCCGAGTAGCTCGGCGGCGCTCGCCCCGTAGAGCACGAGACAGGCGTGCCCCCAGGAGTCGCGCAAGACGCCGAGTTCGCCGGGCCTCAGCTCGCCGAAGGTGTTCACGCGGCGGCAGGCCCACCCTTGGTCCGCTTCGCCCTCCACGAACACGGTCAGGCGCGCGGAGATCTCCCCGAAGGAGCGTGTCAGTTCGAGTGCGAGCGAGACATTGCCGAAGCGGTCGATCTCTATGATCTCGGCTCGGGTCGTCTCGCCGTCGGTCTCGAGGAAAGGCTCTTTTGCATGGACGAGGGAGGTGGGGTCTATCGGTTGGCCGAAGGTGGCCGGGGCCAGCCCGGTAGCGAGGAGGGCGGCGGCCGGAGCGAAGACGTCGCGGGCGTGGAAGGTATGCGATAGCTCGTTGGCGGACAGCCCGGCCTGAGTGCGCAGGCTCGGCGTGTTGATGTGCCACGCGGCTGTCGCGCCTCCGAGGGCAGCTAGAGCCGGCATCATGAGGCCGTTATCGGGGCCCACGAGGTAGTCCCCCCGGGCGGCGTGTACAACCACGGCGCGCCGGCGGGTGCCCACTCCCGGGTCGACCACAACGAGGTGCACCGCGGGCGGTCCAAGCGGCGCTATGCGTGCGAGCACCAGCCCCCCGCCGCGGATGTCGCCGAGCTCCACCGCGTGCGAGACATGCAGCATCCTGGTGGACGGAGTGATCGCGGCCACGACGGCCTCGCAGGCGGCCACGTAGCCGCCTTTCCAGCCGAAGTCGCTGAGGAACGTGATGTAGCTATGGCTGAGCACGAACAGATTCTAACACCACCGGTGGCGTTTCCCCTTGACTGGGGCTACCATTGCCTTCGAACCCGCACACGTTGCGCCGCGCGCGGCGGGCCACGCGGGGCGATTCGTCGCCCTCGGAAGGGGTGATCGGCTCATGGAGGAACGGTCGAAGGAAGGGCTGTCGACGGAGGAACGGTCGATACTCGTGGTGGTCGAGATCCCGAAGGGGAGCCGGAACAAGTATGAGTGGGACACGACCCTCCAGTGCTTCAAGCTGGATCGGATGCTGTTCTCCTCGGTTCACTACCCCTCCGACTACGGGTTCGTGCGTGACACCCACGCCGAAGACGGCGACCCGCTCGACGCGATGGTGATCGTGGGGGAGGCCACCTTCACAGGGTGTGTGATCGAGGCGAAGCCCATAGGTCTCTTCAAGATGTGGGACGAGAAGGGCCTCGACCACAAGGTGCTCTGCGTGCCGGTGAGCGACCCCCAGTGGAACTGGCTCGACGACATCAGTGACGTACCCGCGCATCTGCTCCTCGAGATCGAGCACTTCTACGCGATCTACAAGGACCTTGAGATGAAGAAGACCCGGGTGGCTGGTTGGCAGGACGCGGCCACGGCCTGGAAGGTCATCCATGAGTCACGCGCGGCGTTCATCGAACGCGGCGGCTCCGCCGCCGGTTCGTCTGGCGGTTCCTCCTCAAGCAACTCCGTCGCGTTCGACCCGAGGGACTAGGTTGCGGCCTCGAGCACTCGGCGCTGGGCGCTTCAGAGCCCAAGGCGAAGGTCGGCGTCGCCGGCCCCCCGCTCTCAGCGCCGCCAGAACCCGCGTGTGAACAGGAGCAGGATCGGGATGAGTTCCAGTCGCCCCATCACCATGAGTCCGATGAGCACCACCTTGCCGAAGGGCGCGATCAGCGCGTAGTTCTGCACGGGGCCAACCAACTCGAGCCCCGGCCCGATGTTGTTGAGGGTCGCCACCACGGCTGTGGTGGAAGTGACGATGTCGGAGCCCGCGATCGACACCAGCAGGACCCCGGCGGCGAACACCAGCACGTAGAGGAAGAAGTACCCGAGCACGGCGGTGCGCATCGCGTCGGGCACGACTCGGCCGGCCACCTTCACCGGCAGGACGGCGGTCGGGTGCACCTGACGCATGAGGTCGTGCCGCGCGTTCTTGGCGAGCAGCAGGATCCTCACCACCTTGAAGCCCCCGGCTGTAGATCCTGCCGACCCTCCCACGAACATCAGCATCACCAGCACGGTCTTGGCGAAGGTGTTCCACTGATCGAAGTCCGCGGTCACGTAGCCGGTGGTCGACTGGATCGACACCACCTGGAACAGCGCCTCCCTGAAGGCTTGGATCCCGCCGGCGTGGGAGCCGGCCAGCACGAGGCTGAGAGTGACCAGCGCGATGCTCCCCGCGAGTATCGAGAGATACAGGCGGAACTCCGGGTCTCGCCAGATCTTCAGCCGATCTCCCTGGGCGAAGGCGAAGTAGAGGGCGAAGTTCCCCCCGGCGACGACCATGAAAAAGGTGATGATCGCTTCGATGGCCCACGAGTCGTACGCGGCGATCGACGTGGCTCGTGGCGAGAAGCCCCCGGTGGCCATGGTGCCGAAGGTGTGGGTGGCCGCATCGTACAGCGACATGCCGGCCGCCATGAGGGCCAGCACCTCGACGGCGCTCACCCCAACGTAGATGTACCACAGGCCCCTGGCCGTGTCTTTGATGCGAGGGGTGAGGCGCTCCGACACGGGGCCGGGCGCCTCGGCGGAGAACAGGCGGATCGCGCCGCCGCCCAGAGGTGGGAGCAGCGCGATGAACAGCACGATGATGCCCATGCCGCCATACCAGTGGGTGAGCGAACGCCAGAACATGATGCCGTGCGGCTGATCGTAATCCACCAACACGCTCGCCCCCGTGGTGGTGAAGCCCGACATGGTCTCGAAGAGTGAATCCACCACCCCGAACATGCCGTAGAAGAGGAAGGGCAGAGCTCCGAATACCATGGCGGTGAGCCACCCCGCGCCCACCACGAGAAACCCCTCGCGGTAGCCGATGTTCGTGCGGCCAGGTAACCGTGACCCGTAGTGGAGCGGTATGCCCACTGCGAACGACACCCCGGCGGCGGTGAGGAGCGCGACGAGGTCGTCGCCCCCGTAGAGCGCGGCGACCGCCGCCGATGCGAGGATGCCCGCGCCGATGGCCAGCACCACGAGGGAGAGCATCTGGGCGACGAAGCGGACGTTCAACGCTTCTCGCCGGAGAAGAGCCGCTCCACCTCCGTCACAGCAGCGGGGAGGGCGAAGACGATGGCCGTATCGCCGGCTCTAGGGATCGACATGCCGTTGGCGATGTGTACCCCGTCCTTCTGGACCAACGCCCCCAAGATGGAGCCGTCGGGGAAGCGGGTGTCTTGCAGCTGCCGATCGACGATGACCGACTCCGGCTGCACCATCAGTTCGAGCACTTCTCCCGCCGACTTGTCGAGGATCGAGGCGCTGAGCACGGCGCCGGAGCGGACGAATCGGAGGATGCGGGAGGCCGTCATCCTGCGAGGGCTGAGGGCCACGTCCACTCCCACAGTCTCGAGGATGGCGGAGAACGCCGCCCTGTCGACCACCGAGATGGTGCGGCCCGCCCCGAGTCGCTTGGCGAGCAGGGAGGAGAGCATGTTGAGTCGCTCGTCGCCGGTGGCCGCGATGAAGAGGCCCACGTCGGCGACCCCTTCCCGCAGAAGCACCGCCTCGTCGAGTCCTTCGTCGTGCAGGACGAGCGACCGCTTGAGCACCTCGGCCGCCTTCACGGCGCGATCGTAGTCTTTCTCGAACACGGTGAGTCGGAAGCCACGGGTCTCGAGGGCCGTGGCGATCTGAAGACCGAGCGAGCCGCAGCCGAGTAGGATCGCCGACCGCGAGGGCCGCATCTCCTTCGAGAGCATCGCCGCGGCCTCGAGCACACCCTTCCTCTTGCCCGTGAGGAACACCCGGTCGCGTGCGCGCAACACCGTCTGACCGTTCGGGATGGTCATCTCGCTCTCGCGGAGCACCGCCGTGAGCAGCACGTTGCGCGGCATGCCGATCTTGAGGAGCGGCTTGCCCACCGCCTTGCTCCGCTCATCGACCTGCACCTCGATCATGTGCACTTGGCCGTCGGCGAACGATTCCACGTCGAGGGCCCCCGGCAACTCGGCTATCTTGGCGACTTCTTCCGCCAACGCCGCCTCGGGCTGGATCACGTAGTCGATGCCGGTGAACTCGGTGGAGACGGAGGAGTCGCTGTCGAGGTAGTCGGGGTTCCTGACCCGGGCGATGGTGAGTGGCACGCCCACGTGTTTCGCCGCCATGCAGGCGACCATGTTCACTTCGTCGGAGTCGGTGGCGGCGATGAGGATGTCGGCTGTGGCGACACGAACCTGCTGAAGCACCTTCTTGCTGGCGCCGTTGCCCACGATGGTGAGCACGTCGAGTGCTTCGGACGCGCGACGGATGCTTTCGGGGTCGCGGTCGATCAAGGCCACTTCGTGGCCTTCTTGGGTGAGCATGTGGGCGATGTGGAAGCCCACCTCGCCTGCGCCTACTATGACCACGTACATAGCTCCGCAGGATACCAGTAAGGAAGGTGGACGCTAAGGGGCGCGGAGGGGGATCTCGCGCGGCTAACCCCCCAGCATGGTAACGACAACTTGGTGTGTGCGACCGTCGGCAAGGCGCGGCACGCCGGCACCCGGAAGAGTCTCGCCGTCCAAGGTCACCCGCTCCACACCACGGTTGGCGCCTCGCGGGTTGTCCACCCGGATCTCGTAGGTCGTCCCATCGAGCCGAACGACCGCGGAGAAGCCTGTCCACGACTTGGCGATGCACGGATCGATGACGAGGCGGCGGACACCGTCGAGCATGTCGGTTCGGATTCCGAGTACAGTGCGTACGGCGACGTTGTAGAACCACGATGCCGAGCCCGTGTACCAAGTCCAGCCACCTCGTCCCACGTGCGGATGTACGGAGTACACGTCCGCGGCGATCGCGTAGGGTTCGACACGGTAGACGTTCACGGCCTCGCTCGTGCGTGTGTGGTTGAGCGGGTTGATGAGCTCGAGTAGGGCGAGCGCCTCGTCGCCGTCGCCCATGAGCGCGTGGGCCATGGCGACCCACACGGCGGCGTGCGTGTACTGGCCGCCGTTCTCGCGTACTCCTGGGACGTACCCCTTGATGTAGCCGGGATCCTGCTCCATGAGGTCGAAGGGCGGCGCCAGCAGGGCGACGAGCCCATCCTCCCAGCGGACGAGGTTCTCATCGACGGACTCGAGCGCGCGTCGAGCGCGCTCCGGGTCCGCGGCCCCCGAGATGACCGCCCACGCCTGCGCTATGGCATCGATGCGGCACTCGTCGGCGGAACGGGTCCCGAGCGGGGTACCATCGTCGAAGAACGCTCGTCGGTACCAGGAACCGTCCCATGCCTCCTTCTCGGCGGCCCCGGCGAAACGGTCGGCGAGCGCTCGATAGGCAGCGGCCCGGTCGGGCTCGTCCTTGAGCTCGCACAGAGGAGCGAACTGCGTGAGCGTGAGGTTGAGGAACCAGGCGAGCCACACGCTCTCGCCGCACCCCCCGAGGCCGACCCGGTTCATGCCGTCGTTCCAGTCGCCGCCTCCCATGAGTGGCAGACCGTGGACCCCGGTGCCGGTGCTCGCCTCCAGGGCGGCGACGCAGTGCTCGTAGACCGTGGCCTGACGGTCGGTGACGTGCGGGACGAGGTAGAGATCCTCTCTCTCGGGAGGCACGGCGGGACCGGAGATGTACGGGGTGGTCTCATCGAGTATGGAGAGGTCGCCGGTGGCGCGGACGTAGTCCGCTACCACGAAGGGCAACCAGTTCCGGTCGTCGGAGAAGCGCGTGCGCACGCCGCGGCCGGAATGCGGTTGCCACCAATGGAGTACGTCGCCCGACTCGAACTGGTGACGCGAGGCCTCGACGATCTGCGCCCGAGCGATGCCCGGGTCGGCGAGCGTGAGCGCCATGACGTCTTGCAGCTGGTCGCGAAAGCCGAAGGCTCCGGATGACTGGTAGAGCGCCGTGCGTCCCCAGACGCGGCACGCGAGCGTTTGGTAGAGCGCGGGACCGTTGATCATGGCGTCGAGCGCCGGGTTCGGAGTGCTCACGCTGAGCGTGTCGAGGAGCGAATCCCACCGCTCCCGGATGCGGGCGAGCTCGCGGTCCGCGGCGTCGGGCTCACGATGCGCCTTCACCATTGCGCGGGCTTCCTCGATGGTGTCGCACTGCCCGAGGAAGAAGCGCACCTCGACCGTCTCCTCGGGCGAAAGGTCGACGGAGGTCAGGACCGCGCCGCAGTTGTCATGGAAGCGGCCGGTAGCGCGGCCGAGGTCCGTGCGGTGTAGCGCGGCGGGGTCGGTCGGGGTACCGTTTCGGCCGAGGAAGTCGGTGCGGCTCGCGGTGTAGCTGCGCAGCGGATTGTCGCATGCCAGTACAGCCACGCGACCCGGGAAGTCCTGGTTGAACCAGCTATGCGCGGTCAGCATCTCGGAGTGGTCGTCGTAGCCGGTGACTACCCGTTGGTTGGCTCGGGAGCGGGAGTCGCCGAGCACCCACTCGACGAACTGGGTCACGGACAGCCGGCGCGGCTCCCCGGACTGGTTCGTGAGCTTCAATCGGGCAACGCGCACAGGATCCTCGGCCGCGACGAACCACGTGAGTTCGTGATGGATCCCGTGGCACCAGTGTTCGAACGTGGAGTAGCCACGACCGTGGCGAACGGTGTAGGTACCGCTGTCGAATATGGGCAGCGCGGTCGGGCTCCAGATCTCCCCCGTGTCCTCGTCGCGAATGTAGATGGTTTCGCCGGAGCCGTCCGAGACCGGGTCGTTGTTCCAGGTCGTGATGCGGTTCTCGTGACTGTTGCGCGCCCACGTGGATCCGACTCCGGCTTCGGAGACGATACTGCCGAACTCCGGGGTGGCTATCACGTTGATCCATGGTGCGGGCGTGGTGGCGCCGTTCTCGAGGATGATGACGTACTCACCCGTGTCGGGATCGATCCCGCCGTAGCCGTTGTCGAACTCGAGTCTCGGCCGCACGTGTCGGGGGACTGGGTACTCTCGAGCTTCGCGTGTGGGCACGAACTGCGCGGGGAGTTCCTTGCGGGTGCCCCGCTGGTTGAGCTGCAGCGCTATCGGACCGCGGTCGGCTTCGAGTGTGGCGTGCGCGACACTCTCGAGCAGGTTGAGCACACCGGGGTCTATCTGGTCCGCTCGGCGTATGAATACGCCGCCCGGCTTGTCGGCCATCTGGAGCGCTTGCCCAGTCCGCACGAGCAGTTGCAGGCGGTCGTCGAGTTCGGAGTGATACGCGCTGGGCTTCGTGTTGAGCACGACGAGGTCGCAGCGGAAACCCCGGTGCCGCCAGTACTGGTGCGCCAGCAGCGTCTGTCGGACCAGCTGCGCGTCCTCGATGCGCTCGATCTTCACCAGCAGGATGGGGTGGTCGCCGGAGATCCCCAGGCCCCACATGGCGGACATGGGAAGCGTGCTCTCCGTGCTCGTCTTGATCTTGATGCGGGAGTAGGGGTCCGTGAGCAACATCCGAGAAGCGAGACGCTGGAACACCACCGCCTGGTCGGGGGTGATGCCGAGGTCGCGCAGCTCGATCTGGGTGGTCGACCACGCCAGGTCGAGGGCGCGCTGTGAGGACCGCAGGTCGGCGTACTTCTCGGCCAGCAGGAGCGCCTCTTCTCGGTTGTGCGTGACGCCGGTGATGAAGGCGATGCGCCCGGTCGCCCCTGGTCCGACGGTGATCCGGCTGCGCAGGGAGCAGATGGGGTCGAGTACGGCGCCCACCGTCCCTGAAAGCGGCGCGTCCTCTCGAACGGCACGCGCGTCGTGCGCCTGACGCAGTCGACCGAGGAAGCGCGCTCGGTCTGTCTCGTATTCGAACGCACGCTCGGGTCCGACGTCACACCCGAGCGTGTGGAAGCCCCAGACCCGCTGTTCCTCAGCCGACCGCGGACGGCGGCTGAACAACAGCGTCCTCGAGTCCGGCAGGACTTCCGTCTCGACGAACAGATTGGAGAAGGCACGGTGAGCCTGGTCGCCGCCCTGGGTGGTGAGCGCTACCTCGAAGTAGCTGGTGAGATCGAATTGCCGCGAGGTCGCTCCGTTGTTGGTCACCGCGATCCGGCGGATCTCCACGTCGTCCTCCGGCGACACGACGATCTCCGTGTGGGTCTCGATGTCTCCATCGCGTCGGCGGAACTCGCACTTGTCGACCGACATGATGCAGTGGTAGTCGTCGTACGCGGTCAGCGAGTGCTGGAAGGCGCTCGACCACACCTCGCCGGTGGCCACGTCGCGGACGAAGCAGGACTGGCCCCAATTGTCTCGCGTGATGTCTTCGCGGTAGCGACTCACGGCGATGTCCAGCCACTGGCTATAGCCGCCGCCGGCGTTGGTGACCATCACGGAGTACCGTCCGTTGGACAGGAAGTGCGTCGCGGGCGTCGGTGTGTCGGCGAGGGGGTAGGACCGGGTCACCGGGGGTGGCAGTTCGCGCAAGGAGTGCACGAGCTCGACCTCCTCGGTGTGCGGTTGTGCCGGCTTGATGTGCCGTGGCACCCGTTCCTGCAGCAGCAACTCGGCGGTCTCGACAAGGGGATCACGGTGGAAGCGCCCCCGCATGCGCCCCCCGGTGAGTTCGTTGCTGAGCGATATGAGGCCCATCCCCTGGTGGTGGGCCATATAGGTTCGTACCACCGCGCGCCGCTCCCCCGCGGGGACGCGGCCAGGCGTGTAGTCGAGGGCCTCGTAGTAGCCATAGCGACCCTCGGCGCCTTCGGCGGTCAGTCGCCGGAGGTTGGTGAGCGCGGCCGTCCGGTCGACCATGAGGGCGAGCAGCGTGGCGTACGGAGCGATCACCGCGTCGTCCGATAGCCCGCGCTTGAGTCCGAGCCCCGGCACGCCGAAGGCCTGGTACTGGTAGACGAGTCCCGCGTCCCGCGCAGCGAAGGCCGACTCAGAGACGCCCCACGGCACCCCGCGTTCGCCCCCGTATTGGATCTGCCGGCGGACGACCGCCTCGTAGGTGCGCTGGAGTATCGTGTCGGGATAGTTGTGCATCACCAGCAGAGGCATCAAGTATTCGAACATCGACGCCGACCAGGAAAGCAGCGCGATCCCGCCGGTCGTACGGGTGAGCTGGCGGCCGAGCCTGAACCAGTGGTGCTGCGGTACGTTTCCGCGAGCTATGGCCAGGTATGAGGCGAGGCGGCACTCGGACGCGAGCATGTCGTAGTAGGAGTCGTCGATCGTGCCGCGCTCGGTGTTGAAGCCGATCGAGAACAGCTGACGTCCCTCGTCGTAGAGCATCTCGAAGTCCGCGTCTTCCCACATCTCGGAGGCGATGCCGACCGCGAGGCGCAGTTGCGCGAGCATATCGGCACACGTCGGCCGATTGTTCCTCAGTGCCGCCTCGAGGGCTGCCGCCCAGGTGGCGACCTCCTCTCGCTCGGCCTCGTCGGCGCCGGCGGCGGGATCGGTCGCCAGCGCGTGGAGTGCGTCAAGGGCGCCACCGAGTCCCTCCGCCAACTCCACGAGGCTCGGGACGTGCCCGATGAGCGGCACGAGGTCGTGCGCTCGCGCCCATCCCGCGACGGAGTGCGGCACGGTCGAGAGAAGGTGCGCCCAGGGCATGTACCGTCGCAGATCGTCGTGATGTCGCCGCACGGCCTCGACTGCGTCGAGAAGAGAGTCGATGGCGGGGCGACTACCGTCGCCCGCCCCGTGCACATGCATCCGTTCGACGAGCGGGGCCCCCGTGCGCATCAGATCGCCGAGCACGGCGTCCCACCCGCCTGCGTTGCGAGGGACCTCCGCGCGGGTCACCTTCCGCAGCATCTCGTCGAGGTCGCTTCGGATCGAGTCGATCTCATCCGAGGAGCCGAGACTGCTTCTTGACTCGAGCAGATCTTCGAGGGCGAGACGCAGCGCATCGACGATGCCGGCGAACGCGTGCGGACCGATGACGGACGCCTCGGAGACCTCGGCGAGGCCGACGCGCAGGGTGATGAGTCCGCCGGCGAGGTTTCCGGAGTCCACGGTCGAGACGTATGCGGGTCGGAGAGGCTCGAGCGTCCGAGTGTCGTACCAGTTGTAGAAGTGCCCACGGAATCGATCGAGGCGCGTCATCGTGCCGAGCGTCTCGTTGACGCGCTCCACGAGTCCCGTGAGCGAGATGTAGCCGAGGTCGTGCGCCGCGAGCATGGCAAGGAGTTGGAGCCCCATGTTGGTCGGCGAGGTCCGGTGGGCGATCTGACCGACCGGATCCTCTTGGAAGTTGTCTGGAGCCAGGTAGCTGTCCTCGGCCGTGACGAAGGTCTCGAAGAACCGCCACGTCTTGCGGGCGACGCGACGTATGAGCATGAGTTCCTCGGACGAGAGTTCGGTGACCTTGTACGTGCGCGGCCGACTCATCTTCCACGCGACGACAGGGGACAGTGTCCACGCGAACGCCACGGCGATGATGTAGATTCGCGACGCCGGGACCAGTGCGAGAGCCGGCGTCACGATCGCGAATGCGAGCAGCACCGACGGCCACATCGCGTGTGCGAACGACTTCAGATCTGCTCCGCCGAGCCGCTCTGCCTCGGCTGCGGTGGTCCATTCGAGGAGGTGCCGTTTCGAGACCATGGTACGCCACTGAGCGCGTACCGCCGCGTCACCCTGGAGCAGCGCCTGGTGCGGCAGGAAGGAGAGGTTCGTGTAGGCGCGGACGAGGTCGGCGCGGAGTTCCGCGACGACCGGACGCACGGTGGCGAGGAATCCGATCCCGCCCGGGAAGTTCACGAGGGAGTCGAGGGCGTGAAGGAGGGCTTGGAAGACGAGGATGAGTAGGAGCGCTGCAGCCCACTCCCATCCGGCGCCGGGGATGAGCAGCCAGCCGACGACGCCGAAAACCATGGTCGAGACGGGGAAGAGACTGCGCCGCAGGTTGTCGAGGATCTTCCACTTGTGCACGAGCGTGAGCGGATTGCGGTACCGGGTGCCGCCGGTGCCCGGCGCGGTGCGCCCCAGCCAGGGGGTGATTTGCCAGTCCCCGCGCACCCAACGGTGTAGGCGTGAGCACTGGGTCATGTATGAGGCAGGGAAGTCGTCGAGCACCTCGATGTCGCTCGCGAGCGCGGTGCGCAGGAAGCACCCCTCGATGAGGTCGTGCGACAGCAGCCGGCTTTCGGGGAAGCGCCCTTCGAGGATCCTGTTGAACACGTCGACCTCGAAGATGCCCTTGCCGGTGAACGACCCTTCCATGAAGACGTCCTGGTAGGTATTCGACACCGCCCCCGAATACGGGTCCAATCCGGTCGGTCCGGTGTTGAGTTTCGCGTATGCCGTCGCCGTCGCCGACGTGAGCGTCATCCCTACCCTCGGCTGGACAAGACCGTACCCGCGCGTAACCACCCGCCGCTCGAGGTCCACCTGAGCGCGGTTGAGCGGGTGGGCGATCGTGCACACGAGTCGCCGTGCGATGTCGCGCGGGAGTACGGTATCCGCGTCGAGTGCGAGCATGAATGTCACGCCCGGGAGGAACGAGGCGTCTCCCGCCTGCAGGGTGATAGTCGTGTCGCCCGATCCCCGGAGGAGCCGGGCGATCTCGGTCAGGGCACCACGCTTCCGCTCCCAGCCCATCCAGCTCTTCTCTTCAGAGTTGTAGACCCGGGAGCGGATGAAGAGGTGGAACGGGCCCCGGCCGCCTTCACCGTAGCGTTGGTTGAGTTCCGCGATCCCAGCCTGCGCGGCCTCTACGATCGCTGCGTCGCCCGACGCGTGCTCCGAGGCGCCGCCCTTGAGGTCACCGAGCAGTGCGAAGTGAATGTTGGGGTCCGAGTTCGCGAGATGGTGCACCTCGAGGTGGTCGATGACCTCGTGTGCCGACCCCGCCGAGGTGAGGAGCGCCGAGACCACGATGAGCGTACGATGCGCGTCCGCAAGAGGCTGTTCGTAGTCGAGCTTCGGTAGGATCAGGGGCGGCCAGATGGCCGCGGCGAGCCGATTGGCTATCGCGATGGCCACCTCGGAAAACGGGATGAGCGAGAGGGCGCCGAGGAGGACCGCGCTCCACAGCGCTCCGCCGTTCTGGACCACGATGGCCGCGAGCACGAGCGCCGGTCCGAACGTGAACGCCGCGATAGTGGCCCAATAAGCTGCGCCTCGCGCCGAGAGCCAGCCGCGTCGCGCACGCTCGCGGCCGCGGGGGCGATACGCCAAAGAGCGCTCGAACTCGTAACGCCCGTCGCTTATGAGGTAGTAGCCGACGTGTCCGCGGACCTCGTCGGAGATATCTGCGCGTAGCGCCTCGGCCGCACTCTCGATGGCGGCATGCGCGATGTCGAGCTCGCCGAACGGGCAGCGGCGAGCCATGGCCTCTATCGCATGCCGGTATCGGTCCCGGCTCGCGAAGTCCATGGATTCGTATACGCCCACTGGGTCCTCGCGGAGCGCGGCCTCCACGAGGCTGTGCCGCTCGACGAAGACTCGCCAGTCCAAAGCCTCCACGAACCGGATAGAGGTGATCGCGTTGGCGATGCTGACTTGGTCGCCGGCCTGGCGCCCTTGCTCGGTTCGCGCGAGTTCGTCCAGCGACGACCCAGCTTCGTGGACGGCGCGCTCGATCCACGTGGTGACCAGGGAGACGTTACGCTCCTGGTTGGCCATCCTCTTTGCCAGACGCATGAGAAACGGGATCGACGCTGCTCCCTTGATCCGTGAGAGTGCTGAGACCAACCCGGGAACGGTCTCGGATTCGCCTTCGAGCGCCGTGAGCAGCCGGTCGGCCCACGTGTCGGCCGCGGTCTCGGCCAGATGCGCGTCGTTCACACGCGCGGCCAGCCTGCGGAGGTTTTCCACGAGCGCGATGCGCAGCATGATCGGGATCGCCCATGTCTCACCGAGCGAGAACGGCGAGACCTCTTGGTAGGCCACTACAAAACGCTCAAGGCACTCCGATTCGATACGGGAGTCGGTGTGCGAGAGTAGTACGACCGCCGCTTCGTAGACACGGGGGAAACCGACGAGGGGACCCTCGGTAAGGCGAGGGAGCTCGACGCCGTAGCCTGTCGGCAGATCGGCCGTCGCGGTTCTGACCTGAGCCTCCACCAAGACATGGTTGTCCAGCAGCCACTCCATCGCCGGTGAGACCGGCCGGCCTTCTCTCGCACCCGCGGCGAGGCCGGCGTTGTACGAGGCCAGGAGAGACCCCGCGACCTCGACCTGGCGCTTCAGCGGCGTGGCTCGCGGACGCCGAGTGACCGCGCTGGCCTGAGAGCGAGCGAGTTCCCGCGCGCGGTCCGCGATCCGCTCTAGGCTAAGAAGCTCCGCGCGCAGCGGCTCGTCGGAACGGTCTACCACGCATCCCACCTCCTCGTCGCGACCCCAACGACGGCACAGATAGTCGGTTTGTCGCCAACACACACCCGATCCGCCACGCTCTCCCCGGGCGACACCGCGCAGCCGCAGCGGAAGGACTCGCGAAAGACCCTTGGTCACCGGCGCCAGGAGACAAGAATATCCTACCGAGGGTGGGGCGAACTTCCTCCAGATGCTCGAGCACGCGTTCGTCCTATCCGAAGCTCTCCCAGAAATGCGTACGCGGGAGGCCGAGTTCCTCGCGTCTCGCCCCTTCAGTCGACTTGAGTTCAGTCCTGTCGTATGTAACACGCTATCTGTCCCATTCAGACAGTTAAGGCGTATATAATGACAGCCAGAACGATTCCCCGTGGCCTGGCGTCTCTCCTTGAGTTGCTCGAACTCGAGCAACCACGAGTAGTGACGGCGGCGCAGCTGGCGGGTTGGGCGCGGGAGGCGGGTATCGGATGGCCCATCGACCAGGTTGCTCGACGTCTGCGCGAACTCGGCTGGTTGCTGGGTCTCTCCACCAAAGGAGTGTGGGAGTTCGTTCCGGCATCACGCGCCGGCGCTGTCGGATCAGGTGATCCGCTGATAGAGCTTAGAGCCACGCTGGCTCGTGATCCTTCGACTCCCTACGCGGTCGCCGCGGAGTCCGCAGCGTATCTGCTTGGCCTGGTCGGTCGCAGGCCCGATCCTGAAGTGGTTGCCGTTCCTTTGTTGTCGCGCCCGCCGAAAGCGCTGAAAGATCTTCGGATCGTGCACTGGAGCCACGCGCTGGACACTGTTGCCCGCGACGGGCTCCCCACATGGGCGCCGGGCACACTCCTAGCGTTCATGGCGGCACGTCCGAGCGGATTCCGCGACTGGCCCAACGTGCCCGAATGGCTGGGACAGGCGGCCTCCGATTTGACAGTGACCGACCTCTCTCGGGAGCTGGCTCATCGTCCGCGCAGCGCGTGGGCACGGGCGTCGTACCTCCTCAACCGGGGAGGCCAGGCAGGTACCGCGGGACGGCTCTTCGCTCAGGCTCCGGCGGGAACGGGGCCGTACTATCTTGGGAACAGGGGCTCCGGGGGTCGCTATATCGGAGAATTCGATGTCGTCGACGGACTTGGGCTGAACTGGGGGGTCGGATGATAACTGAGGGGTACCTCGCCCGGCACTGCCAAGGCCGCCGCGGCGGGCGCGGACCGGCCATCATCGACATCGCGCAAGACCACTTGCTGTACTTGTTGACAAGCGGGGGATTCTTCGATCTTGGCGTGGCGCTCAAGGGCGGTACGGCCATCCGCAAGTTCTGGGCGGGCAATGCGGGACGCTTCTCCACCGACCTGGACTTCGCGGGCGTGGACGACGAATCGGCGGAGCTGCTGGTTGACATGGTCGACAGGGCGCAGGTGGGTCAGTTCCGGTTCAGCCTGACGCCCATCGATGGCACTCGGCGAATGCGTCTCGACATCAGCAGCCCGTTCGGAGAGGCGGATGTGCCGGCTCGCTTGGATTTGGGGCGCCGCAGTCTCTGGCTGGGGCGGCGCGGTCTCTGGCTGCCGCCGCGGCGGATGGCGATGGTGGCGATGTCCATTCACCAGCGGTACGAATTCGCGGTCCCCGAGCTTCCTACCTCGGCAGTCGAAGAGATCATCGCGGAGAAGCTGGCCCGCCTTCGTCGAGACAGCCTCGTGCGCGACCTCTACGATCTCGTGTGGTTCGCCTCTCGCGCCTTCGACGAGTCTCTGGTTCGGGGTCTGCTGGTGCTCAAGGTGTGGACCGACGTGGTGGACGACGGACTCGGCGAGGCGCCGTTCGACCCAGAGCAAGTGCTCAGGAGTCGACATCCAAACGAGTTCAGACCCGAAGCCATCGGATACCTGACGACTCCGGTTGATATCCCTGGCTGGATCGCCACAGTGAGGGAGAGGTACAAGTTCCTGCACGACCTGGACTCCGACGAGCAACGGCTCGCGCGCTGCAGCAAGGCGGACGATTGGGGTGCTCTTGGACCACACCCCGGTCTGCACGTTCCCCGTACCTTGGGGGTTCCCCCCCCCAGGCGTCGTAGCGGTAGGCGGCGAAGGGGGCGCCGGCGGCGTCGAGGAGGGAGACCACGTCACCCCTATCCGCGGTGAGGATACCGAAGACCAGAGGGGTGGTGCCTCCTCCGGGCTGACGGTAGACACCGGCGTAGGGGCGGCTGTA